>CAVYVQ010000028.1:0-81926 GCA_963771895.1 uncultured Acidobacteriaceae bacterium | reverse complement strand
GTTGGTGCTGGTCGTGCTGGCGGCTACCGTGGTGCAGGGCGTCACCTCCTTTTCGCTGACGCAATTGCTCTCAAAAGCGGCGCAGCGTTTGATCGCAGAGTTGCGCGAACAGGTGCAGGTCCACATCTCCCGGCTGCCGGTTGCATTTTACGACGGCAACAAGACCGGCAACCTGGTCTCGCGCATCATGAGCGACGTGGAGGGCGTGCGGAACCTGCTGGGCACCGGCCTGGTGGACTTCGCCGGAGGATTGGTCACCTCTGGGATCGCGCTTGTTCTATTGTTCCGCACCAGTCCGCAGATGACGCTAATCGCGGTCGGCTCGCTGCTGTGTTTTGCGGTGGCGCTCAATAAGGCCTTCGCGACCATCAGGCCAATTTTTCGCGAGCGTGGCAAGATTAATGCCGAGGTCACTGGCCGACTAACGGAATCGCTCGGCGGCGTGCGCGTGATCAAGGGATATCACGCCGAAGAGCGCGAGGAAGCGATCTTTGCCACCGGAGTGCGCCGCCTGCTCGACAACGTGATGCGCACCCTCACCGCGACCTCGGTCATGAGCCTTTCGGCAAGTGTGCTGCTCGGCTGTGTGGGGGCAGTCACCATGTATGTAGGCACGCATCAGATTGCCGCGGGCACCCTGACGGTCGGTGGTTTCTTTTCTTACACTTTGTTGCTGGGTTTTCTGGTAGCGCCCATCATGCAGATCGTTTCCATAGGAACTCAGCTTACAGAAGCGCTGGCCGGACTCGAAAGGACGCAGGAAATTATGCGCGAGCGGCCGGAAGACCAGGATCCTAAGCGTGCCGTGCCGCTGGGCGACATCGTGGGACGAATCGAGTTTGACAATGTGAGTTTCACCTACGATGGAATTCACGACGTGCTGCGCGGTATCTCCTTCCGAGCCGAGCCTGGCACGGTAACCGCACTCGTGGGTTCCTCGGGCTCGGGAAAATCCACAACTATCGGCTTGATCTCCGCTTTTTATGTGCCGACCAAAGGCAGAATTCTGGTAGAGGGCACGGATTTGAGCACGGTCCGTCTCGACGCTTACCGCACGCGCCTCGGCGTCGTGTTGCAGGAATCGTTTCTCTTTGATGGAACGATTCGCGAGAACGTCGCGTTTTCACGCCCTGGCGCCAATGAAGAAGAGTTCCTGCGCGCTTGCCGCATTGCCCGCGTGGATGAATTCGCCGAATCTTTCGCCGACAAGTACGACACTGTGGTCGGCGAACGTGGCGTAAAGCTCTCCGGTGGCCAACGCCAGCGGATTTCGATTGCCCGAGCAATTTTGGCCGAGCCTCGCATCCTGATTCTCGACGAGGCAACCTCGAGCCTCGACTCCGAATCGGAACAGATGATCCAACACGGACTTTCTTACCTCATGCAGGGGCGGACAACTTTTGTGATCGCGCACCGGCTTTCGACCATCCGCCGCGCGGACCAGATTCTGGTGATGGAGCAAGGACAAATCGTGGAACGAGGCACGCACGAACAACTCCACGCGGCACGAGGCCGCTACTACGATCTTTACACGAGACAGCATGGGGTTGAGGAGAACCTGTTTCTCGCGCCTGGCGAGGGAGACACGCTTGAGAGGGATGCGAACGGCAACTCCGGCCCCGCGCGCAATGGCGATGTGAAAGCCGCCGACGCGTTGCGCGTGCTCAGGGGAGAGGTTCGCTAGCGTGATGAGTAGCACGGACAGAACTCCTCTGAGCGGCACCCCGGTGATCGAAGTTCCGGCGATCAAGGCTCCGGCGATTCGGGCCGAACAACTTTGCCGCCATTACCGCATGGGTGAGACTCTCATCCGAGCTGTCGATGGCGTGACTCTTGCAGTGCGCGCTGGCGAATTCGTCGCTTTGCTGGGCAGTTCCGGCTCCGGAAAATCTTCGGTATTGAATCTCATCGCAGGTCTGGACCGCCCTACGTCGGGCAGCGTGATAGTTCACGAGCGAGATCTAGCGCAACTCTCACGGGAGGAACTCGCGCGGTATCGGCTGCATACCGTGGGAATGGTTTTCCAGTCGTTCAATCTGATCGCCAGCATGACGCTCGCGGAAAATGTGGAATTGCCGATGCGCTTTGCCGAAATCGATCGCGCAAGACGGGACAGTATGGCTCGCGAGGCTCTGGAGAGAGTTGGCCTGCAGGCGCGCATGAGCCATCGCCCCAGCGAACTCTCCGGCGGAGAACAACAGCGGGCCGCACTGGCTCGTGCGCTCATCAACCGCCCTAAGCTCCTGCTTGCCGACGAGCCCACCGGCAATCTCGACAGCCACACCGGAACCGAAATCATGAACATGGTCCGTGAATTCAATCGACAATTGGGAATGACGGTCGTCATGGTGACGCACGAGCGCGCCTTGGCCGAGCGTTACGCCCAGCGCCTCATCTTTTTGGCCGATGGCAAACTAATTGGCGATGAATCCAATTCGGTCGCGGTCGAGCATGCCGCAGCGGAGCAAGGACTATGAAGCTTCCCGATCTGACCGAACTCGCGCTGCGCAATTTGCGCGAATCCCTCCTACGGAATTCGCTCACCACTATCGGCATTTCCGTGGGCGTCGCGTCGCTGGTCGCGATGCTCTCTTTGGGCATTGGCCTTCAACAGCTCGCGTCGCGGCGGCTGATGAAGTCTGGTCTGTTTGATACCGTGGTTGTCACCTCACGCCGCGATCTGCGCAACTTCGGCCGCGAGGAACAACGCAACGGGCCCGCCCCTGCCGAAAGTCGCATCCTCGACGAACCCACGCGGCAGGAGATCGAGAAACTGCCGAACGTGCTGGAGGCCTATCCCGACATCCGCTTCATCACCGAACTGCGCTACGCCGACAAGCCTCATCTAACCATGATCGCGGCGCTGCCTGCTTCTGCAAAATCGAACGACGCATTCGAATCAGTGCAGGGAAATTTTTTTTCGTCCGACGTTGCGCCCGAGGCGATTCTTCAGAAAGCGTTTGCCGAAGAGCTATTGGGGAAGACTCCAAAGCCTGGTGTTGACGAGACCAAAGTAGCCGAACTCGCCCCCCCGCTTCTTGGCAAGGAATTGACCATGCGCTATGCCCAGCGTGAGGCGGCACAACCCGCAGCGTCGACAACTGTGAATGACCACACTGCTGCGTCAGGAGATAATGGTCTTGCGGGTGCAGCGTATTCCGTCGTTTCGCGTGAGCAGAAGCTGAAGATTGTCGGCGTGGCCGATCTTGATCCCGAGAGCATGCGCGGGCCCACTCGAGCGCGAGTTTTTCTTCCACTCGGACTGGCCGAGAGCCTGCATGTCATGCAGCCTACGGACTTGCGCGAAATCTCCCGGGCCACCACCGATCAGCCGCTCTATTCCTCGGTGAGTGTGCGAGTTAAAAATCCGAGCCAGGTGCAGAAGGTCGAAGACGCCATCAAGAAAATGGGTTTCAACACCTTTTCTATCCTTGATGCCAGCCGCAGTATTCAGCAGTTCTTTAAAGTGCTGGACGTGTTTCTCGGAATCTTCGGCAGCCTGGCCCTGGCGGTCGCTTTCATCGGGATCGTAAACACGCTGGTGATGGCCATCCTCGAACGCCGCCGCGAAATTGGCATTATGAAAGCAATCGGTGCCAGTGACGGTGACATTAAGAAACTTTTCTTCGCTGAAGCGGGCGCCATGGGTATTCTCGGCGGCATCGTCGGAGTCGCTCTGGGTTGGGCTATCGGTCAGGTCATCAACGTGGGAACCAACATGTATCTCAAGAACCAGTCTTTTCCAGCAGAACATTTCTGGTCGGTGCCGTTGTGGCTGGTAGCCTTCGCGCTGCTGTTTTCTTTCCTCGTCAGTCTCGCTGCCGGCCTCTACCCGGCGGCGCGCGCAGCCCGTCTCGATCCCGTACAAGCTCTGCGCTACGAGTAAACTGAATTGATGGATCGCCGGCTCCGAATCATCCTCCTGTTCACAGCTTTTGCTGGTTCGCTTGCGGCTAACGCTCAAAGCCGCATCGATTGCAACGCGCTGAACAGCCGCATCCTAAAACATCCTGTTCACTATTGTGTCTATCTTCCCGCCAGCTACGATGCCGGCGCAAAGCAGAACCCCGCACAGAAATATCCCGTGCTGTACTTCCTCCATGGTCTGGGCGACAACGAGCAGACCCTGTTTAACAGCGGTGGATGGACGCTTCTCGACGATCTTCGCGGGCAGCACAAGATGGGAGAATTTCTCATCGTTGCGCCCGAAGGCGGACGGACGTTCTATATCAATTCCGCCGACGGCTCGGTGCGCTACAGCGATTTCTTTCTGCAAGAATTCATCCCGCTCGTCGAAACGAAATACCGCATCGGCAAGGGGCGGAATAATCGGGCGATTAGCGGCATCTCCATGGGAGGCTATGGCGCGCTACGTTTTGCCTTCTCTCATCCCGAAATGTTCTCAGCTGTCAGCGCGCAAAGCGCCGCCCTGATCACTGAATCTCCACAGGAGCTCGATACTGCGGCCCGCTCCGGCGCTCCAATGGGGAAAATGCTAGCTGCAGTTTTTGGCAGCCCGATTGAAGTGGCCCACTGGAAAGAAAACAGTCCGTTCAGTCTTGCGGGCCGGAACCAAGCTGCTCTGCGACGGCTGGCCATATATTTCAACTGCGGTCAGGACGATAACTATGGCTTTGAAAAAGGCGCCGCCGCTCTGCACGAACAGCTGCAGAAAGAAGGTATAAAGCACGATTATCGTCCTTATCGCGGCGACCATAGCCTGTCCTATTTCCTGGCTCACTTCACTGAGGTTATGGAGTTTCATTCTCGGGCCTTCGGCCTTAAGTAGACTGGCAAAAGTCGTCGTGTCACGGAATCTCAGAAGTGGAAGACGATCCGAGTGAGACCTGTCCCGTGATTCCACTTAGTGTTTCCTTCGAAGTCGAGTGTAAACTAGAGCTGTTGTTGCCTTACCTGGTCGGAGGGATGTGTGAGTGGTTGAAACAGGCGGTCTTGAAAACCGCTGTACGGGAAACCGTACCGGGGGTTCGAATCCCTCTCCCTCCGCCATCCAATTGGTACAAAAGCACTTAACTGGTCTCACTGGACGACTGACCCGACCTTATCTGGCTCAACTGGAGCACAAGTGGAGCACAGTAAGGCTTCGGAGAACTGTCTCATGGCTGCGGCATCGGGCGATGCGGTCTTAATGTAGTGGTTCTGCGTAGTCGCTACTGTGCTTTGCCGCAGAATGCGCTGGATCACCGAATCATCCACGCCCAGGCGGTTCAGATTCGATGCCAAGCCCCTGCGGAACCCATGCCAGCCGTGCCACCCGATCCCCGCCTTTTTGAGGAGATCCTTCCTCTCCCTTCTCCTCCGGTCAGATTTTTCTTGGGCATAGCCCTTCTTGATGTATCATCCTCGCGGAATCTTTTTGACTCCGGTGCCCCCACGCCGGATGTGGTTATTCATAAGAAGCACAATCTAAAGTCAGCCGGAACTCTATGGAGGAGCTGTGTCTCGCCATTCCGTCTCTGCGGTCGTTTGTCTCTTTCCCTATGAGCTGAGAAAAATCTGTTGGTCAGCTGGAATTGTTTGCCTGGCACTGATGCCTGGCACTTTGTGGGCGCAAGTTGTTGCAGGGCAGAACATCAACATGGTGTCGGGAACGCAATGGCCGTCGGGCGATCCCTTCCTGCAACGCCAGAACGAACCGTCAATGGCGGTTTCCAGCCGCAACCCGGAGCACTTGCTGGCCGGCGCGAATGACTACCGTACGGTGGACATACCCAACAGTGAATCTCCCAACGAGACTGGCGATGCCTGGCTCGGGGTATTCACTTCCATAGACGGAGGCGAAACGTGGAAGAGCACTCTGCTGCCGGGCTACCCTCAGGACACGTCGGCGGTGGGAACTGCCTCTCCTCTTCATCAGTTCACCGTTGCTACTGACCCCACCGCCCGCGCTGGAACTCACGGACTTTTTTATCTGAGTGGCCTCGTATTCAACCGAGGTACCCACGCGCCCAGCGGAGTCTTCGTATCCGTGTTTCAAGACCAGAACAACAAAGGAAATGGGAATGCGGCGATCTTACAGGGCAGTTCCGGCGCTCAGAATGGAAACTCTTTCGCTTACATCAGCGCCACTCTCCTTGACAGCGGCACTACGGGGCAATTCCTCGATAAACCTTGGGTAGCGGTTGATATTCCTCGCACGAACCGGACGGCTACCTGCAAGATCAATGGACAAACCATCCAAAGCGGTTACGTTTATATCGTCTGGACACAGTTCACTCCCTCCCAAAATCCTAGTTCCAAAATCAAAGTTTCAGTTTCCACCAACTGCGGAGCCACCTGGAGTCACCCTGAGATCCTCAGCCAAAGCGAGAAGTTGGCCCAAGGGACGGTTGCGACAATCGATCCCAGCAACGGGAATGTGCACGTTGCATGGAGGCAAATTGCAGACGGAAATCAGCCGGACGCGATTCAGTATGCCTATTCGACCAATGGCGGTAATTCGTTCGTTTCCACAAGCCCTGTCGTCACATTTGTCAAGGCAAGCACTTCCTATCCCTCCGGCAGCGCTTTCGACGAGCCGTCTGGAAACGAGTTTCGATCCCTCGATGTGCCCAGCATCGCCGTGGATGCCAGCAGTCGGGTATGGCTCGCCTATTCGCAGCGTGTGAATGGTCCCACTTCCGGGACCTATGGCTCACGCATCATGGTCACCACGCTTCCTTCCGGCTCCAAAACCTGGGGGAAGCCGTATGTGGTGGACGCATCATCCCCAACCACTACAGCTTATGCCCACCAGTTTATGCCGGCGCTGTCCTTTGCCTTCGGCAAAATGATGCTGGCGTGGTATGACTCGCGCAACGACAACCAAGAAAGCGTTCTGACTTGCCCTTCCGGGAACACCTGCACCGATCTCTCGCAACTGACCGCACAGCGCGTTCCGATTCCGGGCAGCACCCTCGTTCCCACCAACACAGGCACGTATGCGACTGTATTTACGCCCAACATTCTCGACCCGAATTCCGGCATCCGCCACACTATCGACGTGTTCGGCGCGATGATTGATCCCACTACCCAAACGAATACGCCAGTTCCGTCTTTCCAGGTATCGCAGTATCCGTTTTGGGTGAACGACGTCGATAACGAACAAGTCGAGCAGGGTTTTTTCAATCCACCGAACCTGCCCCTGTTTGCCCAGGGCACACTGCCATTCGTCGGAGACTATATCGACATTGGTGCGCAGAATATCGTCCCATCCGGTACCGGATGGGCCTTCAACACGCAAGGAAAAGATCCTGCAACCGGTGCGACCCTCGCGCCTGACTTCCACATCACGTGGACGGACAACCGGGACGTGGTTCCGCCTCCCATTGTGAATGGAAGCCAGAACTGGACTATATATGCGCCACCAAACAATGGAACCGGCGGCACCAGCACTTACTCTGGCAGTGGGAACGCTTGTCCTACGTGCTCGACGGTTCAGCCCGCTTGTACAACGGTCGCTGCAGACAATGGAACTGAGTCCGCCTACAGTGGAGATCGCAATGAGAACGTTTACACCTCGCGCATCAGCAACGGTCTAATCGTCCGGTTCCGTGAAAACGCCAAACAGTTAAGCAGCACGGTGCCGACGCGCTCATTCTCTCTGCTCGTTAAGAATACTGTCAGTCCCTTGAGCACCACTCCTCTAGGCGCGCCGTCCTACTACAGAATCCTGCTGGGAGTGACCTCAACCTCAGGTCAAACTCCAACCTGCACAATCACTGGCGGGACCGCAAGCCTATCGCCCACAGGCTGCACTGCGTTCCTCGACATCGCGGTGAATCCCAAGACAACCTTCACCCAGTCAATCACCGTAACTTCCAGCGCCACGGCCCCGAGTGTGCCCGTGCTGGTCGCGCAAACTACGGGGATACCGGCTTCAGGCCAACCGCCGATATTCGCAGGTTTGCAAGCCCTGGCGACAATCAATAGCGATCCTTCCAATCCTTCGGTCGCCAATCCGGATTTCTTGTCGACTGATAACAGCGACCCAGACGCCTCATCCCCTTACGGAGCGTTGTCAATCACTGCGGGCGAAACTTACGACCCGACGGTTGACGGCCCGCCTGATCCGACCATCAACACCCCGAAAATTGGCGCTCCTCTCATCAATACACCGAAGATCGCCACCCCTGCCATCAATACGCCGAAGATCGACACGCCCACGATCGTCACCGTGGCCAACAATTCGCCGATTTACTCAGTCCAGGTGGTCAACCCCACGATCGTCGACACCATCAATACTCCGAAAATCAACACCCCAAAAATAAACACCCCAAAAATTGTCAGTCCAGAAATCTTCACCCCCAAGATCACGGATCCATCGGATGGAGGGGTAACCGACTACACCTGGAACGTCAACAACAAGGGAAATACCAGTTCCAGTTACAACA
Organism: uncultured Acidobacteriaceae bacterium; assembly: GCA_963771895.1. Taxonomy (GTDB): domain Bacteria; phylum Acidobacteriota; class Terriglobia; order Terriglobales; family Acidobacteriaceae; genus Sulfotelmatobacter. The sequence continues at coordinate 73,533 of CAVYVQ010000028.1, read as the reverse complement.
CCTCGGAGTTCGCAAAATCCACCGGCGTGCAATGCTGCCCGGCAAGTTGTTCCTCCAACCCCAACAGTTGCGGATTCACTTGTTCGGTTTGCCAACTGGTCCAGCACAAGGTGTATGAGAGCCCCGTGGCGAATCGTGACTCGAATACCGGAAATCCCACTTGCGCCCTCAATGTGCAACAGGAAACCATAGTTGTCGCCAACATCAGCGACCCGGCATTCGTTACGAGCGGGACTGGCAGCGGAAATCCGTCCAACCCGAGCAATTCGACGTTATCTTTATCTCCTGGCGAGGGGAATCGGGTTACGTTGCGCGTGGTGGCTCCGCCAGCATCGCAAACCACTCCATTCAAAACCGTTGCTGCCGGGCAGAATAATGACTCAAATGGCCAGGCTGCCACGTCTCTGACGATTCAGACCACGGCGCTGCCAGTTGCGGTGGTCGGCCAACCTTACATCGGCGCTTCTCTGTCGTCGCTGGGCGGCATAGGTGCAACTGAGTGGAGCATCCCGGCGAATCCGTCGGACCCTGTTCCCGTGAGCGGAGCGGGACCGTTTACATTGCCGGTTTCTCCTCTGAGCCTTACGGAGTCCGGCCAAATCAGCACCGGCACAGTGACGCAAGCAACGGGCACCTATCCCTTCTTTGTGCAGGTCCAGGACTCAGCCAAAACAAGTGGTAGCCCCACGCCGTCCTTCGACGTGCAGGAGCTGACTATCGAGGTCAACCAATTCAGTATTTCCTCCGTTGACCCGATGATTACGAACGAAGTGGGCAGCACGGGCTATATGAAAGCGGGAGATCAGGCGACGGTCTCGGTCACGATCAGCAACCAGGGCCCGGCGACCGCTACCAGTGTCGCTCCCACCCTGACCGTGAATGAGGCTTCCGGAGGAACCCCGTCCGGCCCCACGCCGATCGTGACTTGCGGCAGCCCAAGTCCAGGCCCCTCCACGATCTCGGGCAACGGGAATCAGACGTTCAATTTCAATTGCACGGCTATGAGCGGAAACGGCTACGTGACCTTCACCGCAAAAGCCACCGGCCAGTACGTCAATAGCCCCGCCGCTACCGTGACTGCCATTGCCATACCTGTTTCCGAACCGCAGTTGACGCCGAGCAGCACAGCTCCGAATATCATCGTCGACACCGTCCCGCCGACGCTGACGTTCAACAACGCCAGTCCTGCCCCGAATCAATACGGCTGGAACAAATTGCCGGTTACCTTCAGCTACACCACCGGCGACAATCTCTCCGGAGTGAACACCAGCGTTCCCAACCCGCTCGTGCTTTCGACGGAAGGGAAGAATCTCAGTGGCCAAGTGACGGTCATTGACTATGCCAAAAATACTGCAGTTTTCACGGCGCCGACTTCGTCCATGCCAACGGTCAACATCGACAAGACGCCGCCCACAATCATTCCCAGCTCCGCCTACACGGCCGGAACCTGGACGAACCAGAACGTGACTGTGCAGTTCAACTGTACTGACAACCTTTCGGGCCCACTCATCAGCGGCGGGGTGACGAATCCCATCATCACTGGCATTCCAGTCGCGGGAGCAACGCTCACCTACACCCAGCAGGGCGCTTTGACCTCGATAGCCACCGTAACCCTCACGGCGGAAACCACGGGCGCGACCCTGACCGCCAACTGTCAGGACTTCGCCGGGAATAACGCGGTCCAAGCGCAGTTCGGGCCGATCATGATCGACAAGACGCCGCCGGCATTGTCGGCGACGGCGGTTGCCGGCCTCAACCCATACACTGCGGGAGCCTGGACCAATCAGAATGTGAGGGTCACCTACACTTGTGTCGATGACCTCTCCCCAGTGGCCAACTCCGGGGTGGCATTCTATGCGCCACTGCAGCAGATATTCAACACGGAAACAGCAAATGGCAGTTCAACCGGCACATGCACAGACAAGGCGGGCAACGTCTCCACCGTCACCTTCTCGCCCATTATGATTGACCAGACGCCACCAGTGCTGACAGTGGCGACTACCAATGCTGACTCCAGCGCTTACACTCCGGGTAAATGGACGAACCAGAGTGTTACCGTCAAGTACACCTGCAACGACAACGCCTCGCTTCTGCACGTCAACTCAGGTGTGGCGGCAGGCTCTCCAACCGCGCCGCAAACCTTTACTCAGGGAACGACGAGCGCCGGCACCAGCACGACCGGGACTTGTTCCGACAATGCAGGTAACGTTGCTACTAACGCGCCATTGTCGTCTGGGACGATCCTGATCGACAAGACGCCGCCGACGGTGACCGCTGTCGGGAACCTCGGTAGTTCCAACGGTCCCGTCTATACCCCGGGAACCTGGACGAACCAGTCCGTGGTGGTGACCTTCTCCTGTAATGATGCGCTCTCCGGCCCGCAGCCCGGATCCCTTACCGGAAACACAACCTACGGCGGTCAGGGGACCTATACGGCAAATGGAAGTTGCCAGGATGTCGCCGGCAACGTCGGGAATGGATCATTCGGCCCGGTGGAGATCGATACGACCACACCGTCGGTCATGATCACGGCGCCGACGCAGACCACTTATATCCTCAACCAACCGATTACTCCCAGCTTTACCTGCGGAGACAACTCGGGCGGAGATACCGTGACTTGCACGCCCACTCCAGCGGGGTCGCCTTACAACGCTACACCGGTCGGTCCTGCAACGTTCAGCGTGCATGCCGTCGATCAGGCAGGCAACGCCACCAATCCTGATCCCAGCGTGAGTTACCTGGTGATCTATAAGTTCACCGGGTTCCAGCCTCCGCTGCAAAACGCGGTCAGGACTCCGTATCCTTCGGGCAGCTATACGCCGATCGATTCCGGCTACTTTACGCTGGGCACGACCGTCCCGGTCGCATGGCAGTTGCAGGATGCTTCGAACACGGTTATCTCGGACCTTACAACTCTAACCTCGATCGTGGCGTACCCGAATGCAACCTGCACCGGTACGTCGTCAGGCAACGGAACGATTCTGTACAACTCCAGCACGAACACTTCCGCGTTCAGTTTTGCGAACAACAGTTTCACGTTTAACTGGAGCACGACGGGAATGTCGGCTGGCTGCTACAACGTTGTGCTGACCACCAATGACACGGCGCAGTGGTCCACCATCGTCCACTTGACGACGGACACACTCGCTGGTTTTGACGCTCCGTTGACTACAGCAACCCCGGCGTCGGCGCCCAGCAACTCCGGCACCTTCGACACAGGGTCTACCATACCGGTGATGTGGGCACTGACGCTGCCGAACGGCCAGCCAGACGCCTCACAAAGCGTCAATTTGAGCAATGTGTCGGTATACGCCAACACGGCGTGTGCCGGCGCTCCGCCGTCCGGTGCGTCCAGCACAGTCCTGTATGACCGCGTCAGCAATACCGGGACATTCAACTTCGAGCCTAGCACTGCCGTTTACACGGTGAACTGGGCTACTGGAGGAGCTTCGGCGGGCTGCTATGACATCGTGGTGACGCTAAGCGACCAGTCGGTGTACTCCACCATGGTCACACTTGCGGCGCCCGGCGGCACGACGACGCTCCTGCAATATAACTTCGACAACGTGCCTATGGGAGCAGGATCGCAGACGGCGCCCGCGTCGTTCGCGGCTCCGAACGTTACGGGCGGCTCCTTCGGCTACTCCCGAAATAACCCCAACGGAATGTCCAACAATGGATGCGTAATCGCTCTGTGCATCGATCCGGCCGAGGTGGCGAGCGGGGACTACTATTCTTTCTCGATCGCCAACAACCCAACCATCTCGAACGCTTCGATCAGCTTCCGCGAATTCAACAACGATTGCCAGCAGACTTCCTGCTCTTCAGGGCAGAGTTTCGTGCTGCAGTATGATACGGATCCCTCGTTCAGCAGTCCGCAACCCCTGACAGTGGGCAGCTTCACTCCGCCGGCGCCCGGGTACATGAGTTTCTCGTTCCTACTCGGTTCATTGCCGGCGAACACCTTCTACTTCCGGATTACCGCAACCGGAACTGACCAGGATGGCACTGCGCAATACGTGCTCGACAACGTGACGATTACAGGGTCGCATTAGAGCCCAAGCTGTCACCAAATACAAAGGGAGTGCGCCAACCGAGCACTCCTTTTTTCATGACAATTAAGATTTCTTGAGAGGATCAACTGCAGAGGCGGTTCTAGATTACATCTTCGCGAGGCGTTTCTTGGCGTCGTCCACCATGGGATCTTTGGCGTTCGGAACCTTCATCGCCAGGAAGTTCCTATAGGCATCGGCGGCACCGTTGCTCTTAAGTCCTTCGAGCGTGCGCCCGAGATAGTAGTAAGTTAGCGGGAAATATCGGAAGGTCTGCTGTTCGTCGATGTAGATATCGGTCGCTTCGCCGCGACGCTTCAGACATCCCTCAAGTTCTGAATTCGCGTCGGTGTACGCCCCCGCTTCGACATATGCCCGAGCGAGATCGAACCGCGCCAGCCACGAATCCGAGAGCCGCTTGGAATCCTGAAAGAGTTGGATGGCTGGCCGGGGCTTCCCGCGGGCCAATTGAATATCGCCCTCGATCAGCTTGCCGAACGCTTGCGGGGCCTCATCGAGCTGTTTTAAAAGCTCAGAGGCAAGCGCCGTGGCTTTACCAAACTCGGCCGCCATCACGTATGCCCGCGCCGCAGGGAAGAGCACATCGGCCTTGCTCATAGCCACCGCTCGGTTTACCGATTGCTCTGCTTCTGCTTTCTTGCCCAGCATAATGTAGGCTTCAGCCAAGACCACATATTTCTTGGCCGCAGCAACTTGTGATTTCGCCGCCAGATCCCCACCGATGCCCTTTTCGAGTGCCGCAATTGCTTGTGCTGGGTCGCTGCGATAGAGGGCGAGATCCGCCAGACCGTTCGCCGCCGAGGATGGGCCCGTGGCCCTCAGGCTTCCTATTTTGTCCCAGTATTCAGTGGCTTTCTCGAAATTGCCCTTTGCGGTTTCCGTCAAGGCCATCGTAATGAGGGCGTCTTCATAGGAAGGATCGATAGCCAGCACGGATTGCGCTGCGCCCTCGGCGGTCGCATAATCCCCGGCGAACAGGGCGTACAAAGCTTCATTGTTGTGATAGACGAGGTTCTTGGGATAGATTTCCATGGCTCGGCGGCTGGCTTCCACTGCGTGCGACATATCGTGACGCAGATAGTAGGCGTGAGCCAGAGCGCTTAAGCCCATACTGTCGGCAGGGTATTGCTTCACCAGGGCACTGAACTCCTCCACAGCCTTATCACCGTCCGATACCGCCAGATAGTAACCGCCGCGAGCGCGATACTTCTCACGATCGGTCATACGATCAATGTGCTCCAAGGCTTTTCTGTAGTAATTCATGGCTTCCGTTTGGTTTCCTTGGTTCCAATACTGGGCAGCCAAAGCAGCGTAAGCGCTGCCGAACTTGGGATCGAATTCGATGGCACGGCGAAAACCCTTGATCGCTTCGTCGGTCTTGCCGGAGTATCGGGCCTCCTGAGCCTCAGCGTACTCGTGCGCAGCTTCGAGCGAGCCCGAGGTGAACGTTTCGGCTTCGGTGAGCTTGGAGGATTCAGGAGTCGTATCGCCCAGATCGGTACGGACCTTGCTGGCGAGAGCTGCCACGGCTCGGAGTATGCCGGATTTGTCAGAGGCTTCGCTCACTTCCGTACTTATGACTTTTCCGGTGATGGCATCAATAACTTTGCAAAGCACCTTGTAACCTGCGCCCGTCTTCGCCACCGAACCGCTCACCACAATGTGGACCCCCTGCCGTTGTGCTACTAATCGTGCCAGAGACTCATCCATCTGGTGCGATCCCGGGTTGAGTTCCTCGGCCGTCTTGTGAGCGTCACCACGGCTGTAGGCCGCAATAAAGGATGCCCCTTCCAGCGCAAGGTTGAAGGTCGGCTCGAGCGTGCCGTCGAATACGGAGTCAGAGGTGTTGTTCTGGAAGTCGGCGATCAGCACCGACACCGGCTCATGAACTTGTTGTGCTGACGGTTTCGCTTTGCCTATATACCAGACCGCACCCCCCACGAAAGCGCCGACGAGCACGAGGATAGCTACAACCTGCAGCCGAGGTACTTCGCGAAGGCGATTCATCCACAGCTGGGTGGAGGAGGCCGAAACCCTGGTAGTGCCGCCGCTCTTTCCCCGCCAAGCCCACAGGTCGTTGAGCAGGTCGTCCGCGCTCTGGTAGCGAAGCGCGGGGTCGCGCTCCAGGCATTTGCTCACGACGTTGCTGAGCGCTCCGGGCACGTTTTTGTCGACATCCGAAACCGGAATCGCACGCTGACGCGTGCGCTTGAGCAGACTGGCGATGGCGCTCTCGGCCTTATATGGCATGATGCCAGTCAGCAGCTCGTAAAGAATCAGGCCGACGGTAAAGATATCGGAGCGCGCATCAAGGTCCTTCGCCTGGGCCTGCTCGGGAGACATGTACTCCATCGTCCCGAGCATCGTCCCGGTCCGGGTCATGCCGTCGCCTTCCATCGAGCGGGCGAGTCCGAAGTCCATGACCAGCACCCGGCCATCAGTGGCGCGCATAATGTTTCCTGGTTTCAGATCGCGGTGAATGATGCCCAGACGGTGAGCCGCCCGCAGGCCACTGACCGCCTGTTCCATGATGTCCACCACCTCGGCTGCCGGCAGCTTGCCTTGGCGATGCAGGAGGTGGCGCAAATCTTCCCCCTCGACGAACTCCATGGTGATGAACTTAACCCCTTCGGCATCGCCCAGATCGTAAATGCGGATGATGTTGCGATCGGTAACTTTACTGGCGAGGAGAATTTCGTGCTTGAAGCGCTGCAGAATGTCGGGATTGCTGGAGAGCTCGGGACGGATCACTTTCAGAGCGACCGTACGGCCTAGTTCGCGGTCCTCGGCCTTGTAAACGGCGCCCATACCGCCTTCACCGACCGTCTGAAGGATCTCGTAGCGTCCGCCCAGCAACGTCCCCGAAAGCAAGGTCGGAAGCTGCCAGACGGAGCTGGCTGGTCTGGGTGGCGGCAAGCCTCCCGAGCCACTAACACTGGGTAGAGTGGGCGCGTCCCAGGGTGCGGGCGGGGTGGACTTTTTGTCTTCGATCATGGTGGGAGCGTCCGATGGCGACTCTCCTAGTGAAGCAATCGTGTTTGCATCCGAACTCGGAGGGTGTGATTGAGCACGGATTGCCGCCATCGGAACGGAACGGCTATCAGGTACTAAGGTTGGACTCTCCGAGTCCTTTTCCCTATCCTTTGGGTCACTCATACCTTGGTTTGTGTCGGCCGAAAGCGCCGGGGAGCGCCTAGAGTTGGAATCTTACACCAAAGCTCCGAATCCAGCGCAATGCCGCTTCTGATTGACGAAATTCCGATTCTTCTTGCAGTTCGGCGGCGGACCATACATGTTACGCCAATTAGTGGATTGCCCAGCGGGCACAGTATCAATCACGATCGTCGCTTTGTTCGGAGCGCCTCTTTGAGGTTGATAAGACCAAACTCCCAGACCGCATTGTGCACGCTGAGGAAGCCCTTGTACGAGTGCGCGGGAGTTGTTTCACATGAGCGGAGACAACATCGAAGAGAATTCCGCTATCCATGACGAGATGTACGGCTTGCGTGCTCTGCGGAGCACCCCTGAAAAGGCGGTGACCCCACTGACGAATGTTTGACTTTCGATACCAGGGGGGAATCATTATTTCGTCGAGCGGAGCGCAGGTTATGTCCGCACACACATGACGCTGTAGTCGCCCCTCCTGCGTGTTCGGAACCCCTGAGAGGGGGTCAATCATGACACCCGTGGCACCAGCCAAGAAACTCGGCAAATTCGATACCAAGACATTCCTTTCGACTGTCGAACAATTCTTTTGGGAGCCAAGCAGTGTACGGATTAGGCGCTCAGCATTTTAGACACCAGAAGGCGGTTAACCCCGCCTTCTCGGATCATCAAGTAGTCCACTGACGCTTCTGCAGCTTGCTGCTGGAAAAGAGCCCGACAGCCCGGTCCCGTCGGGCGACCAGAAGGGGAAGATCGGGTTCCCTGTCGAGCACATAAAGTCATCGCGTGTCATGGCAGAGTAAAGTTTACAGTGATATGAGTGGGCATCTTTATTGGTTGGCCGTTAAGCCGATACGGTTGGTAGCGCCACTGGCGCACAGCATCGATGGCAGCCTGAGCAAGGACAGCATCGCCACTTACCGTCCTTAGATTTCGCACCTCTCCAACTTCGTCAATCACAACCTGCAAGACCACCGTTCCCTGCAACCGCGTAGACCGCGCCTGTGCCGGGTAGATCGGCTGCACTTTCCGCTCCAGCGCGCCACCAGAGACGCCCTGTGAAGCCATAACGGGAAGGTTCGCCTGTACCGAAAGCGCGCTGTCCACTACATCTGCATCCTTGCCGAATCGGCCCGTAGTGCCGATCGATGGTATCGGTGCGAGCGGTTCCGCGGCATTAGCAGGCCCCACGCGGTCGCGGGTTTGGCTTGACAGGGATGGAGCGGCAATAGTGTCCTTGATCTTGTCCTTGTCGGACAGGGGCTGGACCAAAGCAACCTTTTCTGCCTCCGTCTTGGACGAATGATCCGAAGGAGTCGGGAAGGCCGCTGGCTGAGATGTGACGTTTCGACCGACTGCTCTAGGTTCTGCGATATTCAACCGGCGTCGAGCTTCCATTGTTGTAGCACTTGCTGACACCGTACTGGCCTGTGGTAGGGTCTCCGTCGATGGGACGACGGCACGTTCCGTTCTGCGCCACGGCTTCCAACCGAGGATTGTGAGCACGCCCGCAAGCGCGAAAATCGCAATTGCTGCATCGTAATACCGCCGTAATGCAATAGGAGCTGTCCACTTCCTCAGCCTTTCGCTGCGAGAAGGCGAGGCATACGAGTTCACCTCGGCCACAGGAATCTCCTGCCTAGCCTCGCTCCTCGGCCCTAAGATGCCTTCGGAGATCGTGTCCTGATTTTCTTGTGTAACGCGTCCGCTGGCGGTAGTTACAAGTTCAGCAAGTTGCTGGAGGATTTCCAGATGACGATCATCGAAGGCGTGGGGCTGACTGGCAAACACTTCCAGGATACCCGCGACTGTGGTCGACTCAAAGATTGGTACGACTGCAATCGAACGCAATCCGAGTTGCCGGCACACTTCGGGGTCTAGGCGGAGGTCTCTCTCCGAATCTTCACAGCGCAGAGCCTTGCCGGTGCGCAAACACTCGCCCGAAATTCCGAAATCTGCATCCAGTTGGGCACCCAACGAGGGGCTCGTCTCACCACATCGTGCCCGACACAGGACGACCGTCCCGTGTCGCAAGGCAACGGCAGCCCCGTTTGAGCCGGTGAGAGCCCGTGCATGCTTGACGATTTGATCCAGAAAGGCATCGAGATCCAGATCGTCTGTTCCCATCTGTTCCCGCAATACGGCCATGTCCTCGGCAAGAGAAAGGCAGACGCGTGCCGGCTCCGCCAATGGAAAGCTCCTGGCGGGAGAATGCGAGCCAGGGACAGGCTCCGGCTGATCACGAGGTGAGGGGAACGGTATGGGTTGGTGAGCCATTGCAACTCCTTGGAATCGCAGAGTCCAGAGTCGTCGCGGCGCGAACGAAAAGGCGGAGCACGGCTTGATGGGTAAGTGTGTCCTATCTCTATTCTTGTGTCAATCGTTCCAGAAATGTTTTCACGGTTCTATTAGCGGCGTTGCTCCGCAGCCGGATAACGATCTTTTTGTCGTGGATAAATGCCGTTCGAAGTTCCTCTAAGGACTTCGGCGCGGCGGTTGATGCTTTGGCCTCCGGGCCTAGTGCGGAGCTCAGATCCCTTCTCCATCTTTGCTTTGAGGGCGGTGTTGATGTAGGTGCCGATGGTGGCACACTTGCGCTTGCCATTTTCATAGAAATCGAGGCAATAGACGCCACCGTTCAGCTGAGGCTTGCGACGATTGACCCGCTCATAGCGGCGGTTGTCTTTCTCGTCGGTGATACGCGAGATGTAGAGGGTAAACCTAGTCTCAACATTGACTAATATCGAGCTAGAGCATCTGCTAAGACGCGAGGAAGGTCGATGGTGGAGCATCCACATTCAATGTTTCAAGGGCAAGGAGCACTTTTTACGGTATGCGGGATGTTACGCAAGACGTCCGCCTATCGCGGAACGCCGTATTCAGGATGTTTCGAATGGACTGGTTTCGTTTTGGTACAAGGACAAACGGCTAAAGCAACGACAGACCGTGGTGTGCACGGTTACGGAATTTATCGACCGATGGGCGCAACACATCCCGAAGCGGTATCGCCACGCCGTGAGATATTGCGGGATTCTTGCGTCTCGTCGTTGGAACCAAGTCGCTGATTGATTTTCCTATTGATCGAGATACGAAATACTGCTGTCTTCGTTGCGAATATGTGTCCGACTACCTTCGACCTTGACCCCGCGGGCAGGCGCCTGCAGTGCGCCTTCGGAGCCCTTCCAGATCTCTAGCGCTTTTCCGTCACGATAAGGACTTCGTCGGCTATGGCAGCTTCGCGTACTCCGCTTTGGCTTGCTTCAGAATGGGGATGTCGGGGTCGGCGTTTTTCCAAGTGGCGAAGAATTCCTCGTAGGCCTTGCGGCTTTTCTCGCGGTCACCCCCTATGGCAAAGGCTCGCCCCAGGCCGATCTGCGCAAGCGGCGCATACACTTGCCACCAACCCGCTCCGCGATTATCGAGGAGCTTCTGAAACTGGACGGCAGCCTTGGCAGGCTCCTTGGCAGCCAGATAGGCTTGCCCGAGACGGTAAGGCACGTCTAGCGTGAAATCAGCTGCCTGGGCTTGCGCAAGCAAATCCGGGGCTCTGGCAGGGTTTCCTCGCTGGCGCTCCATGATGGAATGAATCAGCGGCAGGTGAACTTTCTGTTCGATGGTGTCTTCGGGAGCGATTCGGTTCAGTTTTGCCGCCAGTGCTTCCGCACGAGTCGATTCGCCAGCGTCCGCGAATGCTTCGGCGCAGCGCCACAGCTCGACAGGGCTGTGGTTATCCCCTTCTTCGGAATGGCGACAGAGACTGCGAGCCAAGTCGTAGTTTCCTAGAAACGATTCGAGCTGGGCACGCGCAGCAAGTTCGTCGGCGGCGTTTTGCTTCTGGCCGCCGCGGGTCTCAAGGTTCACGGCGGTTTCGCTGAACGAGCGGAACCTCTTCATGTCTCCGCGAAGGTATGCGAACTGCATCTGCAATTGCAGCCAGCCGACATCATCCGGTGGAGCTTCGCTGGCAAGCCGGTCCATCGTGGCCGTATCGTTCTCGAAGAAGGCGATACGGTAGAGCATGTCGACCTGATAGGAGAAGAGAGAGCCTTTTTTCTGCCATTGATTGAGTAATTTCTTGGCCTCGTCAAAGCGACCGAGAGACATGAGCGTTTGACTCTTATTCGAGTAGATAAAGGCGGACGGCTCCGGCGAATGATCGATGGTCCAGTTGAACTGCTGCAGCGCCTCCTGCTGTCTCCCCAGCAGCGCGTAATTGATCCCCAATAGGTTGGCCGCACTGAGGCTCCGCGGATACAGCTGCTGGTACAAAATGAGTACCGCATTTTCCTTCTCGAGGTTACCGGTTATGTTCCAATAGTAAGTGGCCGTAGCCAGAAAATTTTCCTCTTGCGTGAGGCGTTTGTCCTTCAGTTGGAAGGCGCGGGCAAAATTCTTCCGCGAAGCCTCCTCGTCGCCGACTCCGTGATAGGAGCTGCCGAGCATCACGTACGCCGAACAGAACTGCGGGTCCAGCTCGACAGCCCGTTCAAAGAAGAGAATGGACTCGCGGATCTTCCCCGAATGATTCCGCATCAGTCCCGTCCGGTAAGCTTGCAGCGCTTCAAGGGAACTGGTGGTCGCGAGGTCCAGAGGTGCATTGTACTTTTCGAGAGAGCTCAGACTTTCGCCTAGTTGCCTTCTCAACTGCGTGCCTGCCTTGCCTAGCGCAGCGATCACTTGATCCTTAGTGTCCGCCTCTTCCTGGCGTCGCGCGATGGACTTTTGTGTCCTGGCGTCGATCGCTTCCAAAGTGATCAGGTATTTGCTGCCGAAGGCAGCAATCTCTGGCACCACCACCGCTTTGAGCCCCTGCCGTTTGCAGATTTCGATAGCGAGTTCCTCTGTGACACGCTCATCCGGCTCATGGCGCATCGTGCGCAGCGTTTGGCGGACTGCGGCCTCAGACAGCAGGCTCAAGAATGGAGACTCGCTAAGCTTGACTTCGAGTGCTTTGTCCAGGTTGTCGAATATCGGGTCACCGGTCTTGTTGACGAAACTCGCTAGGAGAATCACGTCTGTCTGATTCAGTGCCGGGCGCGCGACGAACGCCCGCCAGGCAGCAAATGCCGCAACAACCATGAGCAAGGCTGCGCCACCTGCAAGTATGGCAAAGCGGCGCCGGTTCCGCGGGGCCGGCTGGGAGGAGGGAACGGGTGTGGCGTTTTCTTCGACCGCTGCTGCAGGCACGTCGCCATTTTCGACCTGAGCAATGAAGCGATAGCCCCGGCGCGGCAGTGTCTCAATGTAGCGAGGCTCGTCGGCCGAATCACTGAGCGCGTCGCGCAGCTTTTTGACCGCGCTGTTCAGACCGGTATCGAAGTCGACAAAAGTGTCGCTGCGCCACAGTTTCTGGCGAAGGTCCTCGCGCGTAACGACGTCCCCCGGATGTTCCAGCAAAAGCGAGAGTACCTGGAAGGGCTGGTCCTGAAGCTTCAGACGGATCCCGTGCTTGTACACTTCGCACGCACGCAAGTCCACTTCGAAGGCGCCGAAGCGCATCCTGCGGGTTCGGGCGGGGGCTACCATAGCAGCGGTTCCAAACGTGCCCGGTAGTCTATCACCAATTGCTTAAAGGCTGAACGAATATGTGCCGGATCTCCCTGCAACTCCCCTGAATTCAAAGAGCTGCACGATCAGAACCAAGACAGACACAGATCATACGCCGACCATTGCGCCTCAAGCGCCTTCGCGCCAATCTCGCGGGACGCGGTCCTACCGTTTTGCACAACGACTGACCATGACGGAGGTAGCATGCAAAGTTCACGGACCCTTGGGCGATCCAACTCATTCATGAACCCGGGATTTCATCGGATCGCGGTGGCGCTGACTATAGCCGCGGCATTCGGACTTTGGGGATGCGGCGGAGGTTCAACCCCTTCGCCTGCACCTACTCCGCTTTCTCCTCCTTCGCTCATAAGCGTGACAGTCACACCCAATTCCGTCACGGTGTTACGGGATGCGACACAAGCCTTTACGGCCAAGGTCAGCGGAACGACCAACACTACGGTCACATGGAGCGTGGAAGAAAGCTATGGGGGTACGATCGACAGTGCGGGCCTCTACACGCCTCCACAAAATGGGGCTGGCACCTTTCATGTCATAGCCACGAGCCAGGTCAATTCGGCTGCCATTGGCTCAGCCGTGGTAACTGTTCCGATGCCCCAAGTAACGATTGATCCTGCGGCGGTTACACTGCGTCCTGGTGGGACGCAGACGTTCGCGGCAAGTGTCTCAGGGCTGACCAATACGTCTGTAAGTTTCACAATTCAAGAGAGCGCTGGGGGGCTGATAAACAGCGTTGGACTCTATACCGCGCCGACTGCTGGTGGTTTCTATCATGTCGTCGCCACCAGTATCGAGGAAACGACGGTCACCGCGAGTGCTCTGGTTACCGTGACGACCTCTTCCAGCGGATTTACGCCGACCGGGAATTTAACCGTGGCGCGGGGCCTGCACACTGCCACCTTGCTACCGGATAACAAAGTGCTCGTGGCGTATGGCTCGAACAGTAGCGCATACACCGATGCAGCCGGTTACGTGGGCCTCTCATCGATCGAAGTGTACGACGCCGGCTCGGGCACTTTCACTGAGATCGTTGGAGATAGTGGCGGAGGAATATTCGGTCACACGGCGACACTATTGCAGAACGGAAAGGTCTTGTTAGCCGGGGGCTTTGTAAACTCCGTTTGGGCCTACGGACCTAGTGCCTCAGACAACGGGGCAGGACTCTACGACTCGGCCGCTGGTGTATTCAGCGGGACGGGCAACATGACGGCCAACCGCGGGGATCATACAGCGACCTTGCTGGCGAACGGCAAAGTCCTGATTGCAGGAGGGGCCGATCAAGATCCAACTGGAACGGGCTTGGCCAGCGCCGAACTCTATGATCCAAGCACAGGCACTTTCACACAAACGGGAAGCATGGCCGTGGGGCGCTTCCTGCACACCGCTACGCAGCTGCAAAACGGGAAAGTGCTTATTGTGGGTGGTGCCCTGACATCTACATCAGACCCGGTTGCCACGGCGGAAGTCTACGACCCGGCCACTGGCATCTTCACTATGACCGGTGCGATGGCGACGGCCCGCGAACAACATACGGCAACGCTTCTCGCCGACGGTAGGGTGCTGATCGTCGGCGGCACAACTTCCACGGGTACAAGTGCCCCGACCGCAACTGTGGAAGTTTACGACCCATCTACTGGATCGTTTTCGGTTACCGGATCGATGGCCGAAGCCCGAACTTTCCATACAGCGACGCTGTTACCGAGCGGGAAGGTGCTGGTAGCAGGCGGCGGCCAGGCAAATTCCACCGCGGAGGCCTACGATCCGGCGACTGGCTCTTTCCGCGCTGCCGGTGGGATGGAGACCGGGCGTTCGGGACACACCGCAACGCTGCTCCCGAATGGGAGCGTATTGGTTGCGGGCGGCGGTATTTTTGCCGGTCTGGCATCCGCGGAGTTGTATCAATGAATACCAGAGGTGTCCGCTGCTTTAAGGGAATGTCTGCCTCGCCCGCCACGGTTGAGGCAAGCGTCGCGACCTAAGAAAGCCTGCAGCGAGCCTTCTCTCAGGTCCTGATAAGTCGGCAAACCGGATACTAGGACCCGGTTGCCCCAGAGACACGAACTCTAGTCTGAGCCGAAAAAAGAAAGGAGAGTCAAAAATGAGCAAGTTCGGAAAGTATTTTCTTCTCGTGACAGGTTTCGCGATGCTCGCGACTCTTGCACGCATTCCAGGCGCTGTCATCAACGTTCATGCCCACGATCAGGCCTGTAGCGTTGCCAGCCTCAAAGGGACCTATGCCTACCTCAGGACGGGCGTGAACAGTGCCTTGGGTGGCCCTGTCGCCGAGATGGGCCTCGACGTCTTTAACGGAGAAGGGACGCGCGGCATCATTCGCGCGACCGGAAGCAGCCTTGATGGATCCTACGACTGGACCGATTCCTCGTGGCCGAACGGAAGCTACACGGTCTATCCGGATTGTACCGGCTCGCTCTTCGCTGCGGATGGTACAAAAGCCAACATCATCGTCCTTGACGGAGGCAAGAGATTCTCCGTGCTCAGCGGGCTAACTCAGACGGGCAAGGTTGTCACGGGAGAGGGGACGAGGATGGAGCAGGAGAAGGATTAACGGTGCGCTGACTAAGTTGGATGCACACTTCTGCATTTGAAGCGGTTGTGCACCTCGCCGACGGTCGGTGATGTGGAAGTGGGTAACTGGAACGGGAGGGTGCCATGAAAAGCGAAACCGTGCTAGTGAGAAAGCTCGCAGTTGGGGGGATCGTGAGCCTTTTGCTCCTTGCCGGATGCGGCTGCGGCACCAGTCCGTCATCGACCAATCAGCCTCCATCCAGCGGATCTAATCCCGCTCCAACAATCACCACAATCTCGCCGAACAGTACTGTTGCTGGCGGGGCGGCTTTCACGCTCACAATCGATGGGACGAATTTCGTCGCAGCTTCTGTAGTTAACTTCGGCGGGTCGGCGCCCGCCACCACCTTCGTCAACTCCACGCAATTGACTGCGGCCATCCCTGCTGCCAGCATCGCCTCACCCGGCACGCCGGCCGTGACAGTGACCAACCCCGCTCCCGGCGGTGGCACCTCCAAGGCGATTAACCTCACCATTACGAGCGGCCTTAACTCCGTCCCGACGATCAGTTCAGTCTTTCCAAGCTGCGCTCCCGCAGGAGAACAGTTCGTCAATTCGGTAAACAATCAGTTGACGGTAGTTGGGCTAAATTTTGTGGCCAGTTCAGTCGTGCGCTGGAACGGCACCAACCGGTCGACCACTCTTGATAGCAATAGCGGCGGGGAGATAGTCACCGCTCAGATTTCGGCGAGTGACATTGCCGCAGCCGCGACAGCCGCCGTCACAGTCTTCAATCCTGCACCCGGCGGGGGTAGCTCGAACGCGTCGACCTTCACCATAACGACAGGAGCTGTTGATCCGCAATCAATCGCACTGGACCCTGCCGGAAAGTTCGCCTATGTGGCGAATGCGGGCTGCGATTTCGGAGTTGCCGGCTACGTGTCCATGTACACGATCGACCCCACCACCGGGGCCTTGGCGTCCATAGGGCCACCGGCGCCCTCTCTAGATTACAGCGCCGAATCGGTGACCGTAGATCCGTTTGGCAAGTTCGCCTACGTGGCTAATTTGGGGGATGATTACGACAGTGATGGCAGCGTCGCGACATACACCATCAACGCCACGACCGGGGCCTTAACGTACACAGGAGCGATAGACGGAAATTGTCCGGGATTGTGCGTTCCCTTGTCGGTGGCCGTGGATCCATCCGGCAAGTTCGCTTACGTGGCGAATGGGGACGGTATGGTCCAAAACAATGTCGCGATGTACACCATCGACGCCACGACTGGGGCTTTAACGTCCATAGGAACGGTCGCCGTAGAAGGCTTTGCCGTCTCGGTAGCCGTGGATCCATCTGGCAAGTTCGCCTATATGGCGACTGCGAGCGGCACACCTGGATCGGCTGGCGACGTATCGATGTTCACCATCAACGCCACGACCGGGGCCTTAACGTCCATAGGAACAATGGCAGCCGGAACAATAGCAGCGGAACCGGCCCCTGGCTCCATGGCCGTGGATCCCAGCGGTATGTTCGCCTATGTGGCGAATTCCGGCGCCAGCGACGTATCGATGTACAGCATTAACGCCAGCACGGGGATGTTGACGTCTGTAGGGTTGACGGCTGCAGGAACAAATCCTTCATCCGTGGCAGTGGATCCTGCCGGTAAGTTCGCCTATGTGACGAACTCTGGCTCGAGCGACGTCTCGATGTACACCATCAACACCACGACCGGCGCCTTGACGCTCAGCGGAACGATCAGCGCAGGATCGACTCCTACGTCTATCGCCATCCATCCGTCCGGTAAGTTCGCCTATGTGACGAATTCCGGCTCGAACAGCGTCTCCATGTACAGCATTGATAGTGCCGCCGGGACCTTGACGCTCATAGGGACAATCGGCACATGAAGGGGGGCCGGCTCTGAAGCAAGAAAAAACAGGGAAGGGATTCTTGTTGCTCAGCGTGGCGCAGGAAACGATTGTCACGGGAGAGGGGACGAGGCTGGAGCAGGAGAAGGACTAACGGTGCGCTGACTAAGTTGGATGCACACTTCTCCATTTTGAAGCGGGTGTGCATCTCGCCGACGGTCGTTGATGTGGAAGTGGGTAAGTGGAAAGGGAGGGCGCCGTGAAAAGCGAAGCAGTGCTAGTGAGAAAGCTTGCAGTTGGGGGGATTGTGAGCCTTTTGCTCCTTGCCGGATGCGGAGGCGGCACCAGTCCGTCATCGACCAATCAGCCTACATCCGGCGGATCTAATCCCACTCCCACAATCACCACAATCTCGCCGAACTGTACCGTTCCTGGCGGTGCGCCTTTCACGCTCACAATCAATGGGACGAATTTCGTTGCAGCTTCTATGGTTAACTTCGGCGGGTCGGCGCCCGCCACCACCTTCGTCAACTCTACGCAATTGACTGCGGCCATCCCTGCTGCCAGCATCGCCTCAACCGGTACGCCGGCCGTGACCGTGACCAACCCCGCTCCCGGCGGGGGTAGCTCGAACGCGTCGACCTTCACCATAACGACAGGAGCTCCGCAATCGATCGCTGTGGACCCTGCCGGAAAGTTCGCCTATGTGGCGAGTGACGGCTGCGCTGTTGCGGACTACGTGTCCATGTACACGATCAACCCCACCACCGGGGCCCTGGCGTTCATAGGACCACCGGTGCCTGTAAATGACGAATTTACCGACTCCGTGACCGTAGATCCTTCTGGCAAGTTCGCCTACGTGGCGAGTTCGGGGGATGTGTGGGCTATCGATTTTGGCAGCGTCTTGACGTACACCATCAATCCCACGACCGGGGCCTTAACGTCGACCACAGGAGGGATAAACGGAACAGGGACAAACGGAACTCCCGAGTTTTTCAATTCGGTGGCGGTGGATCCATCCGGCAAGTTCGCCTATGCGGCGGATGGGGGAGCTTTCCCGCCGGGCAGCTTCGGCGGTGATTCCAGCGTCTCGATGTACACCATCAACAGCACGACCGGGGCCTTGACGTCCATTGGGATGATCGCCGCAGGAACAGGGCCCGCCTCCGTGGCCGTCGATCCTGCGGGCAAGTTCGCCTATGTAACGAATTTCGAATCGAACGACGTCTCCATGTACACGATCGACGCCACGACTGGGGCTTTAGCGTCCACAGGGACGATTGCTGCGGGACCAGGCCCTGTCTCCGTAGCCGTGGATCCTGCGGGTAAGTTCGCCTATGTGGCAAATTGGACGTATGACACGGAAGGTAGCGTCTCGATGTACACCATCGACGCCACGACCGGGGCCCTAATATCTTTAGGGTCGATTGCCGCAGGAACAAGCGCTTTCTCCGTGGCTGTGGATCCTGCGGGCAAGTTCGCCTATGTGGCAAATTGGACGGGGAATGACACGGAAGGTAGCGTCTCGATGTACACCATCGACGCCACGACCGGGGTCTTAACGCCCACAGGAACGATAGCCACGGAGCTATCTCCCACCTCGATAGTCATCCATCCGTCCGGAAAGTTCGTCTATGTGACGAATTCCGGCTCGGCGAGCGTCTCGATGTACAGCATTGATAGCGCCACCGGGACGTTGACGCTCATAGGGACAATCGGCACATGAAGGGGCCGGCTCTGAAGCAAGCAAAAAAAGGCAAGCGGCGAGCACCATGATTTCCAAAATGTGCCCCTGAACACGCCGCCAAGAAAAGGGGCGACGCTATAAACCGCAACTTCACCAGCGATAGCGCTCAAAACCCGCCCGAGACATTTTGAGCGTAACAGAGATTTTGCGACAGGTAACGGGGTCCAATTCGCATGCCCCGTTTTACCGCTGCTGACAAGAATCACATTCCAGCGGAGAGGACCTGGCGCATATATCGTCAGCCTTCCCTCAGTCATCGTCCGGGTCCGTCGGCGGCGTTTTGTCATTCAGAAAGTACTGTGCATCCAAAGGCGCAGCGATCGTCTGAAACGTCAACGGAGTCTGATTGAAGTCGAAGCAATCGGAAAGGTCATCCGCTGCCGCGTCCGCGTAACCGAGCGAAGGGAGGCTGAACGTGCCTTCGATGAACTTCAATATGCTGCCGAAATCATGCTGCGCATGCGAAATGTATTGTGCTTTCGCATAGGGCGATACCACAATCAGCGGCACCCGAAAGCCATACACATAGCCGCATCCCCACTGGGTGCAATCCACCAGCACCTGCGGAGGTGCAACGTGATCGAACCAACCTCCCCAATCGTCCCATGTAATGAAGATCGCCGTGTTCCCCCAATAGGAACTGTTGCCAATCGCGTTCACCACCGATACCACCCACGATGGCCCCTGAAAGCCGGTAAGATCCCCTGCGTGATCCGACGCCTGACCAGCCGGAATCACCCAGCTCACGTCTGGCAGTTGGTTATTGGTAATGTCGGTAAGGATCTGCGTCTGATTCAGGATCACATGGCTAGTGAAATCCGATCCTCCGCAGGTGCCACTGGAGGTCAGCTGTCCGCAGATGTGCTGGACCGCCTCCGGACCTACCCAGAGCCCCAAGCCCGAGCCGCCCGCGTAACCAGAGGAAGTGTAGTACCGCCAGGTGTCGCTCTTCGCTTCGAGCAGGTCGGTCAGCGTTGGATGTTCAAGGCACGGATAAATGGCGGCGTTGGAAGTTTCGCTGCCGGTCGGATCGATCAGCTTAACCGTGGATCCCACGGGCGCGTCGCACCCCGCGTCTGGCGGACCGCTCGCGTTCGGATTTTCCGAGGCAAACAGGTTGCTCCCCGCGGTTGGAGCCGACGTCCCGGAAATGATGAACTGATGCGCCGGAAAGCTCGGCCCCTGGTTGGTCTGAAACATGCGGTCTGCGAATGTGTACTGCTCGGCCAACTGGAAGTAGGGTTGTACCTGAGTCGGGTCCACATAGCCAAACTGCAAGTCTGGCGCGGGGCAGTCCGTCGCGCCCGGATTGCATCCAACGTCAATGAGGTCCGCCCCATCCATCTGACATTGCCCGCTCGAACTCAGGTCGCACATCCGTTTGAACGCATTGTGATTGTGGTTGGGGTCGTAGTCTACGGCGAGATTGATCTTCTTCAACTGGATGGTGTTGCCGGTCGAGTCTTTTCCGCTTTGGGCAATGTCCGCGTTTCGGCCGATTAACACCGGATCCTGGAACAGATTATCCGGGGTGCGATTCTCCTGAAAAATCACCACCACGTGCTGAATCTTGCCCGGCGGTGGTGGTGGAGTCGTACTACCATGGGTGCCGCCACAGCCGTTGAGGCTCACCAGAGTACCGCCCACAGTCAACAGCAGGATTGCGAACACGAAGACACGAATATTGGTCACGCTCGTCACCTCGGGGAGGGTAGGGTGTCATTGCTCCAGATGATAACCCGGCAACACGGAATTGCACTCGCACCGCGTCCACAAATTCTTGTCGGTCAGCGGACCTGAACATCGTCATCGATTTCCACGATTAGCGCACTCTTCCCCTAGAGACGGTCCAGTCCATCACGACGCGGACCTGAAATCCAGTACTCGTACCCGGTTTCAGTGTCGAAGTAGTTGGCTTTGACGCCGCGCCCCTTCAACTCTGGAACGATTGGCTCTGCAGTAGTGTGCGTCAGACCCCTACGGTCAATGAGTGAAATGGGGGATATTTCGCCAATTGACGGTTTCATGTGGGAGAATACAGGCCGTGCATCGTGAGGTGAGATAATGTCACAAGAAACCCGCCAACCAAAGCAGAGGTTACCGCAACTATATCCGTTGTAGGAGACTGTCATGAAGAAAAAGATATTAGTCTGCGCGATGAGCGCATTGTTGCTTGCAATCACCAGTTGGGCAGACGACAAAGAAAAGGACGAGGATCGTCTAAGGAATGCCGGCACGGTGCTGACAGAGATTCTGAATATTCCCGACGACATTCCTCAAGATCTCCTCGATAAAGCCGACTGTGTGGTTGTTTTTCCATCAGTCCTCAAGGCCGCGTTTGTGGTCGGTGGTAGTTATGGCCGCGGTGCGATGACTTGCCGCAGGGGCGAAAATTTCAACGGTTCCTGGGGCGCGCCCTCAATGATGGCCCTTGAGGGTGGCAGCGTAGGCTTTCAGATCGGCGGGCAAGCGACTGACTTCGTCCTTCTCGTGATGAATGACCGCGGCGCGAATGGAATCTTGAGCAGCAAAGTCAAGCTCGGTGCAGACGCGTCAGTAGCAGCAGGACCAGTCGGTCGTAACGCGACGGCAGAAACCGATGTTTCAATGCGGGCCGAAATATTGAGCTATTCCCGCGCGCGCGGCCTATTTGCAGGCATTTCGCTGGAGGGTTCGACGATCCGACCTGACAACGACGCAAACAAGAGAATCTACGGAGAGAAAATCTCAGCGAAGGATATTGTGATTGCTCACGAGACGCATGTCCCTCCCGCAGCAGAGGGCTTGATCTCGATGCTTAACGCGAAGACGCCGAAGCACAAGTCGCCATAGCGGTTGCTTCTTAAGAGAGTGTTGCCTATTTGCCGCACAGCAGCGGTTTTTCCTGTGGCGAAGCTGCGCTCAGTCGGATCCGCGTGCAGAACAAACAGAGATGTCGTCCCGGGCACGCTCGCTGCAACTCACCGAATCGAACTACCGGACTAGCCGCCTGAACAGCAACTGATTGGTTTCGAAATCAGGCCTTAGCACTCAGAACCCCCAAGTCAATGAGTGATAAGGCGATTTATCGACATCCATTCCGTCAAATTTGACATAGCCAGGTCATTTGTTTGGATGTATCTTTCTGTCTGCTCAACAGATATCAGTACTGCAGGAGACTGGCGTGGCAGCAGGCGAAAGCGATTCTCACGCCAGCGATTTTCTCCTCTAACGGTTCCATGTCTGCGAGCATGAGGCACATCACACAGGACGAATCGCATTCTTGAGAAGACCTACCCGGCGCAAAAGCAGGCTCAGAGTGATTCTTAAAATCTCGGCTGTGCTGGTTCGGAATCTTGTACCGTAGGGGAGCAATGCGGGATGAAAAATTGTTTCACATTGACACTACCATTGACACTACCAGGGATGGGGAGAACAATGGCAACCGCTCTTGGAGTCAAAAAGGAAATTCTGGCCTCGAATGTGATTCGGGTCGCCACAATGTTCGCATTGACAGCGATCGGCCTATCCTCGCGGGCGCAAACCGGCCGCATCTACACGTCCGATGACTACAGCCGCGCCGCCAATCTGCTGAATGCAGGCACCATTTCTCTGGTCGATCACGCGATAACACGCTCCACCTTCATCGGCAGCGATCGCTTCTGGTACCTCGACAGTGAAAACGGGTTGCCGACTCTCATGGTCGCGGATGCAGCGAGGCGAACCAAGTCCGCCGCGTACGACTCGCTCCGCATGGCCGCGGCACTGCACACGGCTGGACTGGAACAGACGGATCCGAAGCGCATCCGACCCGAGCAGTTTGATCTGCTCGACAATGACCGGAGCGCAAGAATAACGATACGTGGAAACCGATACACATGTACGCTTGAGGTTGAGTATCACTGCTCACTGGAGCTGTCCGGCCCTGCCGGCACGCCAAAGCCGAGCCTGAATGACGCCTCCCTTGCCGATTTCTCTCCAGATGGAAGGCGGGCGGTTTTCCTCCGCGATTGGAACCTGTGGGTACGCGAGATCGCTACCGGGGCCGAAAGGCAACTCACCACGGATGGCGTGAAGGATTACGGGTATGCGACGGACAATGCAGGTTGGATCCATAGCGAACACGCAATCGTTGTGTGGTCACCGGATTCGAAGATGCTCGCGACCTTTCAACAGGATCAGCGCAAGACAGGCGAGATGTATACGGTCAGCTCCCGCATCGGACATCCTCACCTGGAAACGTGGAAGTACCCGCTGGTCGGCGATAAGGACGTGACCATGATCGAGCGCGTAATCATCGACGTGGACAGAGCGAAGGTAACGCGGCTCAAGATGCCGCCGGATCAGCACCGCTCCAGTTTGTGCGACAACCTGGTCTGCCGCGGGGGATGGGAGGACATGCAGTGGGCCGCGGATGGAAAGACGCTGGCGTTTGTTTCTACCTCGCGCGATCACAAAATGGAAACCGTGCGCATCGCGGATGCCACCGGCGCTGTTCGTGATGTGTTCTCAGAGACGGCGCCAACCTTCTTCCAAAGCGGCTATGAGCATGTGAACTGGCGCTATCTCTCCGCGCGAAATGAAATTCTCTGGTTCTCACAACGCGAAAACTGGGGAAACCTGTATCTGTACGACGCAGGCACAGGAAAGTTGAAGCATGCGATTACCCAGGGCGACTGGAACGTCGATGAGATCCTCTACGTGGACCAGCAGACGGGCGAGATGATCCTGACCGGCACGGGTCATGAGCCATCTGAAGATCCCTATTACCGGCGCGTATATAGTGCAAACCTGGACGGTAAGCACCTGAAGCTGCTTACGGCAGAGGACGCCGATCACGTGGCCACCGTATCCAGCGACGGAAAATTCATTGTCGATATTTACTCCACGCCGCAGAAGCCCCAGGTTATGTTGTTGCGCGATGGCTCCGGTCAGATGATCGAAGAGTTGGCACACGGCGATATCACACGCCTGAAAGCTGCGGGATGGATCGCACCCGAAACCTTTCACGTGAAAGGACATGACGGTAACACCGATGTCTACGGGCTTCTCTTCCGTCCCGCCAACCTTAACCCCTCGCAGAAGTACGCGGTCATCGATTTCATCTATCCCGGACCGCAGGGCGGGTCCTTCGGAACACACGGATTTCAAGCTTCCCGGGTTGACAGCAATGCGCTCGCGCAGCTTGGCTTCGCCGTGGTCCAGATTGAAGGCATGGGGAATCCCAAGCGATCCAAGGCTTTCCAGGACGAGTACCTCAATGATATTGGCATTAATTCCATCCCGGACCAGATCAGCGGCATACGTGAACTTGCCCAGCGACTTTCCTGGATAGACCTTGACCGTATCGGCATGTGGGGGCACTCGGGCGGTGGCAACGCAACGGTTACGGTCATGCTTCGCTACCCAGACTTTGTCAAGGTTGGCATCGCCGAGAGCGGCAACCACGAGAACCGGAATTATGAGGACGATTGGGATGAGAAGTGGGTCGGCTTGCTGCAAACGAACCCGGACGGATCAACCAACTATGATTCGCAGGCGAATGCGCGCTACGCCGGCAATCTGAAGGGAAAGCTGATGCTGGCCCATGGCATGTTGGACGACAATGTGCCGGTATCGACCACGATGCTCCTGATCGATGCGCTGGAAAAGGCTAATAAGGATTTCGCACTGGTAATCTTCCCCCAGGGGCACCATGGATACGGACCCGCAAGTGCTTACATGATGCGGCGGCGATGGGACTACTTCATCAGTGAACTCATGACGGCCACGCCTCCCCATGAGTTCGCGATGCCAACGGTGCCAGCGGCGCAGTAGCCATGAACGAACATCTCCGCTGAACCCCAACTGCGATCAACGTAGGACACAGCCGTGTTTGCTCGTGCCAAAATCCAATCCGAGATAAGTCCCTCCGGCAGTTCCAGAAGCATTCCGACAAAACCATCCAGAGGATCTTGCGGCATGCCAACGTGGCGGTCACGCAAAACTGCTATATCAAACCCGCAGACTCCGAAGTGGCCGCGGCGATGCAGCAACTTGAGCGATCACTCGACTATGCACCTAATATGCACCTCTCGGGTATTGAGAGAAAGCACTTGATGTGAACTACGGAACAGAAAGTGTGAGGTAACACAATTGTGACTACGGGATTTAGAACAGCTGGCGGAGAGGGAGGGATTCTACACCGCCGTACCCAAATTCCCAACGAGACTGGCTAAATCGTTGCTCCTAAAAGATCGCGTATCGGCTCACTGTTAATTTTCCCAGTGCTATTGGGATTCGTGACGGCTCTCCAAACAGCCAAAAAGGTAGCCGCCCGGTAGCCGTTATACCGCGTCTCTTGGCGGAAGTAAACCAGTCCATAAGCGGTGGTCCCTTAGTAGCCGTAAACCTCTGGAGTGAACCAGCGGGCGGCGGGGTTGAGAGAGGTGTTTACGTTCCGACTTGCGTCGTGCTCTCCCGCTGGCTTTTCTCTCGTTACTTTAGGCCATCGTCCGTTCGTAACGTCCTGAATTGAACGACCGTGATCTACCATTTTGGGAGGAGATCTCCCTCGTGAACAACGATAGCTTTTTTAGAGTAGCGGCGGAACAACATCTCGGGTACATAAAGGGTGCGGTTCAGGCCAGAGCGCGCCGCATTATGAACGGCACTCTAACCTTGCGCGATCAAGTGCGACATTTGGCGAATTGTTGTGGTGCTTACTTGGTGGGTTCTTCGGCTCTGGGCTGCTACAAATTCGGATATGGTGCTTCGCTGCGTAACGGCATCGGAAGCCACGTCTATCCGTTCAAACTGGATGTAATTCTGTGGTGCGAAACGGACGAGGGTAAGCAGTTGGCCGAACAGCTGCACGTCCTTTTCCAAGCGAAGATTTGCAGAGTGGACGACACACCGGGGGAATGGTTCAAACTTAGCGACGAAGACCTTGAGACCCTGAGAACAAAGTTTCAGTTCATCAGCGATTAGAATCCATTCGTCAGCAGCGGAATTGAGCGCGGCGTGCCAGCGTCAAGCACCAGATGCGACATGTAGCCCGCCGTTAGTCCGTTGACAAACCCTGCGGCAGCACGCCAGAGCAGTTCACAGATGCTCAGCCACAACTGAGTAAGGGAGCTATTTGGCGCGGCGACGAACAAGTTTGGGTGCGTGGGGTCTTGAGTCGCCTGTAAGGTCGCCCGCTCCGCAGCCTTCAAGTCGGCTTGCTGGCGACAATACTTTTCTACGTCGGCAAGCACTTCGCCCAAGGAAAGGATCACCGTGCCAGCAGCACAACTGTGCGCGGTGCCTCGATGCCATGAGGAGGTCGCGGGTTCAAGCCAATCTGCTACCAGCGCACCCACATCTCCTCCGGCTGCGCCACTGGCCGTCTCAACTAGAACCTTTCCGACGCTTTGGCCCTTTGCACGATGCGCTGCGTAAACGGCACCGGAAACCCGACCCGCCCGCCGATGAGTCTTGCGATTTGCCATCCGACGCCTCCAGATTCCGTCACACCAGCACAATCATCATAGCGAACGGCCCGCAGCCTTCAGCGAGGACCGTAACTCCCACATCTCTTGCACCGCTTATGGGCACTGCGGCAACGAAAGAAGATTGTTGTTCCAATCACCGTCCGCATGGGTGCGAAGGTAGGGTGCACGGCCGGGAGATCTTACAACGCCGACATCCGAGCGTTTGCCGGTCCTCGGATCAACCGCGTAAAAGGTGTTCGTGCGCGCGTCAATGCTGGCAATCACTTGTTCGCGAGGCCATTTCCAGGGCGGGTTAGCGTAAGGATTGCCGATGTGCGTGATGTGCTCATGCGCACTCTGGGGGTTCGGTTTTGTAATGCATTTGACTTCGCAATCTGCCATTTGCCTCTCCTTCTTAACCTAAGACCGTTCTGAAGCTACTTTGTTCGCGTTCTGAGATACTCGCTTAGCGATTCGACGCCAGCCCTATCAAGAACGGTTCCGAGCGTTGCGTCGCTCCGAATGTCGGCTGCGAAGTCTTCGCCATACTGTCGGCGCAGAGTTGAAATGCGAGTGTCAGATCTCTTTCTGCGGATGGTGCCGTTTTCGTCACGACAGCGTTCATCCAGCCCAGCGTCGCGGTCCTGTTTCATCGAATCTCCCCCTAGAACAGCCCCAGCACGAATTTACTCTCGCTTTTTCTCACGTTATGTCCTCGTATTTTCAATGCCCCACCGTGACTTCGGCTTTCGTAGGGATGGGATAGGGTTTGCCTTCGACTTGAAACTTCAGATCGTTCGGAGCAATTGTGGTGTGGGTCCATCCACTGCCTGGAAGAAATAGGTAAATCACGTTTATGTGCCACTCGCCCGGTAACGCACCCTCGGGCAACGTGCCTGAAACCCGGAAAGCTCTCTGTGACGCATCAACCGATTCGCCTAAGCCAAGTGCAATTTCCTCGTCTGCAGAAACCGGCGAAATCCGAAAATCGAAGCGTGCCCCCTTTGGTAGAGGCTCGTTGAGCTTCACTTGAAAAACGATGGGACCGCCGGGTTTGAATGGTCCCGATTTCTCCATTCCGACGACCGCTTTGTCCTGGGCCCATGGAATGGCTGCTGTCGCTACGACTAGGCTGGCTACGAATATCGCTGCTCGGACGCTCATTGGTTTCTCCTTTGCTCCTTGTGGACATCTTACCTGCAAGCCGATCAGCTTGCAAGCGTAGTTTAACAACAAAAAAAACTCTACGTCAAGAGGCTCGGTTGTGCGACTTCCGAATCCGTCAAAAAGCCAAGTTTAGAGAGCCGGACTTTCGCCGCTAAAGACGAAACCTTGAATTGAGCCATCACGTCTTCCACGAGTGCCTCGCCGTACCGGCTCGAAGCGCGAAGTTTGGCGACTGGCACTGATCGGTCGCGCAGAAACGCCGTAACCAATTTCCGCACCGCACCAGCAGGCATTAGAATCGCTCCAGAACAGTACGAGGCCTGCCATTCAATCCAGTCATACGGTGCCGACGATTCTACCTGCTGCCGATTGCAGGTCTGGCTACTCCGCCCATCGTCTTCAAACAGGTTCAACGTTTGCTCGATCATCGCGAAGAGAAACCCGTGAAATCGGACATGAGCGAATTCGTGAGTGATGGTCGTTCGATAGGGATTCTCCAAACGCGGGTTCTCAGAGAGGCGTCGGTTGATGCGGACTTCTGGCTTTCCGTCCTTCAGGAACTTCGTTATACCCCAAACCTCCAAAGACGGGTCCGCATCAAGTTCGGCGTAGTGATCGACGCTTGCCTGCTCGTCAAGAGCAAAAAGAAGATCATCCGTTGAGATCGGATATGCCACTACACCCCAACGCTTTAGTAGAAGCTCTTCAGACACCCGCTCGCACTCCTCATCCAGCACACCGGGTTCATAGTGCGGCCTTCGGGGGAAACGGCCCGTAGGATCAGGGATCCATTTGACCCTCATTTGGGTTTCCTCCTGAACAGCTCGCCAATCTTCTTCGCCTCCTCGTTCGAGAGCCCCTTCTTAATGATCTCCTTCACAATGTCCTGCGGCAGCGACCCCCCTATGAACATCAAGCGATCAGCCTCCAAATCCAGAGCCTTCGCGATTTGCTGGGTCACAAATTCCGAGGGGGTCCTACGGTCAAACTCAATGTCATTCAAATACTGGGGCGTGATTGCCGCGCCGTCCTCTTTCTTTACGTGCTCTGCCAATTGACGCTGCGTTTTACCCGCCTTGATCCTCGCCTCCCTCACAATTGCTCCAAAGGTCCGTTCCAAACGATCCGCCTCCACATGTAATATCCGCTCGTTAGCTTATCAGCGGATATTGCGATCAGCAAAGGATATGTCCTAAAAACCTTGATGCAAGTTTCGATGGTGAACTCGCTCCAAAGAAGGTAACCTCCGCCCGCCGCCGTGGACCGTTGTCTTTGTCAGCAAAAACGAGGTCCGAACGTCAGCGAGGCAGTGCCTTGCCCGTAGTACTTGAGGTTGAGGCGCTCCACGTAGCTCAATGTGAGTGTATTGAAAGCTGCGCTATGCTCCGCTAGCTGCGGGGGGAGATAGCTTGGTTGAGAGGTCAGCAGAGTGACGGACACTTAAAATGCCCGGATTATCGACGCTCACTGTATAGCCGGATATGCGGGTACCGATTGGAGAGTCGAACGCAGAATGACCTCCGACCTCAACAATACGACACGCGCACACCGGAGACTACTCGGATCTGGTTTTCGGTGTTTGAGAGATTTCCCGATTCTCGCTCGACGGGCATTTCACTGCCTCCGAATCGTTTGCGCGTTTCCACTGCGGCCACTTGTCAACCCTTTCGCTTGCTTCGCTTACCACCTTGAGCAGCCAATCCTCTGATCGCATTTGACCTCCACGGTAACGCCTTCGCTAGAAGTAGTTTCTTTCGTTTGAACTCATCGCCCAGATTCTTAATCATTTGGTCTTCATTTTCAAGGTAGGCCCTGTGCAAATCGTGGTATCGGAGCCGAGCCAGATTTGGTCGAAACAGCAGTGCTTCACCGCTTTCAGTCTTTCTCTTCCCTGCCAAAAAAAGATTCATGTATTGTCGCGGAGCAATTCCACCAAAAGGGTCGAAAGGGATCTGCTGCAATGTTCGTTCTGCCCCGTCCACGGAAATTGAATCGGGGTACAGCTCGGCGGCAAGACTTTTTGCATATGGTTCAATATAAAACAGACGCTTTATCCCGGCTGCTACGATTTGTCGGGCGCATAAATGACAAGGGAATGCTGTTACGTACATTCGGCACCTTGAAACCGACACTCCGCGTCTCGCAGCGTCGGTCAGGGCTGCCATCTCGGCGTGTACCGCACGTCCATATTCAATCAAATTCCGGACTTTCGAATCTTTTGGGATGACTGGATTCGTTGGAGCCAACGCCGAGGATACTAGCTCATCCAAACTCAACCTCGATCTTTGTCGATTGAACCAGCCAGCCTGTTTCAGATAGCCGATCATCTCCCCGATGAGGTGTCGTTTGTGTTCGTCATTTGAATCAAAGCCCTCTCGGAACTCTCGTCTGTCCGGGCGATCATCGCACCAGTAGAGTCCACCCCCTGCTTTTGGTACTTCATTCGTGCCAACAGCCACAATATCGCCTTCCTCTGTTGATATGGCAGCCCCGACCTGTCGTCCAAGCTCCGCCGATCTGAGAGCTGCAGCCTGAGCGTGAAACATTGCATACTCTGCTCTCGTCGGTGTTTGAAAAGTGTTTCCAAATGACAATTCAATAAACCGGTTTAGGTTGGCCCGTAAGGCGGTCCTATCACTCATATCTACAAATACATCTGCACGATGAAATGTGTCTCGTGTGTGCTGCCCGTGACTGAAACCTAATTCTTCTTGATCCCGAAGCATCAGGTAGTCCGTAATCGGGAAGTGTCGTTCGGGTGGGAACTTGTTGCGAGATTCCGCAATTCGCCTGGCAAGGTGAGCGCGTCGTGCATAATAACTGGAATATGCCGCGACAAGATAAAAAGAAGCACCAGTAGATTTCGCGAAGCGTTCTCACTTCCTCCGGATTCTTCAACGAGCGAAAAATATATGCACGCGCACTAATCACTTCCCCAAACTGTTTCCCGGCTTCGTTCCTTTCCTCAATAATCTCTCCGACACCAAGGAGTGCAACAGCATCCGCGCGGTTGCAGAGGCGTCTGAAATCGTCACCCGCCGTCATATGTGAATCGATGTACTCGTCGATGTTCCTTGTTGGTAGCTTCTTGTACCGAGGTAGGGCACGCAAGAGGCTAGCTAGCCGAATAGATGAAGTGGAGTAGCCAAATTTCTCAAGGGATTGGCTTATGATGCTTCCGACGCGTTCAAGTTCAGTTCCTACGGCACCTACCAAGCCTATAAAGATTTCAGGCTTATCCGGATCCGCCGGTAAACCGCTACCGCGACGAACTCTCGCATTCTGAGGCATCAAGTTTAAAACCTACGTCTCCCTCAGGATCGGCTCTAAAGCGTGAATGGAATAGTTCCTTGTAAGGTGCAGCCGCATCGGTCGTGAGAATTCAGCCTGAGAAGTAAAACCACTGGCCCTGCGGGTCATAGGCTGAGAGGCACGATCCTAGTCTGTGGTGACAATAGTCGCCCTCACAGAACCAGACGCCCTTCGCCGGCTCCGGTGCCGATTAATGGCGATCATATCCCTGTCAAATGCCGTGAACTCAACGGCCACCGCAGAAATCACCAAGTAAAATTGCGCGCCGAGAAAGGGACATTCGCACGGTGCCGGAAACGGCGAAAAATCTGACCTTTACTTTACCCAGCAACCCAGTTTATGGTTCGACGTTTGCGGTCACGCTTTAGGAGGCCGCTGCGATTGACGTTTTGTTTGGGCGACTTATGGGTAAATACAAAAAAGGCGATCACGTCCTTGAGGAATCGACGCTTGACCGTTTTCAGTGGAGCCGACTGTGTATCGTTTGTCATTCGCTGCTGCCCTTCTTTGCGTCTACTGGTTGATTCTTCAGCGCTTTTCTCCTGTGAATTGAGTGAACTCATAGGGGGAGAAGCGATCTTGTCCCGGCACGGGACGCTACGACATCAACTATCTGGAGCCTCAGTTTTTCGGTGTCTGCGGGCTTTCCAAGCAGCAGAATTATTGGAGCTTTGCATCTTTCAGATTGTCCCGGAGCCGGGAGGTGGGAGAAAATGAGCAGTCAGATGAATACCCAACTCAATGCGGTCTGCCCCTACTTTACGATGTATCCTTTGGACTTTCCCTTGCGGGTATTACCGGACGCACCGAAATCTACATCCTGGGTATTCGATCCGTTTTGCGGGCGGGGCACAACCAACTTTGCTGCTCGGCTCAAAGGATTGCCCTCCATTGGGTTTGACAGCAGTCCGGTGGCTGCCGCCATCGCCTCTGCGAAACTCGCTAATACCAGCTTCGAAAAGGTAGTGAAGTGCGCGGAATCGATTCTGAATGATGCCCCCGATCCGGTAGATATACCGAATAATCCATTCTGGGAGTGGGCCTTCAGCACGACCACGTTGATACAGCTGTGCCGTATACGGGAGGAGATTATTCGGGACAACAGCGGGCCAGAAAGGCAAATGCTCACGGCGATTGTTCTCGGTGCTTTGCACGGACCGCGCTGCAAACGACTACCTTCATACTGTTTGAATCAATGTCCCCGGACGTTTGCGCCTAAGCCTGCATATGCTATCAAGTTCTGGAGGAAGCGAAAGCTTTCACCTCCAATAGTCGATGTGTTGGGAGTAATTTTCCGTCGTGCGGAACGATATCTTTTTTCTCCAATACCGGGTGGCATCGGAAGTGCGCTCGTTCGAGATAGTCGTCAGAAGCCACCCGCCGAGTTAAAAGGGCTGTTTTCTTGGGTCGTGACTTCACCTCCTTATTACGGTATGAGGACGTATTTGCCAGATCAGTGGTTGCGCAATTGGTTCCTCGGTGGACCTAGTTTTGTCGATTACGCATCCCGTACCGCTGATTTCGAGCACTCCTCGCCAGAGGCCTTCACTGAGCAACTGACAAAAG
Source organism: uncultured Acidobacteriaceae bacterium (assembly GCA_963771895.1). Lineage (GTDB taxonomy): Bacteria > Acidobacteriota > Terriglobia > Terriglobales > Acidobacteriaceae > Sulfotelmatobacter. The sequence goes on along the minus strand of CAVYVQ010000028.1, from coordinate 41,113 downwards.
TCTGGAAGAACACTGCAGTGATGTGTGAGCCTGGCGCACGCTTGATCTGTCGTTTCGGAGGTATCCACGACCGAAAACACGACTGCTTGGAAATAGCCAAGAATTCTTTCGCTGAAAGCGGCTGGCGACTGGCTACCGTGAAACCGGCGGGTAACGCTTTGAATGGACGTCGGCAGGCGTCGCAATTTGGTGATATGCAGCGTTTTCCACGCGAAGAATACGATTTTTACGCTCGCCTGGACTGTTAGGATTTTGCTTTTGCTTTCACAATGAAGAGCGTGGATTTGGGGCCTTTCCTCTGAGTAGTCCAGGCCTCGTCCTTTGGACCGATGATTTCGTTCATTGCTACCGGTACTAAGTTATAAGCGATGGAGTCGCGATCAGTCAGAGTCGAGGGTAACGATTCTTTTAGCATCCCAATCACAACTCCCCAGGGGATGCCAGCACCTTCGATGCTTTCTCGGAAAGACTCATTTTGGGCGACAGCCTGAATAGCTTGCTTCTGAAACGATCTAAAAGGATCAGACTGCGCTGACGGTACTGGTTCGCGCTCGCTTACCAGGACTCCGGGAATGGGAGTTTCCAGTTCTGCCTTGTACTTGTTTCGCAGTTCCGAGGCGAACGTCTTGACTGCCGTCCTGTCATATTTCGGATCGAGTGTTCTGTACAACCGGCCAAAGGATAGAACACGGACGGAAATTGGAAACGACATACCGCTAACGCCACTCCAAAATATGCCCTGCCCCGGAATGGGTTCGTTTAAGAGTGAACTGAGGATGTCCTCGCTGAAATGGGCATTGGCCCGTTGAACGTTTGCCAGATCGGACGCGGAAAGCAGATGGAAGATAAACCAGTTATCACCCTGGCTGAGGATCTCGGTGGGAATGCTCCCCGGCTGCTGCGTAATCATCACGGCACCAAGATCGTATTTCCTCCCTTCTTTAACCCACTCCACATAAGGGGCTGAAGCCGCGGCTTTCTCGTTTAGAACTGACTGCGCCTCTTCGATCACAGCAATGGTGGGAATTGTTCGCGAATCAGCTTTTGTAAACTCATCCTGATTGTGATCAAATATTTTCCGCAGGATTAGTCCAGAAAGGATCAGAGACGGACCACCACGTAGTTGGGATATGTCAACGACGCACAGCTTGCCCGCTGATAGCGCCTCAAGCAACAAGTCCATAAGCTGACTGGCTGGGTCGTGAAGCATCTTAACGATGGCGGTCATGTTTGCTCTTGCAGCAAACGCTTCCACGTCTCCCTGCTTTTCATCCAATTTGACTAGACGCCGGACCTCTTCTAGATCGGCGAGGTTTCCTTCTCGGTTGATTATGTCAACGAGACTGGCCCAATCTGTTGGGTTGAGTGACCGCAACTTCCGGACGTTTTGCTGATCCTGGCGGTCGGGAGACAACGCGATGCTGAGCACGTCGGCGGGCCTAAGGCGACGGATGTCAAGCTTGATGCCTCCAGCCACGAACGAACCATAGAAAGGACTTGGTGCCTCTCGCGATGTGAAGACAACAATGCGATCTTGCAGCGTCGGGACGTCACAAAGTCCTGGATTGCCTTTGTCGTCAGGCCAGAAATATTCTCCATCAGGATCGAAGATTACAGTCCCAACCGGGACTTCTCGCCCTCGCTTGGTGGTCGTGCAATCTGATGAGTATAGGGTACTGAACAAAAGCTTATTCAGATTAGATTTGCCATAGCCAGCGCGGGCAAAGACAAACGTTCTTCTAGACACAAGGTGCTTGATAGGGAATCGTACCGTAGCGCAAAGTGACTTGATCTGTGCCCAGTCTTCGACCGAAGCTCTAGCGTCTGTGCCCGCATAGATGTATTCCCCTAACGCAAAGAATCCAAGATCTGCCCCGTCGTTATAGTGCCCAACGAGTCTACGAAGTACCTCATCGGAAGGAAACGCAACGGGGCTGCCAACATGAGGAAGGCGACGATGCGATGGCGCAAATCGTACATTTCCGTCCTCAGATCTGAGTACGCCCAAGACGCGAATGTTCACCTTGTATCGCAAGTATTCTTCGCGCAAATGATCGGGAACTTGCCGCCCCTCGGAAACGGCTCGGATGCTGTACTGCTCCCCGGCACTGCTAGCTAATCGACCTTCCGCAGACAGGGAACAAATCCTTCCCAGAACCGCCTCCTCTGGATTCTCGAGTTGCACAAGGAGAAACTGTCCGTGCATCGGAACGTTGTGAAGCTTGGGACGATAGGGAAGCGTCAGGTCAGCGTGAAATTCGAGTCCGCCTTCACGAAATCCACGAAATACCCCGACAACCTCGTCTTTGGGAAACAGTTCGACCATTAGGCATACCTCCGCGAGGCAGGATCAGCCTCTTGCAACTGAAGCTCGTCTATAATCCATTTCTTCTCGCCGAGGTCAGAACGCAAAGCGCTGCTGATTTGGTCTTCTAGGAGCTCCATGTCGAAGTCAACTAGAGCGGCGTTCTCATGGGCTTTTTGCAAACATTGAGGGTAGAGAGGAATCGGGAAACCGTCCTTTGCGTCCTCTAGCAAGTAACCGAGAATCGTCTGAGCCTCTGACTTTTGCTTCAGGAAGATGTCTATAGCCCAAATCGGATCATGCGCACCTTTGCCAAACTTGACGAGGAACATCTTCCCCGCAACGAATTTGTCATCTCGTTTCGCCCATTCGTCCCACACGTAGACTCGCTCCTCCATGACCCGCGGAACATCCACAAAGCACGGGTATGTGGTTCTCAGGACACCCTCCAGAGCCATTGCTATGCGATATGTCTGGAGGATACCGCTGGACTTCGCAATGCCGCACACGTAGATTCGCCGTCGGCTGTTTAGGAATTGACGCTCAATCGCCTCTTCCAAACCCTTCCGAAGCCTCCCGAATAAGTCCCCGGAGAACATCTTCGCCCGAAGAAAACCATCGCGCACTATGACAGTGTCTGTTCCAAAGTCCTTCGTCCTTACAAGATCAAAAAGCACCGCCCACTCTGTCATCTCGCGATAAACGTTCATCCAACTGCTACTGAGCTCACCGGGCCTCGCTGCGAAAACACCCGACAGTTGCGTCAGACTTCTAATGCCGAGGAAATGCATCATGCGCCCCAATGCGGTTCGTGGCTCACCGTCCGCCGCTATGTGTCTGAGGCTCAGTTCAGCAATTGCCGTGCGTGGTGTGATCACTTCAAGGCAGTATTCGTTCTTGCTCGAGTCGACAACTCGTATGAGCTGAATGTGAAACGGATCAAAACGGAGCTGATTATTCCCTCCATCGGTGCCTACCAGCGATATTGCGGTTGCCGCTCGGGGCTGAATGCGAGAAGTTGCTGCCCTAAGCGGACGCACTTCTTCACGCATCTCGTCTAGTACAGCGCGATCCTCGTGGATACGCAGTTTAACTTCCCGTTCCAGCGTTTCAAGCGTAGAAGGTTCAATCATTGCACTGCCTCGCGTCCAACATAGCCACTAGCATCTGCCAAGAACCGGGGAACTAGCGGCTCCCCGCTTGCAAGTTGACGTTCCATCTCAGACACGTCACGTTGAAAGTCATTCGGACTCAATTGCAAGTAGGACCAACAGCTAAATGTCGGCCTGTGCCTCGCTTCAGTCTGTTGTAGTGCTTCTCCAAGTTCCGTGAGGGCGCTTTCCGTGTCATCCGCAGCCCAATGTGCGACTGCTAAGCACTGGTGCAAGTTTGGCCCACCGGATTCGGTTGGGGCTAGTTCTAGAACGCGATGGAACAGGGCTCGTTGAGGAGTGCCGGTCTGTGCCCATTGCGCCATTGCGAAGTTGAAAGTCTCTTGCAAGTCGAGATCCTCGAACCTGCGTGCTCCATTGTGAGTTAACTCTGTGATGGCGGTTGTGTATTGTCCCTGGCCGATCAAGGCGAGCGACAGATTCACATCGACAAATGCTCGACGGTGGTCTGCCAAGTCTGACCGTTGCAGGAGACCACGCAAGACGACTTCAGCGATTGCCAAAGAATTCCTTGAGAAGAATAGCTCTTGCGACACGTAGTACTGACCCTCTGCGTCGAGAGCTTGAAATGCCGGTGATTTAGGCAATTCACTCAGTAACGTTGCGTCAAGCTGGGCCAGCAACCTGGTTGCAGTCCGAACCTCCATGTAGCGAGCATTACGAACTTGCAAGAAGCGATTGAGGTCGTCGATGGCTGCTGATTTTTTCCCGTTGATGGAGTTCAATTCGGCGCGAGTGAGAAGGAATTCAGAGGTCTCAGCACCCAACTTGCCTGCTTCTTCAAGTGCCGCAAGAGCTTCATCAAACCGCCTCTCACGGCGCAGAAATACTGCCAGGCGCACCAGCACTTCAAAGTTAGTTGAGTGGTGTTTTCTAATTTCCTGAATGCGGTTCTCAAGCTTGTCAGCACGAACCACGCGAGCAAAATTACGGGGCGCTATTTCTTCGAGGAACTCGATGGCCGCTTCGGGATCTTCAATGTTCTCGCGCTGAATCGCTTTCGTGAGTTGTCTGTATTCCTGCGCGAGGCGGGTCCGCGGACGATCCTGCGTGAAAATCGACTGCGTCAACAAAGCTAGACTTGGATAGTTGTGGATCACCGCATCGAGCTCGTCGAAGCCTAGACTTTCCCCAAATTGTGCGAGATTCTTCGCGAGGTAACTCTGTTCGTCATCAAGGTCAGGCACATTGGACATGATGAAATGAAGCTTCACCCGTTTTTTGTTGTCGGTTTCAGCTCCGGTTCGTATTTGACTCACAACCTGTTCTAGGCCACGACGGTTCTGCTCATTGGGAAAGAAGAACATTGCCACTGCATCCGGCAACTGCCGCGTGCAAATGCCTGCTACGTCTGTGTGCCCGGTTCTGGAGTCGATGAGGACATAGTCAGGTTCCAGAACCTTCTTCCATTGAAGTTTGAGGTCTTCAAAGAGGAGATAGCCATCCCGGTTCTCGTAGAGATCTTGCCAGTCTATGGACTTGAAGCGTGCGTCGTAGTTCTCATCGGCCATTCCAGCGGGCATGACCCACAGCTGGCCTTCGGTCGTCACCACAGGTGACTTGTAGACGAAACTCGAAACGTCAGGTGCTTGAGATGTCCGCAGATATTCGTGCACGAAGTCCACAACCCCCTTCGTGGCGGCTTTTGGCCGAGGGAGGTTGAATGTATCTAGCCCCGGAGCTTCAAGATCGAAGTCAACGATGAGTACCTGACGTCCATTCTTAACTAGTTCGACAGCCGTGTTGACCAGTGCCATCGACCGTCCAGTGCCACCTTTGAAGGAATAGAATGTGACTATGTACATGCGGTCGCCTTTTTCGCTCGTAGAAAATTGCGCTGTTGGGGCGTGGAGGATTGCTGTGCTACCTCTCTGAATCTAGATAGGGTAGGTCGATTGGTAGGTTCTTCGGTTGATAACCGATCACACGATCGCCGCCACTCAAGCCGGTCCATGTTTTGTTTAAAGCTGAGCAGGTACAGATAGTTGTCATTCGCAGGATTCTGGATCAATTGACCAGTCTCCCAGCGAGCGAGCGACGCCTCCCCGATTCGACTTCTTTCGGCAAACGCAGCGCGGGTCATTTCGTAGTGGTGCCGAACGTCAGCTACTTCCCCTGGCGTCATCACGCCTAGGTGGCGACAAATAGCTTCGTGTCTGGCATCCTCAGCTTCAGCATCGGTAAACTCGAAGCCGCACTCAGCACACTCACGAAACGGAATTACTGCCGAAAGCTCAACGGCAGCGTTGCCCGAACCGTAAGGAAATAGATCTGTCTGGCGATGCGTGCTAACCCTGTTGGATCCACAGCTGGGGCATTTAATCAATGTCGAGTTCGCCTCGGCGTTCGCGATGGGTTCTCTCATAACGGTCTGTTCACTCCGTGCTGTAGTGGAAACTGCGTCCCACGATGTTCCCGTTTTTTAATTGAATCTTTATGTAGAGGTTTGGCAGGTTTCTCTCTAGCGGCACAGAAGTGACGTAAGCTTTTTCTCCCCTTGGCTGCTCTAAAACAATTTCCTCGAATTCGCAGCCATCGTCCGCCAGTTGCGCGATGAAGTGCCAAGCTGAGATGTCGGAAAAGGGAAGATCCACCGCTGGATTGGTGACGGTTGTTGGCTGCCAGTGACAGGGCATATGTCGCGATCTGGGCACAAAGCGCATGTCTTTGCGTCGCGCCAGCCGAGCGATCTCCTTTTTCAACTCGGTACAGCAGTCTTCCACCAGGAGCTCCTGTGCTGGCTTCCGGAACTATCAAAGAGCCATCATATGAGTTGATCATAGGCGAGTCAGTAGACTGATGTCAATAACTAAGATATCATATGATCGATTTTGGTTGCTAGGCACCGTGGTGATTGGCCCAAGGTGCACTCTCGGCTTACTGCGGGCGGGAAACCCGCAAACCGTTCGAATTGCAGTCTTTGAACACTGTGACAGTCGATTTACAGATCGCGTTACTGGCCTCCGGCGACGAAGATGCCGTGTCCTTCAGCGATGACTCGTCCCCTGATTCTCGAATGACGTCAGGGCATCGGGTCTCCATTACAGGTCAGGTTATTCGAGAACGTTCACTCAACTGGTACTACGACCTGCTCAAATACTTTCCGGACGTCCCTGGCGAATTGAAATCGGAGAGTGTCGTCGCAAGGTTTAATTCGATGCCGCTTCGCACCCGGGACGAGATATGGTCGCAGCTACGCCACGTTCGTATCCACATCGTCGACCCGCGTCCCTATCGTGATCAAACGGAGAATCTCCTGCGAGAAAGCTGGCGCGACAAGCACGCTCCCGTGCTTCTTCAGAGAGCGGTGGCGGACGGACAGGCTTGGGCAAAGCGGCTGGCAAAATTGATGGCAGAGATCGTCGCTGAGTCAATCGTCCGGGACTCTCCCGCCGCTCGCGTTCTGGAGTTCAGCAGGCTCATTCGAGATGAACTCATATTTCCTGAGTTTGATGTCAAGGGCACCAGTCCGATCATACCCGTTCATAAGTTCGGCTCCGAAAATCGGGCACTGGTGGACAAGGCTACGCGGTGGACAGCAAAGTCTTCTGCTGTGTTTCAGCCCGTTCTAGATACTGTGACAGAATCGGGCGGTGGCGATCCCTTCTTTCCATTCGCAATGGAGAGAGCGACCCGAATGAGAATGTTGCGCAGGATGCAACCGACGCACGCTTTTGACGCGGGTGATGACCAACAGCTTCGACTGCTCGAAGAAGCGAGACAGAATGTACTGAGCGAGCTGACCGTTGATGGCCCGCTTTTCATGCAGCCAAAACGGGGAATAGCAAAGGTCACTTCTGAAAACTCGTATTTCATCCAAGCAGCGGATTTTGCGTCCGGAATCGCAAGCAATATCTACACGTTTTACGGTTTGCTCGGCGTCGTCTCGAAATTCGAATACGTGACGTACAACGGAAGGCGTGTCTCACAGGCGGACGCCGAAGAGGAGCGTCGCGAGCGAACGCGAAGAAAGGGGCGGATCGTTTAACGTCTTTGACGGATTCCGAAGTCAAAACCCTCCAGGCGGGGCAAACATTCGTCGCGAAGGCCGCGCCTGAGAAGCCACAGTTTCAGGCTACGGAGTACAGGCAGGGGTGTGAGGCAGGCACTTCAAAAACAACTGGCCGACTTTCCTAGCTGAGGAGCCATTCGTTTTAGTCCGGGGCTGAATTACTGCATTTCCGACGGCCTAGGAACCCTGGTGACTTTCGCGGAATCCAGATCGTCTCGCGCTCAATTGGCGTCAACTCTTCTCATCTCCAGCTACGTTTTGCCGTCACTTGCCCTCTCATAAAAAGGAGAGAGGAGCAGCATGCGAATCAACACGGCCTGCGCGTCATCTCCCAGCTTGTCTACGGCGGATCGCAAGATCTGCATTTTCTCTTCCGTCGTCGGATTACCCGCTGCAGCTTGCGTGACTTGAGGCAGTCCAAGTGCCCTCCTGACCTCGTTCACGTGCCAAGCGAATGTCCTGCTCTGTAACGTGCCTCTGCCAAACGCCGTTGAGAGTAGTACACAGATAGAATGTGTCTCTATCGGGGTCAGCCTCGTCGCTGCCGCTTGTGCCACTCTCTTCAGCATGTCCTCTTGATCGGCTGGTACTTCCTGTTTTCGTCCATTGGTGTCATCCATTTTGTGGGCCCTCCTGCATGCAAGCTACCGAGGAGGAAGATCGATTAGCTAAGCCGCCCGCCTATATGCTCGACGTCTCCCGTTCTCTCTAATGAAGCCTAGCTTTCTGAAAGATGGGCTTTGGGCAGAACGCGATGGCGACGGGCTAGCGGCGAGGCCGCGACCGTGCTAGATTTCGAAATGAACCCACCCGGAATGGAGCGGCTCGGCACGAAACTAAAAGAGATGGAGCAGCTGTACGTCTCGATCTGGCTATGCTTCATGGCCGGAATGATGCTGGCCTTCGCTCTCGGTTATCTGCTAGGCAGCTTGCGTGGCCATTGAGCTATGATTGAGCTGATCGAAGAGGTCTCGCCCAGTCTCAATTCTAAAACCCAATCCGCCTCCATTTATCGTACGGTGCGCTCCTGATTCAAACTGCTGAGGATGGGTTCCTCTCAGCCGCATTCTCACCGCAAGTACACGCGCCCGATTCAGATTACGCAATCGCCTCATCCCACAGTCCGGCCAAAGCAAGGGCCACTCCTCTGGAGTCTCGATAGTTGGGATCGTCGGGTACCTCGTGTCGGGTGCGGGTCATTGGGTCCCCCGATCCGGCGGTGCCGAGCTTTGGCAACTGTTCTCAAATTCGCCCACAAGAGCTTGCAAGTCGCGTCGAGCACCCGGATGGTACTTCGCTAGGTATCTGCCAATTCGCGCATTGTTCAAGAGCGATTCAGCATATCGGCAACAGACGGTCAAGTTTAATTGGTCGATGCAAAGATTCTGCGGAGGCTCACCCGAAAGACGCAGCAAATTCGCTCGCCGGGTACAATGCCATCGCCTCCAGCACGCACCACCGTCTTGTTTACGCGACTTCATGCCTGGTTTGGGCTTCATCGAAGACTTGCCTCAGATGTGACGGAATCGTTGTTAAAGATTCAGCTTGCAAGAGGGTGACAAAATTCTCATCTGCGAAAAGTTCACCAAACACAGTGTTTAAGGTGCAAAGGAGTTTCGCAGCTGTCGCAGCACGCTCAGGTAACGCTAGCGAGTTTCGCACCTGAACCGTAATACCCCGTACCACCTTTCTCTTTTGTTTGGTCATGCTACCTCTCGAACTGAATATCGCCGAAATGTCTCGATAAAAGGTTGAAGGGTTTGAAAGTGATAAAGTTCTAGGTAGTCAACGCTTTCCGTCGCGCGAGTACGTAAGCCGCCGTGAAGTTGCGAAAGTGCAGGCAGCACAAAGTAATCCATTATTTCGCGTTCTGGAGGTTTCAAACGGCCAACTATCAGCACATCAGCGAGGGAGTGCTTGCCTAACGGCAGCACCCATACAATGCCTTCCTCTCGCACCCAACACTTCCTGAGAGCCACCTTTACGGTTACGTTTCCATTAAGCCTAATCATCCCAAAGAGGGGCATCTGCTCGGCGCTTCCACCAATTTCCCGAACGCGTTCACAAATCTCGTCACAAATTGTTTTGTTAATTCGTCGAGTCAACCGGACAGCGTGGCCCCAGGAAAGGTCACGAATAAGCGGATACCCAATTAACTTGTAGGCCTCATTAATTCCGCCAAAATGTTTGGCGTAAGCCACAGCCGAAGGAACGGCTTTCGCGGCATTGACTATCTTGCTGCTGAGTTTCCCTTTTCGTTTCCAAAGCTGCCGCAACCCTTCCAGCATTTCCGCGTCTTTGGGACGTCTGACTTCACCTAGGACGCGCTCGTAGGCTTGGGTCCACTGCTTGTGAGAGACGATGGCTGGAAAGGCATGCTCACAAATCAACCACTTTTCGCGTGGCACTGCCCTATATTTGTCGTGAGTTTTGCCGTATGCGTAGGCACCTTTGTAGGTAGGATCGGAGAAGAGGCAACGAAGCATTACTATATCCCACGGCTTCTTTCCTCTGAATCTTCCCTGCCGATTCAGGATATCTGCGATCTCGTATCGATTCTTGCCTCTTTTCGTGTACAAATCGAAGGCGAGTTGAATAGTCTGCACTGCCTCCGGTGGTCCCGGCACCAGAGTAATGCGGTCTGTATCAATGCTTTTCCATTCCCCCAGCTTAAGAAGTTGCTTCGGGCGTCCATCTTGGCTGACCAATTGTCTTCGCATTCCAAATGGGCCATAGCCACCCTGCCAATATCCCATTGCAACAAGCCGACGCTGTCCAGCAGACACTTTCACTGACAGTTCACGGCTGTACTCGCCTGCCATCGTCCGTTTCAACGCTTTTAGCAGATTGGAAACAGTGCTGTTGTCATTTTCAAACTGCTCTGCACAATAGTGAACTGTGATTCCAGCCCGCTTGCAAAGATACTCGTAATGGGCGGCTTCATCCGAATCTGGAAAACGTCCCCACCGGCTCACGTCATAGACAAGTACATGAGCGAAGTCCGCATTGCCGGCTTCAACCACACACAGCAGTTCCTGTAATCCTTCCCGGCCCTTGATGCTCGTACCACTCTTCCCTTCATCAACGAAAGATCGCACGATGCCCAGCTTATGGGCAGCTGCGTAAAGAGCGATTGCCGCTGATTGGTTTAGGATCGAATACTGTTGGTGCTCCGTACTCATGCGCAAGTACTGCGCGGCATGGGAGAGTTCGCCTTGGAGCTTGTCACTCATTTTGTTAACTTATGCTTTTCTGATTGCGTTTCATGTCCTTCAAGTCGCCACTTCGGCCCAAAGCCTGTTTGTTTGCGACTAGGTCGTCCAGGGAAATAAAATGGACCGATACACCGAAGAAAGTGCTTGCGACTCTCTTGCTCCAGGCATCGGAGAACTCGACGCCCGTAATTTCCGTGAGAATGTCAATCCGCGCTCGGGCAACTCCAATCTGATAGAACACCTGCTTCTCCGTTCCTGCATTGATTCCATCATGATCCAGAGGGATCCCAAACTTTGCGAGCGCTTCGACTACACGGACCAGGTTCTTTGCTGAATTGCGCACCCACACGTCGAGATCTTTCGCGTAACGTGGCTCTCCATACTTCATGACTGCGAAGCCACCAACGATCAAATATTCGACTTCGAGTTCGCTCAAAAGGCACAACAGTTTCTGCAACCTCGGTTTGACGCCACGGATTTCCTCAGCTAATTCCAACATTTCCCATCCAGCTGCAAAGATTGCCTCATCTCCTTGCTCCTGCCAGAACTCTATATCGAATGCGCGGTCGGGAAACCCACGCTCCACCAATCGCGTTCTCCATGTTGAATTCTGTGGAATGCTCATTGCTTCTCAGAAGAGGCAGCTGGAAATAAACAGTGCAATTCTAGGCTAACAGTTACTGTTCGGCCAATTCCTACAGCATTGGAGTTCTCGGTCAGTTCCTGAAGCTCCAGCTCCGAGAGATTGATAATGTTTAAAGTATTGAATTCCCGCTCTCGCATCTCCATACGCCAGCATCGGGAGCGAGGCCTGATTGGATGGAACCCTTCGCCCGGACGAATCGACGCTGGAAAGAAGTACGTCATGTCGGGCACCCTGGACCGGGTCGATTGGAGCGCGAAGCTTGTGCGCGCTGATTTGAGGCAGCCCGAGGCTCCGCCTAACCTCGTTCACGTGCCAAGCGAATGTCCTGCTCTGTTTATCGTACGGTGCGCTCCTGATTCAAACTGCTGAGGATGGGCTCCTGTCAGCTGGATTTTCCCCGCAAGTACGGCCTCTCTAAAAACACCCAGCGTTATAAACGCATGATTTTGAGTTATATCGCGGCGCGATATTTTTTCGCTTTACTTCTCGGAGAGAGCAGGTATGGTAACCCATTCGCCAACGCGGCGAAATGGAGGAGAAAAATGACGCTAGATCAACTGATCGCACAAATTCACATGGAGCGCGCCCAAGCGGCGGGTTACGTGCAGCAACTGGATTCCGCGCTCTCGGCGCTCACCAAGGCCACAGCGGCACCGACCGCTGCACCCAAGGCCGGGACCGGAAGGGTATGGACTCCCGAGCAGAAAATGAAACTCAGCGCGGCCCTGAAGAAAAATTGGGCTGCGAAAAAAAAGCAGCCTAAAGGATAAAAAGCTTGCCTGCTTTGCGTAGGAGAGAAATATCTATGCCGCAACGGATCCATGACTACCCTGAAGTGGTCGGCAAGACCGTGGCAAAGGTCACTGTCACCAATGAGTCGGACTGGCGCAACATCACGGTCAAATTCACCGACAACACAGCCATCCACATTGGCATTCGTCCTTTCGTTCAGATGGAGCCGGAGTTCGTAGACTGGACAACCGGGGACGGAAAAATTCTGCGAAGTTATCCCTTCGTGCACGAGAAGGAGGGATGATGAAAAACAAACCCGTGATTTGCACCACGTTAATGATTGAAGTGCTGGGTCCGAGGGACGCCAGCGTCAAGCGGATCAGGTTCGTGGAAGACATTCTCCGTGGCTGCATCCGCACCCTCGACAAAGATTTCCGAACGAGCCGCATACCACAGATGAAGGGTTTCACCCTCAAGCCAGAGCCATCTCGACGGCGGAAAGGCAAACGTGGCAAGAAGTAAAGCGTCGTTGCGAAGCACCAAAGCGTTCAAGCGAAAGTTTGCATGGTGGCAGAAGAACTTCGGAGCCGTCGTGAAGGAACAGCGGCTTAAGGCAAAGCTTTCCCGTCGTGAGTTGGCGAAGAGAGCGAAGTTTAGCGTCTCTACTCTGATTCACATCGAGCAGGGTAATGGCAATCCCATGTTAAACAGCATGGAGAATCTTGCGATTGCGCTGGGCACCCGCATGAGCCGCTTGTTTGAGTTGACTCAGAATCGGGAGCGGCGATGAGGAAACGCAAGCTCATCCTGTGGGACACGTTCTTCGTCGAGCTACGCGGTCCTCGCGAGTTAGAGAAGGACCGCACGACCAACCGTCATGTCAATCAGTTGAGGGCCGCGTTCGCAGAGGCTGTTAGGAAGTGTCTAAGAGAACGCCAACAAAAATCGGTTGTCTTGAGGAGATTCCGCATAAAGGTTGAAGGATGAATAGCATCAGGTTCCCTCCCGGCTCCGTGGTGGCGACTCCGGGTGCCTTTGGAGCATTCACGGCATCCGGGGATGACCCGGTGGCCTATTTGGAGCGGCATCTCGCAGGGGACTGGGGAGAGATAGACCCGGACGATGTAATTGAGAACGAGCTTAGCCTACGGCATGGCTTCCGCTTACTCTCGTCTTATCGGCTGAGTAGCGGAGTGACAGTTTGGTGCATAACGGAAGCGGACAGATCGGTGACAACGTTTTTGCTGCCGGAAGAATACTAACTGATTCTCGGACAGCGACAGTAGGTTCAATTCAGCCAAGAACGGCAAGTTCATTGTGGCGCATATCCCTGTGCTGGACCGGGAGAACATGGTTTTGGTGCGGCTGCACAAAGTCGAGGAGAGGCTGGATATGGGTGGAAAGCCAGAGCTTCAACGAGACGATGCTCCAGAAATTCGGCATGGCCGCATCGACGACTACACTGGTGCTTTTCGTGCCATTCGGCAGAATAGAGTTCATGGTGTCGTCCGTGAGTTCCATATTGTTGTCAGAGGCAGCATTCGGACTTGGTGAATAAGGAGGAAGCAAAATGCCAGCCTCAGAAGCAGGCCCACAGAAAAAGACACGTTCCCGTCGGCAACGCCGGGATACGGTTCTCATTTTCGACCCAAAGCAAGAAGTGCCCGACCCGGTCCTCGATGCAATCCTGAAAGAGTGGCTCGTCCCCTGCCTGGTAGAGCAATTCATTCGCGAGCGCGGCATCACGCGTGAATCCCTCTTAGCGCACTATCGGACGCTTGAGTAGCGTCGGTACCGTCTGCGATGGGTGTCGGCAAAACCGTGACTCCATGCTCGGTTCCCTGGGACCGCTTGCGATAAACACGACAAGCGTCGAGCGTCGGACCCGTGATCGTGATCGTGCTAAACCCGTATTGCTGCATGGATGCATCCATTGATTCAGTCAGCACTACGCCTGAATTGCCTCCGCCCAATTCAAACTCCACAGCTGCGTAGAAGACCCGCTTGCCTTCGAGTTCGCCCGGCGTGAGCGTGATTTTGCGAATATGCTTCCGAATGGTTTGCTTACCCACCAGCGGCTCGCTGGTTAGCACGGACTGAAGACTACTCATTTTCTCCCGTAAGTGTTCGGCAATCTGCGCTGCCGTGAACGTGATCGCGTCCGGTTCCTTTGCGATTGCTAGCCGCTCGTCGATTTCCTTCACTCGCGCTTCGGCAGCTGCGAGTCGCGTTTGAACCGTCGGCGAAGCCTGGCTGCCGTGCGCGACGATGAAGTCCGTCAAGGCCCAAGCCTCTTGCACCTTCTCGGCACGCTCTTTCAACAGTTCAGGTTTGCTGATTGCATTCTTGCGTGCCTCAGACTGCAGCTCGGCAATACGAGCTTCAAGTTTGGCGTGGAAACAGTTCGCGATCTGTTCGAGTCGGTCACCTTGAGACAGGTCGCGCGTAAGCCAACCCACAATCTCGCCTTCCAAATTCTCACGACGGATCGTGGCAACGTTCGCGCAGGCACCCTTGTAACGGTGCAGTCCGCAGCCGTATCGAACATTGGTACCGTCAATGCCGCAATCAACGATACTAATGGCCTGCTCACAGCTACCGCATACGAGCAACCCACTAAAAAGGTATGTCTGGCTGCGTTTCGTCCTCTCGGTGCCGCCGAGCTTGCGGATTCCAATCTTATTTTTTCGCGCTCGCTGTTCCTGTACTTTATTCCACAATTCATCGGAGACAATTCGCCACTCGGGCACCTGACACTTCACCCAGTCTTCTTCGGGTGTAGCTCTTGTTTCGATACGTCCCGCCTCATCACGCACAGTCGTCGTTCGTTTCCAGATGTGCAGGCCAATGTATTTTTCGTTCAGGAGCATGGACGAGATCCCTTCGGTAGACCACGCCCGAATAGAGTTTCGCCGCGGTGGGAACGGTGGTCGAGCCTGTTTGGCTCGCAAGTGCTGCGCAATTTGATCAAAGCTGTAGCCGCTGGCGTACATTCCAAACATCTCCCGAACTACAGCAGCTTCTTCCTCCACAATCTCTCGGTGCACCTCAATGACATAGGGCCTGCCGTAATCCCCTTTGCGGGTGGGATCCTCTATAGGCACGTTCCTATACCCGTAGCACCTTCCCCCTGGTACACAGCGCTTAAGCACGCGTCCTTCTTGACCACGACGAACTCTATCTGCGTGGCCTTGAATGTGTTGCTCGTCCATCATTCCAAACAATGTAAAGAGCTGACTCCCCGATTTATCGCCCGAACTGATGCCTTGGCTCACGGAGACAACGCTGACCCCTAAGAAGATGAGCCTCCTCACGATCGTTAATCCGTCGATTAGATTTCGAGCAAGTCTCGAAGAGTCGTCGATCAGTAGAACATCAAACGGACGAGGCCGTTCCTCTGCTGCCGCAACAAGGCTGCTAATGCCGTCTCGACCAGAGAGGCTTGTTCCGGAAGCAGCCTGATCGAAGCGAACATAATCCTCCACTACGAGCCAGCCCTGCTTGACCGCGTATTCACGGCATTTGCGAACTTGATCCTCGATCGAAGTTTCCCGTTGCATGTCGCTGGAGTAGCGCGCATAGATCGCGCATCGTTTTAATGTTGGAACCGCCCGTTTGTTGCCTTGCATGTCGTCTAGTTTCGTCATTGACTTTCCCCTTCATCAAAATTACGGGCTTGCCCTGTTATCTGCCGCACGTGGGACAGGCAGGCCTGTTGAGGGTAAAATACTGCGGCGACCAATTAAGAAAAATCGTGG
Source organism: uncultured Acidobacteriaceae bacterium (assembly GCA_963771895.1). Lineage (GTDB taxonomy): Bacteria > Acidobacteriota > Terriglobia > Terriglobales > Acidobacteriaceae > Sulfotelmatobacter. The sequence continues at coordinate 25,273 of CAVYVQ010000028.1, read as the reverse complement.
TTGCCCAAGACCCGGGATGAAGGTTCCGGCTGTCGAATTGGCCGCGCACAGTCTGAATAAAGACACCACGGCCGTGAAACGCATTAACGATTCCGGTCACGCGATCGAGGCTTCGGCCCAGACGGGAGATGTTTGCTACTAGAACACAATCGAAAGGGCGAGGCTCGTTCGTAGCGGCTTCGAGAAGTTGCAGAAGGGACGTGCATTCGGTGGGCGACACGCCGGACCGAATGCCGCTCCGTACGAACTCTCGTGTAACTTCCCAGCCCCGTTTAAGGGCGTATTCAGCACACGTGCGAATCTGCTCTGCGGCGTTCAACTGCTCAGGGGCACCTGAAGCGCAACGAGCATAAATCGCGCATCTGTTTGCTTTTGCATTCGCTACAAAGTTTTCCTTCTTTGAACTGCTTTTATTTTGCATGTCAAGCCTCCTGACTAAACCTACGGACCAGCAGTTGAAATCAGCTACACAAGACCAGAATTGCTTAGAGCCAAAAACAATCCTTCGTTTTTCGCTCATCCGCGACGCTTGTGACTCGCTGGACTAATACTCGCAAGAAGCGATTGAGCAAAAGGGAGCCACGAATCGTCACTTCGGGCATTCGCCACCTCTACCCGCATAACCCGATTCGTACCTTGGGCGGTTTTCTTGGTTATCTCGGTAGGTTCAACTCAGGAGGATGTCATGCACATAAAGATCCCGTCCGAACGTCAATTAAATAGAACACTGCCAATCCTGTTGGAAGTCGAGATTCTGCACGTTGCCCAATGTGAGTGTCCCGACAGGTGCGTTATGTTGCGTAAATTGCGCGAGGATATAGCTGAGGTAAGAGATCACCTTGCTAAGAGTCACTCACGCACGAGCAATTGCCGCAATTTGTCTCCCCATCACAAGCAACGGACCGGCCACGACCAGTGAATTGCCAAAGCCAAAGAGGGGCCTGAGGCTGGAGGAAGTCCCGTGCCCCTTTTAGGCAGCGAGCAGATGGCCTACGTCGGTTCGCATTGACTAAGAGCTTGCAGGTTGGTCTTGCTTGCCTTCGCGCCGTTACTGTGACCTTCCGCTTGGCTCGGGGAGAAACCTGTCGCGGATGTGGGCAGCCATAATCGCGAAGTTCAAGGCCAACACTGCAAGTGAGGGAGATAGCATTCATGCCTTGTGCTGCCGGGACGCGTGGGAAAGCAACTACTCGGCGGGGTCCCCGATTACATCAGTAACGTACCCGCTGCGTGGAAGTTGAGCGACACTAACCCCCTATGGGGAAGCGCAAGGACGATCCGCAGGAACTACAGAATTGGCAGCGGCTCATCAATGAGCTTGCCGTCGAAATGGACCTCATGACACCGTTGCGCCACCGGGCGGGCCGGATTCTGTACGAAATGAAGGTCCATCTTCAGGAGCACGGGCTGGATAAGGGACGTAACGGTCGCTGGGAAGCCGCGTTACGTCAGCTCAAGATCGAGAAGAGCACGGCGCGGGACTGGGTCGTGAACTATCAGATTGCCGAGGACATCAAGCCCGATGAATGTTTCTTCCTCAACACGCAGCGACGCACCCGGAAGACTCGATATTCCCACAAATATGGGAAAAATAAAGGGGCGGTTCCCGCCCCCTTTCGTCCGGTAGCCGAGAACGAACAAGCGAGCATCGATCCGGCTCCCGACGATAAGAAAGATGACAGCACCGACCAGCGGCTGCCCGTCGAGTGTGTCTTCGTCCTCACCTACCAAGAGAAGTTGAACTTCATGGAAGCCGTCGCCAAACTCGGCACCTTCAACTCCACAATGGCGATGTACCGCGCTGTGATCCGTGCCGCGAACTTGGATGGGAAGGGGGCGGGCGCATGATCTTGCTGGAGCGTCACGTCACTCCCGTTCTTACCGAGAAACAGTACAAGGATGCGACTCTCCGCTATCTGACGCCGGAGATGTTCCGTCACGAGATCGAGCCGAACGTCGTCTATTGGGATTGGGACGAGTACGACCAGATCTATCAAGAGGACCTTGGCGACCGCATGGAATTTCGAACCGAACGGCGCAAGCGAAAGCAGATCAAGTTCCTTTTGCTCCCCAGTGCCATCGACGCGGCAGCGTACCATCAGGCGGAGATCATGCTCCAAGCGGCGGATAGAAGGGGCGTATTCAAAACCGGAAGCCGAGCTGCGAACGGCCAGAAGTATGGGACGAAGGTCACGCTCGGTTGGATGAAGCTGCGCTACCCAGGCTACGACAATATGCGGACCGCTCCCACCTGCGACAATCCCGAACTTCTCGCCGGGTTGTACCCGCTCTTCGCGAACATGGACTCGCTGATACAGGATGCCGTGCCCGAATACCACAACTATGCATGGAAATGGGCGATGGGTGCCGAGCGACCGCAGGTTCGTGGCGAAGATGGACTATTCGTAGACGAGGACAATCTGGAGCGACAAGCCGATCTTCAAGGTAGGGCGGTTGTCCGTGCGCTCGATCCTTGGTGCATGACGTACACAATTCGCGGAACGGTGTTTTCGTCGGCGGAACTGAACCGGAACATCGTCTTCAAAGCTCACGAGGACAAGCACAACGTTGATGGCACGTGCGTTTGCATCACTGCTCTGGGTCACTTTGTCGGCGGGCGACTCGTATTCCCACGATACGGATACTCTGCCGAATTAGGCCCGCGTGACCTGCTCCTTTGTGACAACAACCACGAGCTTCATGGCAATCTCGGACCGATTGTTGGCGAACGATTCTCAGTCGTCGCGTTCCTTCATGATTCCGTTTATGGGAGAGTTCCCGGGGCTCAACTGGAGGATTGATCTCCGGCACCAGCGGCCTTCGCTTTCTTCGCCTGGAACGCAGCCCTTACGCCTTCCGCGATTTTCTTGCGCGTTTCGTTTGAAGGAGGTTTCTGGGCGGCGATAGCCTTTTGCACACGCGCCTTCCTTTGCTCTGGCGTCAAGGTGGCATAGTGCTTCTTCAAGCCTTCCGACTTTCGCTGCTGAATTTCCGGAGCCAGGAGTTTTTGATAAGCACCCTTAAGATTTTCTACGACCTCGTCTGGATGTGCCTTGGCCCAACTTCTCTGCTGTTCACTTTTTGCGGCTCGAGCTTCGGGCGATGACCATTGATTGACGGCAGCATCTTTGAGCTTGGTTTTCTGCTCTGGGCTCATCCGTTTCCCGAAGTTCCGGTGCTTTATGCCGCGCCGTGAATGAAGCCCTGTACCCGCAAAGCCCAACTTCTTAATGCGCTCTCGTAGTGCGCAATATCCAATGCCGAGCTCCTTCTGCAGCTTCCCTCTGTGCGCGCTCGGGTCTATCTTGAGGGCCGCAAACACAGCCTGGTCTTACTCTCACAGCGCGGCCCGGAATCCCCAGTTGGGCCCTCAGATTCCGCATTCGCCACTCGACCATCCCAAAGCGTTCCGCTACCTCCTCGTCAGTTGTGAGCGGTTTCTTCTGGTAGTAGTCGCGCACCGCGTCTTCAAGGGGACAGATTCACCTCGGTCAACTTGTCTTCGTTCGTAGGTCTTCCGTGGAAGTTGCTCGGGTGGTAGGACCGGACCACTATGCATTTGAAGCCAGGCAGGACGATCCGATTTCCGTCCGCCGCCAATATGGAGGAAGCCGCACTCCTTACATGTGTAAATATGCGGGAGATGGCCGTCCTTCTGTTGGATACTGCGGGCGTGTGCCTCCGCTGCCTCGCGGTTCTGGTGTGGAATTTTGCCGGACGAACAATCGAAACTCTTCACTACCGTTCTCCCGCCCGGTAGTCTCGCTGAAACACCGGGACGAGGAAAAGATTACTGAAGTTACAGACGTTGCCCAGACATTTCCGCGAAATCCCCGAACGCTTTATTGATTTGACCCTGGGCATGCTCACCCTGTTCTGGCGCAAGATACCGCTGCGTCATCTCAATGCTGGCATGACCGAGCCAATGCTGTACCGTGCGGATGTCCACGCCCCGCCGTAGTGCCCAAGTGGCGAACGTATCGCGGAATTTGTGGAGCCAGAATTTCTCATCGTGCTGGCCCGAGAGCTTGGCATATTCCTTACAGAGTCGCAGGAAGTGTCCTTCGACCTTGCCCCGCTTCGTGGGAAAAACCAGAAGTGAGGTTGAGTTCTTCACGCGCCATTCGGCCAGCCGATCAGCAAGGCCGCGCTCCAACGGAATTGTGCGCGACTTTCCGGTCTTCGTGCGGAAATTGTCCCGTGTCTTGTAGCTGACCGTGGGAGTCTTTCCAAGATAGAGATGTTCCCACTCGAGGTTTGCCAACTCCTGCTCACGCGGGCCAGTCTTCAGCATCAGTTCGAACGCCAGCGCGTCGCGCTCCTTGCTGATTACGAAGAAGAACTTCGTCATCTCCTCTTCTGTGTATGCTTCGGGCGTTTCCTCGACGGGCGAAGGCCGCTCCGACTGTGGTAGCAGCTTCTTGTGGTCCACGCCGCAGAAGTGGAGGAAGCAAGCGACGCTGATGTAGAGGTTGCAAACCGTCCGATGCGAGACGCGTTCCCGCTGCTTGACCATCCAGTCCTTCAAGTCCTGCTTGGTAATCTGCGCCGGGTTTGATTTCTTGATGATGTCCAGAAACTCTCGCGTCACCTTCTCGTAGGAGGAAATGGTGTCTGGACCCAGTGGCGTCCCATCCTTCTTGAATGTGGTCTTCTTGTCGTGGATAAATGCCGTTCGAAGCTCCTCTACGGACTTCGGCGCGGCGGGTGATGGTTTAGGTGGGGTTGCTTCCTGGCGGAGCAGAGAGGACTCCTTCGAGCGTGCGTCGGCCAAAGCGAAGGTGTAGGTGCGAGTGCCCAGCCCTTCCCAGACTCGTTTCCCGTTGATTTCGTAACGCAGGAAAAACGGCCCGGTGGAACCCCTGGTTGCTTTGACGTAGCGGCGGCGTTTCCCGCCTGTGGTGGCGCGTGTGTAGACAGCAACTTTCGGCATTGGCTTCCTTCTCCTGAGGAGCCAATACTTGGGATCTTGGGGATATCAGCGATTCGGTAGCCGTGCTTCGGTAGCCCGACTCTATTACGTTGGAACTAAAGGACTGGCGGAGAGGGAGGGATTCGAACCCTCGGTACAGGTGTTAGCCCGTACAACGGTTTAGCAAACCGCCGCATTCGGCCACTCTGCCACCTCTCCGGGCGTGCGGAGCTACATTTTAACACGTTCGAACTGAGGCTTTTGCCGTTGCGGTCGATACATTCATGCGCATCTCGTTTTTCATGTTTCCACCCCAGCAAGCAGCAAAGAATGCCACAATCGACAACGGGTTCGTGGGACCAGATCCTTCTATCTAGTTCCTTACTTCTTCACGACACCCCTTCACGACTTGCGGCAACTCTTTTCTGCTGGCGCCTATGCCGCTCGGCCTGTATCTCCTGAATGCCTTGTGCGACACGAACCCGCCAATGATGAGGACAGAGTTCATCGCGTGCGCTCTGAACACAGGAGACTACATGAGTGCGCGGGATTCCGCTACCCGCGGTGTGGATCCCGCGGCGATGCTGGTCGCGGGAGGACTCTGTGTTCGTGTTTCGTAACAAAATTAACTTTGTGATGCTGCTAACGCGAATTGGTGAAAAACTCAGTGGCAACTGAGGGGGATCAGTGGATCCGAAGGACTGCCCGTGCTGTGGCGGTACCGGATACATTGCGCGGCCTGTGGACATCAGCGGTAAGTCTGAGGGCATTGCATTTATCCGCTTGAAATGTCCGGCCTGTGCCGGCAGTGGACGGAGAAATTCGACGCCTCCTTCGACCGCGGGCTGACCGCACGGCCTGTGGTGCTTGCGAAAACGTACGAGCCCGGAGCGTCATGCTCCCGCCGTGATTGGCGCTCCGGGCCAGACGTTCGGTGATCCGCGTGGTGGGTTCAGGCGATGCCGGCGGCTTTGGTGCGGCTTTGGCGGCGGGGAGCGGACGCGGTTTCGATGCGGTTGCGTCCTGCCGCTTTGGCGCGATAAAGGGCTTTGTCGGCTGCCTGGATGACTTCTTCCGCCGATGGATTTTCCCGCCTCGAGGTTGCAACTCCCATGCTTGCTGTAACAGAGAGTTCTGTTACTGATGATACCGGCGCTGTGGGGCGCGCCAGTTGCCGGATCGCGTGACCGGGTTTGCCGCGGCCGCGCGGGCGTTGGCTGCGGCGGTCGGGACCGCGCGTCTCTTGCCGGCGGTCGGGGCCTCGCAAGTGGAGTTTGCTGGCTTCGATATCGGCGCGCAGCTTTTCCAGATGATCCATCACTTCGTTGGTCGTCTTGCCCGGGAAGAGAATGGCAAATTCCTCTCCGCCGCAGCGGTAGGCTTGTCCTCCGCCTGACACGCGCGCCAGGCGCGATGCAACCATGCGCAATACCTGATCTCCGGTGTCATGGCCGTAGGTGTCGTTGCAGCGTTTGAAGTGGTCGATGTCGACCATCGCGATGGAATATGGCGCTTCGAGGCGCAGCAGCGCGTCGTGGAAGGCGCGGCGCGATGGCAACGTCGTGAGTTCGTCGTGATAGGCGAGTAAATACGAAGTCTCGACGATTGCGCCTGCGAGGATGAATGCGGCGGCGGCGAAGTATGCGGTGGGGATTCGACCCACTCCTCCGAAGTAGAGCGAGAGGAGTGACGCGGCGAGCGCCCAGAGAAGTCCGCCTTCAACCGGCTTGTGGAAGAGCAGGAAGCGTATGAGCAACACCACTTCAGCTGCGGCAAACGCCAGGAGCGTCGCGAAAGGCAGCGGCGCTGGCCCGAGAGCATGATGCAGAGCGCGTTGCGCGGCGGCTGAAGGTTCGGGACGGCAGAGCACGGCCACGATTACGGATTGAACGAACAACAATAAGGTTGGAGGCGCGATGCTGGAGGAGGTGAATCCCTTTTCTTGCTGGAACGAGAGCAGGATGAAGTTGAGAGGAAGGAGCAGGCCGACTGCGGCTAGCGCGGTGGTGCCTGGTCCGCTGGCAGTGGGGTGTCCTTTGGAGAAGTATGAGATTGCTTGTTGAGCGAGGAATAGCGACAACAACGCGAAGAAGATGCGGCTGGAGTGAAATCGCCAGGCGAGCAGCAGCCCGGCGACGGTCGCGGCGCCGAAGGCGTAGGTGAGGAGCGCGACGTTGGGCGCGAGCAGGCCGGTGTGCAGCAGCACGGCAACGGCCGCGAGACAAATGCCGGGTGTAAGCAGGGACTTCATCGGAATGTGGTCCCGGCGTTAATGGGGCGTCCTTGGGTCCGCAGAATCTTCCGCGGACGATCATCTTCCTATTATCTCTGGATGCGTGGGACGGGAGTGATTGACGGATCGGGTTCGCCTGGGAGGCGGCTTCAGGCTTCGGGCTCCGGGAAGCTCGGCCTGTGAAGTTCTGCTTGAAATAATTCTGCAGGCGGTTTGCGGGGATGGACGTTTGTGTGGGAACATTCGCTCGGCAAGCTCAGGGCGGGCTGAGAGCTGCATTCTTTCGCCGTTTCGTGGCTGAAGATGGGGGAATTCTGCGCGCTTTGATCTTGAAACTACGCGCCGCCCCTGAGGGGTCTAACCCCAATCGAAAAGGCTGATTTTAAGGCAGGCCTGAAGGCCTGCTCGGTAGTGTCCTAATTGCGTGTTGCTGAGCTAGCCGGGATCGGCAGTGTCTGGAAGCTCTGGGAGTTTAATCTCACCATTCTTGCTCTCGTAGCGTTGAATCAGCGTGGTCAAAATTTGATGTAAAGCTTTAGCTGTAAACCATGGCATGGTTAGTGCGACATTCTCCTGCACAACCCATAAAGCACTAGCTGGTTGTGCTTCAGGATTCGGTACTATTTGACCACAGCGAACGCGGAAAGTTAGCGATGTCCAATTAGCACGAACGTAATCAGTGTAGGACTCGAATACGCCATCCTGATTCCGAATCCAATGTGGTTCTACGATCTGTTCTTCGTCGGCCATATATCACTCTCCCTGTTGAGGCATGGGGCCTTCAGCGCCAAGGCCAGACGCTGAATCCGGGACGGGAATCATGGGCACGGTTTCATCGCTCGTACCTAACATCTGGCGTGGGACAGCGCTAGCATTGGAGCGAAAAAACATTGCGGCCATCCCGCCGGGAGTATCTGCCTGGAGATAGACTGGCAAACCAAATCGCGCGCTCCATCGCCAACTGCGGATTTGTGGCTGAGGTGCCGGAGGAATTGGTTGATTCTCAAAAACGCCCTGCATTTCCTCCTCGTCAAAGTTGGACACAGCCATTGTAGCGGGAGTCAGCCCTAAGTCTATCTGCGGTGTCCCGCTTACACGGTTCACCAATCGGCTAAAAGGTACAAACTCCACCAACAGACCTACATCGTATGCCGACGCAATCCGCTTGAGCGTAGTGAGAGTTGCTTTTCCGTAGGACGGATTCTCCAGCCTAGAAATTGCGTTTTGGTTCATCCCTAGCTTTTCGACTGCTTGTTCCTGACTCAGATTTCCCCTGAGAGAACGAATCTGAAACGCCAGAGTCTTGTTTATGTGCGAATCTACGAAATTAGTTCGGGCGGATCGGTCCTTCCGTAGTCTCCGAATCAGGCTCCTCTTGGAACTTAAATTTGTGGACTCCGGCTGAGCCTCGGACGATTTCGTCAAGTCGTCCCTTTGCGATTTGCTTACCAATTCTGTCATTTTTCACATCTTTCTGCGCTGCATGAAGAAATGTGTAGGAATGTTCAAAATGCCTTGGGCCGAAGAACCCGTAGATTCGATACGTGATGATTTGGAACTGTCCTTCGCGGAAGCACCGAATGTTCGGAATTTTGATTTCAGATATGCCGCCCGCTCCCTTGAGCGGATCAAACACGGCCTTGGGCCACAAAGCATCATTGGCCTTTTCTAGGTATTCCAGCAAATCAACTATCTCGTATCGGTCAGGGTCTTCTGGTAGAGCGTTGAACCATGACTGAACGGGGCGACCTTCTGCCGCCGAAGTAAAGGCGAAAAACTGCCAGCGCCATGTCCGCCTACTATCCCCAGGCTACAACAAAATTGATATAAATCAAGAGGAATAGTTCTGGCTCAAACATCAAATTTGATATATATGGTGTATCATTATGAAAAACAAAGGCCAACATCCATTTCAACCCAAGGGACGCTGGCCTTTACATCTTTGTGGCGTTATCCACGGGGAGCCGGGTCTCGCGCTTACAAGCTGGCCCGGCATCGGTTCGATTCCGACTAACTCCACCGTCTGCTAATCGCCCCGCACGTAGGTAACTGCGGAACGGGGCTTGTCCTCGGGTATGAGCCAAGGAGGGGGTTGCACCCGCTGTCATTTTGGCTCGATTGGCCCGAAGAAAGCAAGGCCAAAATGACGTGGCACAATTGCCAAACGGAATGCAAACGGTTCGGTAAGACTCCTCAAGGTAATGAGCGTTTCCCTTGCCGTGCCTGCTCCAAGGCTTTCATCCAATTCAGGGGGAGGAAAACACAATGTCAAAGGCACGCGCTGCAGGCGTTTGTAGCTCCCACCTTCGGCAAGCTCAGGGCAGGCTCTTGCGCAAAGAGCGCGCAAGGATGGGGAACCTCCGCGGTTCTTGGGACAGGCACTCTCCGTGTCTTTTGGGACAGTCCATCCTGTTCCCTCCAAAGACCCGATTGGTTTCGGTGCTGGCGTGGTCGTAGAATGTTTAGCTGAATTTTGGAAAGGGGATGCTCATGATGAAGCTCAGAGTGAACGGGATAGGTCGTGGTTTTGATGGCGATCCTGACATGCCCCTTTTGTGGTACTTGCGGGATGTGCTGGCGCTGACGGGCACAAAGTTTGGTTGCGGTATGGCGCTGTGCGGCGCTTGCACCGTGCATAAGAACGGGGAAGCGGTCCGATCGTGTGTTACGCCGATGAGCGCGGCAGCTAATAGCGAGATTCGAACGATTGAGGACCTGGGGGCGAACGGACTGCATCCGGTGCAGAGGGCTTGGATGGAGCTGAACGTTCCGCAGTGCGGATATTGCCAGTCCGGTCAAATGATGCAGGCAGCTTCTTTTCTAAAGGGCACTCCCCATCCTACGGACGAGCAAATCGATGAAGCCATGGCCGGAAACATCTGCCGCTGTGGAACCTACCAACGAATTCGTCAGGCGATCAAGCTGGCAGCGGGGAGGATGGCATGAGGCAGATTGAAAACGTAAGCCGGCGGAGATTCCTCAAAGGGGCGTTTGGGGCAGGCGCGCTCATTCTCGCGGTTCGGTATGTTCCGCCGATTTTTGCGCAGGGGCAGCCGTCGGACGGTCAGACCGATGCGGACCTGGCCACGCTTCATCCCAATCTTTTTGTCGGGATTCAGCAAGACGGAACGGTCTACATTGTGGCGCACCGGTCAGAGATGGGAACGGTCATCCGCACATCGTTGCCGCTGGTGCTTGCAGACGAGCTCGACGCCGACTGGAAGCGGGTGAAGATCGACCAGGCGATTGGCGATAAGCGATATGGAGATCAAAATACGGATGGCTCGCAATCGGTGAGAAGATTCTTCAACACCATGCGCGAGTGCGGGGCGGCGGCGCGCTTGATGTTGATTCAGGCGGCGGCGCTGCAGTGGAAGGTTCCGGCAGCGGAGTGTTCGACCGAGCCGCATGCGGTGGTTCACAAGGCGACCGGCCGGCGCTTGGGTTATGGCGAACTGGCCCCGGCTGCGGCGCGCCTTACCGTGCCGACCAAGGAACAGATGCAACTGAAGAAGTCCTCGGAGTGGCGTTACATCGGGAAGCGAATGACGAGCGTTGACCTGGAGAACCTTTGCACGGGCAAAGCGACGTTTGGAATGGATGCGCGTCTGGATGGCATGGTGTACGCGTCGGTGGAACATCCTCCGGTGTTCGGCGGCAAAGTAAAGACTTTCGACGATCAGGAAGCGCTGAAGGTTGCGGGAGTTCACCAGACGGTCAGCATCGATCCGTTTAAGCCTCCGGCAGCATTTCAGCCTTTGGGCGGGGTTGCCGTGATAGCGGACAACACCTGGGCTGCGTTTCAGGGCCGCAAGAAACTGAAAATAACGTGGGACAACGGGCCGAACGAATCCTACGACTCGGTGGCATACAAGAAAGAGCTGCGAGAGACGGCGCATAAGCCAGGGAAGCTCATTCGCAGCGTGGGCGATTCCGACAAAGCGTTCCCCGCCGAAAATGTTGTGGAGGCCGACTACTATGTTCCGCTGCTGGCGCACGCGCCGATGGAACCGATGGTGGCGCTGGCGGAATTCAAGGACGGAAAAGTGACGGCATGGGCACCCACGCAAAATCCTCAAGCGGTGCAGGCGATTGTGGCTTCCGAGCTGGGCATTGCGAAAGAAGACGTGATTTGTCACGTAACATTGCTGGGCGGCGGATTTGGAAGAAAATCCAAGCCCGATTACGTCGCCGAGGCTGCCGTCTTATCGAAGAAGCTGGGCCGTCCCGTGAAAGTGGTGTGGAAGCGGGAAGACGACATCAAGTTTGACTATTACAACGCGGTTGCGGCGATGTATCTGAAGGCAGCCGTCGACGACAAGGGAAAGCCGACGGCATGGCTGCAGAGATCGGTATTTCCTCCGATCAGCTCCATCTTCGACGTGAGCCAAGTCTATGGTGATCCGCCGCACCTGGCGCAAGGTTGGACGGATCTTCCTTATGATTTGCCTAACATACGCATCGAGAACGGTCCGGCGCAGCCTCATGTGAGGATAGGATGGCTGCGATCCGTGGCCAACATTTATCACGCCTTTGGAGTTCAGTGTTTCACCGATGAACTGGCGCATCGGGCGCACCGCGATCCGGTGGAATATTCGCTAGACCTTATCGGACCGGCGCGCACTTTGGACTTCACCAACGTGCAGTATCCGAACTACGGTGCGGATTACAAAACCTATCCGTGGGAAACCGGCCGGCTGAGGCAGGTTGTCGAGATGGTTGCAGAGAAATCCGGTTGGGCGAAAAAGAAGAGCGAAAAGGGGCACGGGTTTGGCTTTGCGGCGCATCGGAGTTTCCTGACGTACGTGGTGACGGTGGTTGAAGTTGAGGTGGGTGCCGACGGAGAGATCCGCATTCCCCGTGTTGATACGGCGTTGGATGCCGGGATCGTGGTGAATCCGGAAGCGACGCGCGCGCAATTTGAAGGGGCGGCGGTTTTCGGCACGAGCATTGTGCGGAGCGGAGAGATTACGGCTAAGAACGGCGCGATCGCGCAATCGAACTTCAATGACTATCCGGTGGCCCGGATTAACGAGGTTCCGTCCCAAACTAATGTCTACATTACGGAAAGCAGCGCGCCGCCCGCCGGCGTGGGAGAGCCGGGAGTGCCGCCCTTCGTGGCCGCGTTTTGCAACGCGATTTTCGCCGCCACTGGCAAGCGGGTGCGTGATTTGCCGCTGTCGAGCAACAGCGATTTCGGATGAAGGCGATGGGCGCGATTCCGGGCTTGAGCGTGGTTGGATTGCGCCCGCCGGTCGCCATCGGCACCTATTTTGAACTCGACGCCGTCTCAGCGGTATCTGGCAGGTAGAGAAACAACAATGCGAATGCGTTCAGGATGAACATGCGCAGGGCCGGGACTTCGCCGTTCCATACGCTTGACTCCCACATCAGAAACCATTCTCCGGCAATGGTGATGAACACTAGCGACCAGAGCAGCAATCCCAGCCAAAGACCGGCTATGGGTAATGTTTTCGCAGCTGCAAATTCTTGTTTGGATCTGAGCGCGGAAAACAGGCGTTTCGCGCCGAGTCCACAGATAAAGCCCGTCATTAGTTCCCACAGGATGATCGTCCAATAGGCTACGTGGTGCAGTTGGGGGCTGCGGATGGCCCGCCACTGTACATGGGCATCGGAAGGGATCGAGTCCATGCTTAACACATGCTGGACAAATTTGAAGTTGGTGTCGTAGTCGATGATGTTGTTGAAAGCCACAAGCAGGAAGTACAACGCGAGAGTGCTGGTTAGCAGTGTCTTTCCGAGTTTGGAGAGCAAGGTTCGGTTCTCCTTCAATGCGATGACCAGGCGGTTTTCAGGAAGTCCTCTAACACGTGGTTGAATTTCTCGGGGTCGTCGACGAAGAGGGCGTGGCCGTCGCCTTCGAATTTTTCCAGGCGGAGTTTGTTTCCTAGCTTCGACTGCAGGTAGTCGGCGCTGGGTTGCGAGTCAGGTTGGTACATGAAGAGCACGGGGTGATTCGTCTTCATCTTACCGAGACTGGCCAGACCGGGTGAGAAGTCTTTTACGGCGATCATGTTGTAGATGAGTACGACCGCGGTATCGGCGGGGACCTGGACGGAGGCTTCGACGATGCGCTTGAGGTAGTCCTCGGGCTGGGGCTTTTTGAACATGCTGCGGACAAAGCCGTCGGCTTGTTTCTGGCGATCCTGTTGCAGCATGTTCATCCATCCTGAGATGGGGGCGAAGAGATCGCTGGGCTTGTCGGTGATAAAGCCGTCGACCAACACTATGCCCCGAATGTTGTCGGTGCCGAATTGTTCTGCGTATTTGATCAGCTCGCCGCAGCCCATCGACCAGCCGACCAGGACCGGATGGTTTAAGCCGAGTTGATCGATGAGTTCCTTATAGTCGCGGGCCCGGGTTTCGGGCAGATGGCCGGAGGGTGGTTTGTCGCTCTCGCCCTGCGAACGGGGGTCTACGGCGATGACTTGATATTTCTTTGAGAACTCGTCGATTTGTTTTTGCCAGATCCAGGCGGGCATGGTCCAGCCGGGGATGAAGACGATGGGCCGGCCGCTGCCCGCTTCGACATAGTGGATGCTGACGCCGTCGGAGGTCTTGAAGAATGCGCTCTTTGCTGGTGTCTGCGCTATTACGCCTGGCACTGACACAATGCAGAGCAGGATTAGGGTTAGTCTGGTTTTCACGTGTTTATCCTTTAATTATGTGGATCTTCATTATATGGAGCTTTAATTTGGCCTCGTTACGCGTAGAGGAACGGGCGGCTGCCGTGGCTTTTCCAGAAGTAGGTGAGGATGATCACGCTTGCGACCGCCGCGTAGGCACACCATAGCGAGGTGAAGGCATAGCGCTTGACCTCCATTACAGCCAGGAGGATTGCCAAGTTGGCCGCACCGAAGAGGATCATCATCCTGATCTTCGAGAAGAATAGCGATCCGCAAGTTGCGATTATATAGAGCACTGCAACCGCTTCATTGTTAGTCGCCTGATTGATGTAGACGATACTGTTTCCCTTTACGTAGAGCTGCAACGGATACGCGGTCAACGCCCATAATATGTAGAGCGTGGTTGCTCCGCCTAACACTAGAAATGGCAACATGCGCTGGCGGCTTTTGGCCGTGGGCTCGAAGAGGTACACGCTGAGTGGGAGCAGGAAAGGGAGCAATCCCTGGGCATAGAGCATGAAGGCTGCGCCCATGTTGTGCGCGACCGCTGGGGAGAGAATGCCATCGAGTCCGAGCCAGACGAAGCCTTCGATGAACTGATGAATGGCGAATAGCAGGGGGAGCGAGGCAAACAGCAGTTCGCGGCGGTGCCTGACTCTGGTCAGTGTTACGACGCCTACGGCGCCCAGGGCTCCGCTGCCGACAAAGTTCGCTGTGGCCGAGAAACACATCGAGTCTGCTCCGCTGCGAAGATACACCTGACAGCTGTCCTTGCGGAACACAAAAGAGTTTTATGAGGGCGATATTCAGGCGGCTGGAAACCGCCGGGCGCAGATGGTTCTTATCGAGGCCAGCAGGTGATTCCCGATAGTGTCCGATTTTGAGATGACGTCCTGGATGCCTGCGGCTTGAGCATCTTTGCGAAGCTGTTCGCTGATGTGCATGGTAAACATGACCATCTGCACGTTGGGATCAACGCGGTTAATCTCACGAGCCGCGTCGAGTCCGTTCATCACCGGCATGGAAAGGTCCAGAATCACGGCGTGGGGCCTCAATCTTGCGACTTTTTCCACAGCAATTTGGCCATTCTCGGCCTCGCCGCATACCTGCCAGTTGGTGTTGTGCTCGATGAAAAGTCGAAGCAGGTTCCGGATGGAGGGACTGTCGTCGACGATGAGAATCTTCAGAGACATGATGGACCCGCGTGCCTTGGCGGGTTGCTGGCGGGATCCAACCGTGCGGGAAAGAGCCGGCGACGGGAAAAGGCACTACCCGCACCGTAGTCCTTTAATGGCCGCGCGTACATACAGTGAACAACGTACGGCAGCGCACAATAAACGGTGCGTTATAGGACTCACCGGGCTGAACCCTTCGCCTAATTTCCAACTAAACACACAAAAATGGAGTATTCTGGAAGTGTCTCTTCTAGCATCTTTCCGCCGCGCCCTTTCGGGTGACGGTTCCTTGCAAAATCTGACAGCGTGTTCGCTGCGCAAGGAGCCGTTATGGCTAGGTCTTCTTCCTCTGTCTCTGCCTGCCCGACCGCCTCCCCGAGGCGGGATGGCAACAGTCGTCAAAACACGTCCTCAAGAAGAGATGGTGACGGGAATCACGTTTACAACGAAATCCTGCTCGCCCTTCCGCGTACGGAGTCTGACGCGGTTATGCCCAAGTTGGAATTCGTGAGAATGATGCTTCATCAAGTTCTTCATGAAGCCGGGGAAACGCTGCGGTCGGCGTATTTCTGCAACTCCGGCATGTTCTCGATCCTGAATGTCATGCCCGACGGCAAGAGTGTCGAGGTCGGACTGATCGGCAAGGAAGGCGTTTCCGGTACCCCATTGGTTGCGGGTTTTCGCACCAGCCACACTCGAGCTGTGGTGCAAGCCGAGGCGACTGCCTTCAGAATGGATGCCGATGCCTTGCGGGCTGCGCTGCCAAAGTGTCCCAAACTGGAGCGGCAACTGAACCGGTATTCGCAGTTGCTGGCGGTGCAGGTGACGCAGATCGCCGCCTGCAACCGGCTGCACGAAGTGAATGAAAGACTGGCCCGGTGGCTGCTGATGACGCAGGACCGCGTGGGCTCCGAGCATCTTCCCCTGACACAGGAATTCCTGGCGCAGATGCTAGGAACGCGACGCTCAAGCGTGACCGTTTCGGCCGGCACGCTGCAGAAAGCCGGATTGATTGCCTATACGCGGGGGAACGTCACCATCCACGACCGGCGCAGGTTGGAAGAAGTGGCCTGCGACTGCTATGGCCTGCTGCAACGGCAGGTCAAAGAATGGGAGAGCCAGAACGCGTAGAGCATCTGCCGAGAATTTTCGTGCAGGCGCAGCGTCGCCAGCAAGAGCGCAAACAACTGGTTAGATCTGGGCCAAACCACCATCAACGAATAACTCGATACCGGTCACGTAGCTGCTGTCATCGGAGGCCAGAAACGAGACGGCCTTCGCAATCTCATCGGTCGTGCCGGGACGGCCCACGGGTATGTTGGGGATTGAGCTTTGCACGAACTGATCGACCTGCTCCTGCGTCATTCCCAGCGAGGTGTTGTACCCCGGAGTTGGAATAATGCCAGGACTAATCGCATTCACCCTGATCTTTCGGTCTTTCAGATCCACGGACCAAGTGCGCGCAAACGATCGGACTGCGGCCTTGGTCGCGCTGTAAACACTCAGGGCCTGATTACCCTTCGTCGCGACGATCGAGGCGTTCAGCACGATCGATCCGCCTGGCTGCAGCAATGACAACGCCTTCTGCACCGTAAATAGCAGTCCTTTCACGTTCACGTTGAACTGCTTGTCAAAGTGTTCTTCGCTGATTTGTTCGAGCGGAGCAAACGCGCCAGTACCGGCATTTGCAAAAACGATATCGAGCTTGCCTTTCAGCTTCTTCACAGCCGCGTACAGCTTGTCGATATCTGCCAATTTCGAGACGTCGCCCTGGACACCGGTCACGTTATGGCCGATCTCGCTCACCGCCGCGTCCAGTTCGCTTTGTCGCCGTCCTGTGATGAATACGTACGCACCTTCATTGACGAACCGTTTTGCCGTCGCCAGCCCAATCCCACTGCTTCCTCCAGTAATCACCGCAATCTTCCCTGCGAGTTTCTGTGACATGCTTGTCTCCCTTGGGCCTGGTTGTGGCCACAGCAGTCTAGATGGTGCCTGGCTCGTACAAGTCGCAACTTATTTAGCGATCACTAAATAATATGGTAAACTGAAAGAGTCGTGGTAAGCAAGTCGCCAAAGCGCGCAGGACGGCCGCGTGGCTTCGATCAGGAAGAGGCGCTTGATCGCGCCATGCATGTCTTCTGGCAAAAGGGATTTGAAGGGGCTTCTTTGAATGACTTGACTACCGCGATGGGGATCCAACCAGCAAGCCTTTATAAAGCGTTTGGAAACAAGCAGTCGCTCTTTGAACAAGCGTTAGCCCGATATCTAGCCGGACCGGTCGCGTTCATTCATGGAGCGCTAAATGAGCCGACAGCGTACGCCGTAGCCGAACGGATCCTGCGTCAGACGGCCGAGTTTCTTACCGAGAGGCGGTCACGGCGCGGCTGCATGACGATTCAGGCGGCTCTGGCCGGCGGTGTCGAGGCTGAACCGATCCGGAGGAAGCTGGTTGCCTTAAGATTGAAGGAGCAGGAGGCCCTTCGCCGGCGCTTCGAGCGTGCCAAGTCTGAGGGTGATCTGCCGAAAGATGCGGATGCCGCCGATCTTGCCCGTTTCATCACTGCTCTCTTTCAGGGTATGACCGTGCAGGCCATCAACGGCGCAAGCTGTGAGGAACTGCTTCGCCTTTCGGACATGGCGCTTCACACCTGGCCTAAATAGACGTTATTCGAAGTGACCGCCGCGATGCGTTGCTTCCGAGTGGTCGGGTGGTAGGCAAATCCGGAAGTTGAGAAGTCCGTATTTCCCCCTAGCGGGCAGGCTGGAGCATCGAACTTTTTTCCCAAGTCCGCTTACCTCCGGGTTCGGACCCGCTTTCGAGACAATCTTTGCGACAAAGCATTCCTCGTGTACTGCCAGTCCGTGTTCGTCTATCTTGCAGGATTCCAGCGAAACTGCCCTTCCACACATCCAGCATGCCTTAGGGACCTTTGACTCAGGTGTGACGAACCGCCTTCAGTGGCGTGGATAGGAAAAGTACAACGGAGAGCGGATAGTCGTCAGCCAGCTGGCGCACATTTCTGCTATCAGAGGGCGCAGCCTGAGGAGATTGGCTTTCTCGCTGTTTTGAATCCCGTTTTGAAACAGCGATTCCTTCTTTGGAAACACTCCCTTTCGTGCAGATGAGTTTCCGTCTCAACTGAGCCTTCTCTAACTAGAATCGGGCTGTGATTACGGCCCACTTATGAGGATTCTGATTGCGGAAGATGACACGGCACTGGCGGGTTTTGTGCGCCAGGGGCTGCAAGGGGAGCACTACCAGGTGGATGTGGTCGGAGATGGGGAGCAGGCGCGGGCAATGGGGAGCGAGTTCGACTATGACCTGGTGATCCTCGATCTGAATTTGCCGAAGCTCGATGGGGTGAGCGTGTTGCGGCATCTGCGGCTGAAGCGGCCGAGCCTGCCGGTGCTGGTGCTGACGCAGAGAAGCCGGGTAGAAGACCGGGTGCAGTGTCTGGACACGGGCGCCGACGACTATTTGCCGAAGCCGTTTTCGTTCAGCGAACTATCGGCGCGAATCCGGGCGCTGCTGCGGCGCAGCCATCTGCTGTCGGAGTCGGTGCTGGTGGTGGAGGATCTCAAGCTGGACCGGGTGGAACACCGTGCCGAGCGGGCGGGGCGGCGGATCGAGCTTACTTCGAAAGAATTTGCGCTGCTGGAATATCTGATGCGGAATGCGGGGCGGCAGGTGTCGCGGGCGATGATCATCGAACACGTGTGGAACCTGACTTTTGACACTACAACAAATGTCGTGGACGTTTACATCAATTACCTGCGAAGGAAAGTGGATGACGGACATCCGCGGAAGCTGATTCATACGGTGCGGGGCGTGGGGTACGAACTGAGCGGGAACCCGGGAGAGCCGGCGTGACTCCGGGAGGTTTTCGCGAAGCGCAGCCACCGAATGCGATTTTGCCGGCGAAGACGAGAATCCGCAGGCCGCTGGCGCAGTTGCTGCATGCCTTGAATCAGCCGCTGACCGGGCTGCAATGCTCGATGGAGGTGGCGCTCGCGAGTCCGCGGACTCTTGAGCAGTACGTCCTGGGCTTGCGGGAAGGGCTCGAATTGACGGAGCGAATGCGGGCTTTGGTGGAGGCCGTCAGGGAAGTTACGGATGGCGAGGAGGAAAGAAATGAAAATAGAAATGAAGAGCCGGAGACGACCGGCCTGAAGACCGTTCTGCGGGAAGTTTTGGAAGACTTGCAGCCTGTGGCCGAGGCAAAGAAGGTTCGCATCGCCTTCGACTGTAGGGCTCCTTCCCTGGCAGTGAGAGCGGAACGGCGAAAGCTGGGCACTGTGGTATTCCGGTTCGTGGAATCGGCGCTGAGCCTTGCCGGCGAGGGAAGCGTGCTGCGGGTTGAGACCAGTGGTGAGCCGGGTGAGGCCTGGATTCGCATGCGATGGAAGACGGCGCGGCCGCGGTCCGAATTCTCACGGCAGGAACTGGGTCTGTTAGTGGCACAAGCGGGCTGGGAGCGCGCGGGCGCGCAATGGAAACGGGAGCGAACGGAAAACCTGGAGACGGTGACGGTGCGGCTGCCGGTTGTTTCCGCGGGCCCGTAGTTGGTGGAACTGGTAAGGAAGCGAGCCAAACGCGCGATTATTGGGTCGCAAAGAGTGCGGCCCTTGGGCTTCGCTCAGGGCAAACTAGTTCGCGCGGCTCGCCCAGATTCCCTCGGCAAGCTCGGGATAGGCTCTTCACTGCGCAAAGAACGCTTGTTCAGGATGACAATCAAACTGCACTTTCATTTTCTTGAATCGAAATCTTCGTCGAATCGTGTTTAAGCCAGGAGATGCGCTATGACTGTCATTCCAACCTTTCCGAACATACCCGCGACCTCGGGTGGAGCGCTGATTGCCAGTCCGAACGGCACTCTGCGCGAGCAAGTTTCGCGGAGTCTGAACGGCCGGTGGCGTCCAGTACAACACGCTCTCGGTGGCGCCGAGGCTCTGGCGAAACTGGAAGCGGGAGACTGGCAGGTTCTGTTTCTCGACCGCCGCCTGCCCGACCTGGCGAGCGAAGAACTGATTGCGATCATTCAACGGCGGTTTCCTGGAATTCAGGTGGTGTTACTGGACTCCGATGCAGAGTTTCCGGAGGGTCAGGGAAAGGCGCAGGTGGAAGACGAGCCTCCGCAATGTGCAGAGCCAGCCGAGCAGAAAGGTGCGTGGAAGGCAGCGGAAGCCGGGGAAAATATAAGAAGAGATAGGGACAGGGATAGGGACACGGATCCGGATGAGGATGAGGGATATCAATATGAGCCGCTTCCCGGGATGATTGGGCGGAGCGAAGCGATGCAGCGTATCTATCGGCTAGCGCAACTGGTCGCCCCGCGTTCTACGACCGTGCTGGTCGTGGGGCCGACAGGCAGTGGCAAGGAACTGGTGGCGCGGGCGCTGCATACCCTGAGTCCGCGGGCGGCGAAGCCGTTCGTAGCGGTGAACTGCGCGGCAATTCCGGAAGCGTTGCTCGAGTCGGGGCTGTTTGGCCATGCCCGCGGCGCGTTCACCGGCGCGGTGCAGGCTCAGTTGGGACGCATTCCCGCGGCGCACGGGGGAACTCTGTTTCTTGACGAAGTCAGCGAACTGCCCTTCGGCATGCAGGCCAAGCTGTTGCGATTTCTGGAACAGAAGGAAGTGCAGCGCCTGGGCACGGCCGAGGTGACCCGGGTGGATGTGAGGGTGATCGCGGCGAGCAATGTGGATCTGGCGGGGCGCGCGGGCCGGGGAGAGTTTCGCGAAGATCTGTTTTACCGTCTCTCGGCGTTTCCCCTGGAACTGCCGTCGCTTGCCGAGCGCCGGGGCGATATTGTTCCTTTGGCGGAGCACTTTCTGACCTGCATGGCGGCCGCGATGAGTGGGCCGTGCCCGCGTCTGAGCGGGGAGGCTGTAGGGATTCTCGAAAGCCATCCGTGGAAAGGGAACGTGCGCGAGTTGCAGCACGTGATGGAGCGGGCTTCCATTCTGGTCGAGAATGGGAATACGGTTTCAGGCGAGCATCTTTACTTTCCCTTTCAAGACACGCTCTTTCAACCTGGAACCCGATCCCTTTACTATACCGAACGGGCAAGCTGAGAAAATCTTAATAGTCGGTGTTGTCTCCGGCGGCGAAGAGCTTCCTTCCAAAGGAAATTCTAAATAGGATTCTCTTACAAACGTTCAAACTCTCTCGCGTTAATCCTCTGTAATCAGCGGCTGTCGCCGGCGAAAGTTGCCTATCTGTTGACCTGCGGACAGTTGGTATTGCTTAACTGATGCCAACCACCCCATCCCCTTTGTGCTCAACCGCGGACTTTCGATTGCTTTTTTCTTCAGCGGATGCCCACAGCAGGAAAAGACAAAAACGAAACGCCGACTGATCGAATGACATGGCGTTCTTTGTTGCGGGAAACGATGAGTCGAAGCGCCGAATCGGCAACCGGATCATGAACAAGAACATGGCGCAAGGCAGCACCGGTTGGCAGGATAAAGAGGAGCGCGACCGCATCCTGATGGAACAGTTGCCGCAGGTACGGTATCTGGCGCGCCGCATTCACGATCGCTTGCCCCGGCATGTGCCGCTCGAAGACATGGTGCATTCCGGAGTGATCGGGTTGATCGATGCGCTCAACAAGTTCGACTGCTCCAAGCACGTGCAATTCGGGTCGTATGCCAAGTTCCGCATCCGAGGCGCGATTCTAGACAGCCTGCGCGAAATGGATTGGGGGCCGCGGGAGTTACGCCGCAAGGCGCGCCGGGTCGAAGAAGCGCAGCGCAAGCTCAGTATGGATTTGAGCCGCGCTCCCACGGAAGTGGAGGTGGCTGCGGAGCTAAATCTCGAGCTGCGGGAATTTCAGCGGTTGCTGACGGAACTGGATGGCCTCGAAGTGGGCAGTTTTCACCTGGAGTCTCCCTGGGACGGCAAGGAAGAGAATCTGTGCGATTACCTGCCCAACGCGCCCGAGGACACGCCATTTTTCCGTTGCATGCGCTCCGAGATGAAGGAGTTGCTGGCCCGGGCCGTTGCCGATTTGCCAGAAAAAGAGCAGGAGGTGCTCTCTCTCTATTATTTTGAAGAACTAACCATGAAGGAAGTGGGTGCCGTCCTGGGGGTTGGAGAGTCCCGCGTTTCGCAGATTCATTCCTTAGCGGTAGTGCGTTTGCGGATGAGGCTTGGGGAGTTGATGAGCTTGGCCAATCCAGCCGCTCGAGCGGCGCAAGCCGGCGGCCCTTGAAGCCGGCACGATCGGCGGACATGGATCATGCCGGGTTCTAGGTGGTCGGGCCTGGCCGTGGAACTCCCTGGCCCTCTAAAGGACCGCCTCTGCGGCGCCGATGAAGTTCATATTGGGCGCGTATCCGCCGTGCTGAGGTCGTGTTGAGCCAGTTGTGCGACGTGTGAATTGAGGCAATCCAGAGGCCGCCGGTATGTAGGCGACCCGAAAGGCATCCGCGTGATCACAGCGCCCTTTCTGCAAGCGGCCCCCAGTACGTCAGCGCCGCCCCAACCCGACCTGGTGCGCATCCGCGATCTGATCTACCGGGTTGCCGGAATCTTTCATCCGGACAACAAATTCCGCCTGCTGCAGGACCGCTGCGGCCGCCGTATGAAGGAACTCAGGGTGAAGACTCTGCGCGAGTACTACGAGTGGCTCACCATCCGCCCGCTTCGGCAAACCGAACTGATCGCTTTGCTTAATGAGATCACGATCGGAGAAACCTGTTTCTTCCGCAACCCGCCGCAACTCGATGCATTCTGCCGCATCGTGATTCCGGGCATTCTCGAGGCCAAGGCCGAGGCCAACGCTCGCCAGCGCCGCTTGCGTATCTGGAGCGCGGGCTGCTCCACGGGAGAAGAAGCCTACACTCTCCGCATGTCGCTGCTGGACGAGGCGGCCAGCCAGCTCAATAGCTGGGTCGTCGAGATTCTCGCCACCGATCTGAATGAGCGCTCGCTCGCACATGCCAGAGGAGCGCGGTACGGAGACCACAGCACACGCAATGTTTCGTCCATTCACCAGCAGAAATATTTTCTTCCATCCGGCGATCGGCTCCGGGTAAATCCAGTGGTGCGCGCCAACGTGACCTTCAGCCGACTCAATTTGTCCGACGATCCCCGCATGACCCTGGTGAACAATATCGACGTCATCTTCTGCTGCAACGTGCTGATCTACTTCGATCTTGCTTCCAAGCGGCGCGTTATTCAGCACTTCTTCGACAATCTTCTGCCTCATGGGTATTTGTTTCTGGGACACTCGGAGTCCCTTTTCGGCGTGAGCGATGCATTTCGCCTGGTCCATTTGCCCGGAACTACCGCCTATGTGAAACGTGCACTTTCGCTACCAGGGGTAGGACTATATGACAACTGCACCCGTCGCAAAACAGGTCTTACTACAGCGGCTCGACGGATTACGTCAGAAGGCCCGCCTCACCTTTGAACTGGATTCCTACACGGACGACGCCCACGGCCTCGTCCGGGCGATTTACCTCGCGTGAACCTCGAACCCACCAAGTCGCCAATAAACGTGCTCATCGTGGACGACAGCGCCTTCATGCGCGCGGTGCTCGCCCGCATTGTCGTGTCCGATCCGGAGCTCAGAGTCGTCGCCACCGCGGTCAGTGGCACAGAAGCCCTGCAAAAAATTGTTTCCCTCGACCCCGATGTCGTTACCCTCGATGTGCAGATGCCGGGTCTCGATGGGCTCGAAACCCTTCGCCTCATCATGGCCCAGTACCCACGCCCGGTCATCATGGTCAGTTCAACCACCCTGAAGGACGCCGAAACCACCTTTAGCGCGCTCGCCGCGGGAGCCTTCGACTATGTGCCCAAGCAGCTCTCCTCAAACTCGTTGGACATTCGTGATATCCGAGATGATTTAGTTGCCAAGATCAAAGCGGCTGCAGAATCCCGGCATTCGAGGAATCAACGTATGCTGACGCGAAGGCCTCCCCGCGCCGTCGATCTGCCCGTAAGGCGAGCTTCGCCTTCTGCCACAGCGATTGTTGGTCTGAATTTCGACTGGAGGCCCAAAAGCTTTGCAGGAGATTCTCCCGCTTCTTCCCGGCGACCTTCCGGCTCCAATTCTCATCGTGCAGCACATGCCAGCCGGCTTCAGCGCTTCTTTTGCCGAGAGGTTGAATAACCTTTGCGCGGTTTCCGTATGCGAGGCATCACACGGAAAGACCGTTCTGCCGGGTGTGGTTTACATTGCTCCCGCCGGATCTCAGATGACGGTAGAGCGTCCCGCCAACTCGCGACTACTAATCTGCCTTTCTTCGAAATCCGAGAATCAGATCCACATCCCCTCGGCCGACGTCACCATGCAATCAGTCGCCTCCGCATTTCATTCTCAGGCGATGGGCGTCATTATGACAGGCATGGGATCGGACGGCGCGCAGGGGATGAACGCAATCCATCGGGAGGGCGGTTTCACTGTGGGCCAGGATGAGCCAAGTTGCGCGGTCTACGGCATGCCCCGGGTTTGCGCGGAAATGGGAATTCTTGACAGAGTTGTGCCCTTGTCCCAGATTCCCAGCGAGATTCTGCAAGCCACGCGCTATCGCAAGACCAGCGTGAGTTAAGCCAACGCACCCGAGTGGAACGGATTCGCGTCTAACACCTCGCGCACTTTTTTCAAGAGGATGCGGACAGAGAAAGGCTTGGCCAGGTAGGTCTGGCCATAAGGAGATACCCGACATGTGGCGAGTTGGGCGGCGTCGCCGCTCATCAACAAAACCCGCGTGCGCGGACACAAGCTTTCAAATTCTGCCGCCAGATCGCGGCCGCTCATTCCTGGCATAACGACATCGGCAAGAAGCAAATCAACTGGCTTGGCCAGTTGGCGGTAAGCATCCAGCGCCTCGCCGCCGCCGCGGGCAATGACCAGTTTGTATCCCGCCGACTCAAGGACCTCCGCAGTAACGTTTCAACGAAGCCTTCGTCTTCCACGAGCAGAATGGTTTCGGGTCCGCCCCACGGCTCGGCTTCGACGAATACAGCGCCGGGCGTCGTTTCGGCAAGGATGGCTCCGATCATTGTTTCGCCGACTCCAATGTATGAATTCAAGTTGACCGCTCCTGAAACATATTGTTCGTTCAGCAGCTTGGCTGCCATCTTTTCTGGCTAGCTGGAGCAATGATGCGCAAATGAAAGACGATTCAGTCACTTAAAGCTCAAAAGGCATGAATAATGAGGTGGCTTCTATCGGCCACAAAGCCCGTTCCGGGACGCGCAGCGAGCGAGAGTGTTCCTTTTCGGGAATCGTGGTTGCTTCGGCGAAGTGCTGCCTGCTTCTTTTACTTCGGATCGGTGAGGACAGTTCCG
>CAVYVQ010000027.1:0-16185 GCA_963771895.1 uncultured Acidobacteriaceae bacterium | reverse complement strand
TCGAACATCGGGGCGCGGCACCTGCAAAAGCGCGAGGGCTTCGGCTTCCAGTCGACCAAGGACGAGATGGTTTCGAGCAAGGTCGAGGAGTTGGTGAAGAGCGAAGTGAAGCGCACCTTCAACCCCGAATTCCTGAACCGGCTGGACGAGATCATTCTGTTCATGGCGTTGAGCGAGGCGGACCTGATCCAGATTCTGGAACTCATGGTCACGCAACTCAACAGCAACTTGGCGCAGAAGTCGATCACAGTGACGGTGGCGGATGAGGCCAAAAAGTGGATCCTCAACCAAACCCTCACCGACCGTACCTATGGCGCACGGCCGCTGCGCCGCGCGTTGCAGAAATACATTGAAGACCCGCTGTCCGAAGCGTTGATTCAAGGCACGATCACCACGCGTCCGGCATTCATCGAGGTCTTCCTCGAAGACAACAAGCTGTTCTATCGTCCGGTGGACGCGGAGAAGACTACCGAAGGCGTGTTGCTGTACGAGAACAGCTAGGTGTCGTCAACAATCAGCTTTCAGCCGTCAGCGCGAGCTGGCGGCTTTTGTGTTGCGACCAAATTCGGCCCGATCGAATCTGTACACCTTACACTTACCTGGAGCGCGCACCATGCAAAAGGTCAACATCGCCGACAAGTTCGCCAAGATTTCCGAATACTGGAAGCCCTACATTGCTGCCGAACTGAACGGCCAGCATGTGAAGCTCGACAAGCTGAAGGGCGAATTCGTCTTCCATCATCACGAGCACGAAGACGAGATGTTTCTCGTCGTGAAGGGACGCTTTCGCATGGAATTCCTCGACCGCCACGAATGGATCGAAGAAGGCGAGTTCATCGTTGTGCCCCGCGGAGTAGAACACCGGCCGGTCGCGGACGAAGAATGCTGGATCGTGCTGTTCGAGCCGGCTTCCACGCTGAATACCGGCAACGTCCTCAACGAGCGCACGGTGGCCCAACTGGAGCGGGTTTGAGAATGGAACTCGTCGTTTACTCTGCCCCTTGGTGTCCCGATTGCCGCGAGGCCAAGCGCTTTCTCGCCAAGCACAACGTCCCTTACAAGGACATTGACATCGAAACTACCCCGGGCGCAATGGATGAGGTCATCAAGCACGCTGGCAAGCAAGCCATTCCGCAATTCGTGATCGACGGCGAGTGGGTGCAGCCCTACGTCCCGGGCAAGGGATTTCTCTACGACGCGATGGCCAAGCGCCTGGGAATCGCGAAGCCCTAATTCGAGATTTAGTTAGATAAAGCGGCAACCTGCCAACCTCAAGACACTTTCGATATCTCCTGTACATCATCTTCCGTACCGTAGAAAAACCCTGCCGGACAAGGGAAGATGACCATTCATGTCCGGACCGGAGCTTCCACAGGAACAAAACGAAGTCAGCGAGAGCTGGCAGCAGATGGTGCAGGCTGTGCTGGCCGTGGCGTTGCTGGCTGGCGTGGTGGCCATGTTCCACTACTACGCGCCCCTCACGGCACCGGGCGCGCAGCCGGACGAACTGCACACGCAGCTAACTCGGCTCACCCGGCAGGTGGCGCAACTCGAGAAACAGCAGGCCATGCCGGCGCTGGTGCTGAACCGCTATCGAAATTCCATCGGTTACATTTACGGCATATACCAGGTTGGGTTTCCCCACCAATCGCCGACAATTCGCGCGCGCGTCTCGGGCACCGGATTCCTTGTGGGCGACGGCCTGCTGGCCACCAACCGGCACGTGGCCGAACCCTGGTACGGCGACAGCGAAGCCGAAGGCCTGATCGATCGTGGCGCAAACGCCATGCTGGAAAGTTTAGTCATCTTCTTTCCGGGCTCGCCAACGCCGCTGAGCTTGACCCCGGGCACGGTTTCCTCCACTGGCGATCTGGCCGTGCTGCACATCGAAGACAAGAACGCGGTGCGCGGAATTGCCGTGCTGCCCCTGTCAAAGAGCCTCCCCACGCCCGGAGAACTGGTGACGGTGATCGGCTATCCCATGGGGATCGCCGGTATGGTGGCTAAATCGCCGAGCGGGATTTACCAACGGATGGCCTATCGGCACAACGACATCACCGCGGCCAGCGAACTGGCAGCGCTATCGCTGATTCGTCCGTCGACCACCTGCGGACATCTGGGCGATGTAGTGGGCGACAAAATGATCTACGATGCGCCTACGGCGCACGGCGGCAGTGGCGGCCCGGTATTTAACTCTAACGCCGAAGTGATCGGAGTGAACTCCGCCTACATTGACGGATTCTCCGGCGGCACACTCGGAGTCTCAGTGGACTCGTTGCGCCCGCTAATCGAAGCGGCAGAAAAAAAGCCGTAGAGCGCAGCTACTTCAATCCGGAAACATTCAGGCCAGCTTTTCTGGGAAACCATCCCGGTTCCCGCACGTGTTCATCCTGGAATCGGCGGAGACGCGCAGCCATCACGCCGCTGCGTCCGAGGTAGCCGACAACTTTCCCATGGTCGCTGCGATCGACTACCGGCAGTCGTCCAATGTCGTGCCGCAGCATTTTCGACGCAGCCTCCGAGACAAGTTCGTCGGGATGAATCACCACCAGCCGCGTGCTCCCTGCCTCTTGAGCCGACATGGCTCCGGAAGAATCTTTATCGAGAGCGCGGAGCAGGTCGCCGCGGGTGATAATGCCAGTCAGTTTCCCGGCATCATCCAGAATCAGCAAAGCTTCGTGGCGAGCCACTGCGGGGTCATGTTGCGCAATGCGAGCAGCCAGTGCGCCAACCGTGGTAGCGGCCGGGATAACTGGCAATTCCTTCTCCATGGTCTCGGCTACCCTGGCTTGCGAGAGAACGTCAGCTTCATAGTCCTGATGGACATGAAGTCCGCGCCGCGCCAGTTTCTCCGTCATGATCGAACTATTGGGCATCAACAGCATGGCGATGCCGTCGGCGATCACGCTGACCAGCATCAGCGGCAACACGGAGTTGTAGTCGCGCGTGATCTCGAAGGCGAAGATGATGAACGTAAACGTAGCCCGCGAGGCCGCGGCAAAAACCGCGCCCATCGCTACCAGCGCGAAAGCTCCGGGTGAAAGCTGCGCGCTCGGCAAGAGATGGTTCGATACCATGGCGAAGAGACCGCCCATCGCCGCGCTCCACATGAAGCAGGGCGCCAGCAGTCCCCCGGAAGTACCGGAGCCAAGCGAGACGGCCAAAGCGGCGGCTTTAGCCAGCATGACGACGAGCAACAGTTTCCAGGCGAGTTGGCCGTTGAGAATATCGCCGATGGTGTCATAGCCGACTCCCAGCACGCGTGGCACAAAGAAGCCAATAATCCCCAGGCCCAGCGCGCCGATCGCAGGCCACCAGACTTCGTTAAACGGCAGTTTGTCGAACTGATCTTCCACCCAGTAAAGAAGTTTGCTAAAGCCGACGGCCGCCAAGCCGCAGATCAGTCCCAGCACAAGATAAAAGGGCAAGCCGCGGGGAATGGCGAAATCCATCGGACTGACTTTGAACATTGGTCCCAAGCCCAAAAGCTGCATGTGGACAGCGGTTGCCAGCGTGCTCGCGATCACGAGTGGAATGAACGATCGCGACTTGAATTCAAAAAGCAACAGCTCGATGGCGAGAATCACCCCGGCGATCGGAGTATTGAAAGTAGCCGACATTCCGGCGGCAGCGCCGCAAGCGAGCAACACTTTGCGTTCGACCGCCGTGGTGTGGAAAGCTTGGCCAACGAGTGAGCCGATCGCTCCTCCCGTTTGAATGATCGGACCCTCCGCACCGAAGGGGCCGCCGGTGCCGATCGCAATGGCCGCCGAAATGGGCTTCAGGATCGCCACCCGCGGCTCAATCCGGCTGCGGTTGAACAACACCGCTTCCATGGCCTCCGGAATGCCGTGCCCCTTGATTTTCGAGGTCCCGTACTTGGCCATGACGCCGACGACGAGTCCGCCGATGACCGGAACGACGATGACCATCCATCCGAGATGATTGTGCTGCGCGCTCGAGAAGTCAGCCGACCAGCGGTGGAAGAAGAAAAGGTTGGTGAACAGGCCGATCAGTTTATAAAGAGCGAAGGCGACGACGCCCGCCACGAGGCCAATCGCAGCCGCCAGGATTGAGACCAACAACATGCGGAAGGTCGCTGGCGGCGGCGAGTCGATTACGGTGTGCGCTCCATCGTCTAAGAGGTTCGGGTCGGTCGGACTCATGAATCCTTTAAGGCTTTCGCTTTTTCGCGGGAAGAGGCAGGATGCAGAAAGGTGGCATCACCGCCTTCCCGCATGATCCGGCGAAGAGCCGCGACCAGCATGGGTCCGGACGAGCGCAATTCGTCATGATGATGAAGCGCCAGTTCGCCGAGCACTTTCTCGCCTTTGGAAGTCAGCGCGAGTAAGACTTCGCGACGATCCTTCTGCGCACGGGTGCGATGAACAAATCCGCCGGCTTCTAGTCGGTTCACCAGTTCCACGGCACTATGGTGGCGAATTTGCATGCGGTTGGCCAGTTCCCGAATTCGCTGCGCACCCTGGCCGGCATCCCCTTGATCGCGAGCATGAGCTGGTATTGGCCCCGCTCCAGACCTGCTCCCTTCACTTCCTGCTCGCTGAAATGGAGAAAGCGGCGGATCTGGTAGCGGAACTCCGCCAGCGCCTGATAGTCCGACAAGGTGAGCTTCTTCATGCCGCCGATTGTATCGTGCCGCGATTCAGTAACACCCTTTTAGTATATCGTAAGACGATATAGATTGTGAATCGCCTGCCACCTGACCTACCGCGCAGGGGACACGTATTGCGCGTCGCCATTGCCGAACGACCAGTTTTCCTTCGGCACCTCGACCAGATTGATAAAGACATCCTCCCGGCGCACCTTCAAGGTTTCATGCAGGCCGTCGGCAACCGCTTTGTAGAAGCGCTGCTTCATCTCAACCGTGCGGCCACTGCTCAGCGTAATCTGCACGAAGATGCAGTCATCCGACCGGTGAATCCCCAGGTAATCCCGGTCAAACAGCAACTCAGCTTTGGGATGTTCCGTGACAATCTGGAAGCGATCGTCCTTCGGGACGGTGAAGGCGTCCAACAACGCCTGGTAGACGATCTGACCAACTTGTTTGCGATATTCCGGCGGCTTGCCCTCCAGAAGATCGATTCTAACCAGAGGCATAACTTCTCCTTAGATAGGTAACCCGAATGAGGTAACGCGTGTATTCCCATATATCGATGCCGCGCTTCAGAATACGGTTCTGCCGTCCGCGTCCGGTTGCCCCTGTGTTACACTTTTTAATTCGCAGACAAGTTCCCGCTAGCACAGGACACTCGATCCGCACATGCTTCTTTCCAAAGATTATGTGGGCTACCTGGCCCGCGAAGTTACCAAGAAACTGATTGCCGCCAAGGCCATCGAGACCTCATCTGTGCCCAAGGTCACCGAGCGCGTCCACGCCGCTCTGATCGAAGAACTCACCCTCGAAGACCGCATCAACGACGAAGTCCGCGTCATCCTGGAAGCCTATTCCGAAGAGATGAACAAGACTGGCGCCAACTATCAGGAGATGTTCCGCAAGGTAAAAAGCGAGCTGGTACGAAAGTACAAGGCGGTGCTGTGAGACTGAGCCGCGACAAAGTGAATGTGCTGGCTCGAGCCGTCGCTGATGCCCTCAAACAGATGGACGAGGTGGACTTCATCGAAGACCCCAACACCATCCGTCAGGAAACCCGCAAGATCCTGGAAGAGCTTCTGAATCACGAAGAGAGAATCGATCAGGCCGCCCGCCAGAAGATCGAAAACCAGAAGCGCACCATCCTCGAAGGCTCCCAGGAGTGGGACATTCTCTACCGCAAGTATTACAACGAGGAAGTGAAGAAGCTCGGCATCTAATCTGCTTGAGTCATTCGCCGCTCCGCATCACAGATCTTTCAGCGGATTGATTCACTGGCCTTTCCGCGCTTATACAAAGAGGGCGCAACAACCGAAGCTGCGGATGCAGTTGTCTTGTCGGAAGAGGGTCGATCTCATAAGATGGTTGCCATGTCCGCCCTCACAGTCACGATCGGGCAGACGCTCGGACATTACCGCATCCTTGAGAAAATCGGGGCTGGGGGGATGGGTACGGTTTATCGTGCCCACGACGAACGGTTGGATCGCGACGTCGCCCTCAAAGTCTTGCCTCCGAGTGGCCCGGGGAATGATGAGGCTCGGAGACTTTTCCGTAAAGAGGCCTTGGCACTCTCTCGCCTGAACCATCCCAATATCGCCGCCATTTACGACTTCGACTTTGACGCAGGGGTCGATTTTCTGGTCATGGAGCTTATAACCGGTGTCACCCTGGCCTCGAAGCTCGCTAGCGGAGCTCTTTCAGAGGAAAAAGTTTTGCAGTTTGGCCAGCAGATGGCAATGGCTTTGGAGCACGCTCACGGCTATGGAGTAGTTCATCGCGACTTAAAACCAGGGAACGTGATCATTCGGTCGGATGGTCAGCTGAAGGTGGTTGATTTCGGCCTTGCCAAACTGCTGACGATGGATGAATCTGCGCCCACCGAATCATTGAGCGGCGTACACGGGATGGCCGGTACGCTTCCTTACATGTCGCCCGAACAATTGTGGGGAAGACCTCCCGATTGCCGAAGTGATATTTACTCGGCCGGCGTGGTGCTCTACGAAATGGCTACGGGTAAGCGTCCTTTCCAAGGAAAAGCCCCGACTGCCATCTCGGAAGCCATACTGCACACAGAACCGGTCTCCCCGCGCGAGTTAAGTCCGGCAATTTCGTCCGCCCTCGAATCGGTTATTTTGAAGTGTCTGCAAAAAGAACCCGCAACCCGTTATCAGACGGCTCGAAGAATTATCCGCCGACCTCCGGCGGGTGCAAACACCCGGCGTCGGCATAAGTGCTGGCCGGAAGCCAGCCAGCATTCGCGCCCGCTGGGTGGCCATCGCTTCGCTCATGGCAATCCTGGCAGTCGCAGCGCCAATTTCCTTTCTTAAGGTCCGTGCCTGGCAGGCACGGACGAAGAGTCAAATTCCCAGCATCAGGTCTCTGGCGGTGCTGCCGCTGGAAAATCTTTCGGGGGATCCGGAACAGGAATACTTCGCCGATGGGATGACGGATGAGCTGACCACCGAGTTGGCACACATCAGCGCTTTGCGGGTCGTCTCGCGCACCTCTGCCATGCGTTATAAACGGACTACCAAGACTCTGCCGCAAATTGCGCGAGAGCTGCAGGTCGACGGTGTGATCGAGGGTTCGGTGTTGCGTTCGGATGGTTCCGTCCGTATCAACACGCAATTAGTGCAGGCGGAGCCGGACAGGGAACTATGGACGCACAGTTATCAGCGCGAGTTGAAGGACGTCCTGCAGTTGCAAGGTGAATTGGCGCATGACATCGCGGAGCAGATCAAGATCAAAGTCACGCCTCAGGAGGAACTGCGTTTAGCAACCACTCGAACCGTCGACCCGGGTTCCCATGAAGCTTATCTCAGGGGTCTCTACCACTTGAATAAGGGGACGGAGGAGAATTACCGGGACGCTAGGAACGACTTCGAGGAAGCCATCGCCCTTGATCCCAACTATGCGCCGGCGTACGCGGGGTTAGCGGACTACTTCTGGTCCACGGACGAATTGCCGCCGCGCACGGCAATGCCATGGGCCAGGGAAAACGTTCTAAAAGCGCTAGCGCTCGACGACGGCTTAGCGGATGCCCACAAAACCTTAGCGAGTATCAAATTCTACGGCGATTGGGATTGGGTAGCCGCAGAGAACGAGTTCAAGCGCGCTCTGGCATTGGACCCAAGCTATTCCGAAGGCCACCGCATGTATTCCGTGTATCTGTCGGCGATGGGGCGGTCGGAGGATGCTTTCCGCGAGATACAAACCGTCCAGCGGCTGGATCCTGTTTCCCTCTTCACCAGCCTGACCGCCGGCTGGATTTCTTACTACGGGCGTCAATATGATCGTGCCCTGCAACAATGCCGGGGCGTGCTTGAAGTAGACCCCAATTGGAGTGGGGCCCACGAGTGTCTGGGTGATGTTTACACAGCGAAGGGAGACTTCCCGCAGGCGATTGCAGAGGGCAAGCAGGCAGCAACCGATTCCGGGGATGATCCGGTACGTCTCGCCTCCTTGGGGCGCACTTACGCGCTGGCAGGAAGGCAGGCGGATGCTCGGAAAATCCTTGCCAGGTTGAATAAGGCTTCAAAAACCAAATATATAGCGCCGTATTTCTTTGCCATCATTGAAGGCGCACTGGGAGAAAAAGACCAGGCATTCGCATGGCTGGAAAAAGGGTTCAATGGCCGTGACCCTTACCTCGCCAGGCTGAGAGTGGATGTTGCCATGGATCCGTTGCGGTCGGATGCGCGCTTTAAGATACTAGTCCGACGTCTAGGCCTTCCGAATTAGACTCTCGTGCTTTCTTACTTAAAACAGGGCACTTCCACCACAACCGCATTGCTCGTCCTGCCGTGCATCACTATGAAATTCCAGTGCGGAGGATTACAAAGCGCTAGTCCGGGTTGGACTGAAACCTGAGGAGTAACAACATTTACGTCTTTCGAGAAAACGTCGTTGTCGTTCAGAAATTCCAGCAGTACCGCAGGGTCCTCTGCCTGTTGCTTCGCGCCCGTAGTCAGCGCTCGCAGGATCGCGGTCTCCGGCCATTCATGGCCCACTTCGTTAAGTTGCCAAACTCTTAGCACATGAAGGGTTTCCCCGTTTATCGGCAGCGTGACCCAGGTGGGAGCGCTTTGCTTTTTCTCGTGTTTCACGGCAACCTCCCAATATTACGCTGCGGTTCTACACCTTTTGGTTGCGCAGAGTCAAATGAAAGTCACGATCGGTCTGGTCGCCTCGCACTCGCTGCCCTCTTGACCTCCGATTCCTGAACGGCCGCACTTTTCAGATGCGCGATTTCTTGCGCAATGAGTAAAGCTGCACGAACGTGAAAACGAGCGTCGCCAGTACCACCCACGCGAACCAGTCTCCCAGAAGCATGTAGAGAGTGTTGTCATGCGTTACCGGCACGTCGGCCACCAGCGTGGCGAAAGGTGCGGAATCACTTTGGGTTTCTGCCAGAATGCGGCCACGGTCGTCGCTCACAGTCAGGTAACCCTGCTTCGCCGCGCGCACGATGCTGAAGCCATCTTCCACGCCGCGCATCACCGCGATATGGCCATGCTCCCATCGGTCCAGGGCGAAATCCCACGCCGGCACTAACATAAGGCCCGCACCCGCCTCGCCGTACTGACGGGAAAGCGGTGTGAAGTCCATATCCTTGCAAATGGCCACGCCCCAGAGTCCAGCAGGCTCCCGCAGGAACGTCAGCGTCGTACCCGGACTCAGCCTGGATTCAAACGGCGGCAGCATGTGGTGCTTGTCGTAGCTCTGCAGCGGGACTCCGGGCGCGTACACCCGCGCCTCGTTATACTTCATCGGCGGCGAGATGCGAACCAGCCCCACAACGATCGTAGATTTGCTCGTGTCGGCCAGGGATTGGAACAAAGCGTCGGTTTCCCCGAGCTTGGGATCGACTGCCACACCAAGCTTCTCCGGCAGCACGATGACTTGCGCGCCTCGGGCGGCCAACCCTTCCGCAGCGGCGGCGTAATCGCGGAACAACCGCGCGGTTTCAGCGCCCTCATCCGCCACGCCTATGTTGGCTGGCTGATCGGACGCGATGAGGCCCACCTTCACTCCTTGGCCCTGCGCCTGCCGCGCCAGGCGCACCGCTCCGAAGCCCAACACCAGCACCATCACTCCTAGCGCAGCACCGGCGATGTGACGCGCCTGTCTCGGCGCGGAACGCCGCAGATGCAGCCCAATCGCGAGCACGGAAGGAAACAATAACAACAGAAAACTTATGCCCCAGGGTCCGGTGACGGAAGCGAGTTGCAGGACGGGCAGGAAATTCAACTGCGAATAGGATAGGTTGCCCCCGGTGCCGTGGGGAGAAACGAGGTTGAACAGGTATTCGGCAGAGACCCACGTCGCCGGCAGCGCCAGCAGCGCGCTCCACCAGGCGCCGGCCTTCAGCAGCGCCCGGAACAGCAACACTGCGGCCGCGAACACTAACGCTGGGATGGCAAAGATTGCCGCTCGGGCTAGCGGCGGTACTTGAACCACGCTGAAGTAGTGCCACAAGTTGAGATTGCCGGCGAGCCATGACAGAGCCCCCGTTAGGGCTGCGCCCCACCAGGAACTGCGCGAGGCAAAAAGTAGCACCGGGAGTGGAGCGAACCAGAGCAGCGGCCACCTCGGGTTAAGGCCAGTGCCAAACCAGACCAATACCGCTGTTGAAATCGCGGCAACCACCGCGAGGCTTTGGTGGCGAAGGTCAGTTGCGAATGCCACGAATGTACCTCCTGAAAGATCGCCGGTAGAAGGCGCGAAATTGAACACGCGAAATCTCCATGCGTCCACCCAGGTAGAGCATGATGAGGCCATGGGAGAGCGCGCCCATCTCGAAGACGATCTCCCATGCGTCGTCCTCACAGAAATAACCGCTCTCCATGCCCTGCCGTACAACCTCCACCATCAGATTGGCGGTGGGGGAGCGGCCGGCCGTGAAGTCCTGTGGATAGCGGCGCGCGCCCTCACGTGACTTAAGGAACATGAGTTCGAATAGTCGCGGGTTCTGAAGGGCATGGTCCAGGTAGATCTCGCCCATTTTCGCCAGCCGCTGCTCAATGCTGCCGGAGAAACGCTTGCCCGCCAGCCAGGCAGCCAACTCCGCGAACCCATCGTCCGCCAGGGCGTTGAGGAGGCCGGCACGGTCCCGATAATGGCGATAGATCGCCATGGGCGTGATCCCAACCGCCTTGGCTACCCGCCGCATGGTCACCGCCTCCATCCCTTCCTTGTTCAGCAGGCGGCGTCCGGCGATGGCTATTTTCCGAGTGGTAGGGGTAGCGGCCACATATACACTGTATACTTTCTGAGTATACGATGTATACATAAAAAGAGGCGGGAACTTTACTGACCTGAAATCAGCCAGGCTAAGCGAGGAATGTTCTTACTGGCCACTGATCTACTGGCCACTGCCGAAAAAGCCCCGCGCAACGCTTCGCGCGGGGCATGCGAGTCATGGGACACAGAGAAGGCTTCAGGCAGCTTCGCGCCGCTTCTGGATGGTCTGCAGGGTCTGGCGATACTTCTGCGCGTTGCCCACGATCTTGCGCTGCGGCAGGCTGTTGATCCACAGTTCGTGAGGAATGTCGCGGCGTTCGCGGCGCGTGCCGACCGCGCCCCGATGCAGGACACTGGCTGGATGTTTGTCCTGGGTCTGCTGCTGCCAGCCACTGCCCGCGCTCACGTAGTAGACGCCGATGTAGCCGTTCACCAGCAACTGAAACGGAGTCGTGATCTTGTTCATGCGGTCGAACTGCGTCGAGCCATCGGCGCGGAAACTCTCGAACCATGCCGGATAAACGAAGTCTGACAACAGGATGTTGTCGACCTGATAACCGAGGCTGTCGTCCTCGCAGGCATCGCAGACCTCGTAGGCGTAAAGAACTCCGGCGCTGTTGCTATTCTGAACGAACACGGTGAGGTTGATGTTGGGATCGCCGAGCATCTCCAGCAGTTCGTGGCTGGCGGTGACGGTCCAGGATGTACCCGCCTTCAGGTCGCTGGCGGCGAAAACCTTGCCGATGGGAAGTCCCTCGGTGGTGAGATCGTGATAACCGAGGGCGTTGGCCTGGTCGGAGTCGTCGAGCATCACGAGCCACCAGCTTCCGCTGGGCGGTTGAGTGCCCTTGGGGATGACGGTGAGTTCGGCGTCGGTCCCCCAGACAGGGCGGAAGTCGTTGGTGACTTGCTTCTGGAGCGCGGCCACGACCGGTACGACATCCGCGTCGGCCAGCACGGTGCTCTCGTTGATCACAGAAATCTGGATGGTTGGGGTTTGTGCGTGGGTGGGTTGAGGCATACAGGTGGTCTCCTTGGAGAAAGAAATTCGGAGAACGCGCAGCGTGAGTTGCGTGACTCTGTGAGCAAAAGCTTATACGCTGATCATGCAGAGGAAATGGTTGAGCCGCCGAAAAGGTTGAAGCGCTGTTCCGAATTGGAACTGACGCTTCCTGGGTGATGGCTCGAACAACTTTGATGCAATGTCTTCATCCATCATGCTTTCAGCCGCTGAAATCAAGGCTGCAGTAACGCACGCTGCAAGAGGAGCGGGGTTTGATCTCGTCGGCATTGCTCCAGTAGATGACGCTCCGGAGCTGGAGTATTTTCCGCGATGGATTGCCGCGGGGCACGCGGGCGAGATGAAATATCTTGAGGCGCGCGACGAGCAGGGACGCCTGAAGCGCGCGTCGCTGGACCACGCCGCGCCCTGGGCGCGCAGCGTTGTGGTGTGCGCTCTCAACTACAACACCGCGCAACCGTATTCCACGCAGTCGCGCGATCCAATGCGCGGGTGGATCTCGCGCTACGCGTGGAGCCGGCAGGACTATCACGACGCGCTGATGGTCCGCCTGCGGCAAGTTGAAGCAGCCCTGAGAAACGCATGTGGAAGCGATCTCGTCGCGCGTTGCTACGTTGACACGGGCCCAATCGTCGAGCGGGTGGCCGCGAAATATGCCGGCATCGGATGGATCGGGAAGAACACGTGCATCATTAATCAGAAGCTGGGATCGTGGCTGTTTCTGGGCGTGATTCTTACCTCGCTCGATCTTGCACCTGATCTGCCCGCTCCCGATCGCTGCGGCAGTTGCACGCGCTGCATCGATGACTGCCCTACTGATGCGCTGATTGCGCCCTATCAGCTCGATTCCAACAAGTGCATCTCGTATCTCACGATCGAAAAGCGTGGAGCGCTTCCTGACGATGACAAGTTGCTCTCCGAAATGGGGAGGCACGTGTTCGGGTGCGACATCTGCCAGGACGTTTGCCCCTGGAACCGCAAGGCTCCGGCGACGAATGCTGATGAGCTTCAGGCACGCGAGGAGCTGGTGAATCCAGGGCTCGACTGGCTGGCGGAGATGAGCGCTGAGGAATTTCGCCAAACTTTCCGTGGTTCCGCGGTGCGGCGGGCTAAGCGCGATGGCATACGGCGCAATGCTGTAATAGCTATGGGGAATAGCGGAGAGCGGAAATTCCTTCTGCTGCTCGACACACTAGTTGCGGATGAGGACGATGTGGTGGCCGAGAGTGCTGCCTGGGCTATCCGGAAGCTGAGCTAGATCAGATGAAAAATTTCTGCAGATCGATCTGGCTAAAATATCTGGAATCAGTTAGTTACGGTGTTCGGGGCCTGTTGGAATCCGTGTAAAATATTGAAAACAAATGACTTGCCAGTAAAATATTCCATTCAAAGGACTTAAGGTGACTCTGCGTGGTCTAAGTGCCTTTGGAATCCAAAATATTGACTTCTCGGAGTTATCTCGTTGCTATTCCATTTTCAAAGAGCTACTGCGTAGAGAATATGGTCGCAGGGTTGAGAATCGAAGTCAAGAAGATTCGTGAGCGGGATGGGTCTGTCTCCCGAGCAGGGAAACAGCAGGTTCCTCCACTCCGCCGTCGCTGTCGCTCCGGCTGCGGTCGGAATGACAGAGGGGTGGGGCGTCGCTGGCGCTCCGGCTGCGGTGCGAAAAGAGTTGTGGCGTGTCGCTGACCGCCAGTCGTTTAGGGCGAGACGGCGTTACCGATCATGGGGTGGGGTCGAATTCGTTCTTGTAGGACTGCCAGCGCTGGCGGACTCCGGCCATGATTGACTGGTATTCGGGGTCGGAGCGCAGGATGTCGTAGTTCTTGTCGCGCGCGAACCAGGGGTAGTTCACATCTCCGAGCGCGACCGCGCGTTTCAGGAAATGAAGTGCGTCCTGCCGGTCGCCGAGCAGGGCGTGGATGGCTCCAATCCAGTAGGCGGCATCGCCATCGATGAGCTGTTCGGGACGATAGCGCAATAGTCTGGCGTCGATCTTTTCCCGCTGGTGGCGCGATGCATATAGGAAACCTGCCATCGCCTGGGGCGTTCCGTCGGTTGAGTCGGGAGAGAGGAGAACGGCGCGATCCAGGTATGGTTGGGCTTCGTCAAGTTTGCCTTCGTAATAGAGCACGCTCCCGAGATAAGTCAAGGCCTTGTATTGATCGGGGTTGGCCGCCACGAGTTGCCGCATTTCCTGTTGGGCTTCATGCTCCTTACCGGTGTAGAGAAGCATGCGGGCGTGCATCCAGTGGGGCTGAGGAGGCGCGGGATTCAATTCAATGAGCCGGCGGTAGGCCTGCTCGGCCAGTTCATTGAGGCCAGCGTAGTAGCGGGAATAGCCCAGCGATTGCCATGCGGTTTCGTTGTTGGGGGCGAGTGCGACGGCTTGTTGGAGAGTGCGGATGGCTTCCTGCTCCCTGCCTCCCTCTCCATAAATGGTGCCAAGGGCAATTAATCCCTCGGCTGACCCGGGATTGATCCGCAGGGCGTTCTGGGCTGCCACCTCGCCACGCTTCAGATTCGCCTCAGCATCCTCAAGAAAGTTTGCACTCTGATACGCATACAGCTCCGCCAGCAGGGCATAGGCGTCGGTGAAATTCTTGTCCAGCGAAATGGCATGCAAGAGGAGACGCTGGCCGCTTTCGAGGCTCTCCAAGCGGGAACGCATCAAGTATTCGTTCATATAGAAACGAGCCTGCAGGTAATCGTTGTAGGCGTCGACACTTGTGGTCACGGGCTGCTGGATCGACTTTTGCTCGGTGGGCGAGATTTCGATCTTAAGGCCTTCCACGACCTTGGCGGCAATCTGATCTTCAAAGCTGAGTATGTCGGCGCTGTGCAGATCGTAGCGTTGCGACCACCTGGTAGTTCCAGTGCGGCCGTCGATCAGTTGAACCGTCACGCGGATTACGTCTGAGGAATGCTGATAGGTGCCTTCGAGGACGCTTTCCACGTTTAGCGCCTTGGCCACTTCCGCGGGCTCCGGAGCTTCCTTCGAATACTTTAAAACGGACGTTGTTGGTCTGACTGCAAGGTTGTGCAACGAGGTTAAGCGGCTGATGATTGCGTCAGTGATGCCGATGCCCCAACTGTCGGTTGTGGGGGCGGAAATGTCGCGGAAGGGGAGCACGGCCATGGTTTCCACAGCAGGCCTGGAAACAGCCTGGGCCGGTTGCGATGCTTGGGACCGGGAATTATAGGTGCGCAAGGCAACTACAGCCAGGGCTCCGACCAGCAATAGTGCGGCGGCCAACATCAATGCCTTGCGGGCCCGTTTGAATCGTGAGGGCGGGCTTGCTTCCGAAGCCGGGAGTTGAAGCTGCGATTCAGTATCCCGCTTCACTCGTTTCAGGTCGGCTTTCAACTCGGTGGCGGACTGGTAGCGGACGTCGCGATCTTTTTCGAGGGACTTGGAGATTATGTCTTCGAGCTTTGCGGGAAGATCGGGATTCAGGCGCACCGCGGAAGCCGGCACTTTGTGAAGGATGGAATCGAAGATCACGCCTGAAGCGTCACCGCGGAAAGGCAGCGTACCCGTGGTCATTTCATATAACACGACTCCAAAGGAGAAGAGATCTGTACGGGAGTCAAGTTCTTTGGCCAGGACCTGTTCGGGCGACATGTAGGCAACTGTTCCCAAGGCGCTGCCGGGGCTGGTGAGATGCTCTTCGGCGACGGTGGCAGTGGCTTCGATCGCGACCGTTTCAGGCTTGGGCGTTACTTTGGCCAGACCGAAATCGAGAATCTTGGCGTGTCCTCGTTTGGTGACGAAAATGTTGGCCGGTTTGATGTCGCGATGAACGATGCCCTGGGCATGAGCGGCGTCGAGCGCGTCGGCCACCTCGAGGCCTATCTCGAGGACGCGATCCAGTTCCAGAGCGCGACCGCCGATCAAGTGCTTCAGGGTTGCGCCATCGAGAAATTCCATGGCGATGAACGCTTTGCCGTGCTGGTCGTCAATTTCGTAGATGGTACAGATGTTTGGATGGTTCAAGGCGGAGGCAGCTTTGGCTTCGCGCTGGAAGCGTGCGAGTGCTTGCGGGTCTTTGGCCACGTCCTCGGGCAGAAACTTGAGGGCGACGAAGCGACCGAGCTTTACGTCTT
Organism: uncultured Acidobacteriaceae bacterium; assembly: GCA_963771895.1. Lineage (GTDB taxonomy): Bacteria > Acidobacteriota > Terriglobia > Terriglobales > Acidobacteriaceae > Sulfotelmatobacter. The sequence goes on along the minus strand of CAVYVQ010000027.1, from coordinate 202 downwards.
CGGCCTTATAGACCACACCCATGCCGCCACCGCCGAGCTTCTCGACGATGCGGTAGTGCGAGATGGTTTGGCCGATCATGGTTTGGCCGATCAGGTTTGGAAGATCGGGTTTGGCCGATTTAACGACTGAGGTCCGATGTGCGCGACTATGTTAGGCGGCTTGGCTGTGGCGCGTCAATGAATTGGGTAGCGTTCGAGATTG
>CAVYVQ010000026.1:0-120764 GCA_963771895.1 uncultured Acidobacteriaceae bacterium | reverse complement strand
AATCGAGCCCTTATTCGACTGCACCAGAATCGGCTGCGCGTTCAAGAGCGCTGAATCGCCGGCGGTCGAGTAACGCGTGTGCCCGATGGCCAGAGTGCCTCGTATTTTCGACAGCACGTCTTCGGTGAAGATGTCGGCGACGAGTCCCATCGCCTTGTGCACGCGCGAAGTCAGGCCGTCGGAGGTGACAATCCCCGCCGACTCCTGCCCGCGATGCTGGAGAGCGTGCAGCCCCAGATAAGCAAGCTTCTCCGCCTCAGGATGGGCGAAGATCGCGACCACCCCGCATTCGTCGTGAAATTTGTCAGAAGTCAGCATTTAGCAATTAGCCTTCAGCTCATAGCCACAAAACGTAAGACCCGCCGAGGACCACGTAGAGACAGCCGCCTCGGCTGTCCAAGAAGCGAAGCGACGCGGCTTCCAATGCGAACTCCGCGGCCGTTCTCGCGAACGCAGCGATTCAATCTTTTCAATCCGCCGCCAGCAATTCCGGATCAGTCCTCAAAATACATTCCAGCGCGGATTCATAAGTCTGATACAGATCCGCAACCGCCGCAGACACAACCACTTGCCCACCCAAAGAAATTTCCAGGCGTTCCGGAATCGTCTCTCCCAAAACATCCGCGGCGATTCCATGCTTCTCCGCTATCTCTTGGATTCGGGAAACGTTAGCCGGGTCGCAGGAGAGCACGATGCGGCTCGCATCTTCACCAAATAGCACGAAGTCCGCGGGAAGTCCGTTCGACGCGACATTCACGCGCGCACCCACACGCTTCGCGAGTGCCTTCTCTGCCAGCGCCACGGCCAAACCACCATCCGAGCAATCGTGCACAGAATCCACCAAGCTCTGCTGAATAAGTTCGATGACCGCCTTCTGCAGCGAGGCTTCTTTCTCAAAATCGAGTTCCGGAGGATATCCCCACAGCGCTCCCAGAATTTCTTTGGCGTATTCCGACGACCCAAACTCACTCTCTACATCGGTGATATCGGCTGCTTCGCCGGCGCGCAATAGCACGATCGTGCGTCCGGGCGAGGCGAAATGCATTTTCGCGGTTTTGCTGACGTCATCGAGGATTCCCACAACTCCAAGCACTGGCGTGGGATAAATGCCTTCGCCCAGCGTCTCGTTGTAAAAGCTCACATTGCCGCCAGTAATTGGAATCTCAAGCTCCTCGCAGGCTTTGGTCATGCCGTCGATGGTCTGCGAGAACTGCCACATGATGTGCGGCTTCTCGGGATTGCCGAAATTGAGGCAATTGGTTGCGCCCACGGGAGTCGCGCCCGAACACGCAACCTTGCGCGCGGCCTCGGCGACGGCATGCATCGCGCCCAGCCGCGGATCGAGATAACACCAGCGGCTATTGCCGTCGAGTGCCATCGCGAGGCCGCGCTGCGGAACATCCTGTGATAAGCCTGGATTCGGATTCTTGATGCGAATCACGCCCGCATCGCCCGCTCCCGGAGCTTCGACGGTGTTGGTCTGCACCATGTGATCGTATTGCTGCCAAACCCAGCGCTTACCGCAAATGTTCGGGCTGGCGAGAAGCTCCTTGAGACTTTGCGTAAGGTTGCTCGCGCTGTTGAGGTGAACGTGCTCCGGCATTTCGCGCGGTACGGGAGGCTCCCAGCGTGCAAGCGGACGTTTGTATACGGGCGCGTCGTCGGTAAGAGCCTGATTCGGAATCTCGGCGACAACTTCGCCGTGCTGAAGCACGCGCAATTTGTTATCGGTAGTGACCTTGCCAACTTCCACAGCATCGAGGCCCCACTTTTCAAAAACGCGGAAGACTTCCTGCTCACGGCCTTTCTGCGCCACCAGCAGCATGCGCTCCTGCGACTCGCTCAGCATGATCTCGTAGCCGGTCATGCCGGTTTCGCGCTGCGGCACGCGGTCCAGTTCGATCTCGATGCCGACGCCGCCGCGCCCACCCATCTCGCAGGTCGAGCAAGTGAGTCCCGCCGCGCCCATATCTTGAATGCCGACGATGGCTCCGGTCTGCATGGCTTCGAGGCAAGCCTCGAGCAGCAACTTCTCTAGAAACGGATCGCCCACCTGCACGTTCGGCCGCTTCGCCTCCGAAGCCTCGCTGAATTCCTCGCTGGCCATGGTTGCGCCGTGGATGCCGTCGCGTCCCGTCTTGGCGCCGACGTAGATCACCGGATTGCCTTCACCGGCGGCGCGCGCGTAGAAAATTTCCTCTTTGCGAACCAACCCCATGGCGAAAGCGTTCACCAGTGGATTGCCGGAGTAGCACGGCTCGAACTTGGTTTCGCCGCCCAGGTTGGGCACGCCAAAGCAGTTGCCGTAGGAAGCCACGCCGCTGACCACGCCTTCGAGAATGGAGTGGTTGCGGTGGATCTCCTTGTGGTCCGTTTCCGCAGTTGCCGGGTTTCGCCCCGGCAAGACAGCCGAGGCGGTTGTCCCCGCATGAGCCGTGATGGGGCCGAACCTTAGCGAATCCATTACCGCGACCGGCCTTGCGCCCATGGTGAAGATGTCGCGCAGGATTCCGCCCACGCCGGTGGTTGCGCCTTGAAAGGGCTCGATGAACGAGGGATGGTTGTGCGATTCGATCTTGAAGGCGCAGGCCCAGCCATCGCCGACGTCGATGATGCCAGCGTTCTCACCCGGCCCTTGCAGCACGCGCTTGCTGCGCGTGGGCAGGCGCTTCAGATGTACGCGCGACGATTTGTAGGAACAGTGCTCGCTCCACATCACGCTGAAGATACCAAGTTCGGTGAGTGTAGGCTCGCGTTGTCCGAGCAGTTGCTTGATTTTTTCATACTCGTCGAGGGTGAGGCCATGCTGCCGGAGGGTCTCCGGAGAAAAGGCAGAAGTCATGTATGTGGTCATTGGGAAGTTCTATTGTCGCATTTAGCAGCGCGGCTGGGTAGGGCCATCATCACCACCTGTCCCCAGGAGTTTGCCTGACCCCCGATCAGAAGATCACGCGTTTTCAACTCCTTATCTGTAGGCTATTGAAAAATATAACGGGGCATGTACAGATCGGCAGCGTGATGTCTTTTGTTTTCATCGCGCGATTCGCAAGTTATTGAAAACAGGTTTAAGGCTTGCCGTTCGTCCGCATTTTTCCAGACCGGGCCACACGCAGAGTAACCCCTGGAATGCTAAGAATTGGATCCTCAACGCATCCGGCTGCTCCGGTGACCCCCGAAGGCCGTCCGCTGATTTGCCGGGACCTTAAATCGCTTCTAATGCGAAAGTTCTCTCCAAGTCGTTGAAATTGTTTGTAATCTGTTGAACTTATCCAGAAGCTATTGAAAAGATTGACGGCACCCGGCGGAAGTCAGTGCAAGCCAACCTTCCAACCTTGAAGTTCTTTTCCGGTAAGATGCCAGCCAGATGAAATCCATCATCATAGGAACGGCGGGGCACATCGACCACGGGAAGACGGCGCTGGTGAAGGCGCTGACCGGGATCGATGCCGACCGGCTTGAGGAGGAGAAGCGGCGAGGCATCACGATCGACCTTGGCTTCGCGTACATGGACATGCCTACTCCTGAGGGTGAGATTTTGCGCTTGGGCTTTGTCGACGTTCCCGGGCACGAGCGTTTCGTCCGCAATATGCTGGCCGGCGTGGGCGGGATCGACCTAGTGCTGCTGGTGATTGCGGCGGACGAGGCCATCAAGCCGCAGACGCGGGAGCATTTTGACATCCTGCAATTGCTGGGCGTGCAGCGCGGCATCGCCGTGTTGACCAAATCCGACGCTGTGGATGCGGAGACGCTCGACGTAGTGCGACTCGAGGTGGAAGAGTTTCTGCGGGGGACATTCTTGGACAACCCGAAATCGATCATCGCCGTGAGTTCCCTGACGGGCGCGGGACTGGAAGACTTGAAGCGGGCGATGGTTCGGGCGGCGGCCGAGGTACAGCCGCGGGATTCGCTCGCCCTGGCGCGCCTGCCGATTGACCGCGTGTTCACCATGAAGGGCTTCGGCACGGTGGTGACGGGAACTCTGGTGGCCGGGATGATTCGCCGCGAAGACGAGATGGAAGTTTTCCCGACGGGACGGCGCGTACGGGTCCGCGGCGTGCAGGTGCACAGGCACACCGCAGAGGCAGCGATCGCTGGTCAAAGAACTGCGTTGAACCTGGCGGGGGCAAGCACGGAAGACCTGTCGCGAGGCATGACCCTGGCGCCTCCCGCGACGTTCGTGGCAACGCGGCGGGCGGACGTGCGTTTGAGTTTGTTGGCTTCGGCGCCGCGTCCTTTGAAAGATCGCGCGCGGGTGCATTTTCATTCGTACACGATGGAGACTGTGGCCGAGATCGTGCTGCACGAGCGGAAGGAACTGGATCCCGCCCCTTCGGCAAGCTCAGGGCAGGCTCTTGCACAGAACGGAAGGTTGGGGCATCCGCAGCTTTTACCCGGCGAGGAGGCGTTTGCGAGGCTGAAGCTGCCGGAAGCGGCGCTACTTTTGCCCGGGGACCGGTTCATCATCCGGCAATTTTCTCCCGTGGTGACGATTGGTGGGGGAGTTGTGCTAGACCTGGTGCCGATTTCGCGCATGCCGGGACACAGAGACTTCCTGCAAGTTTTGTCTGGCGGCGATGCCGAGGCGGTTGCGCGAGCGCGCATTGCCCGGCGGCATCGTGAAGGAATCTCGATGTCTCGACTGGTGGCCGAGACCGGCTGGGCGAAGGACGTGATCGAATCGCGCCTATCTCAGGCGCTGCGGACGGGCGGCGTGGTGCGGGCTGGGGAGTTATTTCTGGATTCGCCCGCGCTGGATGCGCTGAAATCGCACATCGTGAGGACGGCCGCCGATTTCCACAAGAACAATCCACTGGTCGGTGGCATCAGCAAGGAAGAGTTGCGGGCGCAAGTAGACGCGATCCCGGAAGTGTTCGAGACGGCCTCCGCCACGCTGATTCGGGACAAAAAGCTCGAAGTGGTTGGAGAGCTGGTGCGGCTGCCGGGGCACGGCGTGGAGCTGAAAGACGAAGAGGCCGAGTCGAAAGAGAAGATCGAGAAAGCGTTTGCCTCGGCGGGTTTGAAAGTTCCCGCACTTCAGGAGGTGATTGCGGGGCTGAAAGTGGACAAGGTGCGGGCGCACAAGATTGTGACGTTGCTCTTGCGCGACAAGGTGCTCATCAAGGTCTCCGATGAATTGGTTTTTCATCGCAGTGCCCTCGAACAATTGCGACGTCAGATGGCGGCGTACAAAGCGAAGTCGGCGAAGATTGATATCGCGAAGTTCAAGGAAATGACCGGAGTTACCCGCAAATATGCGATTCCACTCCTGGAATATCTGGATCGCGAGCGGGTGACAAAACGCGTTGGGGACATGCGCGAAATCCTCTGAGATTGAGCCATCGGGCGATTGGTAATTGGGCAATTGAAAATCTGAACCCAATTGCCCACTTACTCAGTTCTTCAGATCTTTTCTTCCGGGAATTCCAGTTCCAGGCTCAAGGGGTCGGTCACGCGGTTGGTCAGGTTGGCGAGGCCGGCCAGCATGTGGATATCGACGATCTCGGGCTCGGAGAAATGCTTTTTGAGTTCGTCGAAGTCCGTCTCGGTAATCTGATGCGGGGCTCGCGTCAACTTCTCGACGTAAGTCAGAGCGGCCCGCTCTTTCTCCGCATAGCGCGAGTAGTTTCCTGACTTTAATGCGGTCCAATCGTCGGCGGTGAGACCGACCCGCTTCGACGAGGCGACATGGTGCTGCGCGCAGTAGCGACATTCATTGCTGAGTGAGACGCGGAGGTAAATGAGTTCGTACAACTTGCGGTCGAGGGAGCGTCCCACGCTGGCGTAGAAGCTTAGAAAATTCTTAAGCATCTCAGGGCGATGGGCGAGCGCTTTCTGGACGTTACCGGGCTTGCCGCGAAGCACGGTGTCGTAAATTGCGCGTACTTCAGGCGATGCGGCTTCTGGGGCGATCAAGCTGATGCGTGCCATCGAATGCTCCGAGATCGTCAGCGGACTCTCTTCGTCTTAATAATCGCAGATTGTCTGGTTTTGTGCAGCGGAGGGAGAGTAAGTGCTCAAGAAGAGAATGCGGCAGGCCGATAGCACTGAGTAGGGGTGTCTTGCCGTGAGAACGCTCATTTTGGTTACGCTGTTGGCTTGCGCGGGGACATCGTCAGGCTACGCGCCAGCGGGCTCTGATTCCGACGCGGGTGCGAAGATTCTCGCGATGGAGCGTATATGGGGGCAGTCCTACTTGAGCAAAGACCCCAAAGCGCTGGAGAGGATTCTTGACGATGCATTCGTGAACGTCGACTCGGACGGCAAATTGCAGACCAAGGCAGATGTGTTGGCGGAGGTGAGGAAATCGACCGCACTGCAGTTCTTGACCGAATCGATGACCGTGTACTTGCATGGCAACACGGCGATCGTTACCGGCGTTTTTCTGATAAAGGGAGTGGAGCGCGGGAAGCCTTATGTGCAACGGGAACGCTTCGTCGACACATGGTTATACCGGAATGGGCAGTGGGTCTCGATTGCAGGACTGGTAACGCGGGTCGGGCAGTGAGGCCGGGCGAGTCTCAGCTCGCAGCCGAAAGCCGGCGACAGCGAGCAAGTCTTTTGAGAACGGTAGGATTGTTGTTAGTCCTAGTCTGCTTAGTCCTGGTCTGCGCGGCGTTACCGCCGGTTTTCGCCCAGGACGCTGCCGACAACGACGCTGCCACCGCAGTTCGAGCCCTGGAACGCGAGTGGGTTGAGGCGCAATCGCGCAATGACAACCGCTCGCTGGATCTGATTTTCGACAATGCTCTGGTGTACGTCGAATATGGCAAGTTGGTGCCGAAGGGAGATTACCTGTTGCGCGTAAGGTCGGCAAAGCCACAACTGGAGCAAATCGTAAACGAAGCCATGATAGTGCGCACATTTGAAAGCACCGCCATCGTGGTTGGGTCCTACCGCGAAACAGGCGCGAAAGGCGGGAAGCCATGGCTGAAGCGCTGGCGCTTTGTCGACACCTGGGTGTATGAGAAGGGGCGTTGGATGTTGGTCGCGGCGGCGAGCAGCACCCCTATCGAAGTAATAGAAAGTCTGCCGCATGCGCATTGCCGGACCCTGCCCACCCTCTAGTGGATGCGGCTCCCTGCGTGGGGGAGCGAGTCACTTCGATCCGCTACTGATGTATTCTTCCTCCTGATGCTCCTGATTCGTCCTCAGAAGGTTAATGACGAGGCGCTGTTGCGGACTTTGATCCGCGAAGCACTGCGGAGATGGGTGAAGATGGCTTGATGAGCGTTCGGGTTCGCATTATCGGAGCGGGACTGGCCGGGTCGGAGGCGGCGTGGCAGTGTGCACGACGTGGCGTGGCGGTGGAGTTGTTTGAGATGCGGCCGGTGCGGTCGACGCCGGCGCACCAGACGGCGGACTTTGCGGAACTGGTGTGCTCGAATTCGCTGAAGTCGGACAGCGAGAACACGGCTCCGTGGTTGCTGAAGGAAGAGATGCGGCGCGCAGGGTCGCTACTGCTACAGATTGCGCGGGAGTGCGCCGTTCCGGCGGGGCATGCGCTGGCTGTGGATCGGGTGGCATTCGCGGCGAAGGTTACAGAGGCTATCTCGCGGGAACCGCTGATTACGGTGCACCGGAAAGAGGTGACTTCCATTGCAGAATGGGGTGCGCTCACCGTTATTGCTACTGGGCCTTTGACTTCGGCGGCGCTGGCGGGGGAGATTGCGCGGTTGAGTTCCAATACCTCAGCGGCTGAAGCCGAGTTACCGAATGAGCCGGATATCGCAGCGCTGAGGCGCTGCGCCACCCCAAGTCCACACTTGTATTTTTACGATTCGATCAGTCCGATCGTGGAGGCGGACTCGATTGATATGTCGCGCGTGTATATGGCGGCGCGGTATGACAAGGGGTCGGCGGATTACATTAACTGTCCCATGACGCCGGAGGAGTACGGCCGGTTCTACGACGCGCTCCTGTCGGCGCAATCGGTCGAGGAGCGCGATTGGGAGAAATTGAACTACTTCGAGAGTTGCCTGCCAATCGAAGAGATCGCGCGGCGCGGGCGCGACACGCTGCGCTTCGGACCGATGAAGCCGGTGGGGTTGAAGGATCCACGCACCGGGCGTATGCCTTACGCGGTGGTGCAGTTGCGGCAGGAAAATCTGCGGGCGGATTCTTACAATCTAGTGGGATTCCAGAATCATTTGAAGTTTGGCGAGCAGGCTCGGGTGCTGCGCATGATTCCAGGCCTCGAGAATGCGCGGTTCCTGCGCTATGGGCAGATTCATCGCAATACCTACATCAATGCGCCGGCGCTGCTGCGGGAGACACTGCAGATGAAGGCGCATCCGCGCGTTTTGTTTGCCGGACAGATTTGCGGAGTGGAAGGCTACGTGGAATCGATTGCAACCGGATTGCTGGCGGGAGCGCATGCGGCGGCCCTGGCGCTCGGCGGTGAGGCCGTCGCTCCGCCGCGGGTTTCCGCGTTTGGATCGCTGACGCATTATGTTACCCATGCGGACGCGAAGAACTTTCAGCCCGCTAACATTACTTTTGATCTCTTGCCGGCGCTGGAGAAGAAGGTCCGCGACCGGAAAGAGCGGCACCGGCTGCAGTGTGAGCTGGCATTGAAGCAATTTGACGAGTGGATGGAACTCGCTGGGGCGTCGCTTGCGGCGGGGAAACCCTGAATCGCTGAGAACGGTCGCGGAGAGCGCAGAGTCATGCCATCTGCAACACAGGTTGAGGTTCGGCGCGCCGGGCCGGACGATGCGGCGGTGGTTGCCACGGTGCTGCACGCATCGTTTGTGGAGTTCAAGGCTCTTTACACCGAGGGTGGCTTCGCCGCAACTGCGCTTGGCGCGGGGCAGGTGCTTACGCGCATGCAGGAGGGGCCGGTTTGGATGGCGCTGCGCGAAGGCGCCGTGCTGGGCACGGTGGCGGCCGTCGTGAAAGACGAATCGGGCTATCTCAGCGGGATGGCTGTGTTGCCCGCGGCCCGCGGATCGGGAGCCGGCGCAAGATTGCTGCAACAGGTGGAGAGCTGGGCCGGCGCCGAAGGGTACGCTCAGCTGTTCCTTAGTACAACGCCATTCCTCGGTTCGGCGATTCGGCTGTATGAGAGCTTCGGTTTTCGCCGGATGGACGGAAATCCGCACGATCTGTTTGGCACGCCGTTGTTTGCGATGCAAAAGACTCTCTGAGCGGGCCGCATTTCCCTGCAACAATCTGCCCCTCCCATACGTATCCATATAGTGGAAGGACGAACCGGCTCGGCAGGGTTACTTTCCAGCTCGCGTCGCGTCCAACCAACTGAAGCGCGATGACTCTGGCAGATCTCTTTCGCGACGTGTCGCGAACCTTGTGGGCGCACAAGCTGCGTGCGTTTCTGACCATGTTTGGCATCGCCTGGGGCATTGTGTCGATCGTCCTGATGGTTGCGGCCGGCGAAGGTCTGGAAAAAGGTCAGGAGGCCCAGGCAAAGAATCTGGGCAAGGACATAATGATTGTCTTCCACGGACGCACCAGCCTGCAGGCGGGAGGAACGCACGCCGGGCGGCAGGTGCACTGGGAGGATGAAGATTTACCGGTGGTGCAGGCGGAAGCTCCAGACTGTCAATACGCCATTCCAGAGCTGGAGCAGGACACGGTGCGAGCGCACAGCAACTTCAACAATGCCGCGTTTACGGTCACCGGATCGCATCCGCAGTTTGCCTACATTCGCAGTCTCGACGTAGGCCAGGGACGGTTCTATGACTGGGACGACATGCGCGAGGCGAGGCGGGTAGCGTTCCTGGGATCGGATGCGGCCAAACAATTGTTTCCCGGCCGCAATCCGGTGGGAGAGAACGTTTATTTGAATGACTTTCCCTTTGTTGTGATCGGGGTGATGGCGAAGAAGAAACAGGATTCCAGCTATGACGGCTGGGATGTAAACAAGATCTTCATTCCGTTTTCGGCGATGCGCCGCGACTTTCCCGACAAGCCTCCGGGAACGCCCACTACTTTCGATCAGCTCTTGGTGACGCCGAAAGCTGTGGAGCAGCATGAAGCCTGCAAACACGAAGTGCGCGCCGCTCTGGCACGCATGCATCACTACGACCCGAGCGATAAGGAGGCTTGTCCCATCTGGGACACGGTGCAGGAAGCGCGGGCCTTCAAAACGATGACGGATGGGATGAAATATTTTCTGGGTGCGGTGGGAATTGTGACGCTGGTGCTGGGCGGCATCGGCGTGATGAACGTGATGCTGGTGGCGGTGCGCGAGCGCACGCGCGAGATTGGCGTGCGCAAAGCGATTGGAGCGCCCGCGAAAGTCATTCTGCGGCAATTTTTCGTCGAAGCGCTGATCATCGCCGGACTAAGCGGAGCGGTGGGACTGGGCGTTGCATTCGGCTTTTGCGCCCTGGTGAATCTGCTGCCCATGCCGGATTTTTTTGCCGGACTCGTTCCCGACTGGAAGTCGAGTTTGGTGGCGACTATATTGCTGGGCACGGTCGCAGTAGCGGCGGCGTTGCTCCCGGCGCGGAGAGCGGCGTCGATCGATCCGATTGAAGCCCTGCGGTACGAGGCCGGGGGATAGAAACGGATGATTGTTGATTGTTAATTGTTGATTAGAACCCTGCCCGGCTCGATTTTCAATCAACAATCAGCAATCGACAATCAGCAATTTTCACATTGCAGCGATCGATATGCTAATCGAGATTCTTCACGAAGCCTGGATTGCGCTGAAGCGGAACCTGACGCGCAGCTTCCTCACCATGCTGGGAATTGTGTGGGGTATTGCGACCGTGACACTGCTGATCGCCTACGGCAGCAGTTTCCGGGGTGTACTGGTGCACGGGTTCGACGCGTTCGGCAAGAGTGTGGTGATCTGCTGGCCGCAGCAGACCAGCGAGCAGCCAGGCGGACAACGCGCAGGGAAGAAAGTGGTCATCGAACAGGCTGACGTTGACATGGTGAAGGCTACGGCGCCGCTGGTTCGCCACGTGTGCCGCGAAACCATAAACCGGCCGGGTATCGCTTATGGCGACCGCATGGTGGGAACGGCGGCGGTTCGGGGTGTTTGCCCTGAGTACGGTGAGATGCGGAATGAAGTGCCCTCCCAGGGACGATGGATCGATTCGGGGGATGAACTAGAGCGGCGGCGCGTAATCTTTCTGGGCGGGCGCGTTAAGGAACAGCTCTTCAGCGGACGTCCGGCAGTCGGAGAGACCGTGGAAGTGGGAGGCGTGCGCTTTACTGTGATTGGAGTGATGGCGCGCAAGATTCAGCTCAGCAATTATTTCAGCAGCGACGATGAATCGGCGTGGATTCCTTACTCGACCGCAGGAGATTTGTGGAACACGCGCTATGCCGCGGTCATGCTGTTTCAGCCCATCGCTCCGCAGTTTGAAAAGAAGGCAATGGCGCAGGTGCTGGCGGCAGTGGCGACGCGACAGGGTTTTTCACCGACCGATCCGAAAGCGTTCCAGATGTTCGGGCGGGATGAATTCCGTCCCGTCATCGACGCGTTAACCATCGGGCTGCAAGTGCTGCTCGCTTTTATTGGGACGTTGACGCTCGGGATCGGCGGCGTGGGCGTGATGAACATCATGCTGGTCTCAGTGGACGAACGGATTCGCGAAATTGGTCTGCGGCGGGCGCTGGGGGCGAGGAAGCGGCACATCAAACTGCAGTTTCTGGCGGAGACTTTGCTGATCATGATTCTGGGCGGCGCGATCGGCGTGGGGCTCTCCTACCTGATCGCCTGGGCCGTGGGGACGCTGCCCATGATGGGGCCGCTGTTTGAAGACGATTCCGGGCAAGGCGATATTCACCTGCGCATTTCCATGATGACGGTCGTGCTCTCGACCGCAGTGCTGTTGGTAGTGGGTGTGATCAGCGGACTGGTTCCGGCGATGCGTGCTTCCAAGCTGGATCCTGTGGAAGCTCTGAGGTACGAGTAAAAGCAAAAATAAGAAGTCAGAACGCAGAACTAAGAAGTGAGGGCGGAGGGTTTTTCATCTCTGCCTTCTTAACTTCCTACTTCTGCATTTTTTTCTGCTTTCCGAATTGATTTGATCCGCGGCGCAATTCGCAGTACCTTGCTGCTAAGTCATTTGCAGCCGGAGGTATACGCTTGCCATTCTCCGCCGTCGACGCGATTTCTCCCGCCTTTGAACATACGAAACGCCAGCTTTTGCAACCCTTTCGCCTCGGTCAATGGGTGCGGCTGGCATTGGTGGGCTTGCTGGCCGGAGAACTCAGCTCCGGCGGATGGAAGGTGCCCAACTTCTCCAACTTCAACATTCCCCGGCGCTCCGGGACGGAGCATTTTCTGGCTCCGGGCTTCGCGGGGACAGACCCCATGTTATTCGCCGGATTGATTGTGGTGCTGCTGGTTGCGGGATTCGCCCTAGGCATTCTGCTGATGTACATCAGCAGCGTCATGCGCTTCATTTTGTTCGACAGCGTGCTGGCCAAGGAATGCCATATCCGCGAGGGATGGAGCCGGCGGCAGCAGGCAGGCTGGAGGTATTTCGTTTGGAAGTTCCTTTATGCGCTGGTGACGTTCGGTGTGCTGACTGTGCTGGTCGGAATTCCGCTGGGCTTTGCCTTCGCCGTTGGATGGCTTGGCGATCCCAAGCAGCATTGGGTCCCACTGGTACTGGGCGGTATCGCACTGTTTTTCGTGGTGATGATTTTTGTTATCGCGATGTCGGTGATTTATGTGCTGACCAAAGACTTTGTCGTGCCGCAAATGGCGCTGGAACATATTGGAGCGATGGAAGGCTGGAGCCGGTTTTGGCCGATGATAAAGGCCGAAAAGACCGGTTACGCGGGCTATGTGGGGATGAAGATCGTGCTGGCGCTGGGTGCAGCGATCGTTCTCGGCATTGCAGGTTTCATTGTTGCGCTTATCATTTTGATTCCGGCGGCGGGAGTGGCGGTCGCCGCCGTGCTTGGCGGGAAAGCGGCAGGGCTCGGTTGGACGGCGGGCACGATCACGCTGGCGGTGGTGGCAGGGGCGGTATTGCTGGCCGTTTTTCTTTTTGTGACGGCGCTGATTTCCGTGCCTGCCATCGTCTTTTTCCCCGCGTATTCGATATATTTCTTCGCTGCGCGCTATCCGGCGCTAGGCGCTGTGCTTTATCCCGCACCGCCCGCTCCGGCGGCGCCTCAGATTCCAGCTAGTGCCTCTCCACCGCAAGAGCCTCCGCCGCTGCCGCCTGCGCCCGAGCCCGCCGGATAGAGGCAGAGCGGCGCTGATAACGCTTGTCATTCCGAGCGAAGCGAGGAATCTGCTGTTTGCCCGGCGGCCGGGGAACTCTCACCACGCTCCAGGTGTCTGATGTTGCAGACGCGCGCACCAAAGAAGAGCCGAGGAGCTTTCCCAAAATGTCTTTCTCCATGTCAGGAAATGGGGCCGGCGAGGTGCGCGCGGCCCCGAGATTAACGTCACGCCGCTGATCGATGTGCTGCTGACCCTGATCATTGTCTTCATGGTCGTAGTGTCGATGGACAAGGATCAGGGAGAAACAGCGCAGATTCCGCAGCCGGATCAGAAGCAGAAGGAAAACATTGCACAGCCCCGCACGGTCGTCATCCAGGTGGTGTCGGCGAAGGAAGATCAACCGCCCACCGTGAAGATCAATCAGGATGAGGTGCGGTGGGAGGATCTGGAACAGCGGCTCGCGGAAATCTATTTGAAGCGAGCCGAGAAAGTGGTCTTCGTGCGCGGTGATGCCGACGTCGACTTTCAGTATGTCGCCGACGTGATCGACGTGGCGCATCACGCAGGCGTGCAGCGCGTGGGGTTGCTGACGACGGATCGGGAGGTTGCGGGGGAGTAGTAAGAGGAGCGAGGCCTAATTCCTCGCTTTATTCTTGATCCAGATCGGCGTCCCCAAAAACCCGAAGGCCTTCCGGATCTGATTCTCCAAAAAGCGCTGATAGGAAAAGTGCAGTTTCACGGCGCGGTTGGTGAAGAGAACAAATGTTGGCGGGGCGACCGAGGCCTGCGTCATGTAGAGAATTTTCACGCGTGAGCGCATGGGGACGGAAGCGCGCTCGAAATCCACAGTCTCGATGAAGCGGTTCATCGCTGACGTGGAGATGCGCTTGCGGCGCTCGGTGGCGACCTGTTCGAGCAGCGGGAAGATTCTCTCCGTACCTTTGCCGGTGTGGGCCGAGACGAAGACGATGGGCGCGTAGTTCAGGAACTTCAGATCGTAACGCAGGCGTTCTTCGTAGGCGTCGCGGTCGCCGGGGCGCTTGCTTTCCCGCATGCGCATGGCCTTCGACGGTCTGCCGGACTGCGCTGCTCCGCCGGTGACCAGATCCCATTTGTTGACGGCGATGATCATCGAGCGCCCGCTCTCGTGGGCGTAGCCAGCGATGGCGGCGTCGAGCTGGCTGACGCCTTCGGTGGCGTCGATGACCAGCAGCGCAATGTCGGCGCCTTCGAGATGCTTGCGCGCCATCACGACGGAAAGCTTCTCCGCCATGTGGTGAGTCTTGCCTTTGCGGCGAATGCCGGCAGTGTCGATAAAGCGGAAACGGCGGCCATCGCGTTCGACAATTTCATCGACGGCGTCGCGTGTGGTGCCGGGGATGGGCGAAACGATCGCGCGGTCGGAGGCCGTGAGGCAATTCAGCAGCGTGGATTTGCCCACGTTAGGATGCCCGATGATCGCGACCTTGGTTTCGTAAACGGGTTCAGGCTCGACGGCAGACCCATCTTCTGCTTGATCTGTTTCTTCCTGTGCGTCTTCTGTGTCCTCTGTGTTTAAGGGTTCGGCGGGCGGCGGCAGAATCTCAAACACAGCATCCAGCAGATCGTCGATTCCACGGCCGTGTTCGGCGGAGATCGGGAACATCTGATTGATTCCCAGCCGATGGAACTCGTCAACAATGCGCGCCTGCTTTTCCGTATCGGCCTTGTTGACCGCGAGGAAGAGCGGACGTCCAGTCTTGCGCAGCATGCGGACCAATTCGAGATCGGGCGCGGCAACTTCCGTCCGGCCATCCACGACCATAACAATGGCGGCAGCCTCATCGAATGCAACCCGCGCCTGGCGGAAAATTTCCGACGGAATGAAGTCCTTGTCCTCGGGAATGATTCCACCGGTATCGATGACGCGCATGTGGCGGCCGCGCCATTCGGAGTCGCCGTAGAGCCGGTCGCGCGTGATGCCGGGCTCATCACCGACGATGGCGCGGCGCGATCCGACAATGCGGTTGAACAGCGTGGACTTGCCTACGTTGGCCGGCCCACGATGGCAAGCGTGGGAATGCCGGCCGCGGCAGTGGCGAGCGTGCTCGTCGAGTTGTAGGTGGGCTGGGTCAAAATGAGCGGCTAATCCGTACCGATCGCTGGGAACCCTTATTATAGAGACTCCCGTGGCTTTAGGTTCCCAACCCGTGTCTCCTGCAACGCCAAGTCGATCTGCGTCCGGGGGCAAGGAAGCGTCGCTTTACCAATTCTTTGCCCCCGGCGGCCTGCTCGCGCGCACGCATCCCGCGTATGAATTCCGGCGCGGGCAGTTGCAGATGGCGCAGGCGGTCGAGCAGGCGCTCGAAGAGAAGCGGCACTTAATTGTGGAGGCCGGTACCGGCACCGGAAAAACACTGGCTTACCTGATGCCGGTGATCCGCTCGGGCAAGCGCGTGATCATCTCGACCGGCACGAAGAATCTGCAGGAACAACTTTTCTGCAAAGACATTCCCTTTCTGGAGCAGGCGCTGTTTGGAAAGCCGGCTTCCAGTGGTGAAAGTTCGAACCGGCGGCTTTCGGTTTGCTACATGAAGGGCCGCAACAATTATTTGTGCCGCAAAAAGCTTTACGACCTCACGGATCAGCCCGTGCTCAGCGGATTGGAAGAGATCGAGCAATGTCGCGCGATTGCCGCGTGGGAGAAGACTACCGCGACCGGCGACCGCTCGGAACTCGCCGAGCTTCCCGAGACCAGCGCGCTCTGGCCCAAGCTGGACGCCCGTTCCGAGGCATGCATAGGGCAAAAGTGCAGCGAGTGGGAGCGCTGCTTCATCACCGAGATGCGCCGGCGCGGGATGGAGAGCGACATTATTATCGTCAACCATCATCTGTTCTTTGCCGATCTCGCCATCAAGCTGCAGGCCGAGGGCGCGCCCGACGCGGGGATTCTGCCGGAAGCGGCGGCGGTGATTTTTGATGAAGCGCACGAACTGGAGGATGTTGCCGGCAATTATTTCGGGATCTCGGTGAGCAATCTGCGCGTGGACAATCTGGCGCGGGATGTCGAGGCGTCGCTGCAACACAACCGAATGCTTTCGGCTTCGCTTTCCGGCGCGTTGGGCAGTTTACGAGAGCGGTCGCAATTCTTTTTCTCGCTGCTTCCACCGGGCGAGGGGCGCTTTGCATTCGACACGCGCCGCGAGTTTCTGGAAGAAAACGGAGACGAGTTTCTGGCTCTCAATCAGGCGCTGACGCGTTTGGCGGGCGAACTCGAAGGCCTGCCGCAAAAGCCGGAGGAGATTTTCAACTTCGTGCGGCGGGCGCAGGAAATCCAGGTACAGCTTGGCTTCGCCATGGAATCGGACGATCGCAACACTGTGTTTTGGATTGAGCGGCGCGGCGGAAGAATCAGTTCACCACGGAGACACCCTTCGACTTCGCTCCGGGCAGGCTCCGGCACAGAGAGGAACTCAGAAAACTCCCGAGGACGGCAAAACGTTTTCCTCCAGGCTACCCCGATCGATGTCGGCCCCATCCTGCGTGAATGCCTTTGGTCGAAGCTGGAATGCGCGGTGCTCACTTCGGCTACGCTCGCCGTGGGCGGAGGATTCGAGTACATCCGGCAGAGGCTTGGCTTGGAGCATGCGCGCGAGTCGGTGCTGCCTTCGCACTTCGACTATGAGAATCAGGCTTTGTTTTATGTGCCGCCCGATCTGCCCGATGCACGGACGCCGCAGTTTACGGCGCTGGCGGCGGAGCGAATTCGCAAGCTGCTGGAGATTACCCGCGGCCGCGCATTCGTTCTTTTCACCAGCTACGCGCAGATGAATGACGTTTACCAGCGACTGCTGGGCGAGATGGAGTTCCCCATGCTGCGCCAAGGCGATGCGCCGAAGAGCGCGCTGCTCGAGGAGTTCCGCCTGACGCCGAATGCGGTGCTGTTTGCGACTTCGTCGTTCTGGCAGGGCGTGGATGTGCAGGGCGAGCAACTGAGCTGCGTGATCATCGACCGGCTGCCGTTCGCAGTGCCGAGCGACCCGGTCGTAGCCGCGCGGGTGAAGGCTATTGACGCCGACGGCGGCAACGCGTTTTTTCAATATCAGGTACCCGCGGCGGTGATCACTCTGAAACAGGGCTTCGGACGCCTCATCCGCTCGCTCCACGACCGCGGCCTGCTGGTGCTGCTCGATAATCGCATCCTCAAGAAACAGTACGGGCGAGTGTTTATCGAGAGCCTGCCGAATTACAAGAAGACTACGGATCTTGGCGTGGTCGCGAAGTTTTTCGGCCTTGACGTTTGAGTGGTCGCATGGCGAATTGCCCTCTCGCCACTTCCACGAACTCAACGCGATCACCGCCCCGAAGCCCAAGCGCAGTACGGATGCGAACAGGAATGGTAATCCGTCCCCCAGTGGTCAGCTTTGGCATACGCGCTTGGCACCGATTAGGAGGCTATCAGTCGATCTCCTGTCGAATCAAATTATGTTTGCCTAATACCCTGGAAAGGCGCCGTTACACGTACTCCCGCTCCGCCCGCCGGATCTCCCGATACCGTTCAAAGACCTTCCTCTGGCTTTCCAAACCCAGCGCCGAGCGGATCGAGCTTCCCCGAAAAGTGTGGCCCAGCATTTTCCATCCAGTCGCCAGAACGAACTTCGGATCATGCTTCAGTACCACGGGGAAGTGATGAACTTTCATCCAGCGCTCGGCCTTCCAGCGCATGAATTCCACTTCTTCCGCCGGGAGGTGCTCGGTGCGCACCACGGCGGTGGTGCCATCGTATTCCTCAAGCCGCTCATTGATGATCAAACCCTGATCGCGGAAGTCTTTCGTCATCGGCGTGCGCGGATACGGCGTTGGATGCTGGATGTAAGGCCAATCCACATAGCGGCGGGCGAATTCGAGGTTGGCTTCGATGGATTCGCGCGTGTCTCCCGGACTGCCCACGATCAATCCGCCTACCACATACATCTGGTTGCGGTGAATGTAGTCGATGGCCTTGAGCGTCGCGTTGCCGGTGTTGTGTCCGTTGGCGCGCTCGGTGTTCTTGGCTGAGGCCTTCAGAAATTCCAGGTCGTTTTCGAGGATGTTCTCAATGCCGAGAAAAACGTAGCGGAATCCGGCGCGCCGCATCAGGGGAGCAAGAGTCTCTCCATGATTGGCAATAGCGGAAGTCATCGCCTGCACAAAGTAATCGATCTTATGCAGTCCGGCGGCGATAATGGCTTCGCAGAGAGCTTCGAAGCGGCGCACGTTCAGCGTGATGTTGTCGTCGACCAGGAAAATGGTTCTAGCGCCGTGGTCGTGCGCGTCGCGAATATCGGCCAGCACGCGGTCGAAAGAGTAAGTATGAAAGTTGCGGCCGCGCATCTCGATGATCGAGCAGAAACTGCAATCGAAGGTGCAGCCCCGCGATGTTTCGATTACATCCACCTGGCGGCCGATCATCGTGTATCCCTTGAGCACGCGCGCGTCGCGTTTCGGCGGGCGGATTTCCTTGTCTTCGAGCCGGTGCGGCGGCCGCGCGGGGTTGTGCACCCAGCGCTCGCCGTCGCGCCACGAAAGGCCGCAGATGGCATCGACTCCTGAGCCCTGCTCGAGCGCGCGCAACAATTCGCGGAACGTGACTTCGCCCTCGCTGCGCACAAGATAGTCGACGCCCATGTTTTCGTAGGCCTCAGGCGCGAGGCTGGGATCGTATCCGCCCACCACAATGTTCACTCCCGGCCGAAGAGCGCGCACGAGGTCGATAATTCGTCCGGCGGTGCGGCGCTGAAACGTCATGATGGAGAGTCCAACGACTTCCGGGTCCAGTTCCCGGACAAGCCGTGTCACGGTTTCACGAACCTCGCGGTGAGCCAGGATCAAGTCAGCCACCGCCACGCGGTGATGCGGATCGACGTTGCCAGCAAGCGACGTAAGCGCGCCGTTAGGCATGCGGATCCCAACCGGAGGCATGTGTTCGAAAGAATCAGGCATGGAGAGCAACAGGACGTTCATCAGCACCAGTCCTCACTGCCTCGCAGTAATCCCGCAGGCGCGGGTCGAACCTATTTAGCGAACCCAGTCTTAGCGAACCCAGTAACGAACCCAGTAGCGAGGCGAATGGACAGATTGTAACGCAGCCTGGGGACGAAATGCCGAACTGCGGGCGTTAGCGGCGAGCCACCCTCCCGCTTCGGGTCTTCGCCCGAAATGGGCCCGCTACTTGCGCTCTTCGGCCGCCCCCGGGCTTGCGAGCACCCCCACCACAATCCCCGAAGCTTCCCCTTTCGTGTGATACACGCGCTCGGTGGCTTTGACGAAGTCCGAGGGCTTGGCGTCGGGAATGTTGACGAAGGTTTGCGGATTGCGGTCGGTGAGCGGAAACCATGAACTCTGGATCTGTACCATGATGCGGTGGCCGCGGCGAAACGTGTGGTTGACGTCCGGCATGGTGAAGTCAATCTGTTCGACTTTGCCGGGAGTGAAGGACTCGGGCTTTTCGAAGCTGTGGCGAAACTTTCCGCGGAAAGGCTCGCCACGCACCAGTTGCTGATATCCGCCCATGGTGAAAGCCGGCGGCGGTACGTCGGCTCGAGGCTTGTTCTTGTCTTCGGGCCTGAGCTCGTCGAGCTTGCTGTCAGGATAATCGACGGGATACACGTCGATCAGTTTTACATCCCAATCGGCATCCGTTCCGCTGGTCGAAACGAAGAGGCGGGGCGAAACCGGGCCGGCAATGGTCACATCCTCCTGTAGTGCCGGCGTTTCATAAACCAGAACGTCGGTTCGGCTGTCGGCGAAGCGCTGGTCTGAGACCATATATTCTTGCGGCACGCTCAATGCGGGGTAGTTCACGAAAGGCACGGGCTTGGCCGGATCGCTGACGTATTCGTCGAATGCGGGCGAGTCGGAAGCGGGCGGATCGAACGAAAGTCCGCCACCCGCACGAAAATAAAGGGTCTTTGCCTCGGCGTTTTTCGGAGGCCACGCGGAATAGCGTCTCCACACATTCGTACCAGTCTCAAAAACGTACGCTTTAGGAAGTTTGGAGTCGCCATTGCCTTTGAGGTATTGCTCGAAAAACGGGAACAGAATGTTCTTACGGTAGTAGTCGCCGGTATTGAATGAAAATTCGGTCCGGCCCAGGTGTTCGCCATCCAATCGCGCCCAGCCCCCATGCACCCAGGGGCCGACCACGAGTGCGTTGAAGATTCCGGAGTTGTTCTTGTCGATGGCGTGGAAGGTGCTGAACGGGCCTTGCAGATCTTCGGCGTCGAACCATCCCCCGACAGTGAGTACGGCGCAATGGATGTTTTTCATGTGGGGCGCCAGGTTGCGGGTCTTCCAGTAATCGTCGTAAGTGTTGTGGCGCAGTTGGTCGTCGAAAAGCTCACTTTTGCCGTCAAGATATTTTGAAAGATTCCCAATCGGGCCGGCATTCAGGTAGAACTCGTAGCCGTCTTTGGTGCCGTAATCGAACGGCGCGGAGTTCTTGGGCGGAAGCTGGGGATTCTCCTGCGGCTTGAAAAATGCATAGAAACCGAAGTTCGCGTCCAGCATGAACGCGCCGCCATGGTAAGCGTCGTCGCCCATAAAAAGATTGGTCATCGGAGCCTGCGGAGATGCCGCCTTGAGCGCGGGATGCGAGTCGATGATGCTGGCGGAGGTGAAGAATCCGGGATAGGAAATTCCCCAGATGCCGGCGTTGCCGTTATTGTTGGGCACATTCTTGAGCAGCCAGTCGATGGTGTCGTAGAGATCGCTGGCATCGTCCACATCCTGTTTGGATTTCTTGTTGTCGATGTGCGGGCGCATTTCGATAAACGTCCCTTCGGACATGAAGCGTCCGCGAACATCCTGGTTGACGAAGATGTATCCCGCCCTGTCGAAGTCGGGCGATGGCCCGAGTTGCTTGCGGTAAAGGTCCACGCCGTAGGGACCCACGCTGTAGGGAGTTCGATTGATCAGGAATGGGTAGGCGCGGGAGCTGTCTTTCGGCACATAGATGGACGTAAACAGATGCACGCCGTCGCGCATGGGGATTCTGTACTCGTACTTCGTGTAGTGTTCCTTCACGTCGTACTCCGCCGCCTCGGCCTTGCTCTGGGCGGCGAGATGGGCGGTTAAGCCAAGCGTGATGAGAACCAGAAATGAGAGATTGCGACGCAGCATACATTCTCCTGGATAACTGAAAGGCGAATAGGCAAGCTACCTTTAGAAGCAGAGGGGAGTCAAGCCGCATTCCTCCCATGCCGCGTTACAATAGATGTTTCGTGATGAAACGCGGTTCACCCTGTATTCAAGCGGTGCCGCTGAGGGATGCATGTTCGAAGTAACGGTTGACGATACTTTTGCCGCGGGGCATTACCTGCGCAACTATAAGGGCAAGTGCGAGAATCCGCACGGGCATAACTACAAGATCAGGGTAACGCTGGCCGGGGCCGAGTTGGATAAAGCCGGCCTGCTGCTCGACTTCAAGGATCTCCGCGAGGTAATGAAGCACATCATCGAACGGCTCGATCACAAGATGATCAACGACATCGAGCCGTTTACTGTGATAAACCCCTCGGCAGAGAACCTGGCCAAATATTTTTACGATGAATCGAACGCGCGGCTGAAGAGCGTGACCAACGGGCGCGTACGAGTGAAAGACGTAACGGTGTTTGAGACCGACACCACGACAGCGAGATATTCGGAAGCGTAGCGACGCCAGCTGCCTCGAGCGAAGCCGAAGGGTCCCGGCGGCCATCCAGCGGCCGTCCCGCCCGCGACCGGGCCGGCGAGGCGGCCGGCGCTACTTTCAAATGCAAGTCACTGAAATCTACAAATCGCTGCAAGGTGAATCGACGCACGCTGGCCTGCCATGTGTTTTCGTGCGGCTGACGGGGTGCAACCTCCGCTGCTCCTGGTGCGATAGCGAGTATACGTTCCAGGGCGGGCGCAAGATGGATACCGAAGCTGTGCGGGACGAGGTGATGCGGCTCAGCCCCAGCGGCGGGTTGGTGGAGATCACCGGCGGCGAGCCCTTGCTGCAGGAGCGCGAACTGCTTCCGCTCATGCGGCAACTGCTCGAAGATGGCTATCGGGTGCTGCTCGAGACCAGCGGCGAACGGCCGCTGGAGCGGGTTCCGGCGGGAGTCATCAAGATCGTGGACGTGAAATGTCCGGATTCAGGAGAGCCCGGCACATTTCACATCGAGAACCTGGAAACGCTGACCGCGCAAGATGAAGTCAAATTCGTGCTGAGCGGGCGCGCAGACTATGAGTTTGCCCGGGACTTCACCCAGCGGCATCGCTTGCCGGAGCGCGTGAATGCGGTACTATTCTCGCCGGCGTTTCGCAAGGACGCCACCGGGGCGCGGGACAGTTCGCATTGTTTATTAGACCCCCAGGAATTGGCCGAGTGGATGCTAGCGGACGACGTTCCGGCACGCCTGGGATTGCAATTGCACAAGTTCGTCTGGGACCCGGCGGTGAAGGGCGTTTGAAGAATTGATGATTGATGATTGTTGATTGAAAAACTTATGGAGCAAGGTTTTTCAATCAACAAGAGCAATCAACAATTGGTTTTAACAAGATGCCCGATCCAACAAAATCCCGCGCGGTCGTCCTGCTCAGCGGAGGAATGGATTCCTGCGTGTGCGCCGCGCTGGCGGCCCGCGGCCATGACACCGCGGCGCTGCACGTGAGTTACGGACAGCGCACCGAAGACCGCGAGCGGCGATCCTTTCTGGCGATCTGCCAGCGCCTGAACATTCAGGATAAACTTCTGGTGCGCAACGAGGTGCTACGCGCCATCGGGGGTTCGGCCCTGACCGACGAAACCATCCCAGTGCCCAGCAAAAACGCAGTTGTTCAAGCCATTAGCCAAGGCATTCCGGTAACCTACGTGCCCTTTCGCAATGCGCATTTCCTGGCCGCCGCGGTAAGCTGGGCCGAGGTCTTGGGAGCCGAGAAAGTCTATATCGGCGCTGTCGAGCAGGACAGCTCCGGCTATCCAGATTGCCGGCCGGCGTATTATGAAGCCTTCAATCGGGTGATCAAAGCTGGGACGAAAGCAGGAACCATCGAGATCGCCACCCCGCTCATCGGCCTGCGCAAAGCCGAAATTGTGCGCCTGGGCCTTGAATTAGGCGCGCCATTCGATTTAACTTGGTCATGCTACAGCCGCCAGGATCGGGCATGCGGCGTCTGTGATAGCTGCGTACTGCGGCTGCGGGCCTTTGCCGCAGCTGGAGCCAGGGATCCGATTCCATACGTAGAAAAAGCAATGGTTGAATTGTGATTGTTGAACACACAGAGAGATGCTTGCGTCAGCTTTTCAATCAACCATCAGAAATCAATATCAGCAATGTTTTCCGCCGGGAGGCCACAATGAGGAAGCATTTCGCAGTGTTCGTTGCTGTTCTCGTAATGCTGGGTCTGTGTGCGCCTCTGGGTTTCGCCCAGAATTCGGCAACCGTCAAAGGCGTCTGCAAAGACGTGCAGGGTAATCCCATTGCCGACGGCATAGTGGTCTACGTCAGCCAGACCAACGGCCAGAAATACCCGCTCAAAACCAACAAGAAGGGCGAGTATTACTCGCTGGGCCTTACCGGGGGCGCCTACAACGTCACGCTTTACAAGAACGCTGACGACTTTAAAGCTGGCAAGGAACTCTTCCATTTCAGCGGTTTTCCAGTCGCGTTGGGAGAGAACACACTCGATTTCGATCTGAAAAAGGAACAGGAGAAAGCCGCCCAGGGCCAGGGCCTGACTCCGGAACAAGCCAAGCAGATGCAGGAAGCGCAGGAGAAGGCGAAGAGGGAAAACAGCACCATCAAGACCTTGAACGAAAAAATCGTCGCGGCGAACACCGCGATCAAGGCGGGAGACTTCGACGGCGCCATCAGCACCTTGACCGAAGCCACGCAGACCGACCCGACGCGCGATGTAATCTGGGCACAGCTCGCCGACGCCTATCGCGGTTCCGCGTTAAAACAGACCGATCCCGCCGAAAAGTCGAAGCGCCTGCAGGAAGCCATCGCCGACTACCAGAAGGCCATTGAGATCAAGCAGAAAGCCATTGAGACCGCCGGCAAGAAAGATCCCGAGGACAACAAGCGCCTGGCGGCCTATTACAACAACCTGGGAGAAGCTGCCGGCAAGGCTGGCAAGGTTGATGAGGCCTTAAAGGCATATACCATGGCGGCGCAGGTAAATCCCGATGGTGCGGCCGGCTATTACTACAACGCTGGCGCGGTGTTGACGAATGCCGGCAAGATCGACGACGCCGTCGCCGCCTTCGATAAAAGCATTGCGGCCGATCCCAACAAGGCGGAAGCCTACTATCAGAAGGGCGTCAACATGATTGGCAAGGCCACCCTGCAGGGCGACAAGATGGTCGCGCCTCCGGGGACGGCCGAGGCTTTCCAGAAGTATCTTGAACTCCAGCCCAATGGCCCGTATGCCGACGTGGCCAAGCAGATGCTGACCAGCATAGGGGCTGCCGTCGAAACCGGCTACGGAAAAAAGAAAGCTCCGCCCAAGAAAAACTGAAGGTCCCGGCTGAAGCGTGCCCGGCTACGTATCTCCTCCTTGAAAAATCAAGAAGGACAGGGACCAAAAGGAATGACTTCGACAAGCGAAGCCGAACGAAAGCCGGGCTTACGTCCGTTTCCACGTTACTAAGGGCTATGTCCTAACTGTCCCTGTATCTCTCCCGCCGACCCGGTAAAGTGTACATATCAGGCGAACTCCGTTTGCCCCGGATCTCCATTTCTGTGGTGCGTGCAATTCCCCTGGGAACAACAGGTTAACGCTGAGGATGGAATGGCAGCATCTGGCACCGCCGCAATCTCAATTTCCTTGGAAGGTTATTCCGGCAGCGGCAAAGTAGCGACGCCCGCTTTGCTAAGCGCAATGCTGCGTGCCGCCGATAAGATCAGCGATCTGGTCTTTTCTCCCGGAAGGCCTCCGCAGGTGCAGGTTCACGGCCAACTCATTCCAGTCCAGGTCGCGGGACTGGCCACTCTTACTCCCGATGACACCCGCTACATTGCCGCCGATCTGCTCGGCGAAAACAAACAGGCCCTCGCAACCCTGCGCGAACAGGGATCGTGCGACATTTCCTTCGGCTTGGCGGGCGTGGCGCGCTTTCGCGTCAACGTCTTCATCCAGCGCGGCAGTTGCGCGGTGGTGATGCGCGTGATTCCAACGGGCGTCCCTGATTTTGCTTCGCTCCGTTTGCCCGCCCACATCGCTGACGTTGCCAAACTGCGGGATGGAATCGTTCTGGTGACCGGTCCCGCCGGATCGGGCAAGTCCTCCACCCTGGCGGCGCTGCTCGACTGCATCAATCGGGAAAAGAATTATCACATCATCACCATTGAAGATCCCATCGAGTTCCTGCACAACCACAAATGCTCTACCATCCATCAACGCGAGCTGCATAGTGATTGTCCCAGCTTCGCTCACGCCCTGCGCTCCGCTCTGCGGCAGGCGCCCAAGGTCATCCTGGTGGGAGAGATGCGTGACCACGAAACCATCGAGAGCGTACTCGAAGCGGCCGAGACCGGCCACCTGGTGCTTTCCAGCCTGAACACCATGGACGCGCCCAAAACCGTGGAGCGCATCGTCAGTTCGTTCCCGCTCGCCGAACAGCAAAACGCGCGCGACCGCTTCGCCAAATGTTTCCGCTACATCATCTGCCAGCGGCTCTTGCC
This sequence comes from uncultured Acidobacteriaceae bacterium, assembly GCA_963771895.1. Classification (GTDB taxonomy): domain Bacteria; phylum Acidobacteriota; class Terriglobia; order Terriglobales; family Acidobacteriaceae; genus Sulfotelmatobacter. The sequence goes on along the minus strand of CAVYVQ010000026.1, from coordinate 94,934 downwards.
GAAGACTGATCGCAGCGGGCGCGTGCCGGTCGCCGAAATCCTGAAAGCCAATGCGCGCACCCGTGAGTGCATCGAAAAAGGCGAACGCGAAGGCAAAACCCTGCTCGACGCCATGAAGGCGGGCGCGTCCGAAGGCATGCAACACTTCGACGGAGAAATCGCGCAACTGGTCCGCGACCGCGTAGTAGACCTCGAGACCGGCCTGTCTTACGCCAGCAATCCCACCGTGTTAGGACAGGAACTAGCCAGATAGCAGTTTTGAAAGGGAGCGGCTTCAACCGCTGGGCGCCGTGCTCCAAGCACCTCCTGTTGTCCCGCCCGGAACGGGAGCGCCAGCACAGCGCAGTGGAGGGACGTGCTTTGTCGGCAGGTGGTTCGAAGCATAAATAAACGCAACGTGGGGGTCGCCCCATAAGCGCTAACTTAAGAATTAGTTCCGGGTTGCCCGTGACTCGGGCGCAACGAGGGTCCCCAGTCTCGCCGCCCTTCAGGTCCTTGCTTCTTTGCATTAACTGTGGTTAACTTCATAAAATAATCTCTAGTTAACAGCTACTGTGGACAGATTGCCGCCTTAAGGCAAATGAGTGGGGTATTCATGGCACGGGCAGCACAATTTATTTTTCTTATGTTGGCGGTGGCGGGTCTTGTTCCAGTGAAGGCGCCGGCACAAGGAGAAACCACCAGTGCTATTGTTGGCCAGGTTCGGGACGCAACCAACGCCTTCGTGCCCGACGCCATTGTGACGATCACAAACTCGGAGACCGGACTGAGACGCAGCGCCAGGACCGATGACTCGGGCCGATTTAACTTCCCCCAACTAAAGCCCGGAATCTATTCAGTCAAAGTGGAAGCGCCGGGCTTCGAGCCACGACAAAACAACAATGTCGTTTCGGCCCTGGGTCAAAAGCAAACCGTGGATTTCACGCTGGGTGTGGCCCCATCCCATGAGACGGTGGAGGTCAGCAGCGAAGCTCCTATCCTCAATCCGGAGAACGCCAACACAGCCACCACCTTGAATGCCCCCGCCCTGGAGGATCTGCCCAATCCGGGCGGCGATCTCACCTACCCATTGCAGTTTGCTCCAGGCGCCTTGATCAACACGGCAGGCAGCGGCAATGATTTCGTTGGCGGCACAAACGGCTACGGCAATGTGGAATTCAACGGCCTGCCTGCCCTCTCAAACGGCTATATCGTTGACGGACTGGAAACCAATGATCCGCTCACCAACCTCAACAGCGGCCTCTCCACCAATCTCGTGCTGGGGCTGAATTCCATCTCAGAGGTGACGGTGAATACTCTTTCCTATGCCGTGGATCAAGGACGATATGGAGCATCCCAGGTCAACTACGTTACCAAGTCGGGTGCGAATCAGTTTCACGGGAATCTCTACGAACTGTGGAATGGTGCTCGGCTGAATGCAGCGGACTACTTTACCAATGCCACGCCGGGGAATCACAAGCCCGGAGCGGCGGTAAATCACTTTGGAGGCAGTCTGGGCGGGCCGATCGCGCACGATAAGCTCTTCTTCTTCTTCGATAGCGAATGGGTTCGGATCGCACTTCCCATCGTGACGCCCACGACGGTTCCCAGCGCGGCGTTCCAGCAGTACGTCCTGCAACAACTCCCGCTGGGTGGAACGGACTCGGTAACCGGATCAACCTATTCACCGTCGCCGCAATCAGTCGCGTTCTACCAAAAGATGTTTGCCTTGTACGGAAACACCAATGGAACGCCTCTCGCGGTGCTCGGGTGTCCTTTGAACTCGGACGGCACGACGCCGTCGGGCAGTCCACCGAATGGAAACGGTTGCGCGAACCGGCAAAGCGTGTCGCACTCCAGCGATGACCACGAACAGGTACAGACGGTCCGCATCGACTACAACATCAATCAGAGGGACACTGCTTGGTTTCGTTTTCAGGCGGACACGGGCGTACAAGCCGCCTACACAGATCCCATCAACTCTTTGTTTGATGCGGTCTCTCCTCAGCCTCTTTACTCGTTCGCAGCGGGCTACACCCACGTCTTTTCACAAAATCTGGTGAACTATTTCAATCCGGCGTTCTCTTGGTATGAGAGCTTGTTTGGACCAAGCGACTTTCAGAAGACGCTCTCGGCGTTTCCAATCGTGTTGCAGGGCAGTGGTGCGAATGCACCCTTCACCACAATTGGAGGGCTCGACAATACGTGGGTGCAAGGCAGGCGAGCTTCTCGCTTCTTCATCAATGACAACCTCGCTTGGAGCCGTGGCGCTCACGAACTACGGTTTGGCACGAACACCCGTATCTTTCGCTTGAATGACTATGACTTCGGGCAGGGCATAGTTCCAACCGTGGCCTATACGACCTTGCCGCAATTCATCTATGGAGTCGCATCTACCGCAACCCAGACTTTTCCCCTGTCGGCGAACGAACCATTCCGCTTCCTCAATCTCGATTTGTATGCCCAAGACACCTGGAAAGTAACGCGAAAGCTTACCTGGACATTCGGCGTGCGCGACACCTTCAACTCGAACCCACTCAATCCCCACGATCAAATCGCTCGGCTTGGCGGTTCTTTCAGTTCGATCTCGCATGATGTGAATCAGCCGCTGAATGCGGCCATCCAGACTCATCTCGGCAATTTGTTTTCCTCCACACCGCTGGCCATTCTGCAGCCGCGAACTGCGATCGCATGGCAGTTCGAGCCAAAATCCGTGCTGCGAGCCGGTTTCGGAATCTTCAGCGATATTTTGCCGGGCAGCGTGGCCGACCTGATTGGCACAAATCCTCCTTACGACAAAACCTTCCAGGGGGGTCTGCTGGGTACAGTGGGCGGGACTGCCATCGCTACGGGAGTGCCGAACAGTGCCGTAGACGCAACTGTCGCCGCAAATCAAAGGTTTAGTTCAGGCTTCCCTCAAGGGCAGCTTTCGTGCGCATCCCCGCAGGCAGATCCCGCAACGTGTCTCCCACCCGTCGCAATCACAGCGGTGCCCACTGGCACTCTGCATGCTCCGTACTTCATAGAGTGGAGCTTGGGAATTGAACATCAATTCGGAACCACGGCGAGTTTGCTGGCGAGATATGTGGGAACACGCGCGGTGAACCAGCCCTATCTAACCCAAGTGAACGGATACCAGACGGTGTGCCGGGGGTGCTTTGCGCCATTCCCCTATCTGCACCCAACCGATCCACGGTTCAGCGCGGTAACCCAGCTCGCAACCGGGGAGAACAGTCATTACAACGGCCTTCAACTCACCGCGATGAAGCGCCTGGGGCATGGTCTGCAAGGACAATTCAACTACACCTGGAGCCGTTGCATGGATACCGTCTCGAACGGGGGATTCCTTCAGTTCTCGGCAGGAGGGATTCTTTCCCCGCTGCCGGGAGAACTAGCCCGCGATTACGGCCCTTGCGACTATGACATCCGGCACAATCTCAACGCCGAATATGTGTATCAGTTGCCCATCCACGTTCGGGCTCACCAGTTGGCACACGCGCTAAACGGCTGGCAGATCTCCGGAACCATGTTCTGGCACAGTGGGGTGCCGTTTTCCGTTCTGAGCACACCCTATTCGGCCAACGGCAACGGCATTGTGCAGGGCAGCGGACCGCAGTTCGCCAGTGTCGTTCCTGGCGTCCCGCTCTATGAGCACCATCCCGTCGCTGGTGTAACGCAACCAGGCACCCTCCAGTGGCTCAATCCCGCCGCGTTTGTTTCCACCGTTGATCCGAGTACTGGGCAGTGCGCCGGTGGCGACGACCCACAGCATTGCCAATTCGGAAACCTCGGCCGCAACGCCCTGCGCGGCCCCGATTTTGTCTGGAATGACTTCTATCTCACGAAATGGTTTGCGGTGAGCGAGCGAGTGAAGCTCAGAGTAGAGGCCCAGTTCTTCAATGTATTCAACCATCCGAACTTTGGGCTTCCCAGCATGACGCTAGCGGGGATTCCAGGAAAGCCTCCCACGCAGACAGGGTTTGGAGCGCTTGCATATGCAACTTCACCGCCCACTGGCCTGCTGGGCGTCGGCCTGGGTGGCGATAGCAGTCCGCGCATGATCGCGTTTCAGGCACGATTGGAGTTCTGAGTTCTCATCCCAACCGCCAAGGGCCGGAACGCACCCAGGCACCAAGGCAGCATGTCGTGCATAATGCTTTTCAGTGGCTTCGATTCAGCAAATTCCGACGCAGGGTACCATCCGCCGCATTCAGCAGATTCAGGCGATCACGATTGTGTGGATGACTGTTGAGGCTGCGGTATCGTTATCGGCAGCCTGGGGCGCTCGGAGTCCCGCCCTACTCGCCTTCGGAGGTGACAGTGCTGTCGAACTCCTCTCAGCGACGGTTGTACTGTGGAGATTTCGTACTCACCCCGTCGAAGAGCACGCTGAGAGGCGTGCTTCCCGAATCGCAGGGATATTGCTTTTTGTCCTTGCCGCCTACGTGATCGTGGCTGCAGCCCTAACGCTGTTGGGGTACAGTGAACCCAAACCCACCTATCTCGGGATAGCCATTTTGCTGGCCGCCGCCGCAATCATGCCTTGGATTGCGAAGGAGAAACGGAGACTCTCCTCCGCTATAGGCAGTGCTGCCCTGAAAGCAGATTCCACGCAATCAGCCTTGTGTGCTTACCTCTCCCTGATTGCACTGATGGGGCTTGGGGTCAATGCCATTTGGCACGCAGCTTGGACCGACCCGGTAGCAGCTTTGGTGGTCGTTCCCCTCATCGTTTGGGAAGGTCGGGAGGCAATACGGGGCAGGTCATGTGGGTGCTGCTGAACCCACGAGAACTTGCCTAGCAGCGCACATCGTCCAATCCCGTGCTGGTGAGAGTTTCTTGTCCGAGGTCACCAGCTGCCAATCTCGGTACGTTTGTCGGCTACTAGGAAGCTACCGGCTAGAAACTGGCCGTCAGGGTCAACTTCTAGCCCGCCCTGCTTGAGTTAGTGCTTATGGGGGTCGCCCCACCAATTTCAATCCTTTCCGCTATCATTCTCTGCATGGCCGCACCGCCCATTCAATCCTTTGTGCTAACCTTTGAGGATGCACGCCGCGTAGTGGAGGACCACGCGTCCCACGCGGCTCCAGGCGGCGACGAAGCCGCAAATCTGCTACAGGCCGCCGGACGAGTGCTCGCCGAGCCCATTGTCGCCGACCGCGACATCCCGCCCTTTCCACGATCCACCCGCGACGGATACGCGGTCCGCTCCGCCGATCTGGCGATGCTTCCCGCCAAGCTGAAAGTAATCGGCGAGATCAAAGCGGGCCCGCTGCAACCTCCATCCACACTGAATCGTGGCGAAACATTCTCCATCATGACGGGCGCGCCGGTTCTCCAAGGCGCGGACGCAGTAGTAATGGTGGAATACACATCGCTGCAAGGTGACTCTGTCGAAATAACAAAAGGCGTCGCGCCAGGAGAAAACATTGTCGCTCAAGGAGCCGAGGCCAAGCGCGGCAGCCTCCTGCTTGACCGGGGCACGCGGCTCAACGAAGCCGCCATCGCACTTGCGGCTTCGGTCGGCAGATCGCGGCTGCAGGTTTTTGTCCGTCCACACGTGGCTGTACTGACTACGGGCGACGAGATCGTCGAGGTCGATGCTGAGATCAGCCCCACACAGATCCGTAACTCCAACAGTTATTCGCTTGCGGTACAGATCCAGAAAGCCGGCGGCGAGCCTGTGATCCTGCCAATTGCCCCCGACGAACCGCGTCGCCTGCGGCAACTGATCGAACAAGGTCTGCAATCAGACTTGCTAATCATGACCGGCGGCGTCTCAATGGGACGCTACGACCTGGTCGAGCAGGTGCTAGCCGAGCTACAGGCCGAATTCTTCTTCACCGGAGCAAAAATCCAACCCGGACGCCCGGTAGTGTTCGGTCGAGTAGGCCCGTGTGGCGCGAGCACTCTTGCCGGCGGGGCTTCAGCCCCAGCTTCTCCCAAAGCCACATACAAATATTTCTTCGGCCTCCCCGGCAACCCCATCTCGACCATGGTCACGTTCGAACTGTTCGCCAGACCGATGCTCGAAGCGTTGTCAGGAATGCACCCGCGCCCACTCACATTTCTGCACGCCCGTCTGAAATCCGACGTCCGCGTCAAGATTGGACTGACAAGATTCCTCCCGGCAATCCTTACCGGCGAATACGAAGACTCCCAGGCGGAGCCTGTGCCATGGCAGGGATCAGGCGACATCGCAGCGCGATCGCGCGCGAACTGCTACATCGTAGTCCCGCCCAATCGCGAGCACATCCTCGTCGGCGAGTGGATAGCCGTGATGCCGCAGTGACCATGTTTTGAAAGGTCGAGGCTTCAGCCGTGCCGCAAAAGCCCCCCACGAACTCAAAGCGGCTTTAGCCGCCGAGCTACGCTCTGCCCAGCCGCCTCCCATGTAAGATAGAGCTTCTACATGGCGAAAAAGCTCTCCCATTACGACGAAGCCGGTCGCGCCCGCATGGTAGACGTCTCCGGCAAAGCCCTCACCAGGCGCGTGGCCGAGGCCAGCGCTTTCGTAAGCTTACCACCGGCCGTCGTGAAGGCGCTGCCGAAAAATCCCAAAGGCGATCCGCTTGAAATCGCGCGTTTTGCTGGAATCATGGCAGCCAAGCGCACCTCGGAGCTGATCCCCATGTGCCACGCCTTGCCTCTCTCCCACGTTGATGTCGAGATGAGCCTATGCGAGAATGGCGTCGCCATCACCACCAAAGTCGCAACCACGGCAGAAACGGGAGTCGAAATGGAAGCCCTCGTGGCGGCGGGAGTCTCTGCCCTAACGATTTATGACATGCTTAAAGGGGTGGACAAGGGCATTGAGATTCGCGACATTGTGTTGGAGCGGAAGAGTGGTGGCAAGAGCGGAGAGTACCGGCGCAAAAAGAAGTAACGTAACGTTCACAGTGATTCCATGGCCAACGACGTCAAACTGCTCCTGGTCGATGACAACGCGATGGTGCTGGGGATGCTGCAGCATGCGCTGGCTCCGTTTGCGCGGGTTGTGACTGCCGGCGACGCTGCGGATGCTTTGCTGAAGGCTGTCGACGATCCTCCGGAGCTTGTGGTCTGCGACTACCGGATGCCGGGGATGGATGGGCGGCAACTGGTGGAGAAGCTGAAGAGCCGGCCGGCTACGGCTAACTTCTCCGCGATTCTGATGGCTAGCCGTTCTGACATTGATGAGCGTCTATCTCCTCAGGATGCGGCTGACGACTATATTGCCAAGCCATTCTTTCTGAAGGAGGCTACGCGGCGCATCAAGCGCACCGTGGACCGCATTGCGCTGGAGAAGATGGCGAAGACTGCTCCCTCGGACGGCGTAGTTCGCGGGAATCTTTCGCAGATGAACGTGATTGATCTGATGCAGTCGCTGGAAATGGGACGCAAGAGCTGCCAGCTCAAGTTGAACAATGCGGGGGAGAAGTGCGAGGTCTTTTTTGCCGAGGGGCAGGTGAAGCACGCGACTTACGGGTCGTTATTGGGAGACGAGGCTGTCTTCAAAGTTCTGCGTTGGACTGGCGGCAACTTCGAACTCAACTTTGAGGGCAAGACCGATCAGGAAACCACGAAGCTCAACACCCAGGGCTTGCTTATGGAGGGCTTGCGTCTGCTCGACGAATCGCAGCGCGATGCCGGCGGGGAGGCCGCGGAAGAGACCGCCGAGATCGCTGCCGTCGCCAGCGCGACGGACGGGGCCGGCGCTGGTATGACCAGTACGAGTGCAGGCGGCGGTCGGGCGGAAGAGGAAGATGATGTCCTCCTCGACAACTGAGGGCTCCGTTGTTTTTACTGCCGCTGTGGTTACTGTCAGCGATTCCTGCGCCCGCGGGGAACGCGTGGATCTCTCGGGACCGGCGGTGGTCGAGGTGCTGAAGAAGGCCGGCTTTCAGGTTGTGCATACGCAAATCGTGCAGGACGATTCCATGCAGATTCAGAATGCCCTTGTTCATCTGGCGCTGGAAGTGCGTTTCATCGTAACTACGGGTGGGACGGGGATTGCGCCGCGCGACGTCACTCCGGAAGCGACCGCGGCGATTTGCGATCGCCTGATTGACGGCGTAGGCGAGCGCATGCGGCTTGAAGGCGCGAAGAAAACTGCGTTTGCCGCTTTGAGCCGGGGAGTTTGCGGCGTGCGGGAGAAGACTCTGATTTTGAATCTGCCGGGGAGTCCTAGCGGGGCGGTGGAGTCTTTGGAGGCTGTGCTGGGGTTGGTGCCTCATGCGCTGAATTTGCTGGAGGGGAGGACGGAACACTGACGACTACGGAAGTGCCCCACTCAAGCCACAGGACGGCTTGAATGGGCCACCCGCCATACGGCCCTTGGAAAAAAACGTCTTCTATGTGGAGTATACTGTGGAGTAGATTCCACATATGGAAATCGTTCAGATCGTGCTGGATAAAAAGCTGTTACAGGCCGCCGACCAGGCCGCGAAGCGCACTCGACGAAACCGGTCCGCTTTGGTGCGCGACGCCCTGCGGGAACATCTCCTCCGGTTGGAACTGCGAGCCAGTGAAGAACGCGACCGCCAGGGCTACTCACGGCATTCGCAAGCCGACGCGGAAGCGCGGGGTTGGGAAGCGGAGGCTGCGTGGCCGGAAGAATAGCCCCAGGCCAGATACTCCGAGGTGAGGTTCGGCTCTACCAGTTTGCCGCGCCTGACAAGAGACGACCGGCTCTCGTGCTCACCCGCAACAGCGCCATCGCGTATTTATCCACGGTCACGGTTGCGCCGGTGACTTCCACGATTCGCGGCGTGCCATCGGAAGTCGTTCTGAATGAGGAGGACGGGATGAAAGCCCCGTGCGCGGTGAACCTGCACAATGCCGTGACGGTGTCGCGACAGCGCCTGGGGAAACGTGTGGCCCAGCTTAGTTCCGTACGAATGAATGAGGTGTGTGCTGCTCTGCGGTTCTCTTTGGGGTGTGATGCAAATTAGTTAGTGGGGACGTTCGGTTTCTCCCCGAGTTTCAGGAACTGCCCCACTCAAGCCGGGTTTTGGCTTGAGTGGGGATGTTCAGATGTCACAGACTTAGTCCGGCGAAAGAGCTAGAGTGTCCTCATGCCATGGGGACTCACGCGTTTTCAGCACAGCGGGCAGAGTCATTTCGTCACTTTTTGCTGCTACCATCGGCGTCGGTTGCTTACCAGCGACGACAGCCGGCGAATCTTCGAGTCAGGCTTGGAGCGCGTGCGGCGCGGCTTCAGGCTTCAGGTTTATGGGTATGTGGTCATGCCGGAGCATGTTCATTTGCTGCTTAGCGAACCGCAGCAGGATGCGTCCGGCGGTGGAACTGCCCCACTCAAGCCAAAGGACGGCTTGAATGGGCCACCTGTCCGCAGTGAAACAAAACAGGTCACGTTGGCCGATGCGCTGAAGTCGCTGAAGCAAGGGGTATCGCGGCGTTTGATTGGCGATGCGGAGCATTTCTGGCAAAAGAGGTACTTCGACTGCAACATTCGAGACTACCCGCAGTTTGTGGAGAAGCTGCGCTATATTCATCGCAATCCGATGAAGGCTGGTTTGTGCGAAGGTCCGGAGGAGTGGGAGTGGAGCAGTTTTCGCCACTGCGCAACTGGCTGGGAGGGGCGGGTGGAGATCGAGTCGGAATGGACGGCGCGAAAACGCGAACGCGCGGCGGGGAAGTTGTGTCCGGCAGTCGAACTGCCCCACTCAAGCCAAAGGACGGCTTGAATGGGCCACCCGTCCGGAACTGCCCTATGGAAAATGGTAGCCGGAGCTTGTCAATAGGCCAGGAATTACACGATTGGGTTATGTAGCTGGAAGCAAAGGAGAAATAAATTTTAGCTTGCAGCGAATATGGTGCAGTTTTGGCTATAGCAGTATGATATAATAGAATTATAGAGTCGAGAAAAGAAAGGCGTAGCCCACGGGCTGCGCCTTTTGTGTTTCTGGGCGCAGGCGGTGTCTTAGGAAGCGAGCCAAACGCGCGATTGATTCGCCCGCAAAAAACGCGGGCGAGTCGCGCGGCTCGCTCAGGCCTTCGGCGACGATGAAGCCGTTGCCTCAGGATGACAGTTTGACTGGGACGACGTAGCAGACGAAACAGCAGGTCCCTCCACTCCGCTACTCCTTCCCTTCGGGAAGGAGTAGCTCCGGTCGGGATGACAACGAAATGGCGGCATTGACTGTGGTATCGGGAGAGAAAACTATGAGGCGGCAGGGCAAGAGAGTTTTTGCTAATTACAAGAAGCGGGGAGAGTGGGTGGAGCTGTTGTTTATGACGGTGGCTTCGGGGATGGGCTTCAATGTGGCGAAGCCCTTTGGAGAGACGGCCAGCTACGATGTGGTGGTGGAGCATGATGGACGGTTCCTGCGGATCCAGGTGAAATCCACGGAGAATTGGATGGGGAGTTGTTACTTGTGCCAACTGCATGCTTGTGGCAGCCGTTTATATACGGAGAAAGAGATTGACTATTTTGCCATTTACGTTTTGCCGGAAGATGTCTGGTATATCTTTCCGGCTCGGACGCTGGCGGGGATGAGCGCGGTAGGGCTGACTCCGCATCGCAAGGGACACAAGTACGAGCGGTATAAAGAGAGCTGGTGGCATCTGACGCGGCACCACTTCCGGCGCGGGGCTAGGACGGGAATTCCGAAGCAGGATCAGCGGCCTAGCTCGATCAACCGGTTGAGCGGGCGGATTGTGAAGAGGCTGCGGGGGTTGGAGCGGTGAGGAAGCGTTCCAGCCGCGCCCTTCGGTCGCTAGCGCTCTCTCAGGGCAGGCTCCGGGGAATCGCGCGGCTGGCTCAGGTCCCCTTCGGCTTCGCTCAGGGCAGCCTTTCGTTCGCGCAAAGAACGCGCTCTCTCAGGATGACATGTGACCGGGCGGTTTGGACGATTGTGGACGGGGTCAAGGTTAACTTCAAGATCAAAGTCAAAGGCGACGGACAGGAGTGTCCGCCCCACACGGGCCAGTGGTGGGAATCCCTTGCCATGGTTGTGGTGCTGCCAGCGGGTATGGGGTCCTTCGACTGCGCATGACTTCCACTTCGCGGGCGTCATGCTTCGCTCAGGATGACAGAGATGCGACAATCTCACAATTTGATGGGCGGCTCTCTTGTCCTAGCGGCTGGCTAGGCCGCCTGTTGTCTCGCCGCCGTCCAGGGTATAGACGTGGCCCGTCGCGTACGCCGCATCGTCGGAGGCGAGGAAGGCGAACAAGGCTGCGATCTCTTCTGGTTTGGCGTGGCGGCGCAGGGGAATCTTTTTGTTTACTTCTTCTAACATCGCGTCGGTGTATTCGGCTCGCTGCATCGGGGTGAGCACGTAGCCGGGGGCTACTGCGCATACGCGGACCTTGGGCGCTAGTTCTAACGCCATGGTTTTGGTCAGCTCGATCACTCCTGCTTTGGTGGCGTTGTAGTCGGCGTAGTAGGGTTGTCCTACTGCGCCGTTGGTGGAGGCGGTTTGCAGGATCACTCCGACGCCGGGCTCGACCGAGAAACGGCGCCACATGTGGCGGGCGGCGGTTTGGGCTACGTAGAAGACCCCGGTGAGATTTACGGCTATTACTTTGTCCCATTCTTCGGGAGTGATGTCGAGGAAATTGTGGCGGATGCTGATGCCGGCGTTGTTGACTAGGACATCGACTGCGCCCATGGCGCGGACGGCTTCGGCGAAGGCGGCTTCTACCTGCATTAGGTCGGTGACGTCGGCGATGATGGCTTCGGAGATTTGCGGGAGTTGCTGACGGATGGATTCTGCGGCTTTCGGGTCACGGTCGAGGACGCAGACTTGCGCGCCTTCTTCGAGGAAGCGGGTGGCTGTGGCTGCGCCGATGCCGCTGGCACCTCCGGTGATCAGGACTCGTTTGGATTTCAGGCCGCGCATGCTGTTCTCGGCTTCGGGCGTTCGGGCTTCGGGCTTCGGGTCTTAGGTTTTGCTGTTTTTGCTTCGCGAGCCGATTCTAAAAGCGAATCGGTTTAGTCCTTTCAGGATAACAGGCGTAGCGACGCGAGGGCGGTGGTGGCGCAGGCAAAGAGCAGATTCCTCGTCGCTTCGCGCTCCTCGGAATGACAAGGCTGCGAGAGAGGGGGGGTGCGGCGCGGCTGAAGCCGCGCCCTTTCAAGGCAAAATCCAGATCGGCCTTTCGAGACGGACTCCTAGATGGGTTTGCCGCGGAAGAAATAGATTAGTTCGATGATCAGGATTATTACGACCATCAATTCGAGGACGAAGGCCCGGCTTTGGTTGAATTCGTCGACCATGAAGCGGTAGAGTTCTTCGGCGGTTTGCAGTTTTTGCTGGACCAGGTCTTTGTAGTCGGGGACGCCGACTTTCTGCGCCGCGAGCTTGTAGAGGCGGGCGGAGAACATGTCGCTTAAGAATTTGATTGCGTTGTCGGCGCGCTCGGTGAGCTCGCTAACGTCGAGCAGAACGGTGTGGAGTTTCGAGGCGGCGCGGGCGGTGCGCCAGCGCGACCAGAGGCCGCGGCCTCCGCGATCGAGGAAGTCGTAGACGCCTTCGAGTTGTTTGGTGAGCAGTTCGTCGTAGTGGCGGAATTCGAGCAACTGCGAGTTGGCGTACTGGAGGAGCTGGATGGCGGTCTCGGCGCCGACTGGACTGTCGTAGATGAAGGCGGCGTTCCATCCGATTACGGCGAGGTCGTTGGGATAGTACGAGATGCGCGATTGAAGGATTTCCTGGCGCTCGCCGTCGGAGAGCGGCTGGTTCTCGCCGCGCACGACCTGCGAGATGAAGTCGCCGCGAGACGCCAGAAGATCGGCGGCGGAGGGTGAGCCGGCAATCTCGCGCAGATGAAAGATGAAATAGTCTTCCTTCAGCCATTCGCCGGTATAGGGCTTGACCAGGGCTGGGGCGGCGCGCTCTAGTTTCTGCTTGACGATGCGGGTGGCTAGGCTCTCGAAGTTTGTGTCCCAAACCCAGCGGCTGGAAAGTTGAACTAGCTTGTCCCAGTCTCCGGAGAACGGGAGTTCGAAGATCACGCTGACCACGCCGTAGTCGAAATACTTGATGTCGCCCTGCAGGCGCTCGCCGCTTTCAAGCACGATGGGTTCGAGGACTTCCTCGACTGGAGGACGCTGAAAGCGGACATAGCCGGGAGCGACGTGTTTGAAGCTCGCGTCGACGGTGCGTGCGCCCAGGATATGGCGAAGCTGGTCGAGGCGAATCTCCTCGCAAACGTCGAACTGGATCAGGACCAGGACGGAGCCGCACAGGGGAACGTCCGGCGGCTTGGCGGCTACCAGGGTGGGCAGGGCTTCGGCGGGGACCTTTCCTACGGCTGGGGCGGTGATGGTGGTTTCGTGATCCATGACTTCGGGATCCACGATGTCCTACTGAGAATCCGGACTTCTATTGTCCCAGAAGAAGAGGAATCTGGCGAGGGGCGGGGGTTAGCATCCAGCTATAAATTTGGTGTAAACACTTTAGAATCAATGTCTTTTTGACAATTCCCACAATAGAACTCCGCCCACGGCGAGGGCCGATAAGCCGAGGCCCGCGCGCTTCATCGACTGGAAGACTTCGGCTTCGCGGTGGCGAGTGCGGACTGACTCGGGATAGGGGTGGGAGTCGGGCGCCGCTTCGCCGTTGAGCGCCATCTGAATTACTTCGGCGAGGTGCAGGGCGTTACGGGGCGAGCCTTGGGCGATCTGTTCGCGGCAACTGAAGCCGTCGGCGATGATCAGCCAGTCGGGTGGGGCTTGGCGAACGGCGGGCAGGAGCTCGAGTTCGCCGATGGCGATGGAGACGTCGTATTTGTCGCGTTCGAAACCGAAGGAGCCGGCCATGCCGCAGCAGCCGGGAGCGGGGCTCTGGAAGTCGACGCCGAGGCGGCGCAGGACGGACTCTTCGGCGGTCATCTTCATGAGGGATTTGTGGTGGCAGTGACCGTGGAGGATTGCTTTGCGATCGAGCCGGGGCAACGGGAAACTCTTTGCTTTGGTTTCGAGGAATTCGCTGAGCAGAAACGTCTGGCGCGACAGGGCCTGGGCGCGTTCGTCGTGGGGAAAGAGATCGACGAGTTCGTCGCGGAAGACGGCGACGCAACTGGGTTCGAGTCCGACGATGGGAATGCCGGCTTCGATTTCTGGTGAGAGTTCGTCGAGGATCTGAAGCAGGAGTGCCTGGGCACGGTCGAGCATGCCATGGTCGTAGAGCGGGCGTCCGCAGCAGAGGTTGGCTTTGGGCACGATGACTGGGAAGCCTGCGGCTTCGAGGACTTCGACGGCGGCTTTGGCCGTGCCGGGATGGAAATAGTTATTGAAAGTGTCGGGCCAGAGGAGAACCGGCGTTCTTCCCTCAGGGGCTAAAGCCCCGTTCATTCCGCCTCCGGACGGCGCGGCTGAAAGCCGCGCCCCTTCAAAACGGCTATCGGTTTCGCTCTTTGTTGCAATCCCCATCCGCGTGCGGTGAAACCAGGTCTTGAAGGATTCTGGGGCGAAGGCTGGGATGGCGCGCTGCTTGGGGATTCCGGCGATTAGCTTGGAGAGGTCGCGCAGGAATGGGAGTTGGGTCGTCAGGTTGACGAGGCCAGGCGCAACCGATGCGGCCCGCGCCCACAGGTCGATGTTGCCGAAAGCGTAGGCGCTGCGCGGGCGCACGCGGCCTTCATAATAATGCGAGAGGAACTCGGCTTTGTAGGTGGCTACGTCGACGCCGACCGGGCAATCGCTTTTGCATCCTTTGCAGGCGAGGCAGAGGTTGAGCGACTGTTTGACTTCTTGGCTGCGCCAGCCGTCGCGGATGACCTCATCTCTTCGACCCTGACCTTGCATCATCTCCCAGAGCAGGTGCGCGCGGCCGCGGGTGGAGTGTTCTTCGTCGTGCGTGGCGCGGTAGCTGGGACACATCACGCCGCCTTCTTCGCGGCGGCACTTGCCCACGCCGACGCAGCGCAGAGTGGCCTGGGCGAGGCTGCCGTGATCGGCGGCGAATTGGAAATTGGTTCTTGGTGCCCAGGGAGCGTAGTTGGCGCCTAAGCGGAGATTCTCGTCGAGCTTGTAGGGTTCGATGAGTTTGCCGGGATTCATCTTCCATTCGGGATCCCATGCCGATTTGAACTCGCGGAAGGCCTGGACGAGTTCCGGGCCAAACATTTTCGGAAGCAACTCGCCGCGTCCCTGACCGTCGCCGTGCTCGCCCGAGAGCGAACCACCATAGCTGACCACGAGGTCGGCGGCCTCTTCCATAAACTTACGGAATTTGGCAACGCCGTCTTTCGATTGCAGATCGAAGTTGATGCGGGTATGCACGCAGCCGTGGCCGAAGTGGCCATAGAGCGAGCCTTTGTAGCCGTAGGCGGCCATCATGATGCGCAGATCGCGGAGGTAGCCTCCGAGTTTTTCGGGGGCGACCGCGGCGTCTTCCCAACCTTCCCAGTTGAACGGTTCGCCGGGGGAGTGGGAAGTGACGCCGAGAGCGGACTCGCGAACTTCCCACACGCGTTTGATTTGCTGCTTGTTTGTGTAGATGCGTATAGCGGGAGGATTTGGCGCGCGGGCGAGCGACTGCATCAGGCCGCGGGCCTGGGATTCAGCTTCCAGCGCGGTTTCGGCGCCGAACTCGACCATCAGCCAGCCGCCGCCTTCGGGCAAAAGCGCGAGGCCTTCGGAGTTGATGCCTTTCGCTCGCGTGTAGCCCACTAGAAGGTCGTCGAAACCTTCGAGGCCGATGGGTTTGTGCTCCATGATTTCGAGAACGTGGTCGGCACACTGATAAATATCGGGATAGGCGACGACCAGGAGCACGCGCTCGGGCGGACTTTCGACCAGGCGGCACGTGGCTTCGAGAATTGTGACACAGGTGCCTTCGGAGCCGACTAGCGCGCGGGCAACGTGGAAGCCATTTTCGGGCAAAAGGAAATTCAGGTTGTAGCCGGAGACGCGGCGGGGAATGTTGGGAAAGCGCTGGCGGACTTGATCGGCATAAGCGCCTGCGATGGATTGCAGCCTGGTGTAGATTTCTGCGCGGCGTCCACCAGCCGCCGAGATGCGTTCGAGATCGGCGCTCGATGTGGCGCTGACGTTCATACGCACGCCGTCGTAGGTGAGGACTTCGAGCGCCTCGATGTTGTCGTCGGTTTTGCCGGCCATTACGGAGTGGACGCCGCAGGAGTTATTGCCGATCATGCCGCCGAGCGTGCAGCGGTCGTGCGAGGCGGGATCGGGTGCGAAGGTGAGATGGTGTTTTTCGGCGGCGGCGCGGAGAGTGTCGAGCACGACTCCGGGCTGCACGCGGGCGATGCGGTGGGAGGGGTCGATTTCGAGAATCCTCGCCATGTGCCTGGAAAAATCGAGGATGACGGCGACGTTGCAGCACTGGCCGGCGAGAGACGTGCCACCGCCGCGGCAGAGAAGGGGCGCGCCGAATTGACGGCAGAGGGCTACCGTGGCTAGAACGTCGTCGTCGTCGCGGGGCAGCACGACTCCGATTGGGACTTGGCGGTAGTTGGAGCCGTCGGTCGAATAGAGAGCGCGGGTGCCGCGGTCGAAGCGGACTTCACCCCGAATGTGGGCGCGCAGAGACTCGGCTAGTCCGGCGGCGTCCACCTGCGCGGACTTCGAGGCTTGGGCGAGTTCGGCGAACCGGTTTGGCATGCGGCCGGTCTTGCTGGATGATCACTTCGAAGACGAGTTTGTCGCATCAGACTGGCTCACATTGCTGATCGCGATCCGAGTCTTACCGTTCTCCATTTTGGCGTTAATAGTGATCATGTTCTTCTGATCGTGGGAGACGATGGTGCACTGATTCGCATCGGAGGTCACGACCATCGCGTTGGGGAACTTAGGCTTGTAAAAGCGGCAGACCTGGTCCACGGAATCGGAGGTTTCAAAGGTTAACGCCACGGTATGAACCTTCCCAAAGGTCATCGAGGCCGAGCCTTCTTTCATAGTCTGGGCTCCGGGATAGAGATCCACTCCCAGATTACGAGCGGCGTCCTGCGGATCTTTTGTGGTTTCGACGGTGCCGAAGGGGGTTTCCACTTTCACGTTGTCGCCATCGTGGCGAACGTGGGTGCGATGAGCGACTCGCCAGGCGATGAACCCGAGCGAGGCGACGCCGAGAATCGCCACGAGCATGATTACGCCCACCACAATCAGAATGGCCTTGAGAGCGCCGCCGCCTGAACCTGGTGCTGGGGAAGAAACCGGAGTAGCAACTGGGACACCCGCTGGGGCGGGCGACGAAGTTAGGATAGCTGCGCCGCACTTGTTGCAGAACCTGGTTCCAGGAGCGGTATTCGCACCACAAGAATTGCAGAACGGCATAGGTCACCTCATGGGAACTACTGTTGCAAGTGGACGGCGCGAGTATATCGCAGATGGGCGGGGAAACGGAGTGGGATCGGGGCTAAGGGCAGGAGGGATAGTCGCACGCTAGCAATTATCCAAGAGAGACAAGAAGGCTTCCCGCGTGATTCCAGCTGTTCGAATCAGGGTGGTAATGATGTCTTTTCCAACTTCATCATACTTCGGGACAATCAATGGTCGCGCAACGCCAGGCTTTTCTAGTTTTACGTGGCTGCCCTTCTGTCCGGCTCGGCGATAGCCGATTTGTTCAAAGACGCAAACCAGTTTGTGCCAAGGAAGTGGGCTTAGGCGTGACATCCGTCGGCGGCCTTCTCAAAGCCAAAAGGGACGGGGACGGGGAAACGAAATCCGCCATTGCGAGGAAGTGCGGATTGCTTGCCGTTTCGCGGCACGGGCTGACCTGCGACAACTCGCCACCCAAGCTCTCGAAGTGCTTGCTCAAACGTTCCGCGCTCGAAGCAGCTTACAACGAAGAGTTCGGACGCTTCGGCAAGATTCTTCTTCGCTTCGGCCTCAGTCCTTCCTTGAGTAGTAATGTCAAGTGGAGGGCAATGGGCTACATACCAGCCGTTCTCCTTCTTCACGACGCCGAAAAGCTGGAATTGTGCTTGAATCATTGCGCGCATACGTGGATACCGGGGAGGGGGACTCTTACTTCGCCTAGACTGTACATTCATGGTAGATGCATTGTCAACGATTCGCGATGCTCGGGGATGTGACGAGTGAACACTCCTTTTCACAGCCTCCCGGGTACCTGTTTTTCCGTGTTTTACCCCCTTAACTGGCACAGGAATCGGGCCTAGCTCCAGAGGCGGGTGGCGTAGTCGGTCATGGTTAGTCCGAGCAGCAGGAGCAGGAAGAACAAGGCTGCGATCACGACCAACTTGGTGAGCTTTTCGCTGGCGCCTTTAATGTGCATGAAGAAGAGAGCGACCAGAGTAGCTTTGACACTGGCAATGGTGAGGGCGACGGCGGCGTTATATCTGCCCAAGTCGAGCGTAGCGGCGTAGACGGTGAGAGCGGTGCCGACGAGCAGGGCGAAGAAGACGGCAAAGTAGGTGGGCAGCGGCGACGATTTTGAGTGGTCAGACATTAATAATCCTCAGACATGCAAGCCTCACGGGTGCCGGTCGATAAGGTAGAGCAACGGGAACAGGTAAATCCAGACGATGTCGACGAAGTGCCAGTAGAGGCCGCCGATCTCGACTGGAGTGTGCCACTCGGGAGTGAAGCGGCCTTTCCAGGCCATGGTTACGAGCCAGAGAAAAATGCCCAGACCGATGATCATATGCAGCGCATGCAGTCCCGTCATTACGAAGTAGAGAGAGAAGAATAGCTGCGCATGGCGCGGGTTGGCGTATTGGCCGGGATGTCCGGGGATGGACTCTTTTTCGAAACTGAAAGAAGCGCCGGGGACATGGTGCTCGACGAACTTTTCGCGGTACTCGATGCCCTTGATTCCGAGGAAGACCATGCCAAGCATCATGGTGAGGATTAGGCTCGTGATCAGCAACGTGCGGCGGGCCGTCTGCGCGGCCCAGACTGCGAGAACCACGGTCAAGCTGCTGCAGATCAATACCGCCGTATTGGTGGCGCCGTAGCCCATGTTGATGGTTTTGCTGGCGGCGGCGAAGTCTGGGAAATACCAGCGACGGTAAACCAGGTAGGCGCAGAACAGGCCGCCAAAGAACATGATTTCGGTGGCGAGGAAGACCCACATTCCCAGGCTGGCGGCGTCACGCTGCTGTTGCGGCTCGGCGAAGTGGTGCAAGAGCGCCGGGTTGTGCTCTTCGGTGTGAAGGCCGGTTGCGGTGGAGCTATCGGGCAACGGGGACCTCCTCGCTGCGGGGCGCGTCGTCGTGGGGCGCGTCCAGCTCCTCGTAGTTGTAGGCTTCCCAGGTCACGACGGGTTCTTCGTCGAAGTTGAAGGTCGGCGGCGGGGACGGCGTTTTCCATTCGAGGCCCGCGGCATTCCACGGATTGTCCGATGCTGGCTTGCCGTAGCGCATGGACCAGAGGAAATAAATCATGGGCAGAAGATATCCGACGCCGAGAACCGTAGCGCCGGCAGTCGACAGCACGTTCAATACCTGGAATTCGGGCATGTGGCTGTAGTCGTAATAGCGCCGCGGCATGCCCATGTAGCCGAGCAGGAATTGCGGGAAGAAGGTGAGATTGAAGCCGATGAAAACGATCAGCGCCGCGAGGCGCGCCCAGCCTTCGGGATACAGCTTGCCGGAAATCTTGGGCCACCAGAAATGCATTCCGCCGAGATAGCCCATGACCGCGCCTCCGACCATGATGTAGTGGAAGTGGGCTACGACGAAATAGGTGTCGGTGACGTGAACGTCGATGCCGAGAGCGGCGAGGAATAGTCCGGTGAGGCCGCCGATGGTGAAGAGTCCGAGGAAGCCGAAGGCGTAAAGCATGGGCGCATCGTAGTGGATGGAGCCCTTGTAGAGCGTGGCCGTCCAGTTGAAAACCTTGATGGCTGATGGCACGGCGACGGCGTAGCTGAGCAGAGAAAATACCAACGCGGCGTAGACCGACATTCCAGCGACAAACATATGGTGCGCCCAGACGAGAAAGCCGAAGACGGCGATCGCAATGGAAGAGAACGCCACGAAGCTGTAGCCGAAGATGCGCTTACGCGAGAAGCAGGCGATGATTTCGGTGACAACGCCCATCGCCGGGAGAATCATGATGTAGACCGCGGGATGGGAATAAAACCAGAACAGGTGCTGGAAGAGAATCGGATCGCCGCCAAGTTTGGGATCGAAGATGCCAAGGTGCAGGGCGCGTTCGGCGACGACCAGCGTGAGGGTGATGGCGAGGACCGGCGTGCCCAGAAGCTGGATGATGCTGGTTGCATAGTGCGCCCAGATGAATAGCGGAAGGCGTGACCAGGTCATGCCCGGGGCACGCATGCGATGGATGGTGACGACGAAGTTCAGGCCGGTGAGGATGGAAGAGAACCCGGCGACGAAGACCGCGAGTCCGGCTTCGACGACTTTAGTGTTGCTAAAGTTGGTGCTGAAGGGAGCGTAGAACGTCCAACCGGTATCGACCCCGCCGGTCAGCATGCAGTGCAGCATCATGACGCCGCCGATGATGTAGAGGTACCAGCTCAGCAGGTTGATGCGAGGGAAGGCGAGATCCTTGGCCCCGATCATTAAAGGCACGAGGAAGTTTCCGAGCACGGCAGGAATGGAAGGCACCAGAAAGAAGAAAACCATGACAATGCCATGCATGGAGAAAAGCTTGTTATAGGTGTCGGCCTGCACGAGGTCGCCCGCCGGAGTGAGCAACTCGAGGCGGATGAGCAGCGCGAAGAAGCCGCCGATGAAGAAGAAGAACGTGATGGAGAGAAGATAGAGCAGCGCGATGCGTTTGTGGTCGGTGGTGAGCAGCCAGGACCACACTCCGTACTTCGTGTTCAGGTAGTTCTCGCGTTCAACGGGTCGAGGGTTCGGGTTCGGCATACTTATTGCACCTGACTTCCATTCGCTTGGGCTGGGGGAGCGGCCGCGCTGGCGCTGGTTTTGGCGGCATCACCCTTGGCCGCGGCAATCGACTTGATGTAGGCGACCAGGGCGTTTACCTGCTCTTCGCTGACCAGTCCCTGAAACGTGGGCATGATGGGCTGGAATCCCTTCACGCGCTTCGCGCCTGGTTCGAGGATGCACTCGCGGAGATAATTCTCGTCAGCGGTGACGGTGCGGCCGTCTTCAAGTTGAACCGGCTTGCCGAAAACTCCGTGCAAGTTGGGGCCGCGCCCCTGGGAGTCAGCGCGGTGACAGGTGGAGCAGCCTAGTTCGGCGAAAACCTTCTCGCCGGTCGCCGAGAGCGGGCCGGTCGAACCGCCATTCATCCACGCTTCATACTGAGCCGGCTCCAGGACCACTATGTCGCCGACCATGCCGGAATGCTGGGTGCCGCAATACTCCGCGCAGAACAGGTGATAAGTGCCCGGCTTGGTGGCGCGGAACCAGGCCACGGTGTAGCGGCCGGGCAGCACGTCCTGCTTGATGCGGAAAGCGGGGATGAAGAAACTGTGGATCACGTCCTGCGAGGTCATGATCATTTTCACGTCGCGTCCGACGGGGACATGCAGTTCATTGATCTCGCGCTGGCCCTCGGCGTGCTCGAGCTTCCACATCCATTGTTTTGCGACGACATATACTTCGGTCGAGTCGGCGGGCGGAGTGCGCTCTTTAAAGTAAACCACCGCGCCCCAGGCAAAGATGACCATGAAGATGAGGAAGGGGATCGTGCTCCATGTGACTTCGAGCGGAGTAGAGCCTTCAATCTGTTCGGCGGGAACGCCGGGGCGATAACGGAAGCGGGCGGCGAAGTAGACAAGGCAGACAAAGATCAGCAGGGTCATCATTCCGGTGACGATGATGAGGAAGATATAGAGAGCGTCCACGTTGCGCGCCATCGTGGAGGCTTGCTCCGGCCATAACGGAAAATTATTGAGCATACCGTGTCTTTGTCGCCGTCTTGCTGGTTACCGAAAGATCGAGTCGCCACAGGATAAAAAGAAAAATGCCCATGATAAGAACTGTCGCGGCTGCCGCGAGCCGCAGAATGTTGCCTACCATCGCGCCGTATTTTCCAGTCTCGGGATTGTAGTGATAGCAATAAAGCAGGACTGCATCGACTGCGTTACCGATCTTGCCTTGCGAAGCCTCCACCAGTCCCATGCGCAAATCCTTGGGCGGAAAATCCACGCCGTAGAAGTAGCGCGAGATGCGGCCTCGCGGCGTGAGCACCATGATGGCTGTGGCATGGGCATACTGATTGCTCTTGGGGTCGTATTGATACTGGAAGCCGACAACCCTGGTGAGTGCATTGATCGAATCCGGCTGCCCGGTGAGGAAATGCCAGCCCGCAGCGGCATTGGGGCGGCCGTAGCGGCAGACGTAATCCTTCTTCTTGGCCGCGGCCAGCTCAGGAGTTTCGCGCGGATCGAAGCTCACGGTGATCACGTCGAATTCATTGCCCACATCGAACTTCACCAGGCGCATGGCGCTGGAGAGTCCGGCCAGAGCCTCGCCGCACAGCATGGTGCAGTTGTAATAAACCAGGTTGAGGATCAGGGGCTTGCGGCCGAAGTAATCTCCGAGCTTCACGGCTTTGCCGGTTTCGTCGCGGAAGGTGAGATCGGGCGGGACCTGCGTGTCGAGATGTTGCTCGATGCCGACGTTCTGGAGACGCGGAGGCCGCGTGTTGGCCGGAGGAGACATTACGCCGTTGTTCATCTGTCCCCAGGCGGAAGTCGCGAGCAGCGCGACTGTCCACAACACGCGCGCGGTCGAGATCGAATTGTTCTGCTTACCGATCACTTCTTTTCAGCCTTCTTAGCCATTCCGGTCTTGGTTGTCCCAGGCTTGCGGGTCGGGGTCGACGCAGCAGCGTTGCCGGTCGCGGCTTGCGGACGCACGGGAAGCCCTCGTTGCACGATCAAATCCATGGCGCGCTCGATGGGGATGCGCACGGTGCCGGCTTTCTCATCCGCCCAGCCGTAGCTGTAAAGCGTTTTTTCTTCGTCGATGCGGATTCCGTTGAGCTGACCGCGCTCGTTCTCCTCCAGCTTTGGGTCAGGGAAAACGCTCTGCGGGTATCCCGGAGCGACATGGCGCGTATCCGCCGGAACGTTTGTGACCAGCGGATTTACCTCAGGCTGCAAGGCCTTTTCGCGATGATCGAGAACCGCAAAGAGCCCTCGGAGAGCGAAGACCCACAGCAGTATCACCATGGCCAGGCCGATGAGAAAATAAAGGATGCCGGAGACCTGCACATCCTGGTGCTCGTAGCCTCCGTGCCCGCTCGCGTTCTCGTGTTTGATTTCGACGCTCATTTATCGTTATGCATTATGCGTGCGTTTCATGTGCCGGCTGCAGAACTTCGTGGGCATCGGTGTCATAGGCCGGCAGAAGTGGCAGTGAACCCAGGTTGCGGAAAAAATACCAAAGCCAGAAACCGCCGATGGCGATGGGTACGACGATGTCTGCAACAGTCACTGTGAGAGTCTTTGAAAAATTCGGTTCGATGATCCAGAACAGATCGAGGTAGCGCATCAGCATCAGCCAGACCGCAAGCCACACCAGACGGCGAATGTCGCGCTTGAATGGGCGTGAGAGCAACAACGCAAACGGGACGACGAAGTGGAACAACACCAGGAACAGCCCAATCGATCCCCAGCCGCCGTTGATTCGCGTGAGATAAAAGGTGATCTCCGCGGGCAGGTTGCCCGCCCAGATGATGAGCCACTGCGAGAACGAGAAGTAGGCCCAGACCATCACAAAGGTGAGCATCCACTTGCCGTGGTCGTGGACGAAGTCAGGCTTCAGCATCTCCGACATGGGCTTGTAGTTGAAGAGGATGCGCTCGACGACGACCGCAAAACACATTGCCGACAGCACTTCACCGATGAGGATGATCAGGCCGAAGATAGTCGAGATCCAACTGGGATCGAGCGACATGATCCAATCGATGGCGGCGAAAGAGATGGTAAATCCATAGAGAATGAGGCCGGGGCCGCTGACCGCTTTGAAACGGCCGCTGTTATCGGGGGCGTCGGGCTGGTCGGTCTGCTTCGACCACTTCGACAGCAGATAGGAGAGCAGATTCCAGATCGCGAAGTAGAAGAGGGCGCGGACGATAAAGCCGTTCACGGTCAGGTAGGTTTGTGTGATTTGTTCGAGGTGCTCGCGGAGATGTTTGTCTTCAATGTTGCCCAGGGGCTGCGCCCAGATGTAGAGACGCCGAATTCCGACGACAACAGGAATGAAGAGAATAGCGAGCAGCGGAAGAGTGCGCATCGCCGCGCCCAGGATGCGCCGGATCACCGTACCCCAGCCGCCTCCAGTGAGGTGGCGGATCATCAGGATCGCCATGGAGCCGAGGGCGACGCCTAGCCAGCACATGAAGCCGAGCAAGTATGCGCGATAGAACTGGTCGGGGCGGATGAAGGCCAACGCCACCGCAATTACCGCGAAGACGACGCCGATCACGAGCGAGCGCTGCGATATCTTCCTTACAACTTCGGGCGCCGTCAGATCGAGATGTGGAGTGGTCGCGGCGCTCATTTGTGTTCCTCGGTCTGCGAAGTTGTTTCCGATCCGATTACGGGAAGGGTCGCGCCCGAGCCCGGCTGGCCGAGGAACTGCGGCGGTTCGGACGGGATAGTTTGTCCGGCGGGCACATCCGCATGGGTCGCGTTTTGACTGAGCTGGAGCGCGCGAATATAGGCCACGATTTTCCAGCGGTCCTCGGGTGAAATCTGCGAGGCATATTCGGGCATGATTCCAGAGCCATTGGTGATCACGTCATAGAACTCACCCAGTGGAGCCCTTTGCCAGCGTGGTTTGTGGAAAGTCGGCGGCTTGCGCGCGAAACCGCGCGACGGGATGAAGCCGTTGCCATCACCGAGAAGCGAGTGGCAAGGCGAGCAATAAATGTTGAAGCGCTCGCGGCCGCGTTCGAGAACTTCTTTGGTTACGGGGAATGGCATGTAGTCGCCAGGAGTGCTGCCGGCCTTCCCAGTGTAAAAATAGGTGTCTTCGTGCAACTGCCCGCGAGCCACAGTGCCTTCGACCGGTGGACGCTCGGAGCGCTGATCGGTAAAAAAATCGCTGCGCGAAAGCGGATTCTGCCGCGGCTGCACGTGCATGTCGATGCGGCAGGCGGAGAGCAGGGTCATTGCCGTCAGCAAAAGCCCCTGCGCCGCAAAATCCCAAGCGTGAGACTTCCGTGGAATCTCACTCTTGCGCACAGAACGCGCAAGAATGGGGCACCCATCGTTTGGGGAACAAGCCGACATTTGGCGGAGGCGCGCCATTCTAGCTGGGCACCTCCGAGATGGAGCGTGGTTCGAGGCTTTGCAGAAAGCTCCGCGTGCTGGAGGGATCGTACTTGGGATCGGAAGAAAACACGATCAGGAAGAAACGGTCTTTCGAAGCCGACGAGAAACGCGGAACGTTGAATACGGGATGATAGGGCATGGGCAAGCCATTGAGCGCCAGCATGCCGAAGACGGCGGAGATGCCGGCAAAAAGAATTGTCATCTCGAAGGTGATGACAATGAACGCCGGCCAGGAATGATAAGGCTTGCCGCCGATGTTCAGCGGATAATCGACGGCGGACATCCAGTACTGCATCAGGTATCCAGTGAGGCCGCCGACGATGCCTCCGATCAAAACTACGAGCGGAACTTCATCGCGGTGAAAACCAATCTCCTCCGCCAGGCCTTCGATGGGAAACGGGCTGTAGGCGTCGATCCGGTTGTAGCCCGCCTGGTGCGTCTTTCGCGCTGCCTCAACCAGAGCGGTAGGCGAGTCGAACTCCGCCATGATTCCGTACATGCGTTCCTGCTTCATTCCTTGACCTCCGCTTCGGGCAGGAGGGTGCGCATTTCAAAGATCGAGATCATGGGCAGCAGGCGCACGAAGAGGAAAATGGCCGCGAGGAACATTCCGATGGTGCCGATGTAGGTCATCCAATCCCAACGCGTGGGGTAATAGATTCCCCACGATGAGGTGAGGAAGTCGCGATGGAGGCTGACGACGACGATGATGAAACGTTCCAGCCACATGCCGATCAGGACCACGCCGGAAACAAGGAACAGCGCGACTGGACTCGTGCGCAGCTTGCGAATCCAGAGCACTTGGGGGATGAAGATGTTGCAAAGCAGCAGGGACCAGTAAGGGATCGCGTAGGGCCCGTGCAGGCGATTCCAGAGCGTGAAAGCGTCGTAGCGATCGCCGCTGTACCAGCCCATGAAAGCCTCGATGCCGTAGCCGTAGGCGACGATCAATCCGGTCGCGAGCATGACTTTGGCCGCGTTCTGCAAATGGAGTTCGGTGATGAAATCTTCCAGGTTGTAAATTTTGCGGATCGGAATCGCGAGCATCAGCACCATTGCAAATCCGGAGTAGATCGCCCCGGCGACGAAGTAGGGCGGAAAGATAGTCGTGTGCCAGCCCGGGACGATGCCGACGGCGAAGTCGAAACTCACAACGGTGTGGACTGAGAGCACGAGAGGCGTAGCTAGCCCGGCTAAAAGTAGGTAGGCAGTTTCGTAGCGGTGCCAGTGGCGCGCCGATCCGCGCCAGCCCATCGAGAGCATGCCGTAGACGATTCTGGCTGCGGGATGCGTGGCGCGGTCGCGCAGCGTTGCCATGTCGGGAATCAGGCCCATAAACCAGAACAGTGCCGAGATGGTGGCGTAGGTGGAGACGGCGAAGACATCCCAGATGAGCGGACTGCGGAATTGCGGCCACACGCCCATAGTGCTGGGGTAAGGAAACAGCCAGTAAGCCAGCCACGGACGGCCGACGTGGATGGCTGGGAAAATTCCGGCGCAGGCCACGGCGAACAGGGTCATCGCTTCGGCAAAGCGGTTGATGGAATTGCGCCACGACTGCCGCAGCAACAAGAGAATCGCGGAGATGAGCGTGCCGGCGTGGCCGATGCCGATCCACCACACGAAGTTGACGATGGCGAAGCCCCAGCCGATGGGGATGGTGACGCCCCAAATGCCAATGCCTTTCAGGAACAGGTAGCCGACGGCGTAGAGCATCATCATCGTCAGCAAAAACGCGATGCCGAAGCCGACAAACCATCCATTCGAAGCGGGACGGGTCAGCACGATGGCGCTGATTTTTTCCGTGACCGTGCCGAAGGTGTAGCCGGGCTCGATTACCGGAGTCTCTTGCGCGTTCACCGTCATTTTGTATGGCTCGTCCATGCTTTTGCCGCGCGCTTCTTTATCCCTATCCCTTCAGCTCCGGGTTCGGATTGCTGACTTCGGCCAGATAAGTAGTTCGCGGGCGAGTGTTGAGTTCGCCCAGCAAACTATAGTTGCGCGCCTGCGCCTTCAATTTTGAAACCTTGCTGTTCGGGTCGTTGATGTTGCCGAAGATGATTGCGCCAGCCGGGCAGGACTGCTGGCACGCGGTCTGCAACTCGTTATCGTTGATCTTACGGTCTTCGCGTTCGGCGTCGATGCGGTGTTCGTTGATGCGCTGCACGCAATACGTGCACTTCTCCATCACGCCACGGCTGCGGACGCTGACGTCGGGATTGCGCATCATCTTGTATTGCGGCGTCTCCCAATCCTGGAAGAGCAGGAAGTTGAAGCGCCGTACCTTATAAGGACAGTTGTTCGAGCAATAGCGCGTCCCCACGCAGCGGTTGTAGACCATGTCGTTCAGGCCTTCGGGCGTGTGGTTGGTCGCGCCCACGGGGCAGACCACTTCGCAGGGCGCGTTTTCACATTGCATGCACGGCACGGGCTGGAAAAATGCTTTGGGATTGTCGCGGTCGCCCTGATAGTAGGCGTCGACGCGAATCCAGTGCATGTGGCGGCCGATGACGGTCTGCTCCTTGCCGACGACGGCGATGTTGTTCTCCGATTGGCAGGCCAGCATGCAGTTGTTGCAGCCCACGCAGGAGTTCAGATCGATCGCCATGCCCCAGGCGTAGTCTTCTTCTTTGTAGGGATAAGGCTTGTAGAGCGTGAGCCCGGGCGCGGGCTCCGGTTCTTCTTCTGTGGCAAAGTTCGGTTGCTTGCGATACTCCTCGAGCGTGGTTTCACGGACTAGCGGACGATGGCCGCCATCGGGCGTGTCCATGCTCTGGTAGCCCTGCGTGGAGGCGAGCTTATAAGTTTCCCCGGTCTTACGGATTTGCAGGCCGGTGGCGATCCAAGGCGCGGAAGTTGTGCGCAGCGCGTAGGCGTCGAACCCTTGCGCAGTGCCGACGCGACCGGCGCGGCGGCGTCCGTAGCCTAACGTCACCGTGACGGAGTTGTCGGGATGGCCGGCCTGAATCCAGACGGGGCCCGTAACTTTCTTGCCGTTTAATTCCAACTCGACAACATCTTCCACTTTGATCTGCAGCCGCTCTGCCATCTTGGGACCGATGAGCACGGCGTTGTCCCAGGTGAGCTTGTTCATCGGCTTGGGCAATTCCTGCAGCCAGCCGTTGTTGGAGAATTGTCCGTCGTAGATAGTGGGGTCGCGGCGGATGTTGAGCTCGATGGCGGTGGGATCGGCCGCCGGCGGAATCGGAACGCTTTGGGCTTTCGCGGTGACCGTTTTCGGCTCGTACGCACTGCCTTCCACCCATCCCTCGTGCAGTGATTTGCGCCAGAATTGCTCAAAGTCTGCGCCGGAGTGCTGTTTCTCCCAGTATGCGCGCGTCAGGTCATAGCCTGTCGCCTCGGACTGACCAGAGAGCAGTGCAACGAATTCCATCGCACTCTTCCCGTTGTAGAGAGGCGCAATCAATGGCTGGACAATGCTGACCGTCCCGTCATAAGCACGAGCATCGCCCCACGATTCCAGTTCATGCGCTTGATTCACATGCCACTGGCACAACTCGGCAGTTTCGTTCTGATAAAGACCGAGATGTACGCGCAGCGGAATCTTGCCGTTCTTGAGAACGTTGGCGAAATCGAGATCAGACGGCGCGTCGTAAGCCGGATTCCCGCCAAGAATAATTAATAGGTCAACTTTGCCTCCTTGTATGTCGGCAGCGAGCTCTTTGATCGACTCGGTTTGGTTGATGGGGTTCGCATCGACGGGCTCGGTGTAGAAAACGGTCTTGCCGACGTTCCCCAGCTGTGCGTTAAGTGCGTGGGCCCGAGCGTGAACTACGGGTGGTTGGTGATCGCCGGGAATGACGAGGCTCGATCCCTGGTGGCTCAGTAGATCCGGCCCAATCGCCTTCATCAGGCCTCTGGCCAGTTTCTCAACCTCGACGGCCCTCCCTGGCACCCGATGATCAGCCTTCGCTCCAGTTGTCGTCGGCGTGCTCTCGATCACATACAGCCGGTTCATGTTGCCGTCGGGATCGCGGCGCTTGGCGAAGTCGCGGATGTAGCGGACATTTCCCGGAAAGCCCGCATACAGGAAGTCGGCGTCGAGGGAGACGACTAGGTCGGCCTTTTCAAAATCGTAGCGCGTCTCAACCGCCTGTCCGAAAGCCAGCTTCGCGCCTTCGAGCACGTTGTCGCGATTCACCGGCTCGTACACATGCCACTTGGCCTGCGGATAAATCTTCAGGAAGCCGCGCAGTTGATCGGCGAGTGCGGGCGAAGAAATGGTCGGCGTCAGAATGCGAATGCCCGCACCCTGCAGCGCCTTCTGCGCGCTGAGCGGACCGCGAATCGCGGTCAGGAACGACTGCCAGGAGCGCTGATCTCCCATCGACACCACGCTCTGCGAGCGGTCGGGATCGTACAGACCAAGAACGTGGGCCTGCGCAAAAATGTCTGTGCCACCAAGCGACGCCGGATGCTTATCGTTGCCTTCGATCTTTGTGGGACGTCCGAGATGGCTCTCGACCAGCAGCGGGCTGGCGTATCCGCCGAGCGTCATCGCCGTGGCATAGAACTGCGGGCGTCCGGGGATCACGTCCTCGGGCTGGCGGACGTAGGGAACGATTGGTTCGAGCGGCAGGCGCACGCATCCGGTCATGCCGGCCAGCGCCATGGAAGCTCCCATCACTTTCAGAAAGCCGCGGCGTGAAACGGAATCCACCCACTCGGATGCGCCCTTCGGAAATTCCCGGTGCAGCGCTTCCTGGAACGCCGGGCTGCCGGCAAGTTCTTCCAGACTGCGCCAGTACTCCGGTCCGGTTTCTTCATTCGCTTCGTTGATTTGCGCGCGGAGGGAGTCGAGATCGAGCTTGCCCTTCTTGCTGGGGCAAACATCCTCGCGTTTCGCGCGGCCGTCTTGATGTTCGATCTTCATTGGTTACATATCACACGATTAAAGACTGTCATCCTGAGCGGAGCGAAAGTTCGCGAAGCGAAGTCTCGCGCAGTCGAAGGGCCCCTGCGACGCGGGTAGCGCCGCGAATGCGGCAAGGCGTTCTGACGATATTGCTCAAGCGCGTGGGAGAACTCCCTGAAGCGGCGATGGATCTGCCAGCAGTACCGGGGTCCTTCGACTCCGAAGTTGCTTCGCTTCGCGAAGCAACTTCTCCGCTCAGGATGACAAGTTCTCATACTCGTTCTCATCGATGACACGTGCTGCAACTGGTAATGTCTTTCACGCTGCGTACGTTGTACTTCTTCAGCAGCGCCGTGCCTAAGTCGATCTGATCGCTATAACTCTGTCCATTCACGACCACGGGATTCGCGCTGGTGGGCTGCTGGTAGCGCATGTTGAACACCTGATCGCGCGGGCGCAGATTTTGTTCCGGCGCGCGATGGCAACTCAGACACCACTCCATCTGCAACGATTCCTGCTGGTACATCAGCGGCATCTGGTCAACGGGACCGTGGCAGGTGTTGCACCCTACACCCTTGTTGATGTGAATACTGTGATTGAAAAAGACGAAGTCGGGAAGCTGATTCACCCGCGTCCATTGCAGCGACTGGCCGGTGCGGTAGCTGGCGCGGACCGGTTCCAGCAAGTCGGCGTTGGTCCAGATCTGCGAGTGGCAGTTCATGCAAGTTTTGGTGGGAGGGATACCGGCGAAACTCGAGGTCTCGACCGAGGTGTGGCAATAACGGCAATCGACGCCGAGTCCGGCAACGTGGTGCTGGTGGCTGAAGGGCACGGGCTGCGGCTTGCGCACTCCCGCGTAGGTAACGTAAGGCGAGCGCTGGACCTCCATCGCCACCCAACTGAGAGCAGCCACCAGGAAGACCGCGCCAAAAATCGTGGCCCGCGACAGGGTGTTCGTGCTGCGATGAAAAATCTGCGGCATGGGTTATGGAAATCTATGGTTGAGATGTATCGTCAGCTGCGTTGGACGCGTCCCACTCAAAAAATAATCCCCAGAATCTTCGGCGATGAATGTGGAAAACTCAGGATTATAAATACTTCGTGCGCCGTTGTCGCGTACTTTCCCGCGGGAGCGGACAAATGTCTCAAAACGCAACACTATCGAATGTAAGTTGGATATCGTCGACGACTATGCCCTTAGCGCTGACTCATCACCAAGAGCTTCGGCTCGGTCATTTCTTCGATCGCGTAACGCAATCCCTCGCGGCCGAGTCCGGAGTCTTTCACGCCGCCGTACGGCATCTGGTCGATACGGAACGAAGGGACATCGCCCGCGATCAGCGCCCCGACCTCCAGTTCGTCGTAGGCCTGGAAAAGCAGTTTTACATCGCGCGTAAACAAGCCGGCCTGC
Organism: uncultured Acidobacteriaceae bacterium; assembly: GCA_963771895.1. Taxonomy (GTDB): domain Bacteria; phylum Acidobacteriota; class Terriglobia; order Terriglobales; family Acidobacteriaceae; genus Sulfotelmatobacter. Next base: position 63,505 of record CAVYVQ010000026.1, on the reverse strand, counting down.
AAACCGTAGTTGGAATTGTTGATCCGGCGCAGCGCCTCGTCAAAATTCTGATAAGGCTCGACGGTCACGACCGGGCCGAAAATTTCCTGGCAGTTGACCTTCATTTCCGGCTTGGTGCCGGTGAGCACCACCGGGTCAACCACGGAACCACGCCGGCCACCGCCCCACAGCAGGCGTGCGCCGGAGCGAACCGCTTCCTCCACCCAGTTGGTAACGCGGATGGCATCGCTCTCGCGAATCAGCGGACCAACATCCGTCGACTCCTCCATGGGATCGCCGGTTTTCAGTTTCTTGACGCCCTCGACAAGAAGGTCGGTGAATTTGCCGTATACCGATTGCTCGACCAGGATGCGCTGCACGGAAATGCAAGTCTGGCCGGCATAAGCGAAGCCGCCCGAGACGCAGCGCTCCGCGGCATAATTGAGATCGGCGTCGCTGTGCACGATCGCGGCGGCGTTGCCGCCGAGTTCGAGCACGACTTTCTTTTTGCCGGCGCGGCGTTTGACATCCCAGCCTACGGGCACGCTGCCGGTAAAGCTGATGAGCTTGATGCGTTCGTCGGTGACCAGCAGGCTGGCGTCATCGTTCGAAAGCGGTAGCACGCTGAGTCCGCCATCGGGCCAGCCCGCCTGCTGCACGCATTCCGCCAACAAAAGCGAGCACCGAGGAGTTTGCGGCGCGGGCTTCAACACCATCGAGCAGCCCGCCGCGATGGCGGGAGCTACTTTGTGTGCGACCAGGTTCAGCGGAAAATTAAAAGGCGTAATCCCCGCGATGGGACCGAGCGGGAAACGCTTTACGATTCCCCAGCGCCCTGCCGTAAACTCCTGCCAGTCGAGGGGAAGGTACTCACCGTAAATGCGCGTGGCCTCTTCCGCGGCCACGTTGAATGCAAATGTGGCGCGGTCTACCTCGGTGCGCGCCAGCTTGATGGGCTTGCCGGCTTCCTGCGCCAGGGTGCGGGAGAATTCTTCGCGGCGCTCGGCGATGGCCTGCCCCACGCGCCGCAGAACGCGCTGGCGCTCGAAGGCAGGCAGGCGACGCGTGGTTCCGAAGGCCTTGACGGCGGCGGCAATCGCAGCCTCAGCATGTTCGCGCCTGGCCTGGACGACTCGCCAGATCACGCTGCCGTCGAAGGGCGCGCGGATTTCGACGATGTCCCCGTCTTCCATCCATCGGCCGTCGACAAAGAACCCGTGGGTTGCGGCTGGGGCAATCGTCATTTCCGCCATTCTTGCCTCCCGGATGCAGGCAGCGATTTTGATTATAGGCCTTAGCTGGTGGTTGCTTTTTTCTACGGGAAGAACTTTTTTGGTTGTGCACTACAATGAAGGCCGTTCTCGCCCGATGCCCATTCTGGAAACCATTGTTGAGCTTGCTCCGCGTTTGCGGCGGAAGGAAATATCTCCGGTCGAGGTGACTCGCGCGTGCCTGGATCGCATCGAGAAACTCAATCCCATGCTGAATGCGTTCATCACCGTGACTGCCGAGTCTGCGCTGGCGGAGGCTCGGGCTGCGGAGATTGAGATCTCGCGCGGAGAATGGCGCGGGCCGCTGCACGGGATTCCGATTGCCTTGAAGGACCTGATCGATACCGCCGGCACGCGCACAACCGCTGCCAGCGCGGTTTTCGAATGTCGCGTGCCAACCGAGGATGCGGAAGTGGTCAGGCGGCTGCGGCTTGCAGGTGCGGTGATTCTGGGGAAGAACAATCTGCATGAATTCGCTTATGGCGGGAGTTCGCTGGTCAGCTTTTTCGGCGACGTTCACAATCCGTGGAACACGACGCATATTGCGGGCGGATCGTCGGGAGGATCGGCGGCCGCTGTTGCTGCCGGGCTTTGCTATGCGGCGATTGGGACCGATACGGCCGGGTCCATCCGCGAACCGGCGGCGCTTTGCGGTTGCGTCGGGATCAAACCGACTTACGGGCGCGTGTCCGCGCGCGGGGTGATTCCGCTTTCGTGGTCGCTTGATCATGTTGGCCCGCTCGCTGCGACTGTCGGCGATGCGGCTGTCGTGCTGCAAGCTATCGCTGGATGGGATTCGCTTGATGTTTGCAGCGCTGATGTTCCGGTGTCCGATTATGTTTCTGGCTTGGGCGATTCGGCGAAGAGTCTGCGCGTTGGGGTTCCGCGGGCGCATTTTTATGATGAGCTTGACGAGGAAGTCCGCGCGGCGGTGGAGCAGGCTCTGGCTGTAATCGGCGCGCTGGCTGCTGATCTTCGGGATGTGCAAATCGAGGTATCTTCGGACCGCACTGTGCAAGCTGCCGAGTCTTTTGCCTATCACGCCGACTATATTGCGCGGACGCCTGAGCTTTATCAGCCGGAGACTTTGCGGCGCATTCGATCCGGGGCGAACATTTCGGCGGCGGAATATATTCGGCGGCAGCGCGAACTGGATCTGGAACGGCGGCGGGCTCGCGATTTCTTTGCTGACGTGGATTTGGTGGTCGCACCCACCATGCCCATCCCGGCGCCGGCTATTACCGATCTGAAGAAAGATCCTGCCGCGCTTCGTCCGGCGGAACTTGCGTTGCTGCGCAACACACGGCCGTTTAACGTGTGGGGACTGCCTGCCGTCTCGGTACCCTGCGGGTTCACGAAGAGCGGGCTGCCCATCGGTTTGCAGATCGCTGGGCCGTATTGGCGGGAGGATTTGGTGTTGAGGCTTGCTCATGCTTACGAGCAGGCTACCGGGTGGCATAAGCTGCGTCCGGAGGGCTGAACTGTCGCGTCCACGGCTGCCAGGCTGTGGATTTCTGGGTGAAAATAAATTCCGGACGCAGATCGCGGATGGTGGAGGATTGGCTTCCTGGGACAGGTGTGCGGATTGATTTTTTTCTTTCGATACCCCTGGAAGCCTTGCCCAGCACGGGTTTCGCAAAAGCGTATCGCGCAAAATCTTGTTTTCAAATAACTTAGATAGACTAATATGCACTTGACACACAGCGCCTTTTCCGCTAAAGTGTTCCTATCTTCCAGAGGGAACACTAATGAACCTGATCGATGTTAGCACCCAACTCCAAACCGAAGACCAATGTTTAGACTTTATTGAAAAGGTTCGCTGGCCGGACGGCAAAATCCGGTGCGTGCGCTGCGGCAATGACAAGGTTTCGCGGATCACACGCACGGTCAACCCACGCATTGCGCGGAGTGAGAAGAAACAGAACAAGCGCACTCGCCTGTACGCTTGCCTAGAGTCCACCTGTAATCACAGATTCACTCCCACGGTCGGCACACTCTTTCACGATTCCCATTTACCACTGTCGAAATGGTTTGCCGCCGTCGCGCTGATCGTGCACGCGAAAAAAGGCATGAGCGCAGCACAGGTACAGCGACACCTCGGAGTGAATTACCGCACGGCATGGTACATGGGGCACAGGATTCGCAAAGCAATGGCATCCGGCGAGGGATTCTTGAGCGATCCAGGTGCGGGCAGCGGTCCATGGGTTGGCAAAACGGGCGGTCATCGGAAACTATCCGGGACAGTGGAGATTGACGAAACGTACATTGGCGGAAAAACTATCCGCAAGAAAGAGCGGGGCAATCAAAAGAGTTATGAGCGCAAAGCCGCCGTTGTGGGGATGATTGAGCGCGGTGGAGAACTCCGGCTCCGGCACGTTGGCAAGGGCAACACAACGGCGGCGCAAGTCAGGCCACTTCTGCATGAACTGGTAGACCGCAACGTTGACCGCGTAATGACGGATGAATCCACGATCTACCCGTTTGCCTTCGATGGATACTGCGCCAGCAAGCACGAAACGATTGCCCACAAGTACGAGTACGTGCGCGGTGACGTTCACACGAACACAATTGAATCCGCATTCTCGCTTTTCAAGCGCGGCGTGGTCGGCTCTTTCCATCGCGTGTCGCACAAGCACTTGCAGCGATACCTTTACGAGTTTGAATATAGGTTCAATCGGCGGAAGGCGTTGGATTTATTCGAGGATACGGTTGCAAACTTGGTGGGCACAAAGCCGATGGAGTACAAACAACTCGTGGCATAAACGCACGAAAGCCGCAGACGGCGAATCTGCGGCTTTCGCAAAACTAAGGAGCGTGCAAGATGAGTATACCTCCCGCCTTGAAATCTCTCAAGGCTGATTGGATATGGGTCGTGACAAGTTCTGGATTTTCTGTTGTCGCGTTAGTAATTTCCTATCTTCCACTTGGGCAAGCGCATCCGTGGCTACCGTGGCTTGTCTTTGTAATCATGTGGTCTGCGTCGTGGGCATGGGCCTTTGTGCGTAGCTGGAATCGTGAGCACAGAAAGGTCTTTTTACTCACAAGGGAATTCCTATTGCCGGAACTGGCCCACGTGTTACACGTTGCATCGGTACAGGTGGGCACAATAGTCTTTTCGTCGGAAGATGCTGAACTTGATTTTTATTTTGAAAAACTCGGAGCGGCAAGTCGAGGAATAGATCGGGACTTCTTGAGAGAAGCGATTGCAATATCGAAAGAACATCAACCCATCGTGACTGGACCAACAATACAGCCACGGCCAAGACTCACGCGACTTTAGCTCTTGCCCTTTTTCTTCCGGTACTCGCGGTTGTGTTCGTCCGTCAAGCGCACTTGCTCCCACTGTTCCGCTGTGAGTTTCATCGGCGGCGCTTGCGGGAATACCGTCGCCAGCTTCGCCGGATCGGTTTCTGGGTTTTTCTTGCGCTGAAATCCACGGTGCTCCACATCTTCCCGCGTCACAGGTGAAGTGTTCACCATCTTGCGGACTACCTCGGTGAACTCCGCCCTATCCACTGGCGGTATCGGCTCCAGTTCGGGCGGCGGGTTCTTCTTTCCCTTTTTCATGCGTTCCTGCTCTGTCACGGAGGTTATCATCTTCCGGTCTGAACTCTCAATTCTTTCCGAAGGAGACGATCTCCGTGACACAGCAGGAGCACCAACTCGTGATAACGATGCTGGCGCAACAATTTCAGGTTTCGGCTTTAATTCTTGATATTTTACAGGCGAGGGATGTGCTGCAAGGTGATGACCTTGCCGCGTTCGCTTCTCTGCCGCAAGCGCCGCTTTCCGCGCTTTATCGCGTAGCCGAATCCTATCGGCAAGTAGCGCAGCTATTGGGAGTGGATGATCTTCCAGAAATGCCACCACATCCGTAACCCACTTCTGATTTGTGGCCCTGTCACGGCCCTTTGATGCTGTCATTTTGACCTCTGTGTGTCAACTGCATATTCCTCCTTAGATACCAAAATCTTAAGAACAAAGGGCTTAGGGTTGGGCACTCTGGGCTCGCCAACCGTCACGGCCTCGACCATGATCGCGCGATTTAAATCGCGGGGCAAGGTCAGATGTCACAAGGAGGTTGTGGAAAACGTTAAGCAGCGCAGCTTCAGGCCGGGGCATATCGCTTGACCGAAATGCTCCGCGCGTGCGCTCGCGTTTTCGACACGTCATAGGCGAGTTGCATCCGGAGGAGGTGATCCATGTCCGGGCCGAAGGCCTTTTCGATGCGGAGTGCCATTTCCGGCGTCAGCGCGGCCTTGCCGTGCAGAAGATCGGAGAGCGTGGCGCGCCGTACTTTCAAAATCTCCGCCGCCTTCGACACGGTGAGGCCGAGGGCTTCGATGACTTCGGTTCTGATCAGGTCGCCCGGATGAGGCGGGTTCTTCATGGACATTTCGGTCTCCTAATGATAATCGATCAGGTCAATGTCGCTGGCAGTGTTCATCTGTTCGTCGTACCGGAAAATCAATCGCCAGTTTCCAGTGACAGTCAAACTCCATGATCCTTTCTGGTCGCCTTTGAGAGGATTCAGCTTCCAGCCGGGAAAGCGGTCGAGCTGCTCCAGCGTCTCGGCGGTTTCGAGGGCGAACAGAAGCTTGCGCAACTTGTCGGCCATTGCCGACGGTACTCCCCTGGCGTTTCCGTCCTCGTGGAACTGCCTTAGCCCTTTGTGGCGAAAGCGGACAAGTTGCATCTTGCCCTTTTGTGTAGGCATAAGATGTTTCTCCCTCAGTCATACCGCTGTGTTTTTGGGTACTGCTTGCGGTTGCGCCCCTGGCGAATCGTGCCGAGAGCGGTAGAAGAGAGAAACAGCTTCCTACTTTTCTCAGTATGTACGGTTTTACCGTACATGTCAAGCGGTTTATGCAGGAAGAAATCCTATGCGCATCTGTTTAATTCTGGAGGGCGGCAGAATTGGTCGTAATGCGCTTGAAGTAGTTCCATCTCCGCCAACGCAGGGATAATTTTAGTGTTTTGATCGTGGGTCACGAACCATAAGAACGTCAACCCGGGGAGACTCTTTTGGGTCATCAGCTTAGGGAAAAACTTGCGGCGGGGCATGCCTTCTTGCTTCCCCTCGCCCTCTGAGTCGCTGGCCCTTACGACATCCATCTGTGTTTATGGTGCCTGAACTACCAATGTAGAGCGGCTGGCCCAGATCATCTGACCTAAATACGATGTAAATCCCCAAGGCATCCTCTGGAACCTCGCGCCTCACTACTTTGCTTACGGACTCCCCGGGAAGCAGCGAGAATCGCCCGTTGTTCGTGAATCTGGTGCGAGCATCGCGGATCGCTCTCTTAAAGGTCATGACGCGGACCTCATTTCCTTTCTACTCGCCGTCGGCATCATACGGTGCGCATATCGAGGCGCTTGCCTAGCGCTTTCAGGGCGGCGGCGATGCCGTCGATGCGGGAGGTGTGCTGGACATTGGTCAGGCGGTTGACCTCTTGCGGCGTGGTCTTCAATCGGCGGGCCAGTTCGGCGGGGCGCACGTGTTGCTGGATCATCTCGTTTAGGAGAAGAATCTTGGCGGAGAGGCTTGCGGGAAGCTCAACGACCGGTTGCCGACCCTTGGCTTTCGAAGGCAGCGGCACTGCGCGATTGTCTTCAAAGTAGAAATCTAGGGCCGTCTCCAGAGCGTCCCTGGCCGCCGTCAATGCCTCGGCCTCGGTGTCGCCTTGGGTGATGGCTTCGGGAATGTCTTTGAACGTGACGACGAATCCGCCATCCTCGTCGCGCTTGAGAGTAACTGGATAAAGGAACATTGCGGTCACCTATTTCAGGCCGAGTTGTTTCTTGATTCCCTCGACCAGACCTTTTTTGAGTTCCGCGTTATGCATCGGCAGAACGGACTGCCTCCCGTTCAGGTAAACCTTAAGGTGAGAGCCTTTGCCGGCTTTGAAGACCGCTCCCAGTTGCGCGAGCCAGCGCCTGAACTCTTTGCTCGTCACGTTATTGATTATAAACAACATTGTTTATATAAGCAACTAAGCGGCCGCCGGACAGGAACGTGCGTCATCTCTAGAAATGCCTTGCGGGGCCGTCGGTGACGCTCGCTGGAAGGGGTCCTTCGACTCCGCAACTGCTTTCGCTTCGCGAAACCAGTTGCTCCGCTCAGGATGACACAATCTTAGATTTGGTCTTCAATCCACCGTTCTTACATCGTCTGGCAGCATTAGCACGAACGTGCAGGCGCCGGTTGCTGTGGAGCAAGACAGGATGCCGCGGCGGAGGATCTTTACCGGGGTGTCGTCGGGGAAGGTTAGGCGGTATTCGGCGGTGCGGAGGGCTTCGGTGAAGACTTTTAGTTTTTCGTCGCCGCTTGCGAACTTCACGGCTTCGACCGTGGCCGCGGAGCTTTGTCCATGACCTGAATCAGGATGACCCGGGCCACGACTTAGGAGCACGAAGAATTCGGCGCTGCCGGTTTGTTTTGCTACTTTGCCCATGTCGATGGTGCGCAACTGCTGCAGCTCTTCTTTGTGCTTTGCTACTGTGGCGTCTACTTTGGCGTTGCCGCCGCCCAGTGCGGCCAGGCGGTCGCGCGTTTCGGGGATGGGCCGCAGTCCGCTCAGGCAAAGTGCGTAGGTGCGCAGGGCTAGATCCTTCTTTCCCTGTTTCTCGTAAATCTGTCCCAGGTGGTCGCCGACTTCTCCGTGATGGCCGAGTCCCCAGGCGGCGGCGACATATTTTTCGGCCTTGTCCATGTTGCCTTCGTTGAAATAGACCCAGCCCAAGGTGTCCCAGTAGGCGATCAGGGATGGGACCAGAGGCAACTCCTGTGGCGTTAGCCGGTCTAGCGAGACATTGCGCAATGCCGCCGTGGTGGCTGAGATTGCCGACTCGGCGTATTGCTGCGCGCGGTCCAGATGAGATTTTTTCAGCGACAGCTGGTAGGCGATGTTGTTCCAGACCAGCGGCGTGGCCGAGAGTTCCACCGCGTGATCGAAGATGGCGAGGGCTTTGTCGTCCTGGCCGAGGTTCAGATAGGCATCGCCGAGGCTGACCTGCAGCTCCGCATTGTCGGGCGAGAGGGATGCGGCCTTCTCCAACTCGGGCGCAGCCAGGTCGTACTTGTGCCACTCGGAATACATTTGGCCCAGGCCGGCGTGGGCGAACTTGTCGAGGGGATTGATCTCGATCTGCTTGTTGAAGGCGGTTACGGCATCGTCGTACTTGCGCTCCTGCCAGTAGGCTCGGCCGAGAGCGTTGTAGGCGTACTCGTCGTAGGGATTGATTTCAATCTGCTTGTTGAGGGCGGCGATGGCCTCGTCATTCTGGCGCATCCCCAGGTAGGCTCCGGCCAGAAAATTCCAGGCGTACTTGTTTTTGGGATCGACTTCGGTGGCGCGCTTGAGCAGTTGAATCGCCATGGCCAGATTGTTGTTGGCTATGGCGGCGCGGCCGCTTTCGACCAGGTCGTCAGCCTTCATGTCCGCGGGCGGCGTTGGAGTGCCCGCTACCGTGTTCTCGACGGATAGAAACTGACCGAGGTCAGAGCCAACGGTGTGGCGAAAAGACTGGTAATCCGAGGCGCGCGTCGCGGGCAGTTCGGACTGACGCAGCGTGAGCGTCCTTGCCGCCGTGAAGGTGGTTCCTTCCAGCTTGTAAGTGGCCTGGTACTCGGCGTAGTCGCGCCTGACGGATAACGCCAACGGGGCGTGGGCGGTGTATTTCGCGGGCAATTCGAGCTTGATTTCGTAGACGTACTCTGCCTTGGGGCCAAGCTTCAGAGTTTCGTTATCTGCGTCGCCGTCGTCGTCGCTGTTGCCGGGGTCGGGCAGGTTGAACTGACAAAGCGGCAGCGTGAGGTCGGATTTCTTCTTAGACCAGTCGAGGAAGTTCGGCCGGGCAACGTCGTAGGACATGGTGAACGGCTCGCGGGTTGCGGCCGGGTCGCTGATCTTCAAGTTCGTGATGTCGCCGCCCATTCCGGAGTTCACATTTTCCACCACGCGCTGCCATTGCGCCTCCGGAACGCGGCGGAAGATGGAACGCAGCATGAGTTCTTCATCGCCGCGGAAGGTGTAGTGCACGTGGGCTTCGAGTTTCCCGATCTCATTGATTTTCCCATCGACCTCGGAGACCTCACTGTCGGGCATGGGAGTATCGGCGGGCGTCTCTTCCAGATGCGGCGTGCCGCCGTCGGCGGGAATGACCAGCGCGAGCTTGTTGCGCAGGCTGAAGGCCAGCAGGCGGAAGGGGGCAACTTCGCTGGTGGTATCCATCCAGACTTCTTCGTGAGGCGTGGTCATGGGCAGCAACGTGATGACGTGATCGAACTGCGAGGGCGAGGGCACGTCGGGATCGAGCTTGCGGCTGGAGTTGATCAACACCGAAGACGCATGCAGGCCCTCGGCTTCGAGCAGGGAAGCGAGCAGGGTGTGTTTGTCTTTGCAGTCGCCGTACTGATCGTGGAGGACGTCGGCAGCAGCGTGGGGCTGATAACGGCCCACGCCCAACGACAGGCTGACATAGCGGAAATTCTTAGCGACATAATCGTAGAGAGCCTGGACTTTATCGAGGTCGGTGTCGAGGCCTTTGGTGAGGTCGGCGGCTTTGGAGCGGACTTCGGGCGAGGGTGCGCGTCTGTCTTTTTCCAGGCCGGCATACCAGCGGCCGATCTGCTCCCAACTGACGAACGTGGTCAACTGAACGTCGGGTCGTTCCTCGTCGGACTTCTTCTTCTTTTTCTTTTTGTCTTTGTCCTTTTCTTTTTCTTTATCCTTCTCTTTATCTTTGTCCTTGGTGTCGTCTTCGCGCTCGAGGTGAGAACCGGTCCAGTGGTAGATGCGGCGCCCGTTTGCTTCCGAAATCTTCGGATCCATGCCTGGCTTGTTCTTCAACTTGAGCGGGCGGCTGGAGGGAACATCTACATCGAGTTCCTCATCGAGCATGATGTTGTTCTTGTCGAAGTCGTAGTCGGCCCAGAACTGCCCCGCGGCCAACGGAGTGTGAATCAGCGTGACCATGTCATATTCGAGCGTTTCACCGGGGCGCAAGCCGGGCACCGTGATGTGCTTCTGACGGTAGTCGGTGTAGACGGGTGCTTCGCGCTCGACGGGCGCGCTCAGATCCTGCACGGCATCGTCGCCCGCCTTCACCACGCTGCCATCGGCCTTGATGACGCGGACGTAAGCAATCTCAACGCGCTCGTTGGCGGAGTTGTAGCCGAATTGAATCTGTCCCCACTGCTGGACCCCGGCCTCGCTCTGCACCCGGATGCGAGCGACGATTTCTTTGCGGCCCGTGCCATCGTCCTCAAAGCGGTAGGTGGAGCGCAGTTGTTCGATTACAAACGCCTCCTGGGAATAGTCGTGCTTGGGTTCCAGCGCCTTGGAGGCGAGGTCCGGAGACTTTGCGGGGGAAGCCGGCGGATTTTGTTTCTTACCCGATTGTGCTGGGACAGTGAAGGGCGCGGCCAAGGTGCAGGCCACCAGGAACGAGAGCAAAAGACTACGCATAGGGTAATAGTAAGGCCTGTGCCGCTTTTATCCCAAGGCGGCGGGTAACGCAACGGGCACCGTGGCCATGTATTTTGGAATCGCATTTGTTTGTTCGGCGCTCACAAAACCGTAGTAAAATTCGGCTTAGAAAGTCTTGCCTGGCCGCGGTGCCGGGCAGGCGTGACGCATAATGTATTTGCGCCACGATCCTTCCGTTCGGAGGTTTTTCTGGCATGGAAGATCGGGCCCCTGACGTTTCTTCTTCGGTTTCCCAGCAGTCGATTACGCAGCAGTCGATTTCCCAACAATCGATTTCCCAACAATCGTTGTCGCGGCAGCGGGAAGGCCGGGGCGCGTGGGTACTCACGGCATATGGCATTTCTGGGCTGGCTCTTTTCGCGATCCTTGCTTACTTCTTTTCGGACTTCATCGCTCACTAGAAAGCGTCCAGTAGCCGCGACGAAGAGAGCGTCGAGCTTCGCTCGATGGAAAGCCGAGGGCGGCTGTCCCCACATGTGTGTCGTCGCGACCTGAGATCCCACGCGCCGGCGTCCGCTTCGAACGTGTTACAATGAGCGGCCTTAGAAGCCGCTGCTTCGCAAGGAACCCGAGCGTTTCCCCGCACTGAAGCACTGAGAAAGAGAAAGACACACCGGAATAACCCGTGCCCAAGAACCCCACGTCCGCTGGCGCACCCATTACCTACGCAGACGCCGGCGTCGATATCGACAGGGCCAACCGCACCAAGCAGCGCATCAAGTACCTGGCGCACAAGACCTTTACCCGGGGCGTGCTCAGCGAAATTGGCGGGTTTGGCGGCCTGTTCGCGGTGGACAAGACCAAGTACGTGGACCCGGTGCTGGTCTCGAGCGTGGATGGCGTGGGAACGAAGCTCAAGATTGCCTTCGCCATGGGCCTGCATTCCACCGTGGGCGCTGACCTGGTGAACCACTGCGTCAACGACATCGCCGTACAGGGCGCCGCGCCGCTGTTCTTTATGGATTATCTGGCGACGGGAAAACTGGAGCCCATGATCGCCGAGAAAGTGGTGGAAGGAATTGCCGACGCCTGCAAGCATAACGGCTGTGCCTTGATCGGCGGGGAGACTGCCGAGATGCCCGGCTTTTATCCCGATGGCGAGTACGATCTGGCGGGGTTTATCGTGGGCGTGGTGGAACGCGACCGGATTATTACCAGCAAGGATGTGCAGATCGGCGACGTCGTTCTGGGCCTGCCTTCGAACGGCCTGCACACCAACGGATATTCGCTGGCGCGGAAGCTGCTCTTTGAAGTGGCCCACTACTCGCCGGAAGACTACGTCAACGAGATCAAGAATAAGGTGGGCAATGAACTGATGCGCACGCATAAGAGCTACTGGCCGGCGGTGAAGAAGCTAGTCGCCGCCCAATGTGTCTCCGCGCTGGCGCATGTTACCGGCGGCGGGATCACGGAGAACCTTCCGCGCGTGCTGCCCCGCGGGACCGCAGCCGCGATCGATCTCGGTTCCTGGCCGGTGCCGCCGTTGTTCGAACATCTGCGGCAGTTGGGCAATGTTCCGCAAGACGAGATGCTGCGCACTTTCAACATGGGCCTGGGCATGCTGCTGGTCGTTCCCCTGGCGAAATTCAAGAAAGCCCAGACCGTGCTGGAGCGCGTGGGAGAGAAGGCTTTTACTGTGGGCCGCATCGTAAAGGGCGAGCGCAAGGTGATCTACAACTGAAGAATTGTTGATTGATGATTGTTGATTGCTGATTGAAAATCAAAAGCTGCCGAGTTTGGGGTTCCAATCAGCAATCAACAATCAGCAATTGCGATCAACAATGCATTCCCTCGGCATTCTTCTCTCTGGACGCGGCTCGAATTTTGTTGCCATCGCCGACAGCATTGATGCGGGGCGCATCGCGGATGCGCGTATTGCCGTTGTCATCTCTAACCAAGCGGATGCGCCCGGTATCGCTACGGCGCGCCAGCGCGGGCTGAATGCTCTGGTGATTCCATCGAAGGGCAGGCCGCGGGGGGAGCACGAGCGCGAAGTCGTCGCCGCGCTCACGCAACACAATGTCGATCTCGTTTGTCTCGCCGGGTACATGCGGTTGCTCTCGCCTTGGTTTGTGCAGCAGTTTCCTCGGCGCATTCTCAATATCCATCCCTCGCTGCTGCCCGCATTTCCCGGACTTGAAGCGCAAGAGCAGGCTTTCGCCTACGGAGTAAGAGTCTCTGGCTGCACCGTGCATTTTGTTGACGAAGAACTTGATCACGGCGCGATCATCGTGCAGAAGACCGTTCCAGTGCTCGATTCTGACGACGAGCATACGCTGGCTGGCCGCATCCTTGATCAGGAGCATGTTGCTTATACTGAAGCGATCAACATTGTGCTGGGCGGGAAGTACGAAGTGAAAGGCCGGCGCCTGGTTCGGCTCACGTAGGAACAATCGCGCCGAGGTTGTCCCACATGGGATGATTGGAGCTATCCGGCGATCCTCTTTGCCATCTTTACGATCGGTAACGCTTCGCCGTTCGCCAGCGGGACTTCCCGGCCCTCGATCGTCGTGTACCCCTTGGCTTTATAAAAAGCCACGCCGCTCAAGGTTGCTCCCATTTCGAGGCGCGTGAAGCCCGCTTCCCGGGCCGCGTTCTCGCAGGCTTCGAGGATCAAGCCTCCGATGCCGCGCCGCGCCCAGTCCGGATGCACGAAGAACGCGCGAATTTTGGCCGCATCGCGGGAAGGATCGAGCAGTGAGTCTTCCCGCGCCGCGAATTGATCGCCACCGTATAGTGTCTTGCGCTTGCTCCATCCGCCACAGGCGACGATCTCGGGTTCTTTCGCCGGCTCCAAAGCCTCCGCCACTAGATACGTTCCGTCCGCGATGAGTTGGCTATCCACGCCATAAACGGACTGCAGCGCACCTTCAATCTGCGCTGGCGAATAGTCTTCCGCCTGCAAGCCTCGCACCGAGGCCTCGATCACTTCCCGCACCCGGGGAACATCTGCTGGCGTCGCCTTTCGTATATGAATGTTCTTTGCCGTCACAAACCTCAACTCCCGAGCATTCTAACTTCTGCATTCTGACTTCTGCCTGCTCCATTCCTTATAATGTCTTTTCCCATGTCAACCTTCGCTCCTGTCGACGAACAACTGACGTATCTCAAGAAGGGTTCGGCGGAAATTATCCGCGAGGCCGAGCTGCCCGCGAAGCTGGAGAAGTCGCGCGCCACGGGCAAACCGCTGCGCGTGAAGCTTGGCATGGACCCGACGGCTCCCGACTTGCACCTAGGGCATACCGTCGTGCTGCGCAAGCTCAAGCACTTTCAGGATCTCGGGCACACTGCGATTTTTCTGATCGGCGACTTCACCGGGATGATCGGCGACCCGACGGGACGCTCGACGACGCGGCCGCCGCTCACTCGCCAGCAGATCGAGCAAAATGCCGAGACTTACAAAGCGCAAGTCTTCAAGATTCTCGATCCGCAGAAGACTGTGATCGACTTTAACCGGCGCTGGTTCGCCAAGTTTAGTGCCGACGACTTCATCCGCCTGATGGCGAAATACACCGTGTCACAACTGCTGGAGCGCGAGGACTTTCACAAACGATTCAAGGACGAGAAACCAATTTCCCTGCACGAGTTGCTCTACCCGCTGGTGCAAGGATACGACTCGGTGGCGCTCGAAGCGGATGTGGAACTCGGCGGTACCGACCAGCGCTTCAATCTGCTGGTGGGCCGCGAACTGCAGCGCGCCTACGGCCAGGAGTCGCAGGTGGTGCTGACCACGCCGATCCTCGAAGGCCTCGACGGCGTGCAGAAAATGTCGAAGTCTCTCGGCAATGCCATCGGGATTAATGAGCCGCCCCTGGAGATGTACGGCAAGGTGATGAGCATCTCGGACGAGATGATGTGGAGGTATTACGAGCTATTGACGGACTTGCAGGTCGCCGACATCGAGAAGATGAAGCGGGAAGCGCATCCGATGCAGGCGAAGAAAGAGCTGGCGCGGAGGATCGTGGAAGATTTTCATTCCGCGGACGTGGCGACGTCTGCGGGCGATGATTGGGTCAAACAGTTTCAGACAAGGGAGACTCCGGACATCCTGGAGCACGTGATCGTGTCCCTCGCGAAAATCATCGCCGGATCAGGAGAGGAAGTTGGGATCAAGACACCGCCGCCTGACGTTTTGGTCCTAGCTCAGGACCGGGGTCTCGATACTGCTGTGCTGATACGCGTTGACAAATTGCTGGCGGAGGCAAAACTTGCGGAATCAGCTTCGGACGCCAGCAGGAAGATAAAGCAAAAAGCAGTTCAAATCGATACAGAGCTTGTGGACAAGCCAAAGCTTGCCGTTCCACGTCCCGCGCGGCCCCTCGTTGTGAGGGCAGGCAGGTCGATGAAGCGGGTCATGATCACCTAGCACAGCAAGGTCACGGCAGCAGCCCGAAAACGGCCACGCCATTCGTAGTTCCTACAAACACCTTCCCGTTGGCGATCATCGGCGTGATGAACTTGTTGCCTGCGCCGAACTGGTCGCGACCGTTGCTGGCCTGGTTGCTGTTGTAGAGTTCGTTCAGATTCGTGGCATTATAGGCGTGCAATACCGCCGGGTTTGTGTTCTCCACGGCCCACACGATTCCGTTGCTCGTGCCATTCGCCGAGACGCTGGGCGTTGCCCCGGGATACAAAAAGCTGTTGGCGGTTTGCGCGGCAGCACTGCTCGACAGCTTCGCGTTGCTAATCGTGAAGGCCTGGATGGGGCTTCCGACCGAGCCGTAGTAGATTGTGTTATTGAAATACGCGGGCATCGCAAAAACACCACCCGGCAATGCTCCCGCTAGTTCCTGATAGATATTGTTGTTATTGGAGCTGAACTTACCCATCGAGTCGCGATTCACCACGTAGAGATGGCTGTCTTTGCCCGCGCCGATGGCCAGGTGCAGAGTGTTGCCTGAGCCGTCGCTCAGGTCGGGCAGCACGATCGCCCCACCGGAGCCGAGATCGGTGTCGCTGCCGTTCTCCGATGTTTCGTTGTCCATTTCGAAGTAGTCGGCCACAGCGAGCTGGTTGCCTGCGGTTGAGATCTTCATGAAGGCGTTGCCGTAGTCGCCGTCGCTCGGGAAGCCGCTGGCATTCAAATTCGTATCGAAGTCGCCGTTGGCGTCAAGAAAGTAGATGTTGCCCGAACTGTCGGCGGCGAGCCCGGCTCCAGCCATCCAGATGGCGCCATCGCTGCCGTTGGGCGTTATATTCAGCACGCTCGTCTGGGCCAGCGTGGATTCGCTGTAACCCATGATCCAGCCTGTGTAAGGGCGTATGTCACAGTGCGAAGCCCAGCCGGTATAGACAACGCCATTCAGCAGCAGCAGCGCCGATCGCTCCTTGTACTGGCCAGGATCGAAGACCACGCTGGTGCCGTCGCTGTTGTCGCCAATTCCGGGATAGGTCGCCTGAATGTCGACCGGGCCGCCGAACAATTCTGTGCCGAGGGCGAGATCGAGAGCATGCAGTCGCTGGTGGTAGTTGCCCAATCCGTCTTTCGCCATAGCCACCAGATAAACCGCGCCATTGGGACCGAGCGTGCGATCGATCACCGGCGTGGAGGTCACGCCGATTTCCGGAGTTACCTGGCTGCAACCGCGATCGTCCGACGTTGTTTCCCCCGTTTTCATCCCGGCGATGTGCCAGATGGTCGCGCCGGAATCCGCGTCGAAGGCATAAACCGAACCGTGTTCGGTAGCAACAAGCAGCACATTGTGCGGGCCATCGTTGGGAACTGTAACGTTCGAGGCGTAGAGCGGTTCGGCGTCCACCAGACCGTCGACCGAGTAGAAACCCAGCTTGCCAAATTTTGCCGACGTAACGTTGCTGGTGTTCAGCGTGGTTTCCGTCAGGTTCTGCCCCGTGCGCGCTATGTCGTTGTGGTAGGTCAGCACATCGGTGGTGCTTGGGGTTGCGGCATTCACCGAAAGAGTAACGGAGTTGCTGGTTGCATTTCCCTGCGAGTTGCTGGCCACGACCCGATACTGCGTGCCATTGTCAGAGGTCGTGGTCGCAACCGTGGTATAGCTGGCTGAGGTCGCACCAGCGATCGCGGTCGTGCCCTTCTGCCACTGGTAACTCAAGGGAGCCGTTCCCGCCGCCGTCACCGAGAATGTTGCAGACTGTCCGGCAGTAACGGTTTGGTTCGTTGGCTGCGTCGTAATCGTGGGAGCGGTGGCGATAACGCTGCCGCCATTGCTTGGCGCAGATACCCCGCTGCAGCCTGCCAATAAAAGGCTAACTATAAGAAAACACGATACATCCGTTAGCCGTCGAACGCCCATGCAACCCCCTCCAGTCAGCGATCTGTTTAGCATCCATCATGCCACGCGGTCGGGAGGGGTCGGAAGGTCACGAAGGCGCGGAAGGATTGCCTGGTTTATGAGGGCTGTACTGCTGGCCGCTCCGACAGGTCCTTGAGCCTTCTCGATCCCGCTAAGGAGTTAGACTCTGTTACTCTCAACCGCGCACATGCGCGCCGCCGCCATCCTCGGGTTGGGATGCTCTCCGAGAAACCTCAAGGCGTTCCAGACCGAGCAAACGATCGATTGGCAGATCGGGATGCCCGCCCCTGCCGACCGAGTGAACATTATACTGGTCTTCGGCGGCGATGGCACTGTCCACCGGCATTTGAGTCAATTGGTGAAGCTAGGGTTGCCTGTGCTGGTCGTCCCTGCCGGCAGCGGTAACGACTTTGCCCGCGCCCTCGGCCTAGGCCGCGTACGCGATTCGCTCGCCGCGTGGCGAAGATTCTCCGCCGGACAGGGTGGCGTTCGTGCAATCGATCTGGGTGTTATCACTCCTGTGGAAGGCGGGGATGAGGCGCCCGCACAGGCGTTTGCTCGCAACTTGGTACTCGGTACTCGGAACTATTTCTGCAGCGTGGCCGGCGTCGGGCTCGATAGCGAAGTGGCCCGCCAGGCCAACGAATTGCCGCGCTGGCTGCGCGGACATGGAGGTTACGCGCTTACGCTGGCTCCTGCAATCTTTCGACTCGCCGCGCTCCCGATGAAGATTTTCACCCCCGCCGGAACTGGGCGCTGGACAATACGCCGCGACCAGCCCACGATTCTCGCAGCTTTCGCCAACACTTCCACTTATGGTGGCGGCATGAAGATCGCTCCCCGCGCTCAGATGGATGACGGCCAGCTCGACGTCTGCCTGATCGGCGGCATCGATCCCTTCAAACTCGCGTGCATGTTTCCCGCAGTCTATTTTGGACGGCACCTGAGCCTCAGAGAAGTGGAGTACTTCCAGGCCGAGCGCCTGCGAGTGGAAACCGAGACTCCACTCGACGTTTATGCCGACGGCGAATATATCTGCCAAACGCCCGTAGAAGTGACCGTAGAGCGGGCCACGTTGCAGGTTATTGTGGGTGCGGAAAGTCCTGCTCTTGACAGCCCCGGCGGTCCGTCGCATGGTTTCAAGCGATGAGCCGACTCTTGAAGTTGCTACTGATGCTGGCGATGACCCTGGCGCCGCTGCGCGCCCAAACGCATTGGGAACTGGTCTGGCACGACGAGTTCAACGGGGCGGCTGGATCGGCGCCCGATCCCGCGAGGTGGACCTACGACCTGGGCGCGGGCGGCTGGGGAAACCGCGAACTCGAAAGCTACACCAACAGCCGCGAGAATTCCTACCTCGAGGGCAGGGGCCACCTCGTAATCCGAGCTTTGCGCACGCCTGATGGCAGCTACACCTCGGCGAGACTCAAGACCCAGGGCAAATTTTCCACTCAGTATGGAAAGATTGAAGCTCGCATCAAGCTTCCGCATGGGCAAGGGATTTGGCCGGCTTTTTGGATGCTCGGCGCTGACATCGGCTCTGTAGGATGGCCGGCCTGCGGCGAGATTGACGTCATGGAGAACCTGGGGCGTGAGCCACGGCTCATCCACGGTTCGCTCCATGGACCGAACTATCCCAAAGCCGGCATTACAGCCCAGTATCAATTGCCCCATGGAGATCTTTTCTACAAGGCCTTTCATCGGTTCACGCTCGACTGGTCCCCGGACAGGATAGAGTTTCTTGTCGACGGAGTTTCATATGAGACCGTGACTCCGGCTTCTCTTCCTCCGGGGGCGGATTGGGTTTTCCGGCGCCCTTTTTTCTTTGTGCTGAACGTTGCCGTGGGCGGAGACTGGCCCGGTAATCCCGACGGAACAACCGTATTTCCGCAGGAGATGCTGGTTGACTATGTTCGAGTGTGGAAGGCTGAAGAATCCAAGTAGCTCTTTCACGCGGCTGTCCTTCCCGGTGCTAAACTTTCCTCATGCCTGACCAACGTTCCCGCACCGTGCTCTGGATTCTGATTGGAGGAGGAGCGTTCTTCCTCTTTGTGCTGGCCGTGTTTTCGCTGGTTTACCTGACGCTGCACGCGGGCGGCAATCAAGCTGGATTTAGCGGCTTTGGCGACCGCATCGGCGTGGTGGACCTGGATGGCGTGATCCTCTCACCGCAGCCGGTGGTTGGGCAACTGAAGAAATTCGCCGACGACTCCTCCATCAAAGCCATTATTCTGCACGTGAACTCGCCCGGCGGCGGCGTGGCTGCGTCCGAGGAAATTTATCGCGAGGTCAAGCGCATCCGCGTGGAAAAGAAGAAACGCATTGTGGTTTCCATCGAGACTGTGGGCGCCAGCGGCGCCTACTACATTGCCTCGGCCTCCAATAAGATTTATGCGGACCAGGGCAGCGTCGTAGGCTCGATCGGCGTCATCGCCGAATGGATGAACTATGGCGACCTGCTGAAGTGGGCCAAGCTGAAAAGCGTCGTGTTCAAGACGGGCGAGTTCAAAGACACGGGGAACCCGACTCGCGACCTTACTCCTGCGGAGCAGGCCTATTTGCAGTCGCTGATCGATAATATGTTTGGACAATTCATCCAGGCAGTCGCCGATGGGCGCGGCATGAAGTTCGACGACGTGAAAGCGATTGCCAACGGCAAGGTTTGGACAGGTAAGGAAGCCCTGTCGATGAAGCTGATTGATGACACCGGCGACTTTGAGGCTGTGGTCAACGACACGGCGAAATCGGTGGGCATCTCGGGCGAACCGACGCTGGTGCGTCCGGAGAAAGATCGCCGCACACTGCTGGATCTGATGCTGGGCGACGTCTCGCAGTATCTTCCCGATGCGGAGAAAGTGCTGGAGCAGCACGTCGGGTTCTATTATCTGTGGAAGTAGGGCCGGTCATCTTGATGCCATGAACGCGAGCGTCAAATACTTTGCAAGCTGGGTTTCCACAAGCCGATGTTTCGCCGTACACTCCCGATTGATACTGGCTGGCATCCTCCTTAATTTTTGTTCTCTGCCCGTAGAGGCGCAGCAACCACCACTCAAGGTCCTCATTTCGGCCGACATGGAAGGTATTGCGGATGTCATTAGCTGGAAGATTGACTCGCAGCCAGGAACTCGCGACTACGCGCAGATGCGCCGCCTCATGACCGCAGAAGTGAATGCCGCCGTCACAGCGGCATTTGATGCCGGAGCGGCAGAGGTCACGGTTGCCGATTCGCATGGGGATTTCGCTAATCTCGACCCCGAGATCCTGGATCCGCGTTGCCGACTCGTCCGGGGATGGCCGCGGCCGCTTGGCATGATGCAGGGTCTTACGGCCGATACTGCGGCAGTTGTCTTCATCGGCTATCACGCGCCTGAGGGCACGCCCAATGCCATACTGGCCACACGTTCACGGGTAGCATGGAACTTCGGCTTAACGGAAAGGCGGTGTCTGAGGGCAGCTTCAACGCCGCTGTCGCCGCTGAATTTCACGTGCCCGTCGTGTTCCTGTCGGGTGACGATGAAGCCGTGGCTGATGCCACGGCGAACATCGGCCCTATAGAAACGGTTGCGACCAAGAAAGCTTTGGGCTTCAGTGCCGGTGTTATGACCTCGCCCTCCATGGTCACTCGTGCTATTCACGAGGGAGTATTGCGCGGCATACGCCGACGGTCGGAATTTCGCCCCTCTGCACCGGCTACCTCGCTCACCCTCGAATGGCGATTCAACAACGTGACGCAAGCCGAGCTAGTGAGCTATCTACCGAGTTCAAAGCGCGTCGACGGGAATACCGTTCGGTTTACTGTTGGCAACATGGAGGAAGCCTCCCGCCTGCTCACGGTTGTTGATTCCATCTCTGCCATCCTGCGCGAGTAGCCTTCCGCGCTGCGGTTCGGCACCCGGCGGCCCGATCAACAAGACCTGAGACCTAGTGTCCGACGCATCCGGAGCGCCGTCCCAAAACGAAGACTTGCGTACAACCCCTGAAATTTGAGAAGGTTATGGGAGGTCGCCATTGTGAAACCAGGGCGTCGCCGGTAGTTGGCGACTCTCTCACTGCCAGGCTGGCCGGGAGCGAAGAAAGATTATGACGAAAGCGGATCTGATCGATGAAGTCTCGCGTTTAGCTGAACTTACGCGCAAAGACAGTGAAGTGATTGTGGAGACGATCTTCGACAGCGTGGTCCGGTCCTTGCGCGCGGGCGACAAGATCGAGATTCGCGGCTTTGGGAGCTTCCGAACTCGTCAGCGCAAGCCGCGCATGGGCCGCAATCCGAAGACCGGCGAAAAGGTCGAAGTGCCCGCCAAGAAGATTCCTTTCTTCAAGCCCAGCAAGGAGTTAAAAGATCTGGTGAATGAGGGAATCGCCGATGCTGCAGCTGCGCCTCCGCCAGCCGCTGCACCGCCTATGGGATAGAAATTCAGAAGTCAGAATGCGAAAGTGAGAGCGGATTCGCCCGTACTTTCTGGATTCTGACCTCTGCCTTCGCGTTAGCCCCGGATTCCCACCACTGCCATCATCCGGCCCGTTTTTCCCTTCTCGGCGCGATAAGAAAACAACAAGTCTGGGCGGCAGTTCGTGCATAGCAGCGAGGCCTCGATGCTCTTCGCTGCCACGCCCGCCGCCAACAATTGCTGGCGATTGGCTTCCACCAGATCAAGAAAAATCTTCTTCGGCAAAACACTGTGGCCGGGGGCGCGAGCCGTGAGGAACAGCATGGGATATTTTTCGCGCACGGGATCGCGCTCCTCGACCTCGCGGAAAAGCTTCGCCGCATACGCGAACTGCGACTCGAACTTTTCGCGAACTTCTGCCCCAACTTCATAACAGCAACCGTGAATGCCGGGACCAATCGCAGCCTTGAGATCCTGAGGGAGGCTGCCGAACCGGCGGCGCATCTCGCCCACTCCCTTTTCGACGATCCGCTTCACCGTACCGCGCCAGCCCGCGTGAAACACGCCCACGGCATCGCGTTTGAGGTCGATAAGAACGATGGGCAGGCAATCGGCGGTCTGAATGCCAAGCAATAAACCCGGACTTGCCGTAATCAGGCCATCGCCGGCAAATTGGGCTTCAACGGGCGAGTCGACGAACCGGATAATGTCGGAATGGATCTGGCGCAACGTGATCAGCGGCCAGAGGGGAGAACGAGCGTGCCGGAGGCCGCTCTTCGGCTTAGGCCCACTGACGGCGCCGAGTTGCCGCAAGAACGCCGCGCGGTTGCGCTCTACCGCGGCTCTGGAATCGTCTTTGGTGAATCCCAGGTTGAGCGTGCCGCCCCCGTATTCGCGGGAGAATCCCCCTGGGCGCGTGGAGAATCCGTGGACAAGCCAGAGAATTTTGCTCAGGTGTGAGGCGTTGAGAATGTTGAGTTTAGCCGGCTCTGAAGTTCCAGTTGGCACCCATCCATGTTAACCGAATTATGTTACCTGTCAGTCCAGCGTTGCCGCACCCCCGCCAGAAACTTCTCTTTGTCTTCTTTCATTTGCCGGACCAGCGCCTGATTGCCGGTGTCCTCGTGAGCGGCTGCCCAGAGCACCATCTCGGTGAGCACCGGCGCCAGATCGATTCCTTTCGCAGTCAACGAGTACACGATCTTGCGCGCGTCCTTGGGATCCGGCTTCGCGACAATGATTCCGTAAGCCTGCAGTTTGCGCAGGCGATCGGCCAGGATGTTCGTCGCGATTCCTTCGTAGCACTCCAGGAAGTCCTTATAGCTGCGAAAGCCGCGCAGCATCATGTCCCGAATGATCAACAGCGACCAGCGGTCACCGAGCATCTCGACCGAAGCATTCAGTGGACATTCCGACCGCCGCTTTGCGCCTGCCTTCGTCCGCGACATTTTCCATTCATTCTAAAATAATCGCTTGCATTTCGCAAGTGAAGTGTGGATACTGTTTTCCACCCCATTAGGCCAGGAGAGACTCGTGAAGCGAAACATAGCTGAGACAATCGCACTGGGAGCCTTCGCGCTGGTTGTCGCGCTGGGCGCGTGCGCGCAAACGCAAACCCCGGACGCGAAAGCGTCGTATCCGAACATGGCCCCGATTGACCAGTACCTGATGGCGGATCGAAACGCCGAGATAGCCCTGTCACGTAGCGCAGCCCCAGAGTCCATCTCACGGGATGCCGAGGTCATGATCCTCGGACGGCATGGTTACGAAACCGCAGTTAAAGGCAAGAACGGTTTCGTGTGCATGGTGGAGCGATCATGGACCGCCGGAATCGACGAACCCGATTTTTGGAATCCCAAGCTGCGAGGCGCGATCTGCTTCAACCCGCCAGCCGCACGGACCGTCATTCCAATCACTCTCAAGAAGACCGAGTTGGTATTGGCGGGGCGATCGAAAGCTCAAATGTCCGAGGGTATCAAAGATGCATTCGACAAGAAGGAATTGCCGGCGGTGGAGCCTGGCGCGATGTCCTACATGATGTCAAGGCAAGCATACTTAGGCGATAGTGCCGGGCGTTGGCATCCCCACCTAATGTTTTTCGTTCCGCAAACGGACGCTGTAACCTGGGGCGCAGATCTGCCAGGTTCCCCGATTCTAACATTTGGGTACAGTTAGGATCGACTGACCGTCTTCCTGATTCCGGTCGCCAAGTGGTCGGACGGAACGGCTGACACAGATTAGCACTGCAGGGGCGAATCTCAACGCGCTCGAGTCACAACTGTAGGAACCAACGACAAGGAAGTGCGTTACGCAATTGAATCCCCACCTCAATTTCAACGGCGAATGCGAGGCGGCGTTCAAGTTCTACGAGAAGTGTCTGAACGGAAAAATCACCTTCATGATGCCCTACGAAGGTACCCCGGTTGCGGACCATGTGCCCGCGGGATGGAGTAACAAGATCCTTCACGCAACGCTCAAGGTAGGCGACCAGGTATTGACGGCGGCCGACGCTCCGCCGGAGCAGTATCAGAAACCACAAGGCTTCTCAGTGATGCTTGGCATTAAAGACCCAGCAGAGGCGGAACGCATATTTCATACGTTGGAAGAGAATGGCAACGTGCAGATGCCGCTCCAGGAGACATTCTGGGCCATCCGATTTGGTATGCTCGTCGATCAGTTCGGCATACCCTGGATGATTAACTGCGGAAAGGCGAGCTAGCGAAAGAAAATGCGCAGGGTAATCGTTTCCAATGTGATGTCGCTGGATGGCTTCTTCGAAGGACCCAACAAGGAGATGGATCGGATTATTGTTGATGACGAATTCTTTGCACATGCCAGGGACATGCTGAGCTCGGCCGATACGCTTCTTTTCGGCCGGACCACTTATCTGCATATGGCCGGCTACTGGCGGTCCGCAGCTAAAGATGAGATTGCCGACCAGACGAATAATTTGGCGAAGCTTGTTTTCTCGGGGACGCTCGACAAAGCGGAGTGGAATAATTCCAGGCTGGTTAACACCGATGCGGGCAGAGGAAATCTTGCGGATGAAGCAACAGCCCGGCAAAGACATGGTAATTCTGGGGAGCGCCACCCTGGAATCGTCCCTTTTGCAGCAGGGTTTGATCGACGAGTATAGAGTGATTCTGAATCCCGTTCTCATTGGCGCTGGAAATCCGCTCTTCAAAGGAATAAAACAGGCTCTGAGGCTAAAACTCCAACAGACTAAGCTGTTCGCGTCGGGCGTCGTCGTTCTTTATTACCAACAGGCATGACGCGCGTCCAAATTTCAATAGCGGGTTGATTCGAACAAACTTCAAATGTCCGAAATAAAAGGAGACGCATCAATGGCAACAAAACCCACGTACGAACAAGCACAACTCCACCTACAACTCTTTGAACAGCGCCGTGAGGCGCGGCTGCGCCAGGCGCGCGACTGGTTCTTCAAGAACTACATCGTGGAAAACCTCGACGACGCGATGCGAATCGCCCCCATGGGATCTGAGGGCGGCCAATTTGCGATGATGGTCCTATCGTATTGGGACCAAACCTGCGCCATGCTCAATTACGGCCTGCTGCACGAAGACCTGTTTTTTGAAACCACCGGCGAGTTCTTTGGCGTGTGGGAGAGCGCAAAAGTGGTTGTCTCACAGTTCCGGGAGCGCTTTCAGAACCCGCACTTTCTCGAACACCTCGAGAAGGCCGCACATCGTTACGAAGCCTGGACGGAAAAGCGCTCTCCCGGCCACGTCGCCGCCATGCGGCAGATGATGCAACAAATGCGCAGTCAGTTGAAAAAAGCGGCGTAACCTAATCTGGAACTGACCAGGATATGGGGTGCCCCACGTCTCGCTTCTTTTGCGAGACGTGGGGTTCTCCACCGATTGCAGGCAATTGTCGGCACATTTTCTTGAGGAGCAACTCATGAGCACAGTCCGCGTTCTAGTAGGTACACGTAAAGGAGCATTTATTCTTACAGCCGACAGCAAGCGCGATAAATGGGAAGTCAGCGGCCCCCACTTCGCGGGCTGGGAAATGTATCACGTGAAGGCATCGCCCGCGGATCCGAATCGCTTGTATGCGTCGCAGACGAGCGGATGGTTCGGGCAGATCATTCAGCGGTCCGACGACGGCGGCAAGACCTGGCATCAGCCCGGAACGCCACCCGGAGAGCCGCCTGCGCCCGGTCCCCCGAAGGCCGCGAGCAATAAATTCGTCTACGATACTTCTGACGCCACAGGCAAGCCGCTTACCACGCATCAGTTCTACGATGGCACCCAGCATCCCTGGGAGTTCAAGCGGGTGTGGCATCTGGAGCCCTCGCTCACGGATCCCAATACGGTGTATGCCGGCGTGGAAGACGCAGCCATCTTCCGCTCGACCGACGGTGGCGAGAATTGGAAGGAACTGTCCGGCATGCGCGGTCACGGCACTGGTCCCCAGTGGCAGCCGGGCGCGGGCGGCATGTGCCTGCACACCATTATTCTTGACCGCAGCAATCCGCAGCGAATGTGGATCGCCATCTCAGCCGCGGGCGCTTTTCGCACCGACGATGCTGGCAAGTCTTGGAAGCCGATCAATCGCGGGCTGCGCTCGCAATACATCCCCGACCCGAACGCCGAGATCGGCCACTGCGTTCACCACATTGCGATGAACCCGTCGCGCCCGGGCGTGCTGTTCATGCAGAAGCACTGGGACGTGATGCGCAGCGACGACGCGGGCGATAACTGGAAAGAGATCAGCGGGAACCTGCCGACTGATTTTGGATTCGTCATCGACGTTCACACGCACGAGCCGGAGACGATTTACGTGGTCCCGATCAAGAGCGACGGTGAGCATTTTGTTCCCGATGGCAAGTTGCGCGTCTATCGCAGCCGCACCGGCGGAAACGAGTGGGAGGCTCTCACCAAGGGCCTGCCGCAGAGCAATTGCTACGTCAACGTGCTGCGCGACGCCATGGCCGTCGACTCGCTCGACAAGTGCGGAATTTATTTTGGCACCAGCGGCGGGCAGGTGTATGCGTCGGCCGATGCGGGAGATAGCTGGGCTCCGATCGTGCGGGATTTGCCGGGGGTGCTCTCGGTGGAGGTGCAGACGCTACCGTGATTCGAGTCATACTCCCGCAGCATCTGCGAACGCTGGCGCGCGTTGGCAGCGAGGTGACGCTTGAGGTCGAAAGTCCGGTCACGCTACTCTCGGCGCTCGATGCACTCGAAGCCCGCTATCCCATGTTACGCGGGACGATTCGCGATCACGCCACGCTGCAGCGCCGACCGTTCCTGCGTTTCTTTGCCTGCGAGGAGGATTTATCCCACGAGGCGCCGGACACTCCACTACCCGAGGCCGTCGCGTCTGGGAAGGAACCGCTTCTCATCATAGGAGCAATTGCTGGAGGCTAGGCGGGGGCTCATTTGCCCGCGCCGTATCCCTCCGCTATAGTTTTCCTAACCATGTTTGAGGATTTCACCGCCACCGACCGTTGGACGAAGAAGCCGGTGCACTGCGTCTATCAGGCGCTGATCGTCGCCATTGCCACGCGCCATGCCGATGCCGTCGACGTCAAGTTTCTGGTCGACGGAAGAACCGTCTGGGTCGCATTGCCGCACCCGGCGTGGGTTGAGTACAAGAAGCGCACCGGCCGGGCCATCACGGACTCTCTCGCAATCGAAATTGCCGGCCATTATCTGCGAGCCGCGCTGCAGGCTGGTGAAGGTCTGGGCCGGGTCATGTATTTGCTCACCGTCGAAGAAACGCTGGCCCACCTTGAAGCGGTGGTCGCGGCGATGCAAGCACCAGCCACGGCGTAGAGGTGCTCTACGTCCTACGCCTTCTTAATCAGGCGGCTCAGCCAGATCAGGAACATTGCGCCAATGATCGCCACCACGATGGTGCCGATGAAGCCGCCGGCGTAGATGCCGAGCGCTCCCAGAAGCCATCCGCCCACGACCGCGCCGATGATGCCGAGGATAATGTCTACGACGGCGCCATAGCCGCCGCCCCTCATGATCTTGCCGGCAGCCCATCCCGCGATGAGTCCAACAATGATCCACCAAATGAGATTTGTAAGCATGCGATCCTCCCGTGAATTGCCGCAATCGTAAGCTGCGGCGTACCAGCGATCGTCCGTTCACAAAAACGGGCTGCCTGAGCCAACGCCACAAGCTTGGTGCAGGGGCAGACTAGTGACCTCAGGCCGATCTGTCAAGCGCCGCTCCGTTCCGTTCTTACCCGCCTGCTATATGGTCTGTGGTTAAATCAAGGCATGTTCGCCCGGAAGATTCGCGTCGAATACGACGACCATGGCCAGAGGCATCCGTGCCCGCTCAAGTGGCTGGACAGCTTCTCCATGCGTAACTTCACCAATGCCAGCGTGTTCGACGACACGGTGCCGGTTTCCGACGGGCGCATGGAGATTGGCACAAACGTTCCCTTGGATAAACTCCGCGAAGCCATGGAAGATTGGTTCCATCGCAAGAGCTATCTGCCCAGGGACTCGACGTTGGCACTGGAAGAGATATGACGGTTGGCGGACAATGTCCACATTATCGGTGCAAGATATGATACGGTTTTGACAGATAGCCACATCTTCCGCTGCTTCTGTGTGATCCTACGTCTGAAAGAGAGTGATTACGCGCCGGAGGAGATGGCAGAACGGTTGCTCAAGAGAGTTTTCTAGGTGCGGATAGAACTATGAGTTACAAATTACAGCCCTTCGCCATGTCTAGCGTTCACGATGTGCTGCCGCTCCACGACTGCCGGAGCGCTCTTCCCGCGAACTGGGAAGACGCCAGGTTCTTCCGCTCGTGGCTGGTCTACGACTCCAAGATACGGCGGGCCTTGAACTGCCGCGCATCAACTGGTACAAAGTGCTGGGACTCGCGCTAGCCATCGCCGTCAGCGGCGGCGTCTGGGCCGCCATAGGACTGGTGATCGCTCAGATCTGGAAGTAAAGCGGCTTCTATTTGTCGTTGTTTCTATTTATCGTAGTGCAGCAGAGACATCACTTCATACCCTTTAAGCTTCTCCCGCCCGTGCAGGAAATCCAATTCCACGACAAAGCCGAGTCCGGCAATCTCCGCACCCAGCAAAGAAGCCAGCTTCGCCGTAGCTTCAGCGGTGCCGCCGGTGGCCAGCAGATCGTCGACGATCAGCACGCGTTGGCCTTTCTGGATGGCGTCCTTGTGCATCTCGAGTGAGTTGGTACCGTATTCGAGCGCGTAGTCGAACTTCACGGTTTCGGCAGGAAGCTTGCCAACCTTGCGGACGGGAACAAATCCCGAGTTCAGGCGGTAAGCGAGCGCGGGAGCGAAGATGAAGCCGCGGGCTTCCATGCCTAAGACGAGGTCAATCTTCTGGTCGACATAGTGCTCGGAAAGCCGGTCGACCAGCGTGGCGAAGCCGACCTTGTCCTTCAGCAGAGTCGTGATGTCGTAGAAGAGTATCCCCTTTTTGGGGAAGTCGGGAACTTCGCGGATCAGCCGCTTGAGTTGGTCGGAGTTCAGCCGTGAATTGGGGGACAATCTACCACGCTCCTTCAATGCGAAATGAATTGACACCGGCGGCAGGGCGAGCTTCGACTTCTTCGACGGCGTCGACGCGGGCGGCGCGCGGTCCCTCGCGCAGCCGCGAGCGCAGTCCGGAAATCTGATCGCGGGTTCCCTGGGTCATGATCTCGACACTGCCGTCGGCGTTGTTGCGCACCCAGCCGGCGATGCCGAGAATGTGCGCTTCGCGCTCCACGAACCAGCGGAACCCAACGCCCTGCACGCGTCCGCGGACCACGAAGCGGCGGGCTTGCACGTCTTCTGTCATTGAGCTTTATCAAAATAACAGCCCGGCGCATTTCCCACAACGGCAGACCTAGGCCCGTGACTGACAGCGGCTGATGCAGTTTGTCTGGAACGAATTAATGTATACCATGGTATAGTGGTATAATACGATTTGGAGTCAGCTATGTCCCGGGCATTCAACGGCCAGATTCATGTCAGAGTTCCGGCCAGCATTCACGAGGAAGTCGCGAAGGAAGCTTTCGAAAAGGGAACCTCCATCAGCGGGATTCTCGCCCAAGCGCTGATCGTGCGGCGGGCTCTGAGGAACGTCGATCCCTGGAAATCCATCGATGAAGTGCACTCCGCCAACCGGGGAGTGTCTGCGACAGAAGTCGAGAACTCGGTCGCAAAGGCCGTGAAGGCTGTCAGGAAAGCCCGGCGCGGGCCTGATGTAAAGAAAGCACGAATCTGACGTGGAACAAGAGAGAGTCCGGCCGCGTCTTGTAATCGACACCAACGTCTTTGTGAGCGGATTGATCTCCGGGGCTGGCTCGCCGGCCCGGCTCCTGCGCGCCGTTCAAGGCAAACGAGCTGTCCACTTGGTTTCAGATCCCATTGTGGAAGAGTACTTGCGCGTGCTTGACTATCCACGCATCCGGAAATTCAGGAAAATCACTGACGCATTCGTCGCGGACATTGCCGCCTATCTTGTTTACCAAACGGAGCGAGTCGAGTTGCACTCGCGGATAAGAATGAGTCCCGACCCGGATGACGATGTGTTCCTGAACACTGCGGTGGATGGACGGGCAACGCTGCTGGTCACCGGCGACAAGACGGACCTGTTCGCTCTGGGGACAGTAGAGGGCATTCCGATTGTCTCGGCGCGCGAAGCGGTCTTGCAGCTGGAGCTTTAGCTCGGCGCGATTCCGGAGTTCGAAGAATGTTCTCAACTCGCGAGAAAACAATGGTGCCGGTCCCGTCTGTCCCTGCATTCCTCCCCTGCATTCCTCCGCCCCGATCTAGATCACTTTCCTCCGATCCATTTTCGAAATGAATCGATGTTTGATTTAACGACCGCTGCCCAAGTGAAGTGTGGCCGCGAGGTGTCCTGATATAGGGGATCGTCAGAGTCGGACGTAGTCACAAACATCGAAACCTCTGGCTTGGAGGTTCCTTCGCGCAAAACGTCGCGAGCGACAAAATGTAATATCAGATCCGCCGATTTCCGATCAGGGACGACCTTAAAATGTCCCCACTTTCCCAAGTCCCCGTAGGCTTCATCTTCGATTTTCGGATACCCGTCTGATTCAGGATGTAGACGGTTTTCGCGTGAGCAACAGCCTCTGGGACGGGAGCGTGTTTACTGGCGGCCATAACGAAAACCGCAAGGCAGAGCACCAGGCAGAAGACGAGGACTTTCAAATCATTCACCTCGCTCAATTTACGGATGGGTCACAGTATAACTCTGCAAACGCGAAATGGGAGGACCTCGAATGAAGCCGGGGAGGAGGAAACCGGGGACAGACAGAACGTTCCTCGATTGTCGACGACTGGAAACAGGCGAACGTCCCCGTCTGCCCTAGGTTTCTTCCCCGACACCTCTAAACCCGTTGAAGGCTCACCTTCGTCGTGTCAACTGGAACGTTTTCATATCCCATTTGGTCGAGAAGCAACCTAACGCTGATACTCGTGAATGCCGGGTGATTGCCAGGACCCACTATGACCTTTGCAATTGGTAAGAGGGGTTTCCTGCGCTTCAGCCAGGAAGGAGTGTCTAACGGAATATAACGACCGAGCATCGTGTTCCTCTGCTTAAAACGCACCTGGCCAAATTCCTGAACTTTCAGCTCGTGGACAGCCGGAATTCGCTTTCTGCTCTCCAGTTGGAATCTTTCGCAAGTGGGGCCAACTTGTACACCCACTCGTCCCAAGACTCGAAAAACTCCTTCGCCCATTTCTCCGGGTCTTGCAAGCGTTCCCCGACGAGGCCAGCCCGGAAAAAGTCCACCGTGGCGCCTGCGATTTCCTTCGAGACCTTTTCTTGAATCGTTCTGTCGTAAAGGACCTTGTAAAGGGTACTGGTTGGCTCCCTCCATAAACCGCGCGCATAAAAGCCTATTGCTTAGCCATTCTTACCTCCGTACCTGTCCCATTGCGATAAATCGTCCTCAACTTCGCTGAAACAGGTCACGAAGAACTTGCTGGTTCCGTGAGTCGGGCTTTCCGGGTTGTCGTCCCTCACGTATTCGAGAACCTTCTGCAGGAAATCCCTCGCTACAGGATCGTCCTTTTTTTCTTCGATGACTTGCGCGAGCGATTTCTTGAAAAGGTCCGTCGCATACTTTGTTTCGTTTCTGTCATTCAGGAAGGCAACCTGTGTAGCGAAGATGGTGGACGACTCTATGATGCCCAGGAAACCAGGGCCATCCGTGTAATGCCAAACGATAGTGTCAGGCTTGTAGTCGAAGGCGCCGAACTCGTTCGCCTTTGCGCTGACGAACTTGAAGTACTGTTGATTCTCTTCTGGGGTTACCGGCATGGCCAATATTCTAGACCGGCTGACACTTTCACCTTTACACCTTTCACATCGAGTGGTGACGCTGGGCCAATTCGCGGGGGCAGAATGCGGAACACGGTCCCATCGCGGCGGCGAATTTCCACCGCTCCGTCCCGCTCGGCTTCGTCGAGCACGGTCGCAAAATTTCCTCGCGCCTCAGAGTAACTGTAGGACTTCATCGGCTTTTGGCCTCCAGCACATCCAGTTTCAATTCGCGCGCTCGCTCTCACTATGGAGGGACACTCCCGGGGGGACAGGGCAGAGGAGACCGAGATCCTTCGGGCCGCAAAAACCGCGGCCCTCAGGATGGCAAGGGCTATGGTTACGCGCGAAAAACTCTACGCGCGCGAGAGATAGACACCCTCGGCCGTATCCACCTTGATCTTCTCGCCCTCATTGATGAAGGGCGGCACCTGCACCACCAGCCCGGTCTCAGTCTTGGCGGCCTTGGTGACGCTGGAGGCGGTCGCGCTCTTAAGCCCCGGCTCAGTCTGGACCACGGTGAGTTCCACGGTCTGCGGTAGCTCGATGCCCACGGCCTTGCCGTCGAAGAATTCTACTTTGATCTCGAGATTAGCGATGAGGTAATCCACGGCATCGCCCAGGATCTCCTTGCTCAGGTGGGTCTGCTCGTAGTTCGAGGTATCCATGAAGTAGTAGCTGTCGCCGTCGGCATAGAGGAACTGCATCTCGACCTCGTCCACGTTGACTTTCTCGATCGGGTCGGGCGAGCGAAAACGGTGCTCAAACATGGCTCCGGTACGAAGGTTGCGCAGCTTGGCCTGGATAAAGGCGCGCAGGTTGCCGGGCGTGCGGTGCTCGACGCTGAATACGGAGTGCAGATCATTGTTGTGCTTGATGATCATGCCGGGACGCAGTTGGGTGGCAGGGATCGACATCGCTTGAAACAATCTCCTCAAAATTAAGTGCGGTTTGCTGAGCTGACGGAAGGCGGGCAGCCACATTTTCCGCCGCACAAGGGTCGAAAAGTTATTTTACACTCTGGTCATGAGAAAGGAAACCTTCCCAAAGCTGCATTCATCGTAAGTGGGCTACATCCATCGTCCGCAGGTAGATTCGCCACCTCCCTCGCGGAGGACTAGAATTGCAGCTGGCGAGATATCGCAGCCGGTGCGGAATTTGCCCGGCGCTTTCGCGCCATGCGAAATGAGGTCACAATCATGCGCTTTGGACGTTATGAATCTTCCGAGGGAAACAACATAGGCACCGCCGTCACTTTCTTTCTGATCGGGCTCGGCGCGGGAGCCCTGACCGCGCTGGCGCTTGCCCCGAAAACCGGCAAGCAATTCCGCCGCGATCTGAAAAAGGGCTATGACGACGCCAAAGACACGCTGCAGGATTGGACCGAAGAGGCCAAAGACCGGGTCCGCGACGCGAAAGAACGCGTGCGCGACGTGGCCGAGCGCGGCGCCGACCTGGCGGAAGACCTGCGCGACACGGCGCGCGAGAAGGTTGAACCTCTGCGGCGGGTCATCAGTCGCGGTTAAAGGGATCTTCACAACTGTCGTCCCGAGCCGACGCGCTCGGGATAACAAGAATGTTTGGTCTAACCTGAAAAGTGGCGGGACGCCAAGCCCTATCTGCCAGCCAAAGCGCTCGTGCTAGCGAAAGACGCCGGCGAAAAACCGCCCGATCCGCCGGAGCAGGTGATGGTGGTCAGGCTGCGGTCCGGAAGTCGCAGCAGGCGGCGGTTGCACCTGCGTCTCGAGCGGGACTGGCCTGGTTGCAGACGCGATCACCGGTAGCTCCGCCGCCTCGCGCGTAGGTGCCGGCGGGGGCCGATTCTTCGCCTCGAAGACAAACGGCGCATCGACCTGAATGTGAACCTCACCCGGCTGCGATGGCGGCAGGGGCTTGGTCTCTGGACCGTTGGATAGTGTCTGGCCCTGGGTTAAATTATTCGGCGGTCCGGAATCCGTCGCCGGGGACGCGTCCGCCCGCATCACGGGCACTGGCGGCGGGCAGCCACATTCCAACGGGACATCGGCGTCCACCTTATCAAGCCGTCCCGAGTGAAACACCGCCTGCTCGGTTGGTTTCACCTGATAAACGCGGTTGCCAATCAACTCCGAAATGATTGCCGAAGAGGTGTTGCCTTTCAACCCCCGCACGCAGGTATTGCCGCGGGAGTCGGTGCTGATGGCGAAGTGGAATTCTCCCGGGCCCGCGAACAGGATGCGGAAGTCAGGAGTGAGCACGGTATCGGCAGAAGCATCGAGTGCATAGTGCGTTTCCAGCGCGCCCGTGCTCATGCCGAGCATCAGATCTTTCGCACTCTTCGAAGGCGTCACCGAAACCGCTGTTCCAGGACAAACCCGCACCTCGCCGCCTCTCGCTAACCGCAATACCGTGGTATCGCTCCCGGCGGTCAGGGACGACCCTGCCGCGAACTGTTTATCGGCTACCACGACCTCGCCCATCACACTTCCGCTGCCAATGGGGACGACCGCCGGTGCGGCGGCCGACAAGACTTGCGGCGGCTGGAATGGCAACTTCTTGCTGTCGGCGTTCGCGTCTGTGTTCGAATCTCCGGGGGGCTTCAGCCGCACCATCAGGCGATTGCCCGCCGCGTCCCAGGAGTAGCCGTAGGGGACGAGCAGGTCCAGCACAATCCTCGTGACTGGTGGCTCGATCTGGTATTGTTCGCTTCGGATGGTCAGGATGTTTTCCTGCAGCACGGGAATCCGCTTACGCTTTAGTCCCATGCGCGTGTTGGGTAGGTCCATAACCAGCCGCGGAGGCGAATCCAGCATCTGAATCGTGGGCACGACGGGGTGGCTGGAAACCACTTCCAGAGCGGGAACACCACGGTCTTGCACAATCTGCACGCTGCTGACGACCGCAGGTTCAGGTTTGGAGGAAGTAGTCGTCTGAGGGGCACTATTTTGTGACGAGGCCGCCAACGCCAACAGCAGCACAACCACAACAAATTGGATGCCAGATCGCGGCAAAGAAATCCCTTGAGAACGAGAACAGTTGAGTCTTTAAGGAAACCTTATCACTTGTCAGGAGGTGAAAGAAGTGCCGGAAGAGCTGACAGGTCCGAGTGGTCGCGGAATTCGTGAACCCGCCTCAGTTCTGGGGCAGGAATTCGTACTCTTCAATGACCGCGGCCACCGCCATCTTGCCCTCGGCGGTGCTGTCCTCGATGCGTACCACACGGCCTTTGCATTGCACGCGGATGCTCTCGGTAAGGGTGATTTCGGGCGGGAGCGTGAGCGTGAAGCCGATAGGCGAACCCTGTTCGATGGGAGCGTCCAGGTAAAGACAAACGCCGCGCGCGCTCACGTCGCGGATTTCAGCGGATTCGCTGTACTTTGTATCTTCGTCGCGGGCAACGGATACGGGAATCCGGAGCGCGAAACGTCGTGCAGCCCTTTTGTCCTGGGCCTCTGCCATTCGTTACCTCAAGCTAATGTAGTGGCGTCTAACTATGCTAAGAATGCCGTTAAAGGGCATCTGCCGTCAATACCACCCTTGGGCGGGGGCGTGGCCCGTTCCGGCGGGGGGCGGCGACGGAATCGTCCCGTGTAAACTGCAAGCAGGACGGTTCCCGTGGTCTTCGTTCTCGACAACTACGATTCCTTTACCTACAACTTGGCGCAATATCTCGGGGAACTCGGAGCGAAGGTCGAGGTGCGCCGCAACGACCGGGTCACGGTTGGTGAGGTCGAGGCCATGCACCCCGAGCGCATCGTCGTCTCGCCCGGTCCCTGCACGCCGCAGGATGCCGGAATCAGCATCGCTCTGATCCGGCACTTCGCCGGCAAAGTGCCGGTTCTCGGCGTTTGCCTGGGACATCAGGCGATCGGCGCGGCCTTTGGCGGCAACGTGGTGCGCGCTCCTCACCTGATGCACGGCAAGACCAGCGCCGTCACTCACGACAACAAAACCATCTTCCGCGGCCTGCCCATGCCCATGACGGCCACACGCTATCACTCCCTCATCGTGGAAGGGAAAGGCCTGCCGATAGAACTGGAAGTGAGCGCATGGACTACAGAGAAAGACGGCTCACGCACCATCATGGGCTTGCGCCACAGAGAATTTGCGGTCGAGGGAGTGCAGTTTCATCCCGAGAGCGTGCTGACCGATGCGGGGAAGAAGCTGGTGGGGAACTTTCTAGCACTGACCACTGATTATCACTGACCATTAGCCACTGCCTCGAGCCATCTCTACCGCCCGCAGCAGCGCCTGAGCCTTGTTCATCGACTCCTCGAACTCGCCCGCAGGATCGGAATCCGCCACGATGCCAGCCCCTGCCTGCAAGTAAGCGTGCTTGCCTTGCATGAGCATGGTTCGGATTCCAATGCACGAATCCAGGTTCCCGGCAAAATCGGCATAGAGCACCGACCCGCCATAAATGCCCCGGCGTACCGGTTCCAGTTCTTCGATAATCTGCATGGCTCGGACTTTGGGCGCGCCACTCAGCGTGCCCGCGGGAAAGCAGGCAGCAAAAGCGTCGAGCGCACCGAGATCCTTGCGCAGCGTCCCTTCCAGCGCCGAGACCAGGTGCATCACGTGGGAGTAGCGCTCCACGTACATCAGATCTTTCACCTTGACCGAGCCATACTCGCTCACGCGCCCAAGATCGTTGCGGCCAAGGTCGACCAGCATGACGTGCTCGGCGCGCTCCTTTTCGTCGTTCCGCATCCGTTGTTCCAGGCGCAGGTCTTCGGCCTCATCGCGTCCGCGCGGATGCGTGCCCGCAATGGGACGGTATTCGAGCTTACGTCCGGTCACGCGAACCAACATTTCGGGAGATGATCCGAGAATCTGCGTCTCGCCCATCCGCAGAAAATAAAGATACGGTGAAGGATTCACCTGGCGCAGCGCGCGGTAAAGATCGAACGGCGCGACGCCAGGGATGAAGTCAAGCCGCTGCGAAAGCACCACCTGAAAAATATCGCCCGCGGCAATGTATTCCTTGCAACGCTCCGCGCTGCGAAGAAATTCTGCGCGCGCAGTCCCGGCGTGGATCTTGAGCTTCCCCGGCATTGCTTTGCTCGACTTCCGCCATATCGCCGGACGCAATCCCGCGGCCAGCTTTCTTTCCAGCGCGGCAATGTCGCGCACCGCCCGGTCATAGGCGCGACGAGGATTATCCCGCGAAACATCCGCCGCGGCCACGATATGAATCTGGTGGCGCAAGTGATCAAAGGCCAGCAACCGGTCGAAGAACATCAGTTCGCAATCCGGCAGGGAAAGGTCGTCTTTCGCCCGCTCGCCAATCTTTTCCAGTTGCCGCACCACGTCGTAAGAAAAGTAACCGACGGCCCCGGCAGTGAACGGCGGCAGCCCCGCCATCGCCGCCGGCTGATGCTCGCCAAGCAGTTCCTTCACCGCCTGAAACACGTTGCCCTGACGTCGCTCGCGCCGCCGTCCGCGTTCAATCTCGATAGCCGAACCTCGCGCCCGCAGCCGCATGTAAGGCCGCGCTCCCAGAAATGTGTAGCGTCCGATCTGCTCGCCGCGCTCGACGGACTCCAGCAAAAAAGCGTGCGGTTCGTTTTCCGCAATCGACAGAAAAGCTGAAACCGGCGTGAGAAGGTCAGCGCTCACCGATTTCACCACCGGCACCAGCGTCGCCGACCGCGCCAGATGCGAGAACTCCTTGAAATCAGGATAGGGCATGAGAAGTTTGCCCGCTATTGGGCAGCCTGCGGGTTCATTATATGGGACGCGTTCCCGCCCGTCCGGTTGTGAACCATCGCGGCAATTGACGAACCGAACCCATCGTCCGAAGATATCAAGGAGACACCAAGCACCTGGGCCCTCGTGCGGTCAACGAGCCTATGCGGATTAAGTTCTGGGGCGTACGCGGTTCTACGCCGACCCCACAACCCGAGAACATGCGTTATGGAGGCAATACCTCCTGCGTCGAAGTGCGCTTCGGCGACCGCATCTACATCTTCGACTGCGGCACCGGATTCCGCGTGCTCGGCCAGCAACTGCAAAAAGAATTCGGCGAGAAGCCCATTTCCGCTCACGTCTTCGTCTCACACTTTCATTGGGACCATATTCAGGGCATGCCCTTCTTCCGTCCTCTGTATTCGAATGCGGAGAACCGTTTTCTCTTTCAGTGCTCCACCCGAACCCGCCATCTCAAACAAGTCCTCGCCGATCAGATGGCCGCGCCGTACTTCCCGGTAAGGCTCGATCAGATGACGGCGCATCGCGACTTCTATGACATCGAGGCCGGACGCGTCACCATCGAAGATGGCGTCCAGATGCAGACCGCGTGGCTCAATCATCCCCAGGGATGCATGGGCTTCCGCCTCGAAACCAAAGATGGAATCCTCGTCTACGCCACCGACAACGAACCCGGCGACGCTGAGTTCGACAAAGCCGTGCGCAACTTGGCCGAAGGCGCGGACGTGCTTATCTACGATGCTCAGTATCTGCCCGAGGAATACGAAGCCCGCCGCCGTGGTTGGGGACACAGCCACTGGCGCGAAGCCGTCAATGTAGTGATGGAGAGCGGCGCCAAGGAACTGGTGTTGTTCCACCACGATCCCGAGCACACCGACGCGGTGATCGACAAGGTCGTGCAGGAAGCCCGCAACTACTATCCTAAGGTGCGGGCGGCAGCGGAACGAATGGAAATTACTTTGTAAGGCGCGGCTCGTTGATTCGAATCAGATCATATCTCTTTTGCGCGTTTGACTCGCCTTCACCGCATCCTTAAGATTAGATCGCCGAAGTGGGCGCCCTCCCATGATCGGTCAGAGTATGATCGGCCAAACCATCTCGCACTACCGCATCGTTGAGAAACTGGGCGGCGGCGGCATGGGCGTTGTTTACAAGGCCGAAGATACGAAACTCGATAGATTTGTCGCGTTGAAATTCCTGCCGGACGAAGTGGCCAGAGATCCGCAAGCCCTCGCCCGTTTTCGGCGCGAGGCAAAGGCGGCGTCAGCCCTCAATCATCCCAATATTTGCACCATTCATGAGATTGACGAGCAGGACGGCCACACCTTCATTGTCATGGAGTACCTGGACGGTGTGACGCTGAAGCACCGCATCGGCGGCCGTCCGCTGGAAACTGAAACCCTGCTTTCATTGGCGATCGAGGTGGCAGACGCGCTGGATGCCGCCCATGCCGGGGGCATAGTGCATCGCGATATCAAGCCCGCGAACATTTTCGTTACCAAGCGCGGGCACGCGAAAATCCTCGATTTCGGACTCGCCAAAGTTGAGCCGCTGACGAAAGAAATTTCTGACGGCCCGACGGCAGCCACGATCTCCGACAGCCACGAATTTCTTACCAGCCCGGGCACAGCCGTTGGCACAGTCGTATATATGTCGCCGGAGCAGGCGAAGGGCAAAGACCTTGATTCGCGCACGGACCTGTTTTCCTTCGGGACGGTGTTGTACGAAATGGCGACTGGGACGTTGCCGTTTGCAGGCGACACAGCAGCCACCATCTTCGACGGCATACTGAACCGGACGCCGGTTCCGCCGCTGCGCTTGAACCCCAATCTTCCGCCTAAGCTGGAAGACATCGTCAGCAAGCTGCAAGAAAAAGACCGAGAGCTGCGATATCAATCGGCGACAGAACTGGTCAGCGATCTGAAGCGGTTGCGGCGCGATACGGAATCGGGCCGGGAGCCGGCGCACGCATCGGGCTCCGTCCGGGTTTCCAGCGCCGGCGTGCCCGTAATGCAAAGCGAGGCCGCTTCCAGCAGTTCGGTGCTGGCGGCGGCACGGCAGCATAAGACTGGACTTGGAGTGATCGTGCTCGTGGTATTGCTGCTAGTGGCCGCGGCCTCCTTCGGCGTTTATAGTTTGTTCTTCGCCGCGCGGAGTCAGCCCTTTCGAAGCATCAAGATCACCAAGGTCAGCGGCACCCACAATGCGATCATCGGCGCCATTTCTCCCGACGGAAATTATCTTTCCTATGTATTGAATACTGAGGGCAATCAGTCGCTGTGGCTGCGCCATCTCTCCAGCGAAAGCAACGTGCAAATTATTCCGCCCCAGCGTGTGGCCTACTCCGCACTGCGATTCTCACCCGATGGCAGCCATATTTATTATTCGCATACGTTATTGGCCAGCGGACAGGCATCGCAGGAATACGATCTGTACCGCATTCCCGTGCTGGGCGGAACGCCTCAGTTGCTGGTCAAAGATGTCGACACGAATCCCAGTTTCTCGCACGATGGGCAGCGTTTTGTTTTCTTGCGCGCCAACGACCCGGAACCGGGCAAGTACCATCTGATCATCGCCAATGCCGACGGCGGGGATGAAAAAAGCATTTTCAGCGCACCTATGGCCAATATAATGCCCGATGCAGCCTGGTCGCCGGACGGGAAAGCGATTGCTGGCTCGATCATGGATCAGACGGTCGACAGCCTGACCTCTATGGTTGCGATCGATCCTGAGACTGGCAAGCAGAGGACAATCTCCAAGCCTCCGTTCACTTTTATCAACAAAGTGTCCTGGCTGCCCGATGGGAGCGCGCTGGCCGTCATCATGCAAGGCGCGGAAACTAATTTCAACCGGCAACAGATTGGATTGGTAAGTTATCCGGAGGGCAAGCTTCGTCCCATTACCGCCGACACCAACGACTATTCGACGTTGAGCGTGTCCTTCGACGGAAAAACCATTGCAACGGTGATGCAGCAATCGCTGCGCGACGTGTATGTGAGTTCCGGTCAGAAGGCCGACTACTCGGACCTCAAGCAGGTTCCATCGGGAGATCCCGTGCCCAGCGTCTCGTGGGCGAGTGACGGGCGACTGTTGGCCGAACAGTACCCGTCCGTTCGTGTGATGGACGCGAATGGTGAAATCAAGGGCGAAATCGCCAACGAGAAGAACTCCACAGCGATGCAGCCGAACGGGTGCAGCGACGGTCGCGTCGTTTTCGCGCGGGGAATGATGAAGACTTTGGGGATCAGCATCTGGCGGAGCGAAGCCGACGGCACCGGCCTGCGCCGCATCACCGAAGGTAAGAGGGATCTATACCCCATGTGCTCGCCAGATGGAAAGACGGTCTTCTACATGGACTCGGCTGCAGCGGCCTATATGAAGGTTCCCATCGATGGCGGCAAGCCGGAGCGCGTTTCGACCATGTATGCGGCAAATGCCGAGGGCCACGACATTGCGCGCGACGGGAAGACGGCGGTACTGGGCACCTACGATTTCAAAAGTCAGAAACCGAACATCGCGTTAGTATCTCTCGAGTCAGGTAAAATGTTGCGCACCCTCGAGTATGATCCGCGCCATCGTGGGGTGCTGCGCTTCAGCCCAGACGGAAAGGGAATTGTCTACCCGATCCGCGACAAGGGAGTGGACAATCTGTGGGTGCAACCCCTCGACGGCGGTCCCGGCCGCCAGCTGACGAACTTCACCGCGCTGAAGATCTACTGGTATCAATGGTCGCCTGACGGCAAGAGTCTGGCTTTTGTGCGGGGAGATTCACCGTCTGACCTGGTGCTCATTCAGGATTCGCAGAAAAAGTAGTGGGGTGGAACTCGGCCCGCGTTACACCGCTCTGCCTTGCTTCCGCACCATCCCGGCTCATATACTCTGAACGTTTGCCCGTTCACTCCGGGAACTCGTCCCGGCGCCGGCCAACATCTCGAATCGCACTCATTCCGGAGACCCATTTATGACCACGCTCACCGCCCCACCGCAAGTCGACAAAGAAAGCAATCCCTGGGAGTCGCAGCGGGCGCGCTTTGACCTGGCTGCCCAGAAGCTCAATCTTGATGAAGGCCTGTGGCGGGTTCTGCGCTATCCCAACCGCGAGCTTACGGTTTACATCCCCGTCCAGATGGATGATGGCCGCCTCGAGGTCTTCACCGGATTTCGCGTGCAGCACTCGATTGCGCGCGGCCCCGGCAAAGGCGGCATCCGCTACGCGCCCGACGTCACGCTCGATGAAGTACGCGCCCTCGCCAGTTGGATGACCTGGAAGTGCGCCGTAGTCAACATTCCGTTCGGTGGCGCTAAGGGCGGCGTGATCTGCGATCCGCACAAGATGTCCATGGGCGAAATCGAGCGCATGACGCGGCGCTACACTTCAGAACTGATCGAATTCATTGGACCCGAAAAAGACGTACCTGCTCCCGACGTCAACACCAACGAACAAATCATGGCCTGGATGATGGACACCTACTCCATGCACATGCGGCAAACCGTGACCGCGTGCGTAACTGGCAAACCCATCAACATCGGGGGCTCCCGCGGACGCCGCGAGGCCACCGGCCGCGGCGTGATGGTGGTGTGCGACGAGGCCATCAAGAAACTTGGTCTGTCGCGCGAGAGCAGCCGCGTAATTGTGCAGGGGTTCGGCAACGTAGGATCGAACGCCGCCCAACTGATGCATCAAGGCGGATACAAAGTTGTGGGCATCGCCGAAGTGGGCGGTGGTCTTTACAACAAGAATGGCATCGACTTAAACGGTCTGGTCGAATTCCGCCAGAAAAATGGAACCGTGCACGGCTTCCCCGGTGCGGAAGCCTACGACGCCGCCGATTTGCTCACCACCGACTGCGAAATCCTCATCCCCGCTGCAACCGAGAACGTCATCACGTCGCGCAACGTCGATCGCGTGAAATGCCGCATCCTGGCCGAAGGCGCCAACGGTCCCACCACGTCGGCCGCCGACGATGTCTTAACCGACAAGGGCGTCTTCGTAATCCCAGACATTCTCGCCAACGCCGGCGGCGTCACCACTTCTTACTTCGAGTGGGTGCAGGACCGCCAAGGCTACTTCTGGAAAGAATCCGTAGTCAACGAGCAACTGGAAGAGATCATGATCTCGTCCTTCGGCGATGTGGTCCGCTACGCCGAAACGCACAAAGTGAATAATCGCATCGCGGCTTACATGCTGGCCATCGATCGCGTGGCCTACACCATTCGCCAGCGCGGCATTTACGCTTAAGGAGAACCTATGAAATCGATTTGCAGAAATCTTGCAGTAAGCTTCCTAGCTCTGCTGTTCGCGGTCTCGTTGCCAAGCATCGTCGTTGCAGGGCAGGAACCGGGCTCAAAGCCTGAGGCGATGGCGTCGCCAGCTCAGATGGCAAACGCGGCCGCCGCCAACAAGCTCGACATCAACACAGCCACCAAAGATCAACTTAAGGCTTTGCCTGGCATCGGCGATGCCTACTCGCAGAAAATTGTCGACGGCCGCCCGTATCGAACCAAGCTCGATCTGGTCCATAAAAAGATTATCCCGCAGGCGACCTACGACAAGATCAAAGATCAGATCATCGCCAAGCAGCCCAAGCCCGGCGCGATGACTCCGGCCCAGCCGAAGTAGTGGAGCTCGGCTGAAAATGTTATTTTCCGATGTCTCGCTCTCACGCCGCTTAGAGCGTGCCGAAGGCCATGCGTGCCTTCAGTTCGCCGAAGCGCGCCGCCGAGTATTTCCCCGCAGCGGCTCCGAATGGATTGAATGCGCAGGCGCATACGCCGTCTTCGATGGGATCGACTCTCCAACCACCCAAAGTTTTGGACTCGGCCTCTTCGAGGAATTGACCGCGTCCGCGCTGGACACGATCGAACGCTTCTTTTTCGACCGCGGGGCGGGGGTGCAACATGAAGTGAGTCCCTTGGTTGGCGTCCCTGCCCTGGGCTTGCTTTGCGCCCGTGGGTACAGACCGGTGGAGATCAGCAACGTTCTCTACCGTCGGGTTGAAACTCACGCCGTGGAGCATCCCGACAATATCGAGGTACGCGTTATCGCTCCGGAAGAGGCGCAGCTCTGGAACAACATAAGCATGAGGGGCTGGTCCCACGATCATCCCGAGCTTAAGGATTTTCTGCTGCAATTCGGCGACATCTCTTCCGCTCGGGAGCACAGTGTGCGCTTCCTCGCTGAACTTGACGGTCAACCTGGCGCCGCAGGAGTACTCTTCACGCATGAAGGAGTAGCTCTGTTCGGGGGCGCGGCTACCGTCCCAGAGCTGCGCCGTCGTGGCCTGCAAGCCGCGCTCCTTGCCGAACGCATGCGCTACGCATTCGAGCACGGTTGCGACTTGGCCATGATGGTTGCCGAGGCGGGAAGCAACTCCCAACGAAACGCCGAGCGTAAAGGCTTCCGAATCGCTTACACCCGCACCAAGTGGCGACTGGAAGCTATTTCATGAGTCGTCTTTGCGGGCAATTTTGGCAAAGCACGATTTCATCGTTCCGCCCAGGACTACGAGAGGCTCCGGCTTCAGCCCTGAGGCCCACTCGCGGCATAACCGAAAAGGTTTAGGGTCATAGGTATCTAAGGTAAATTCAAACCACCCCCCACTGCGCATGATTGCGTTCCCTCTCACCGTAGAGGATAATCAAACTATCTTCCGGTCGCCTTCGGAAGATTGTTGAGCCGCGGTGAACCTGCCCAATTCCATCACGCTTATCCGCATCTGCAGTATTCCTCTGCTGATCTGGATTTTATCTTCCAATCATTTCAGCAGCGAACACGGCGCCAAAGAGCTGCTCGCCTCGGCGATATTTATTGCCGCCTCTATGACCGACGGCATCGACGGATATCTCGCCCGCAAGCGCGGCCAGATCACGACCATGGGCATTCTGCTCGATCCCATGGCCGACAAACTTCTAATCGCCGCCGCCTTCGTCACGCTGGTGCAGTTCAATCCCAGCCTGGTTCCGGCCTGGATCGCCGTGATCATCATTGGCCGCGAGTTCCTGGTGAGCGGTCTGCGCTCCATCGCTGCGTCCGGCGGTTTCACCATCGAAGCCAGCGAATTAGGCAAGTTCAAAATGG
The DNA here is from genome assembly GCA_963771895.1 of uncultured Acidobacteriaceae bacterium. Classification (GTDB taxonomy): domain Bacteria; phylum Acidobacteriota; class Terriglobia; order Terriglobales; family Acidobacteriaceae; genus Sulfotelmatobacter. Next base: position 19,033 of record CAVYVQ010000026.1, on the reverse strand, counting down.
TGGTCCAGATCGTCTCCGTAGTCGCCGTAATTCTCGATCATCGCTGGAAAGAGTGGCCGGTTTACGGAAACTTCATCTTCCCCGTGCACTGGATCGCCTACGTTGCGATCTGGTTCGTAGTCTGCGTGTCGCTGGTTTCGGCGATAGATTATTTCGCCGCGTTCTGGTCGAAGATTGACCGGCGCGTGTCCAAGCGCCGCCGCCGCGCTTTCATTCTCAGCCGGCGCGGCAAGCCGCAACCGGCTCCGCGCCCGGCAGATGCCGATGTCGCCCCTACAACATAATTCGTCTGCGGCGGTGGCTGCCTCGGAAGCAAGTAAATCTGGAGGCGGCAAACCCGCAACCAGCGCGGACTCCGGTGAACACTTATCCGGCCAGGAATTTTCGTCCCAAGAGCGCGCCCTGCTGCTGTGCCTGGCCCACGATTCCATTTCTTCGGCGTTGCAGCACCGCGAAATTTCCCTGGACCCTCCCACTCCTCACCTCGCCGAACCCCGCGGCGTTTTCACTTCGCTCTATCTCCTCAGAGATCGAGCTAGAGAAGATCAGCGCAAAGAAGAACTGCGCGGATGCGTCGGCTACATTCTGCCCGCCTGCTCAGTCTTCCGCGCCGTGGCGGAAACCGCGCGCGCTGCCGCTTTCAGCGACAACCGCTTCCCGCCCGTCACTCCGGAAGAAGCTCCGCGTCTCGAAATCGAGCTGAGCATTCTCTCGCCCGCAAAACCAATTCGCCCCGAAGAAATCGAAGTCGGCTGCCACGGTCTGCTCATCAGTTGGCACGGCCGCCGTGGCCTGCTGCTGCCCCAGGTCCCGGTCGAGCGCGCCTGGAACCGCAAGACTTTTCTGGAGCAAACCTGCCGCAAAGCCGGACTTCCCCCGGACGCCTGGCAAAAAGGCGCGACCATAGAAGCCTTCACAGCCGAAATCTTCGGCGAAAAAAGTGGTCAGTGGTCAGTGGTCAGTAAGAGCGTGGTCAGTGGTCAATAAGAGCCCGCTGGCCGGGTGGCATGCGCGCAACCCTCGCAGATTTTTCTCAGAACTGGATGGTGCAAATCACCACAAGTGGTCGTTCGATTTACTGACCACTGCCCATTGCTCTTCCAAAACAAAACCGGAGACGGTAACCCGTCCCCGGCGACATTCCCTCTGTGCTGCGAGCGCCAGTGTTTCACTGACCAACAGCCACTGACTGCCACTGACCACTAGCCACTGCTACTTCGTCTGTTCGTCCAACTCCACGCCATCGCCAGCATGCACGTCTTCCATGGCAAACACAATCATTCCGGTGGACGTGGTGGCCGTAGTCCCGATAACGACAATCTCACCGACCGCGCGGCGCGGCAGATCTCTCATGTGAAGCACTGGACCGTTCGTCCTGGTGAACATGTTTGAATCTACCGACGGCTGCTTCTTCTGCGTATCTTCACTGATTGCGGCTTTGAACGAGAGCGAATCCACCGGATCGCGCAGCGTCTCCGCATAGTTCCGCGTGGCGCGGAAGTAGTCGCCCACCTTCACGCCCTGATTCGATCCCACGTTGATGTAAACCTTCTGCCCCGTTCCCACCACCGAATCAAAATCCTTCCCCATCACGATGCGCCCTGAAACCTTGCTGCCCGTGGGCAGGAAGCGGTCGAAACGCACCGGCGCGTGAAAGGACACCATTGGTTTCTCGGCGAAAGGAATCGCCGTATCTCCCGGATTGATGGGATCGCATGAATACTCGATCTGCGCCACCGCCGTCCTGCTGCGCGTGTCGATCACACGCACGCGGCCGACGTCCATGTAAGGCTGTCCCGTTTCCTTGAGCAGCTTGCGCTGTCCCGGATACATCTCATACTCGTTGACGTCGCGCAAAGCGCGCACAATCTCGTATTCCGCGCCGGCACTATAGCCGCTCCCTTGCAAATAGACCACGTCGCCCTTCACGAACTTCGTGGTGAACGGGGTATCCAAGCCGCCGGCGATAAACCTGGCGTCGGGCAGCGTCTCGCGGTTGATGAAACCCGCGCAATACACATCTGCGTAAGTGGGCATCTGCACCCGCTGCGTGGGAAAGTTGGCGGAGGTCGGGACCGTCCCATCCGGGGTGGCCGAGGCCGCCGCACTTCCATCCGCCGCCGATTGCGCCCAGGCCGCCGTCGCGACCAACAACACTAACAATCCTGTTTTCTTCATGTTACCTCCGAGAAGGGACACCATGCCCCTCTCCAGCAAAATGTCGCGGAAACAAGGCTTCTGTTGGAAGGTAACAAGGGGGTAAGAGGGGGTCAAGGTTACGAGGGTGTCAGGCAATTTGTGGAAATAGGTTTTTCGAGTAATTTTTTTAATACTTTAGTTGCATCTGCAATTAAGCCCCTGTAAGATTCGCGCCGAACCTAATTCAAATGGGACCATCGAAACAGAGCAATGATTCAAACCATTGATTCAAGATGATTTCTGCCGCTAACAGCTACATGCCCCGCCTTCTCCCCCTGCGCCTGCCGAGGGTCTGCGTGGTCGTCGCCGCTCCTGACCCCGCCGAACTAGTCGAAAAGGCCGAAGCCCTGGTTCGCGATAACTCCTTCCTCGAGTTCAGGTTAGATTACATTTCGAAGCCCGCTTTGGCGCTTCCCAAAGTCAAACACTTCCTCGAAACTCACCCTGGCACGGTCGTCATTGCCACCTGCCGCCGCGTGGCGAGCGGAGGCAAGTTCCGCGGCTCCATCGCCTCCCAGCTCGACATCCTCTCGAAAGCCTCGGCCATCGGCTGCCAACTGGTTGACGTCGAACTCTCCACCGCCCAAAAGTGCAAGCCCGCCCAACTCCAGAAGCTGCGCGCCCGTTCCGCGCTGATCTTGTCCTTCCACGACTTTCGCGGAACCAAGAAGCTCGACGAAACTCTGGAGAAGATGCGCGTCTTTCCCGCCGACTTCTACAAAGTAGTCGGCACCGCCACCACCCTCTCCGACAACGTAACCATGATCCAGTTTCTAAGCCGCCAAGCCGACAACCACTCTCTAGTCGGACTGTGCATGGGCGAACAAGGCATCATCAGCCGCGCGTTAGGAGTCCGCGCCGGCAGCGTCTTCACCTTCGCCGCCCTAGGTCCCGGAGAAGAAACTGCTCCCGGCCAGGCCACCGCGCAGGAACTCCGCAGCGTCTACCGCATCGATACTGTCGACGCCGCCACCCGCGTCTACGGAGTCGCCGGAGATCCCGTCTCCCACTCGCTCTCGCCCGCCATCATGAACGCAGCCTTCCGCCGCGAGAACGTCAACGCCGTCTACCTCGCCCTGCACGCGAAGACGCTCAAAGACCTGCTGAACTGCGTGCGCCAGATTCCCATCCACGGCCTCAGCATCACCATGCCGTACAAAGAGGCGATCCTTCCACACCTCGACAACACCGACTCACACACCACCAAGATCGGAGCCTGCAACACGGTAGTCCGCGCCCAGGACGGCAAACTCTACGGCTTCAACACCGACACCTCAGGAATAGTTCGCCCCCTCGAACGCCGCCTGACCACTCTTCAGGACGCAAAGATTCTGGTGTTGGGGGCCGGAGGCGCAGCCCGCGCCGCAGTCTTCGGTCTGAAGGAACGGGGAGCGGAAGTCTACATCCTCAATCGCAATGTAGCTGCCGGACAAAAGCTGGCCCGCCGCGCCCGCGCGCGCTCTGTGAAACGCGCCGACCTCAAGAAGCTCGCCTTCGACGTAATCATCAACGCCACTTCTGTAGGCATGGGCAACACCCGCGAAACCCCTCTGCAGGAAAAAGAAATCAACGCCCGCTACGTCTTCGACATGATCTACGATCCGCCCGAAACGCGCCTGCTGCAGCTGGCAAAACAGCGCGGAGCGCAAATCATCCCCGGCATAGAAATGTTCGTCCACCAGGCCGCCCGCCAGTTCGAAATCTGGACCGGCAAGCCGGCCCCCCAGGACGACATGCTCCAGGTAGTAACGCTAGCCATGCAAGAACGAGCCGCCCGCGCCGCCGCAGCGGCGGCAGCAAAGAAAAAGTAAAGACCCCTCTGCCGCGCCTCTGATCGTTTAGGAACAAGCCGCCGATTTATAAAGGTCGATCTGGCGTTGTAGATGCCACGGCGGTATGCACTTTTCGAGCGAAAATTCTGCTACCATAAACGCTCGGTGAGGTGTGCCATGCCAGAATACGTGATCGAGCGGGAAATCCCGGGTGCAGGTAAGTTATCCGATGCGGAATTGCAGGCAATCGCCAGAAAATCGGTAGGCGTGTTGAAGGACATGGGACCGGAAATCAAATGGCTTCACTCCTACGTTACCGGCGATAAAGTCTATTGTGTGTACCTGGCGCCAGACGAGGAAACGGTTCGCGAACACGCACGCCGAGGAGGTTTTCCGGCAAATCGCATTTCGGCAGTGCGGCGCCTGATCGATCCCAACACCGCGAATTGATTTAAGCGGAGTCTCGAATCCGAAGACCTGCTTCCGCGTCGACATTCAGCGCTTCATGGACAGCTTGTTCGACCGGCAGCGCCCAGCCTTCCATCCACGCCGTCAGCCCCGCAGCATGTCCAAGGGATCGGCGTGCAAATTCCAGAGCCTTCTCCAGCCTGGTTTGCTCGGTCGGCGTCAGCGGCGCGCCCAATCGTTGGCGAAGTGCGGCAGCGGCCCCTGCTAGGTGCAGCGATTGTTCGGCGTTCGATTGCCCCGCGGCACTTACAGCGAGGCATTCGAGGGCCCTTGCGATGCCGCGTTTGTGACCCAAATCATGGAACATCTGGATGCTTTGGCCGTAGAGACGGCGTGCTTCCATGTTATTCCCCTGATCGCAGCTTAAACCTGCCAAATCGGCGAGGGCGCTGGCAATCCCCCAACCATCCCGCAGTTGGCGAAACGCGGCCAGACTCTGTTCGCAAAACGAGCGCGCGGCAACCACATCCGCTTTCTCGCGAGCGACGTCTCCAAGGTAGTTCAGCGTCCAGGCTACGCCGGCTGCATCTCCAGCCTTGCGGAACATGGTCAGGCACTCGTCGTAAAGCACGGACGCGCGCGCATAATCTCCCTGCAACTTCATCACGTTGGCGAGATTGCTGAGGGCGCGGGCAATGTCAGCGGAATCGCCGAGATCCTTCCATATCAACACACATCGCTCGAAGAGTAAGGATGCCTCGGCGAGTTCGCCACGATCGCGTGCGTTGACGGCCAATGCGTTTAGCGCGACCGCAACCCCGCGGTTATCGTTGAGATCGAGACAGGACTTCAGACTGTCTTCAAACATTTGTCGCGCCGCGTCGTAATCGCCTTGCCCGCCCGCCAGCACCGCCGCGGCGAAGAGCAGGCGCGCCCGGTGTTTCGCACGCGTCGCTGCCCCTTCCAGCGCGAGAAGCCGCGCGATAGCATCCCGCCCTTCCGTGAGATGCTCCCGCGTTTCCCAAAAGCGAAACAAGGCGGCGCCGAGGCGGAGGCCCCAGTCGGCATCGCGAGTCTTGATCAGATAATCGAGAGCCATGCGGAAGTTGTCGTGCTCGACTTCAAAACGGTCGAGCCATTCCGGGTGAGCGACCGCGTCCTCGGCACCCTCTTCGGCAAGCACGAGGTAATAAGCGGCATGAGCTCGGCGAGTCGCAGATTCATCGTCGCTTTCGGCCAAGCGTTCGAGGGCGTACTCCCGGATGGTGCCGAGCATAAGGAAGCGGGTTTCTGCATTGGCCTCTTCCACCTGCTGCACCAGGCTTTTGTCCACCATGGAGGCCATGCCGTCGAGCACTGCGAGGCCCAGGTCGCCCTTTGTGTCGCACACGGCTTCCACCCCTTCCAGCGTGCAGCCGCCGGCAAACACAGAAAGCCTCCGGAAGAGAGTTTGCTCAGCGCCATTGAGAAGCCCATAACTCCAGTCCACGGTGCCGCGAAGAGTTTGTTGCCGAGTCGGTAGATCGCGGGCGCCACCGGTCAAAAGGCTGAGGCGGCTTTCGAGGCGTGCCAGCATGGCGGATGGCGAAAGCAGCTTGATCCGCGCCGCCGCTAGTTCGATGGCGAGAGGCAGGCCGTCAAGCTGAGCGCAGATGGCGGCCATTGTCGCGGCGTTTTCCCTGGTAAGAACGAACTCGCGCTTGACAGCCTTCGCGCGTTCCACAAACAGCGCGATTGCCGAAACGTGGGAAAGCACTTCCAAAGTCTGAGTGGATTTGGAGTCGGGTAACGCGAGCGGGGGTACCGGGAATTCATGTTCGCCATAGATGTGAAGCGGCGCCTGGCTTGTAATTACGACCTTGAGTTTCGGGCTGACAGTGAACAACTGCGCTACAACCGGCGCGGAGGAGACAAGATGCTCGAAGTTGTCGAGCAAGAGAAGCATCGGCTGGTTGAGCCCTCCGAGATACCGTTTCAAGCTTTCCTGCGGCGACTGGCTTCCACTCTCGCGAATCCCTACCGCTTGCGCGATGCTAGAAGCGATCAAGCCTGGTTCGGTAATCGCCGCCAGAGCGACAAAGCATACACCCCCTGGAAACTGGTCGGCGATCGCTCCCGCCACATGCAAGGCAAGCCGCGTCTTCCCGATGCCGCCCGGACCGGTGAGGGTCACGAGTTGCACATCTTCACGCCTCAAGAGCTGGCGGAGACCAGCCACTTCGTGTTCCCGCCCAATGAATGCCGTGCGCTGCACCGGCAAGTTGTTCGGGCGAGGTCCGGATCCGAGGGCAGGAACATCGGCTAGGCGGTCGCGCACCGCGGCTAGGTCGTGAGCCAAATCCCGTGTGGACGCATAGCGCTGCTTCGGGTCCTTGGCGAGACAGCGCTCCACGATCCAAATGAAAGGAGCGGGCGCCTGAGGCATTCTGGCACCGAGGCGCTCGGGGTCATCGCGAAGGATCGCGGCCGTTGTTTCAGCATAGGTCTTTTTATGGAACGCTGGATTCCCCGTGACCATTTCGTAAAGCACCGACCCGAAGGAAAACTGGTCAGAACGAAAATCGACATCGCCGCCGGTGGCTTGCTCCGGCGACATGTAGCCGACGGTGCCCATCACGGTTCCATGCTCCGTGATTGCAGTACTTCCATCCAAACTCGGGGCGGGGTCGAGCTTACGAACTTTCGCGAGACCGAAATCCAGCACTTTGGCCGTGCCGTCGCTAGAGACGATCAGGTTCTCCGGCTTCAGATCGCGATGAATGAGGCCAATCTCGTGTGCTTTGGCGAGACCGTCGGCGATCTGTGCTGCGATTGCGATGGACTTGCGGAATGGAATAGGACCGGAGGCGAGCATCTTACGCACCGTTTCTCCATCCACCAGCTCCATCGCAATAAAGCGCGTGCCGTTCACGTGCCCGAGTTCATAGATCGTTACGATGTTCGGGTGATTAAGCGCGCAGGCGGAACGGGCTTCCCGCTCGAAGCGCGATAAGGCTTCGGGTTGAGAACAGCGGTCCAGCGAAAGCACCTTGATTGCCAGGTCACGGTTGAGGCGGGGATCCCTGGCGCGATAGACTTCGCCCATGCCGCCGGCACCCAGTAACTCGATAATCTGGTACGATCCAAGCTTCGTGCCCGAGGCGAGGGTCCGCCGTGGGACTAATCGCAGAACCTCCGGCGCGGCTACACCCAGAAACTGGCTTCCGGCCTCCTCGTGAGAAGTGATCAAGGATTCCACTTCGCGGCGCAGATCGGCATCAGCCCCACACGCCGAGTCAAGATAAGGTTGCCGTTCCTGAGCCGCCAGCCGCAGCGCTTGCTCCAGGATTTCTTTGGTCCGTTCCCAGCGTTCCGAACTCATGTCGTGGGTCTCCGGGAAATGGGTCTCCGGGAAATCTCCCTATGCAGCCAGGCACGGGCTGCGGTCCAGTCGCGCTGCACGGTCGCGGTTGCAATCCCCATCACCTCAGAAATCTCCTCTAGCGAAAGGCCGGCAAAGAAACGCAACTCCACCACGCGGCTCTGCCGCGGATCGACCTCAGCAAGTGTACTGAGGGCATCATCGATCGCGACGATGTCCACATCCTTGCCCTGAGGTAGGGCCACAGCATCGTCCAGGGTGAGCATGCAGACGCCGCCGCCACGTTTAGAGGCTCGACGGCGGCGAGCATAGTCCACCAGGATCTGGCGCATAAGCTGGGCTGCGATCGCGAAAAAATGAGTCCGGCTCTCCCACTGCGGCAGGTTCTGCCCAACCAGCCGAAAATAAGCCTCATGCACCAGCGCTGTGCTCTGCAGCGTATGGTCGGGACGCTCCTTGCGCAGTTCGCAGTGCGCCAGGCGATGCAGTTCTTTGTAAACCACTGGCACCAAGGCATCGAGCGCCGCGCGGTCACCACCCTGCCAGCCGTGCAAAAGCTTCGTAATCTCAATTGCAGAGTTTTGCCCCACAAAGAGGCCCCAAGGGGAAGCGTTTCCGAGCTAGCGTAGCCACGTCTGCGTCGGATGTCAACCTGAGGTCACGCGGTCCTGCCGAGCAAGCGATTCTGCTTAGAGAGGAAAATTTCTCAACCCATGATCAGATTTGCCCCGCCATTTCGCTGTTAGAGATAGAGCACAAGAAGTTTCCGGGAAGAATTTTCCGTTTGCGCTCAGCAAAGGAGAAAGACATGACAAGGAATTTGAGAATGCAAGGAAGTAGAGTGTTGGTTACAGCGCTGTTCGTGAGCCTCCTGTCGATCGTTACCCTAAATGCGCAGATTCCCGCTTACAAGGGAAGGTTCACCTTGGCACAACCAATTCAATGGAACACGACCATCCTTCAGCCCGGCGACTACACGATTACCATCCAGTCCACCCGTACCCCCATAATGGCGTTGATCAGCACTGCATCGGGCCGCCCGGTCGCGCGTGTGCTGAACGGGAGCCGGAGCGAAAGTACCATCGGGAAGAATGCGCTGTTCCTCAAGGAGAGAAACGGACGGCTTCGGGTGTATTCCCTCGCGCTCGCAGACTTGGGGATGGTCCTAATTTACGATCCCGCCCTGGCGCGGCAAACCGTTTTGGAGTCGCAAGTCAGCCAGACGGTGCCAGTGATGTGGGCCAAAAGGTAGACATGGCGGATGGAAAGACAAATCGGGAGGCTGGCACCAGGAACGGCAGGCGCTCGCCTCCCTCATTTGCTTACAACTGACCAAAGAAAAAAGAAAAGGCGAGGATAAACATGCCCAAATACATCATCGAGCGCGAGGTTCCGGGAATTGGAAATGCGACCGAGGACCAAGTCCGGACCATTTCGCAGAAATCCTGTAATGTTCTCAATAAACTTGGACCGACGATCCAGTGGCTGCACAGCTACGTGACGGCAGACAAGGTTTACTGTATCTATATTGCCCCGGACGAAAACATGATTCGAGAACACTCGGAACAAGGAGGCTTCCCGGCGAAGTGTGTCTCGGAAGTCAAATCAATGATCGATCCGACAACCGCCGAGAAGTCGTAAGTTCAGCGGTCTCAACACAAACCCCGACAGACCTTCCTCTCCGCTGATGAGTCGCCGATAAACAGTAAACTATGCGCTGACCACCTTATAATACCTCAGGTTTCGGGAGGCATTCATGGATGTACGATCGTTGCAGCGGCCACTGAAAGACCGGTACCGGCAAGACCCGGCCAGTTCCCTAATCACTCTGACCGCGCACGGTGCCCAGACCGACGGACCGATCGCCTGTTCTGTGGACTTGGGGCGGGAGATCTACAAGGCGCAAGCGCACAAAGGAGTCGGTGGCGCGGGTACCGGTGCATGCTCCGGAGACTTACTGTTAGGTGGGTTAGCCGCCTGCGCGCAGATCACTTGCCAAATGGTAGCGGCGGCCATGGGAATACCTATCGAAGGCATCGATGTCACGGTCGAGGGCGACCTGGATCTGCAAGGAACGCTAGGCATATCGAAAGAAGCACCCGTCGGATTTCAGAGCATCAGAGTCATTTTCGACGTCCGCGCAACGCATGCAACTGTGGAGCAGTTAAGCGCGTTACGGGCAAAAACGGAACAGTATTGCGTGGTAATGCAAACACTGCAGCATCCGCCGACGATTGAGAACAAATGGAAGCAGTAGTTATCGGCAACTCGGAAGTCATGAGGTTGGTGGCGTAACATCGCCTGCGGGGATGCAGGTCACTCATAGACTCTGGCTGGGCCGCCTTTGGTCCCGCCGCCGCGTACCTTATAAAGTACACCACGAGCCTGTCAAGTCTACTTTAGTAGGCATCCGACCCCTCGAAAGTAGACATTCCTTCCACAGCCTAAGCCCTTAATTCCATTGATCCGCCCAAAAGCCCGCACGAGGAATCAACAAGTTACGCCGCAAATTTTCTGCAAAGTGAAATGTTCCAGTTGGAACATTACGCCAATTCCGCAGCGCCCCAAAACGACGCCCGGGACGATCTCGGTTGCCTCCACTCCATTTATGATGAATCAATCCTATGACCAGCTGGTTTCGCCTCACCCGAATTCTTCCCATCGCGTCGTTGTTTCTCGTCGCTCTTAATTCATGTGCCGCCGGCGCCTTGGCCCAGACCAAAGAGGAAACCCAGTCCCCGCGAGTGCGCGCGATCGGCCGTCGCCTCGAAGAAAAAGGCGTTCCGAATTTCGGCGAGGTGACTCCCAACCTTTATCGCGGAGGCCTGCTCAACACCACAGGCCTCAAAGCGCTGGCCAGGATGGGCGTCAGCATCGTGGTCGATACCCATGCCAATGACGCCAGCGAAGAAAAAGTGGCGCGCAGCCTGGGCATGCAATACGTAGCCATTCCCTGGCACTGTCCCTGGCCGAAGGACGAAGTCTTCGTCAAGTTTCTTAAACTCCTGCATGAGAACAAAGGCAAGAAAGTCTTCGTGCACTGCCGCCTGGGCGACGACCGCACCGGCATGATGGTTGCCGCTTACCGCATGGCCGAAGAAGGCTGGACAGCCGACGAGGCCATGAACGAAATGAGATCCTTCGGATTCGCGCGCGCGCACCACTTCATTTGCCCTAGCCTCGCGGGCTACGAAAAAGAATTTCCCGAGCGCCTGAAGAATGATCCCGCGTTCGCAGAGGTCAGGCCCAAGCCATAGAGACACATTCTGAAACGCGGGCCGACCCCTAAAAACCACAAAGCCGGGCTGGTTGGCCCGGCTGCTCTTTTGTGGAACTGGTTCGGCCAATCTTGCTCAGCCGAACCAGAATGTCAAAACCTTGTGAACTCGCGCGTGCAACTCTTACATCACCAGCGCAAGGTTCTCCAGTTCATGCTGCAGAACCGGCAGGGCGCACCCCGCCGACTCCACGCGGCCCGCCGCATCCAGGGCCGCTTTGGGCGAAACCCCATAGCCGCGCCCCATAAGGAAGACCTGCAGCAATTCGGCCGCCTCATAGGAATCGATCATGCCGCCCTGCAGCAGATCGCTCCGCAACGCGGCCAGTTCGTTTGCCGTGAACCGGTCTTTATCGTTATGCGTTCTGTCGTTCATTTCCTGTTCGAACCTGGTTTCCTCAAACATGGCCGTCATCACCTCCGACTCCGACCTGGACCGCTTTTGCCTATTAGACTCATCGGCAGCCATGCAAGTTGCATGCAATTTGGTTGCCGCAGCTGCCTTCTTGTTCTAAATACGGAAAGCAGGCCGCTTTAGATTCATAAACCCCTGTGAATATTGGAAGTTGCGGCGAAACCTCCGAACATCTGAGCTTCCCCGAGGCACGGTTGGTAACCCCAACCGTCCCAATAAAAGACACGGAGTGTCATTTCGGGAACGCGCCCGCGTCGATTCCCCGACAGGAGTCTCCGGCTTCCAGCGAAGACGTCTAAGGGAAGAGTGGCAGTGCGAACCTCAGGAGGGAGTCAGACAGGCTCCCCGGCCCGGTCAGTCCCGGGCTGCTGAATCGACAATTGGGCGATCCGAGAGTGCTAGGCCTCGATCGTGGCCTGGTCCACCAGCATGATGGGGATGTCGTCCTTCACGAGATAGACCCGGCGGCACTGCGTGCACTTTAAGCTCTCCGGGTTCTGGCGGTACTCGAGTGGCTGCTTGCAAGCGGGACAGACCAGAATTTCCAGCAAGTCCTTGGCGATCATTTCGAACATTGTACGACAGAAACGGTCAGCGGTCAGTGATGTCAGTGATCATGGTCAGTGATTAGTGGTGATCAGTGGTCATTAAGCGCACCTCGACTGAGATCCTTCTGGAGCTTTCGAAATGTTCTTCAAAGCCCAGCCAAAACCGAATGCCCGCGACTGACCGCTAGCCCTGACCCCTGACCCCTGACCCCTGATCACCAGCCCCACTAAGTCTCTCTGTGGTGAATTTCTCCTCTTCGGCGGTGTAAGATTTTCTAGCCGACGCCCGAAAGCTGAGGCCCCGAGCCCGAATGCCCGCCAGAATCCTCGACGGCACGAAAATCGCGAGCGACATCCGCAGCGAAGTGGCTGCGGAGGCGAAGGCCATGGCTGCCGCCGGAATGCGCCCTGGCCTCGCCGTCATTCTCGCCGGCCACAACCCGGCGTCGGAGATTTACGTGCGGGGCAAAGTCAAGGCCAGCGAAGAAGTTGGCATCTACAGCGAGCAGCACACCCCGTCCGAAACCGCAACCACCGCCGAACTGCTCGCTCTGGTAGAAGATCTGAACCGGCGCGATGAGATTGACGGCATCCTGGTGCAGTTGCCGCTGCCACCGCAAGTCGACTCGAAAAGAATATTGATGGCCGTCGACCCAGCAAAAGATGTCGACGGCTTCCATCCGGTCAACGTCGGCTTTCTCTCGACCCAGCGTCCCGGCCTGTTGCCATGCACGCCTGCCGGAGTGATCGAAATACTCCAGCGCAGCCACATCCCAATCGCCGGCCAGGAAGCCGTCGTTGTGGGACGCAGTGACATCGTAGGCAAGCCCGCAGCCATGCTGCTGCTCAATGCCAACGCCACGGTTACGGTTTGCCATTCAAAAACTAAAGATCTGCCGGACGTCTGCCGCCGCGCTGACATTCTAGTAGCGGCCATCGGCCGCGCCGGTATGATCACCCTCGACTTCGTGAAGCCCGGCGCGACCGTGATCGATGTCGGCATGAACAAGATCACAGATGCGGCGATTTTTCAACGCTTGTTCGGCGGGAGGTTGTACAAGAACGCCAAACGCGAAGAAGCCTTCCGAAAGAAGGGATCGACGCTAGTCGGCGACGTGCATCCGGAAGTGGCCGAAGTAGCGGGAGCGCTGACTCCCGTCCCTGGCGGCGTCGGGCCTCTGACCATCGCGATGCTGATGTACAACACTGTGAAAGCCGCGAAGATGCGGAGAGGGAAGTCAGTGGCCAGAAGGGTCCGTGGTCGGTGATAAGTGATCAGTGGCCCCGCTTTTGGCTGGCCGTTGAAAAACTCCGGGACACTTTCTAAAAGGATTTTATGCAAGACGCTCCAACTGACCGCTGGCCACTGACCACTGGCCACTACCTATGCTGAAGGTCGGCCTCACCGGCGGCATCGCTTCCGGCAAATCGGTGGTCGGAGACATGCTGGTGGCCCTCGGCGCGAATCTCGTCCTGGCCGACCGCATTGCCCACCAACTCATGTTGCCCGGCCAGCCCGTCTACAACGAAGTGGTGCGCCATTTCGGTGGCGGAATTCTCAATCCCGACCTCAGCGTGAACCGCGCCAAGCTGGCGGAGGCTGCCTTTGGATCGGCCACACCCGCCGCAAAATCCAATCCGGCGGCCGCAGTCTCGCCGTCTGCAATCCTATCTTCGGCAATCCCAGCCCGCGTGCAAGAGTTGAATCGCATCGTGCATCCCGCGGTGATTCGCAGCCAGGAGGAATGGATGGAAGAAATGGGACGGCAGGATCCTCACGCCGTCGCCGTCGTGGAGGCAGCGCTCATCCTCGAAGCAGGCGCGGCGAAACGCTTCGACCGCCTGATCGTGGTTACCTGCAGCGACGAGCAGCGCATCGCTCGCTTCGCCGCGCGCCAGAAGCTTGATCTGGACGCGGCTCGCAAAGAAGTCGAGCGTCGCATGGCAGCGCAACTTCCCGAGTCAGAAAAGATCAAAGCCGCCGACTACGTAATCGACAACTCCGGATCGCTCGATCAGACGCGAGAACAGGTGCGGCAGGTTTGGACGAAGCTGTGTTCGGATCTCAAAGCCTGAGGCCGAACGCGAGTCGGTTGTCGGCTAAGCTAAGTTTGCGTGAAACCCAAGACCCTCAGCGGCTTTTCGCAGCCGCTTATCTCTAGTCCATAGAAGCGTCGATGGATTGATGACGACAGAGGCTATCAGATGTGCGTCGATCAAGCCGATGCCGAGGTTGTAAAGACGGCGAGCCTCAATCATCAGCCTCACTTCGGTCATCCGCGCCACCTGCACCTGCGGCAACAGATCCAGCAATGCAAGCGTTCTGGCGCGCTGCCGTAGTGATCCAAGGGCTAGTTCTGCAATTACGAACGGATGGATCGCAATCTGTCCTTGCTCAAGGAGCCTTTGCAGTTCTCTGTTGCCCGAGCGAAGATGGTCGATCCAGACCGAAGTATCCGCGAGTATCAATGCGGCCGCACCCTGCGGCGCGTAATACTCGTCAAACGCGGCATGGTGCCGCCGAGAGACGCCAATCTGCGGGCGCTTTCGCGCTCGATCAGGGCTTTGAGAGCTTCGCGAACCAGCGCCGTTTTCTCAGCAACGCCGGTGAACTCCTGGGCGATGCGGAGGAGATCATCATCAAGCGCGAGGGTCGTTCTCATAGGCACTTATTATAGCATCAAATGATGTCCATTATTGTGCCTTCTCCCGAAAGCTGGCGAGGCCCCAGCGAGACGACGGTTCCCTGGGTCCGAGAAGGGTGAGCTTGAACACGACGCCGGCTTGAGCAAATGACGAGTGACAAAGCCGTCACGCCGCCAAATTTTCACATCCAGCGTGTGACATCTAACCTTGTCCTGAACCCCGAATTGGTCCCATCATCCCAAGGCGGAGGCGGTAGATGCATTCCCCGCCGCGCTGGAGCTAAGTCCTGTGAACGCAAGATTTTGCCCGCAAGTTATTGATGGCCATAGATTAGATCTCATTTTTTCTCTAACTCGATGATTCCAAGGGACCGTGGGGGAGGGGGCCCCCTCGACGCACTTCAAAGAACCAAGAAATTTGATTCCACTCGCTATCTTCCTCACGACTCCGCTGAAAGAATATTTACAGGCAGAAATCCACAGGCAAGAGGAGACCGTTCATCGTGCTCCTGAGTGGAACATTCTTTAGAATCGCACGTAGAATCGATCAGGGCCTTCTTCTCAGAATCCGGTTCGCGGCCCTGAAGGTTTGACTCCGATGAGACTCATACGACCTGCAATCCTGGCGCTGATAATCGCCGGCGCGTTCTTCTACTTCACTACCTGGCGTTCGAATGCGAAGCTGGCGAGCTCGAATCCGGTGAACTGGCTGAGCCAGCCCGCGCATGTGGAGATCACCGAGGCTTCCGGCGGCGAAGGACTCGACGGCGAAGAGCAGAACAACATCGGCGTCTATAAGAAGAATATTCCGTCGGTGGTGAATGTCACCTCGCGCGTCATGACCTTTGACTTCTTCTATGGCCTTGTGCCGCAGGATGGCCAAGGCTCGGGATTTGTCATCGACAAAGAAGGCCACATCCTCACCAACTATCACGTCATCGAGAACGCGCGACAGGTGGAAGTCACGCTGCACAACCGCAAGAAGTACAAGGCCACGGTTGTGGGCACGGATCAGGCGCACGATCTAGCCGTGATCCAGATCAAAGCGCCCGACCTGGTTCCAGCGGTGCTCGGCGACTCGCGCAACCTGCAGGTGGGGCAGAAGGTTTACGCTATCGGCAATCCATTCGGGCTGGCAGGAACAATGACGCGCGGCATCGTGAGTTCCATCCGTCCGGTGCGCGAGCCCAATGGCGCGACCATTGGCGACGCCATTCAGACCGATGCCGCGATCAATCCTGGCAACTCGGGCGGTCCGCTGATGAACTGGCACGGAGAAGTGATTGGCATCAACACCATGATTCTTTCCAGCGTCGGCCAGAACGCGGGCATCGGCTTCGCCATTCCGATCAACACCGCGAAGGCCGTGCTCAACGATCTGATGACGCTCGGCCGGGTGCGGAGGCCGGCGCTCGGAGTGCGCACCATTCCGATCAGCGCGGATCTCGCTGATGAGATGGGCTTGCCCGTGGATTACGGTCTGCTGATTCTGCAGGTGACCCCCGGCGGCGCCGCCGACGCGGCCGGACTGCGCGGCGGCACCGAGCGCGCCTATCTGGGCAACAAACTCATCATGCTGGGCGGCGACTTGATCGTGGCCATCGACGGCGAAAAAGTTGAAGATGAGATGGACTTGTCGCAGATGATGAACAGCCATCGCGCCGGAGACACGGTGAAGGTGACAATCTACCGCAACAAGAAAAAGATCGACGTGACTGTGGCGCTGGCCGAAGCGAGAGAACAGGTGTGAAAGCAGCCATCAACTAACAGCCAACGTATGAGCGTCGATTCCATCCGCGCTTACTGTTTGTCTTTCCCGCTAGCCGCCGAGAAGCTGCAGTGGGGCGACGACCTCTGCTTCAAGATCGGCGGGAAGATTTTTGCGATCGTAAGCCTCGACAATCCGCGGCTTTGTTTCAAGTGCACGCCAGAGATTTTTGCGGAGCTGATCGAGCGTGAGGACATTCATCCGTCGCCGTATGTGGGGCGTTACAAGTGGGTGATGCTGGACCGGCTGGATGCGGTGCTGTGGGACGAGTTGCGGGCGTTGATTGGGCAGTCGTATGAGATGGTGGCGGCTAAGACGCTGGGGAAGAAGTCTCGGGCGAAACGAGCGGGGTCGAAGTCTGGTGCTCGGAAGAAGTCGTCGAAGAGGGTTTGAGGTTTTGCTTGTGGACAGAGTTGGCGGGCGAGGGCGCCCGCCCTACACGATCTCCTGATTTGACTCTGCTTGGCGCCGTCGGCTAGCCTCAAGAGTCAGTGCGTTTCTGAACATCCTCGATCCTTCATGCGATTCCGGCACAAATCATTGATTCTGCTGCTGATGGCGGCCGTGGCAGTGTTGGGGGTGCCGCGAGCCGTTAGTTCTGTAGAGCCAGTGCATGCGGCTCATGGCATGGTGGTCAGCGCTCACGAGTTGGCCTCGCGGGCCGGAGTCGAGATCATGCAGGGCGGCGGCAATGCGATTGATGCCGCGGTGGCTACGGGATTCGCGCTGGCGGTGGTGCATTCGCCGGCGGGAAACCTGGGCGGCGGCGGATTCATGCTGGTGCGGATGTCGGATGGCAAGGTGCATTTCCTCGACTACCGCGAAAAAGCTCCGTCGGCGGCGACGGCCGACATGTACCTGGACGCGCAGGGTAACGTTGTCGAAGATGCAAGCGTGATTGGATATAAGGCGATCGGCGTGCCGGGATCAGTTGCAGGCATGGTTTATGCCGAACAGAAATACGGCAAGCTGACGCTGAAGCAGGTGATGGCTCCGGCGATCCGTCTGGCGCGCGAGGGTTACGCATTGACCTGGAGAGAGGCGCGCGATTTCCAGGATGATAAACATCTGGGCAAGTTCGCCGAGTCGCGACGAATTTTTCAACGGGATGGCAACTACTACCAGGCGGGTGAGATTTTCCGCCAGCCTGACCTGGCGCGGACATTGGAACGGATCGCCGCCAAGCCGGATGACTTTTATCACGGCGCGCTGGCTCGGGAATTGGCGGCAGCGATGCAGAAAGGCGGAGGGCTGATCACGGCTGACGATCTGGCGCATTACGAAGTGAAAGAACGCGAGCCGGTTCGGGGGACGTATCGCGGATATGAAATCATCAGCGCGCCGCCGCCGTCTTCCGGGGGGACGGTTCTGATTGAGTCGCTGAATATTCTGGAGGGATACGATCTCGCCGGGCTTGGCGACCGGTCGGCACAGTCGATTCACTTTACGACGGAGGCGTTCCGGCGGGCGTTTTTTGATCGAGCGGAATTCCTGGGGGATCCTGATTTTTCAAAGATTCCCGTGGCGCAACTCATCGACAAGAAATACGGCGCGGCGTGGCGCGAATCGATTGATGCGGACCACGCGACCGTGAGCAAAGAATTGAAGCGGCCTGCGATTTTCAACGAGCTTGAGCAATATGCGGCGGCTCATCCGCAGCCGCTGGCGCATCACGAGTCGCCGCACACTACGCACTATTCAGTGGTGGATGCAGAGGGAAACGCGGTTGCGGTGACAACGACCATCAATGACTGGTTTGGATCGCGGGTCACAGCGGAAGGCTTGGGTTTTTTGTTGAACGACGAGATGGATGACTTCTCAGCCAAGCCGGGCGTGCCGAATTCTGATGGATTGATTCAAGGCGCGGCGAATGCGATCGGTCCCGGGAAGCGGCCGTTATCGTCGATGACGCCGACCATTGTGGTGCGAGACGGTAGGACGTTTCTGGTGCTGGGCTCGCCGGGGAGTTCGAAGATCATTACGACTGTGGCCAACGTTCTGATGGGCGTGGTGGATTACGGGATGAATATCCAGGAGGCGGTGAACGCTCCGCGCTTTCATAATCAGTGGCTTCCGGACGTGTTGAACGTGGAGCGCTGGTTCTCGCCCGACACTGTGCAGGCTTTGCGGAAAATGGGATACAACGTGGAGATAGGTCTGCACGAGGGTGGGAACGTGTATCCCTATTGGAGCGATGCGGAGTGTGTTGCCGTCGATACGAAGACTGGCGAGCGGCTGGGCGCGAGCGACGGACGGAGCAACGGAAAGGCCGTGGGATACTAGGACATTGCTGATTGCTGATTGTTGATTGCTGATTGAAAAGCGAAGCCGCTGAGTTTTTTGGTTTAATCAGCAATCATCAATCGACAATTTTCAAATAAGGACCGGGCATGTTGAGAGCGGTATCGACGTATTTGTACGTGAGGGAGCGGCTGCATCCGGGAATTCTGGACGGCCTGACTCGCAGCGGAGTGCAGGCGATCGAGATTTTCGCGGCGCGGCAGCACCTCGATTATGCCAACCGCAAGGCCCATGTCAAAGAGATTGCCGAATGGTTTCGCGGGAGCGCGATTCCGCTGAACTCCGTGCACTCGCCGCTCTACTCCGATTACGAATGGGGCCGGGCCGGATCGCCGCCTA
>CAVYVQ010000025.1:0-224145 GCA_963771895.1 uncultured Acidobacteriaceae bacterium | reverse complement strand
GCTTCGCTCCTTTCGGCGAACCCTTCAGCCACAGGTCATTGATCCGCGTCAGCACGCCGTTCTTGCGTGCCATCCATCGATCACGAAATGTCTTCCACTCGGCCTCGTTCTTCACGGCGGCGGCTTCATCGCCGAGCGCAGAAAGCAGTTCAGCGGAGGCGCGTTCCAGCGCCGCCTCCGAATAATTCGTCAATTTGGAAACGGTATACGCCACGCTTCAGACTGAACTTTCTAAAGAAGAATTGTCATCCTGAGCGGAGCAAACCGATTTGCGAAGCGGAATCGGTTTGCGGAGTCGAAGGATCCCCAGCCTGACTACCCGACCATCGGCCCAGAAAGGAGTTTCTGTCACGACAAGGCGTTCTTCAGAGCCACAGCTATATCGAAACGCAAGTGAATTGCGACCGCTGAGCGGAAGCGAAAGCCGAAGCCCGAAAGCCGAGGCCCGAAACCCGCTCCTAAGCCAGCGCGCCCTTGGCCTGCTCGACCAGCGTCTTAAACGCCGCCGCATCCCTAACCGCCAGGTCCGCCAGAATCTTGCGGTCCAGTTCCACCCCGGCCTTCTTCAACCCGTGGATAAACTGGTTGTAGCTCAACCCATTCAGCTTGGAAGCCGCTCCAATCCGCACAATCCAAAGCGACCGATACTGCCGCTTCCGCTGCTTCCGCCCGCTGTATGCAAATTTGAGGCCGCGTTCTACCGCTTCTTTGGCGGAACGGTAGAGCTTTGATTTCGTGAGGAAATATCCGCTTGCGCGGTCTAGGATTTTTTTGCGCTTGGCGCGGCGTTTGGTTCCGCGTTTTACACGTGGCATGGTTTTCTCCTTTTTACTTTCTATGTACTGGCGGCTGGAGGTAAGGACGATTCGCCGTGGCGGCTATCGCTGGCCTCTTCACGCGCCTAAATCAGTGTTCAGTGATCAGTGGCTAGTGGTCAGAGAACCCTTCGACTTTCTGACCACTGATCACTGACCACTAAACTTACTGATACGGAATCATCCGCTTTACTTTGCGGATGTCGCCGTCGCTCACCAGCGTGGATGTGCCCAATTTGCGTTTGCGTTTGTGGGCCTTGGATGTCAGCATGTGGCGCAGGCCCGAATGTCCGCGCTTAACCTTGCCGGTGGCAGTTTTCTTGAAGCGCTTGGCGGCGCCTTTGTGCGTTTTCAATTTCGGCATAGTTCCTCGATAAGTTCCTCGAATCAGGTGCCGGCCGCCAGTTGGCGGGCCGTGCAGTTCTCGTATTCTTGTTCTGTTGCTCTGGAATCGTGTGCTCTGGAATCGTGTGCGCGACTTGCGCCCTGACTCACGCAGAATAATCAGGCGAACTTTTAAGCCTGCGAAACCGGATTCGGAGCTTCTTCGGCTACTGCTGCTGCCGCCGGTTGTTTGTCGCCTTCCGCTGCCGGCTTTTCCGGCGTCGGCTTTTCTTTTTCCTGTGCCAGCTTCTTTTCATCCTTCGCTTTCTGCTTGGCTTCCCGTTCTCGTTCCTTCTCGCGCTCGGCCGCCGTTTTCTTCGGCGCCAGGATGGCGTGCAGAGTGTTGCCTTCCTGCCGCGGCCGGAACTCCACGATGCTCTGCGCCTCCACGTCCTTAATCAACCGCTCCAGTATCTGTCGACCTAAACCAGTGCGGGTCATTTCGCGGCCGCGGAAGAAGATCGTGGCCTTTACCTTGTCGCCTCCATCGAGGAAGCGGAGCACGTGATTCTTTTTGGTCTCGTAATCGTGGTCGTCCACATTGATGCGGAACTTGACCTCTTTTACGGTGATCGTCTTCTGGTGCTTCTTGGCCTCGCGCTCTTTCTTTTCCTGCTGGTAGAGATATTTCCCGTAGTCCATGATGCGGCAGACGGGAGGCTGCGCGGTGGGCGAAATCTCGACCAGATCCAGGTTCTTGCTGCGGGCCAACTTGAGCGCTTCGAAGGGAGGCATCACGCCGATCTGTTCACCTTCGTCTCCGATTACGCGAATTTCGCGGGCTCGAATGCGGTCATTGGTTCGGATAAAACGTTTGTCGATACGGTCCTCCGCGCGCTAAGCGACTGGGAATAGGAGATTATAACATGGGGATTCGGAGGCCGGGCTGATCTGCCCCACCCTTCTGCCATGAATGCGATGAGGATCGGACACACGGCAAAGTCTTTATTTCACTCACGCACCCGGTCAACGAGTGATATGGCGATTTTATGCCAACCATCCTTCGTCATAGCGCCTCCGCGGCTTTCATTGACTTGGCCCATTTCATCCACGTAAGATTTGCCCCTGATGATCGGCCAGACCATCTCGCACTACCGCATCGTTGAAAAGCTCGGCGGCGGGGGCATGGGCGTGGTCTATAAGGCTGAAGACTTAACCCTGCACCGATTCGTCGCGCTGAAGTTTCTGCCCGATGCGCTGGCCAAAGATCCCCAAACGCTGGCGCGCTTCCAGCGTGAGGCGCAGGCGGCCTCGGCCCTGAACCATCCGAACATCTGCACTATCTACGAAATCGCGCAGCACGATGGGCAATCGTTCATCGCCATGGAGTATCTGGATGGGCTGACGCTGAAGCACCGCATTGCCGGCCGTCCGATGGAAATCGAGTTGATTCTATCGCTGGCGATTGAGATTGCGGATGCGCTGGACGCAGCCCACGCTGAAGGGATCGTTCACCGCGACATCAAACCCGCCAACATCTTTGTGACCAAGCGTGGTCACGCCAAAGTACTCGATTTCGGCCTGGCCAAGGTCATGGCGGATGCGAGCGGGCAGAGTGAGGATACGCGAACCGAAATCGCGGGGGCACAACTGACCAGTCCCGGATCAACGCTGGGCACGGTTGCCTACATGTCTCCGGAACAGGCGCGGGCGAAAGAACTGGATGCGCGCAGCGACTTGTTTTCGTTTGGAGCCGTGCTCTATGAGATGGCGACCGGGCAGCTGCCTTTTCGCGGCGACAGCTCTGCGGTCATCTTCCGCGAGATTCTGGATCATGACCCGGTTCCCGCAATACGGCTGAATCCCGACCTGCCGCCGAAGCTGGAAGACATCATCAACCGGGCGCTGGAGAAAGACCGTGAGCTGCGCTATCAGAGCGCGGCGGAGATGCGCTCGGAACTGAAGCGGCTGAAACGGGATACGGCGAGCGGACGACCTGCGGCAGCTACGTCGGGGACGGTGCCCATAGCACGAGACAGCGGCTCTCCACCGGTCCAGACGTCGCCAACCTCTGGTTCCGCGCCTGCACTTGCTTCATCTGGGTCATCGGGCGCGGTGAAAGCCGCAGAGGTTCCGGTCGCAGGCGGGAAACTTTGGAAAGTTCTGGTTCCCGCCGCCGTTTTAGTTGTGGCTCTGATCGCCGGCGGCGTTTATTGGCGCTCGCGTTTGACCTCCTCTGTTGCCACTGCGCCGCTCACGGAAAAAGACACCGTCGTGCTGGCTGACTTTGACAACAAGACCGGGGATGCAGTCTTCGATGATGCGCTGAAGCAGGCACTGGCCGTCGATCTGGGACAGTCGCCATTCCTCAATATCCTCTCGGAGCGCCGCGTCGGCGAAACCATGCAACTTATGGGCCGCAAGCCTGGCGACAAGATCACCCTCGACGTGGCTCGCGAAATCTGTCTGCGCACCGGGACCAAGGCACTGCTCAACGGATCCATCTCGCGGCTGGGCACGCAATACGTCATTGGTCTCGAAGCGATCAACTGCAATACCGGCGATGTTCTCGCCAAGGAGCAGGGCGAAGCTTCCAGCAAGGAGAGCGTGCTGAAGACCCTCGATCAGGTCGCGACCTCGATGCGCACCAAGCTGGGAGAATCTCTTGCCTCGGTGCAGAAGTTCGATGTTCCGATCGAAGCCACCACCAACTCGCTCGACGCCCTCAAGGCCTTCAGCATGGGCGTCCGCGTGGCCCGCGAGAAGGGGCCAGCCGAAGCCATTTCGTTCTACAAGCGTGCCATCGAACTCGATCCTAATTTCGCGACCGCTTATGCGTTGCTGGGCTTGAACTACTCGAACCTCGGGCAACCCACTCGCGCCGCGCAGGAACTGGAGAAGGCGTACCAACTGCGTGATCGGGTGAGCGAGCGCGAGAAACTGCGCATCTCGGCCAATTACTACTACATCGTTACCGGCGAACTCGAAAAAGAGGCGCAGACCTACCAGCTCTGGGTGCAAAGCTATCCCAACGATTCCGTTCCTCACGGCAACCTCGGCGCGAACTACTCGGCACTCGGTCAGTACGACCAGGCACTGCCTGAACTCAAAAGGGGCATTGCACTTGCTCCCGACACGGTTGTTGGCTACCAGAACATCGGTCTCGTCTACCTGGCGCTTGGCCAGTTCGACAAGGCCAAGGCCGCGCTCGATAGCGCTGCTGCCCTTAAGCTGGACGCCGGCTCGCTGCATCTAATGGCCTATTACCTCGCCTTTCTTCAGAACGACTCGGCGGCCATGGCGCAGCAGGTTGCATGGGGTGCGGGCAAACCGGGCGATGAAGATCCTCTACTGGCGGCACAGTCCGATACCGAGGGGTATTACGGCCGTCTGGCGGCTGCGCGTGACTTCGCCCGCCGCGCGGTCGATTCCGCGGTACGCGCGGACTCCAAGGAAACGGCTGCGCTCTGGCAAGCCAACAGCGCGCTGCGCGAAGCCGAGTTTGGCAACGCTGCCCAGGCGCGCCAGGCAGCCAACGCAGCTCTCAGTCTCTCGCCGGGACGCGATGTCAAAGTCCTCGCGGCAGTCGTTTTCGCCCGAGCTGGCGACATCCCGCACGCCCGCGCCCTCGCCGACGAACTGGAGAAGGCCTATCCCACCAACACCACTTTAAAGCTGTACTGGTTCCCGATTGTCCGGGCCGCGATCGCTCTGGGCAACCAGAAGCCCGGCGATGCCATGGTGGCTCTGGAAGCGGTCGCCCCCTACGAATTCGGCGAGCCACCCCCATTCCAGATCGGCACCATTTACGCCGCCTACATCCGAGGCGAAGCCTATCTCGCCAACCGCAACGGAGCTGGCGCCGCTCGCGAATTCCAGAAGTTCCTCGACCACCGCGGGCTGGCCGTTAACTACCCGCTGGCCTCGCTGGCTCATCTGGGACTGGCCCGCGCCTATGTCCTCTCCGGCGACTCGGCCAAGGCCAAAGCCGCCTATCGGGATTTCCTCAGCCTCTGGAAAGACGCCGATCCGGAGATCCCCATCCTGAAAGAAGCCAAGCGGAATATGCGAAGCTGCAATAGCCATCAACACGACCACTGGGGCTGAAGGCTAACTTTGTCGGTCACGCTTCCCCCGCGGTTTCATGATTTTGGACTCTGGATCGGCGGAAGCAATGTTGGCTCCATTCAGAGAAACAGTAAAAATCTGAACTTCACCGCCTTATAACCTCCGCCGATCCTCTGACACTGTTCGTCTTCGAATGGTCCAATGCTCCGACCCTGTGAAAGGGGCATGTTGCATCACAGTTCGGATACTACAGTTCGCGGGATTAGCATAGCTGGTCAAAACCGCACGGTACGAAAATGATCGTGAAACTCCCCGCAATGTGTACCAAATTGACCTGTAATCGCAATTGGATTCGTGACATCGTGCAGGTATGTACAAGAACAAGCCCAAGCCAGAAACTAATCAGGCGATACTTGCTCGAATCAAGAAGGAAATGGATGAACCGCGGATGGCCGAATCCGCGCGAGACGAAGAAGTCAAACAGACCACGCGGCAGAAGTTGGAAAAACTGCCGTGATCCCGGAGAAGAGCTTCTCGCATCCTATATGCCATGTTAATCGAAACGCAATTCGATACGCCCTTGCCCGTCGGTTACTATCTCCGCGAACCCTCGGAGCCTTCGCCGCCGCCCATCAAGGAACCGCCGAGCCCTCCTGAGAATCCGGAGGCTCCAGTGCGCGAACCCGATCCCGACGCTCCCGACGAGATCTGATTTCGTTATTCGGTGTCGTGAGTTTCGGAAGGGCGGCTATTCTTGCAGGAGCGAATTCAGAAGCCGCGCCAAGTCGGCCTTCTGCCGGGGCTTGGTCGTGGAGTCGGGCTGTCCTCGGTAAGCTGGGCGAGTTGTTGCGCCAGGATGCGCGCGGCGATGGGCTGAGGAAGGTAGATCGTGCTGCGCGGAGGCGTCAGCTCCCAACTGGTTTTGTCGCGGCGAATCAGAGGCCATCGTTGGCGTTCCGAGCGCTTGCGCACGTCCGCCTTGCCGCCTGTAAGAGAAAGCAGTTTGTCGATCTGAACCTCTGCCCAACCCTGGTTTCCCGCGATGTGAACCCTGCTTACTGTGAAATGGTCGAACACAATTAGAGGTTGAGCTGACCTGAAGAGATCCCGCGCACGGAGGCTTTCTTCCGAGTCCGTGCAGGCTTGCCGGAAAGCTGCTTCCACCTGATCGGGCTTGGGACGGCTGAAATGCACTACGGGAACATGAGGAATCGTGGTGCTCACGGCTTGGTTTGCCGCGGGCCTCGTGGAGGAGCGGCTCTCGCTTGAGGTCGCTTCCGAAGCATCCGGCACGGTGTCCTCAGCCGCGGGCTCCTGCGGTCTCGCGTCGTTCAAAGTGGTGGGATTCAAGCTTGAGGTGCGGAGCGAACTGGAGAGCACGCCACTGGGAGCTGTTTTGACGTAACGAAAGAAATGCGGCCGGCCCCGTTGTTTCCAATATGGCGCATCGTAGGAATCGACTCCGGGGCCCGAGTTCAGCAGGCTGAAAAACGAATGCTGAACGGGATTGACCACGATCCCGGCATGTCCGCGCCAGACGGCCAAGTCGCCCGGCTGCGGATTGGTCACGCGCTGAAATTCGTCAATTCCCAAGTAGAGGTCGGAAGAGGACGCGTACCTATAAGGGAAACCAGCGCGCTCATAGAGTGCGTGGACAAGGTGAGAACAGTCGGAGGTGGAAACCCGATGATGACGGGAATCCAGTGCGGCGCCGAGAATCGCTAATCCCTCATCCGGAGTCAGGGGCCGGGAACTGGTCGTCGGGCGCTGTGCGCCGGGGTCGTCGCGAGTGGCTCGATAAGCACCGTTCGATTCTCCCTGCTTCTGTTGCGCCAATCCGGCGGGGAAACCGGCGAGGGAGAACAGAATCAAGAACCGCGCGCTTTTGGCACAGAAACGCATAGCCGGTTTATAACGCGCCTTCGGAAGGCAACCCAGATCACAGGGGTGCCACTCAGGCGCATGAAATGCGCGCTGACCTGAGATGCACTTTAGGGTGCGAGAGGTTTACCCAGGCGCGGGGTTGCGCGGCCCGGGCTGGACGCGGCTCTAGCGCACCACCCTACCGAACCTCCCTACCCAACCTCTTTTAACGAACCAGCCTAATGAACCACCAGACGGGTGAACGGGAATACATAGGCCTGGAGGGTCACCAGGATTCCCACCAGAGCCGCCAGCGCGATGCTGTGGAAGAACACGTAACGCAGGATGTCGCCTTCGTGTCCGTACCACTCGGTGGCGGTGCTGGCCACGACGATGCTCTGCGCATCGACCATTTTGCCCATCACCCCGCCCGCACTGTTGGCTGCGCTCATCAGGACCGGAGAGAGCCCGATCTGCTGCGCGGAGATCTTCTGCAGGCTGCCAAACAGCACGTTGGACGCGGTGTCCGAGCCGGTCAGGGCCACGCCCAGCCACCCCAGCAAAGTACCGAAGAAGGGATACAAATGTCCGGTTCGCGCGAACGCAAGGCCCATCGTGGCATCCACGCCCGAGTAGCGGGTCATGATGCCAATCGAGAGCATGGCCGCAATGGTCATCAGCGAGAACCGGATATGCCATATGGTTTGACACCACATGGCAACAATCTTCGGCAACGAGAGTCCCATGATGAAGCCGGAGATGATCGCCGCGAACAGGATGCCCGACCCCGTGGCCGAGATCCAGTTCAAGCCGAACACTGCCGCCTCGGGCGTAGGTTTCACCACCACCGGAGGCATGCGTTGCGAAAGCTTGTTGAGACCGGTCACGGGAATCTGCGGGTTGGTGATCTTGCTCGGCGGAGTCGACCAGGTGCTCAGGGATGGGAACACCTTTTCCGGAGTGTTCATGATCTTCTTGCCAGTGGTCGTGCCCCAGCAGAAAACGCATACGCTGAGCACCAGCCACGGCAGCCAGGCGCGAGCGACCTCGCCACGGCTGTAACCGTGCTGGCCGCGAGCGGCGCGATGCTCACCTTCCTGGTGTCCCTCGTGTCCCCAAATCGTTTTCGGCTGCCATATCTTCAGGAACAGGACAAGGCACAACATCGAGACGATGGCCGCACCAATGTCCGTCAGCCACGGCCCATGGAAGTTCGAAATCAGGAATTGCGGAATGGCGAAGGTAACACCGGCCACCGCAATGGCCGGCCAGATTTCCTTCATTCCTTTGTACCCGGCGTACGCCCACACCAGCCAGAACGGCACCAGTACGGAGAAGAATGGCAGGATGCGGCCAACCTGCGCGCCCAGAGTGAACTCGGAATAGCCGGTGACCGCGGCCAGGGCAATGATGGGCGTGCCCAGTGCGCCATAGGCCACGGGTGCAGTATTGGCGATCAGGGACAGGCCCGAGGCCTGAAGCGGCTTAAAGCCCAAGCCGATCAGAATCGCTGCGGTCACTGCGACCGGCGTTCCGAACCCGGATGCGCCCTCAAAGAACGCGCCGAAGGAAAAGGCGATCAGCAGCAGTTGCAGCCGCGTATCCTGAGTGATGCCTGTCATACTCTGCTGCAGGACCTTGAAGCGTCCGGTCAACAGCGTCATGCGATAGAGAAAGATGACGTTCAGGATGATCCAGCCGATCGGAAACAATCCATAGCAGGCGCCATAAATCGCAGTAATGCTCGCCATTTTGATCGGCATATGGAACAGGCCGGTAGCGACCGCCAGAGCCGTGACCAGTCCCAGGAACGCGGAGTAGTGAGCTTTCATCCGGAAGATGGCCAGAGTGCCGAGGAGCACGATCACGGGTAGCGCGGCGACCATCGTCGAAAGCCACCAGTGCCCGAATGGATCGTAGCCCTGCTGCCAAGGCGTAGTGGGCGTCGCTCCGATCCAGGCCAGCACGACGATTGTGGCCGTGACTAAGGCCATCAGGATGGCTGCAACCGGGCTCTCCGCTTGCCGGCTTGGTGGCCGGCGATGGGGCGGAAGGGGGATTAGCTGCGACGGACATGAGCACCTCGTTTGTACTAGCCGCAAGCGGCGGCGCACCAACGAAATCGCATTAGCCGGCCTTCTCCGGCGTCGAACAGTCGGCGAAAGATGTATAGCTGGAGCCGAGGTTTCTCAACCGGACGACTTTGCGGCCCGGATTGTATCACAGCCGCAACCAAGAGCCGCTGCGTCGGAAAGCGGAATGCTCCCAGTCCGGCTGCGGCGATCCGCAGAGATGGAAATTTCAGAACAGACTGACCATATGAATTACTCAGGGAGTCGTTTACGAGACTATTTCCAGCGCCGATTCCGCCAAGACTGCCACATTTCCTAGCAGCGCACCGTCTTCCACGCCTTCGATGTGCGCCGTGATCCACCGATTTGCGTTGTGGCGTCCCTGCAAGCGCAGCTTTTGAAAATTGTCGGTGAGGGCTTCGGTGAACTCTGCCTCAGCGCCGCCATGAACGAGTTGAGCGTGATGGCTTCCAGCGGTTTTCCCAGGAACGATTGCATGAAGGCGAGCTTCTTCTCGGCGGCGAGATCGCGCAGGATTTTGTTGCGTTCGCGGGCGACTTGTACCGGGACTTGATTCGGCATGGCAGCGGCCGGCGTGCCGGGACGCGCGGAGTAGGTGAAGACGTGCAGATAAGTGAAAGGCAGCTCTGTGATGAGGCGGCGGGTGGCTTCGAATTCTGCGTCGGTCTCGCCGGGGAATCCGGCCATGACGTCGGCGCCGATGGCGGCGGTGGGCATGGCGGCGCGAATCTTTTCAATTTTCTCGCGATAGTGCCAGGGCCGGTACTTGCGATGCATGCGGCGTAACACCGCGTCGCTGCCGGATTGCAGCGGCACATGCGCGTGCTTGGCGATGCGCGGCGAAGCGGCCACCAGCGCAATGAGTTCGTCCGACCAGTCCATGGGCTCGACGGAGGAGATGCGGAGCTTTTCGAGCTGGGTCTGATGGAGGATGGCGCGGATGAGAGACTCGAAAACGGCTTCGCGGCTTCGGGCCTCGGGCTTCGAGGCGTCCACCGCGGACTTCATCGTGCCGAAGCCCCCTTCGACTTCGCTCAGGGCAGGCTCCGCCCAAAGCCCCCTTCGACTTTGCTCAGGGCATGCTCCGCCCGCACCCAGATCACGTCCCCAGCGGCCGAGATTGATGCCGCTGATCACGACTTCGCGGTAGCCTGCGGCTACCAGCGAGTTCACCTCGCGAATGATTTGCGGGAGCGGCAACGACCGGCTGTGGCCGCGGACGCTCGGAATCACGCAGAACGAGCAACGGTTGTCGCATCCGTCCTGCACTTTGAGGTTAGGGCGGGTGCGGTCATTTTCGTGAGAGCCGGCGGCATCGAACACGGGGGCGGCGAGGAGTTCGGTGTGAGCGAAGATGTCGGAGACGAAAAGGCGGGCTTCGGCCTTTCGGCGGAGCCTGCCCTGAGCGAAGTCGAAGGGGTCTTCGGGCAGTAAGACTCTCTAGAGGAACGAATGCGATTCCCTCAGCGGCTGAAGCCGCACCTGAATTGATAGGCTCTATCGCAGCGCTGGAAGCGCTGCGCCACCCCAAATCCGAAAGAGTCGGCAAGACAATTTCCGCGAGTTGATGTTTGTGGGAGTTGCCGACCACGCAGGTTACGCCGGGCAGGGCAGAGATTTCCTGGGGAGCGCGCTGGGCGTAGCATCCGGTGACGATGATTCTTGCCAGCGGATTCTGCCGCTGCACCCGGCGGATGGCGGCGCGAGCATCCTGATCCGCGGAATTCGTGACCGTGCACGTATTCAAAATGACCAGATCGGCTTGTGCGGCGGAGGCGCGGGCGAGGCCGCGGGATTCGAACTGACGTTCCAGAGCGGCGCCGTCGGCTTGTGTGGCGCGGCATCCGAAGTTCTCCACGTGGTAGGTGGGCACGGAACTATCGTAGCGCATACCGCCGGTCCGCGCGCTATGAGGCGGTGAAGGGTGCACGATTTATTCTGCCGCCGCTCCGCGGCTAACTTCCGGACAGCGTTTCCGGCGGTCAGGAGGCGACGGTCCTCTTCTGCGTAAAGCATTCGCGACAGAGGATGGGGCGGCCCTGAGTGGGGCGAAAGGGCACGGTTGTGTCCTTGCCGCACTGCGAGCAGGTGGCGCGAGTTTCGACTCGAGTGTAGTGCGCGGCGCGCGGAGGAGGCGCGGAGGTGAGGACGGCCACGCGCTTCGACTTGCAGGTCTTACAGCGCTTGGGTTCGTTCTTGAACCGTTTGTCGTGGAAAAACAGTTGTTCCCCGGCGGTGAAGACGAACTCGGAACCGCAGTCGATGCAGGTTAGTACCTTGTCCTGAAATTCCATTGAGGATGGCTCCCTTATGCCCGCGCTTGCGCTCGCCACCGCGGGGAAGGCGGCGCCTCAGCGCAACACAGGTTTGTGTACATCCCCCTCAAACTGCCCCTGGACTCGGCCCGCCACGCACCTGGAACGGGGCGTGGATACAGCTACAGCCAACAAAATGCCGAATAGTGATGAGTATTCGAGTAATCCCTCGTGCAACTCTCTCCGGTGGGGGCCAGATGGAGCAGGGTCACCCCGGGACGGGGCGACCCTTTCATGCCTCTAGTCTTGCTCCTTGCGAACCTTCTTACGAGCGCGCTTGCGAGCCAGCGCGGCTTTCACGCGTTTCTTTTCACCGGGCTTCAGGTAAAAGGAGTGGCGTTTGACCTCTTTGATAATATCCTCCTGCTGCACTTTGCGCTTGAAGCGGCGCAATGCGTTTTCGAGGGATTCACCCTCTTGCAGCCGAATTTCCGCCAAACAGACACACCCCCAAACCCGTCCGGTAGGACCGAATAGTTATTACAAGGATTTGCCGGGAAGTCAAGTAGAACTGGAATAGGGTAGTAGTTTGAATTTTTGGTAGTGTCCTATATCTGCGTTGATTGTATTCTTGGACTGGACAGCGCCGGGATGTCCCGTCCGAGCCTAGAAGGTGTAGACTGTTCTTAGGAGACTGACATGGAAGCCGCCCGATTTGTAGCCATATTTGTGGCCATATTTTTCGCCCTTTTTGTGGCCATTTTCCTCCCGCTAATTCTGTCGGGAGAGTGGAGAGCAGCCGAGGACAGGGCGCGCGCGCGCCGTATGGCTGACGCTAGGATGAATGCAAGACTCCTGAGACTCAACATCTGAGCGTTCCTAAAGGCTCTCCTCAAGGTCTCGCAAAGGGTTCGCCGGAAGTCCACGCGCTGTCGTCTTGATTTGGGCAATCGAAGGTTGCAAACCGATCAACGCGGATTTAGGACACTACCTGGAATAGGTCCTAACCAGGACACCACAGAACTGGGCTAATGTGGGGACAACCGCCTCGGCTGTCCAGCCGAGCCAAGCGAAGCGCCGTGGACCTTCCAACCTCCGCCTGGGAAGGGAGTTCCCTGCTACACTGGATCAGGTACAAATTCCCGGTTTCTGCATCAAACATAACTGTGTATCCGCAACTTGTTCATTTCGGGCGGTTTTTCCTGCCGACTTACGGCTTTCTGGTGGCTTTGGGGGTGCTGATCGGTCTGTGGATTAGTGTGCGCAACTCCGAGCGGCTGGGGATTGACGGCGAGAAGGCCTGGAATCTGGGATTCTGGTAGTGCTGTGCGGGATAGTGGGAGCGAAGGTGCTCTATATCATCAACGAATGGAGCAGTTACGCGGCGCATCCGTCGGAGATTTTCAGCATTGCCACGCTGCAAGCCGGGGGAGTTTTTTCCGGCGGATTGATTGCCGCGTTCCTTGCGGCGGGTGGTATGTGCGCCGGAATCATCTGCCCGCGCTTAGAACTTGCGATGCGTTTGCGCCGGGGCTGGCGCTGGGACATGCCATTGGGCGCATCGGCTGCTTTGCCGCGGGATGCTGCTATGGGAAAGAAACGCATCATTTCTGGGGCGTGGTGTTTCGTAATCCGCTGGCGAATCAGATTACCGGCACTCCGCTGAATGTGCCGCTCGAGCCGACGCAGTTGTTCGAGTCGGCGGTGGAGCTGGCGAATTTCTTCTTCCTGATGTGGCTGCTGAAGCGCAGGAAATTCGATGGCCAGGTATTCGGCGCGTTCCTGTTTATCTATGGAGTGGCGCGGTTCTTTCTGGAATATTTGCGGGACGATCCGGGGCGCGGGTCGGTGTTTGGCGGGGCGATGACCGGGACGCAGTTGATTGCGATTGGGCTGGTGATCGGCGGCGGGCTGATCTGGTGGTTGCGGCCGGGGGCTAAGAATGTGACGGCGCAGCCGGTGGGGGCCACGCGGTAACAGGCCGGGAATTGCCGGTGAAATCGCGATATTAGCGACAGTTTGCCTCGGTCGAACCGCGCCAAAATTGACCGAGACGGTCAGGATCAAGTCTATGGCCGGTTCATTCGACGAATCAACGGGAATGCGACGGGCCCTGCAGGACGAAAGCCGCCTTCGTTCGGAATGAGACACTTCCTGTTTGTAGTCTTCCTGGCAATCATCTTTTTTCTCCTTGGCCACAGCATGGTGCGTCACCGCTTCTTTCAAGGCGGCCGGTTTCACCGGAACGGCTCCGTCGGGCAATAGCAGTTGTTGATGGCTTCTCTCCTTGATGTATTTGAGATTCGCAGCTTCCCTGTGACGCACACGAATTGGTCCAATCGGGCGACGATCCTAGCTTGTAGTATCCTTCGCAGCGAATGCCGCAAGCTCTTCCCATTCTTATTTCGGTCGCGTCCGAAGATGCTGGCAAGCGTCTGGATCAGTTTCTCGCTGCTCGCCTTGAGTCCATCAGCCGGGCGCGAGTGCAGGAGATGATTGCCGAAGGCTTGGTTCTGGTGAATGATTCTCCGGCGAAGGCTTCGCTGAAGCTGCGCGGCGGGGAGCGCATCAGCGTGCTGGGCGAGGCGCAGCGGGCGCCGCTCAAGGCTATTGCCGAGGAGATTCCGCTCGACATTGTTTATGAAGACGACGACCTCGCGGTGATCAACAAGCCTGCGGGAATGATGGTGCACGCGGGGGCGGGTGCTACCGACGATGCGCGCAATCGCGGGACGCTGGTGAATGCGCTGCTGCATCATCTGGGAAATCTGTCGGGAGTGGGCGGGGCGCTGCGGCCTGGAATTGTCCATCGTCTGGACAAAGAGACGAGCGGGTTGATAGTAGTGGCAAAAAACGACGACGCGCATCGCAAGCTGAGCGCGCAGTTTGCGGCGCGGGAGGTGAAGAAGAAATATGTGGCGCTTGTGCATGGTTGGGTGAAAAAAGATTCGGAAACGCTGGCGCAGAGCATCAGCCGGGACCGGGTGCGGCGCACGCGGATGACTACGCGGCTTGAAGGTGGGCGGGCGGCGGTGACGCATTATCGCGCGGTGCGGCGGTTGGATACCAAGTTTGGGAAGTTTACTTTGCTCGACGTGAAAATCGATACAGGGCGGACTCACCAGATTCGGGTGCATGTGGCGGCGATGGGACATCCGGTGGTGGGGGATACAATATATGGGGCTCCGGCACAGGCTCGGGGGAAATCGGCAGTGATTGTTTTGAAGAGGAATTTTCTGCATGCCGCGGAGTTGGAGTTCCGCCATCCCCGAACCGGGGTTGCGATCGCGCTGAAGAGTGAGTTGCCGGAGGAGTTGCGGGAGTTTTTGAGGAAGGTGGAGGAGTAGTCCTTGCGCAGCGCATGTGCCTCAGGGGCTGAAGCCCTCGGTTTCGACCCGGCGCTAATTGCAGCGCTGGAAGCGCTGCGCCATCCAATCGGAGCCTTACGCGGCCATTCGGCTTCGCTCAGGCAGACCGCTGAAGCTCCGCTCTTCCGCGTGCTAACGGATATAATGAATCACACATGAGGGGCATTCTCACGAGAGACATCTTCAGAACATCCGCGGCGCGGTGGGCGGCGGTTTTGCTGCTGGGCGCGGGTTTGTGCCAGGGTGGAGCGGGGCAATCAGCAACTCAGCCGGTGGCTGCGGCGCCGCAATCGCCGTCGCCACAGGCGCCGGCCGCGGCGCAGAATACCGGCGGTCAAAATTCCTCCGATCGGAAGACCGCACAACAAAATTCAGCGGGGCAAAATTCCGCAGACCAGGGCTCGAGCGGCGGCGATATCCCTCGCATCCGGGTGGGCATCAACGAAGTGAATGTGGTGTTCACCGTGACGGACAAGCACGGGAAGCGCGTCACCGATCTGAAGCAGGCCGACTTCCGCTTTGTGGATGACAACAAACCGGCCGCGGAGATTCGCAGCTTTCACGCGGAAACGAATTTGCCGCTGCAGGTGGGCTTGCTGATCGATGCCAGCAACTCGGTGCGTGACCGGTTCAAGTTCGAGCAGGAATCGGCGATTGAGTTTCTGAACCAGACGGTGCGGCGCGGCTATGACCAGGCAATGGTGGTGGGCTTCGACGCAACCCCGGAAGTGACCCAGGATTTCACCGACGACACGGAGAAACTGGGGCACGGCGTGCGCCAGTTGCGCCCGGGCGGAGGAACCGCGCTGTATGATGCGCTGTACTACGCGTGCCGTGACAAGCTGCTGAAGAAAGCGCAGAACGGGCCAACGCGGCGGGCGATCATCCTGCTGAGCGACGGGGAAGACAACCTGAGCCACGTGACGCGCGAGGAAGCGATTGAGATGGCGCAGCGCGCGGAAGCGATCGTGTACACGATCAGCACGAACGTGAGCGGCACCAAGGGCACGGGCGACAAGGTGCTGGAACGTATTGCGGATGCGACGGGCGGGCGGCCATTTTTCCCCTTTCAGATCCGCGATGTGACGAACGCCTTTGCCGAAATTCAGGACGAGTTGCGCAGCCAGTATGCCGTGTCTTACAAGCCGGCGGACTTGAAGTCGGACGGGCACTTCCGAACGATTGAAATCGTCGCGCTCGACCGGAAGAATTTCCGGGTGAGGGCGCGGCGGGGATGGTACGCGCCGGCGCAGTAAGGCCGGCTTTCGGGCTTCGGATTTCGGGCTTCGGCTGGCCTGCTGAGTTTGTCAGCAAGTTCTTCCTACTTACAGGCACTTTGAATGCCGGGATATTCAGGGACAGCACTTCCGAAAAAATTGGGGATCAAGGCCGGGTTTCGCGTTCGGTTAACGAATGCTCCCGCGGAAGTGCGGGCGGAATTGCGCGAGGCCGTGGCGGAATGCGACCTTCTGAAGAAGGGAGACGCGCTGGATTTTGCCATGATTTTCACCAAGTCTCGCGCGGACCTGACTACCGGGTTCGCGCGGATCGCGAAAGAACTGACTCCGGCAGGGATGTTGTGGGTGAGTTGGCCGAAGAAGAGTTCTGGAGTAGCCACCGACCTGGATGAAAATATTGTGCGCGAGATTGGGCTCAACGCGGGGTTGGTGGATGTGAAGGTGTGCGCTGTAACTGAAGTGTGGTCGGGGCTGAAGTTCGTGCGCCGGGTGAAGGATCGAAAGCAATAAGGGATCCAGCCCTCAACTGCCGCCGGTTAGCCGGGAAGGTTGAGGGCGTATCGCCGACAAGAAATCGTCGCTCGAAAAACTAGTTCAAGCTCGTATCCCCAACCAGGTGTGCCGCAAGAAAAAGGACGGCCAACAGCAGCAGCAGATGAATCAGCGCGCTGGCAATGTGGAACACCAGAAAGCTGCCCACCCACAGAATGAGCAGCCACATGGAAATAACGAGAAATGGTCCGGGCCTCATTTTTCGCCTCCGGAAGACCTGCAAGCAGGTGGAGCCTGCCCAGCGATCCAGAAATACCTCTTGTTTGTATCGCGGCGCGGGGGTGGCGGCGTATCGGAAGAAGGCTGTAAATCTCTGAAGGCGGAAGAGTAGACGGCAGGGCAAGATCGGGGAATCGGCATGGTGCGAGTGGGATTGATCGGTTTTGGTTTGGCGGGGCAGGCGTTTCACGCGCCCGTGATCCGAGCTGTGCCGGGGATGGAACTGGCTTGCATTCTGGAGCGTAGGGGAACGCGGGCGCGGGAAACATATCCCGATGTGCGGGTGGCGCGGACGATGGAGGAGTTGGTTGCGGATAAAGAAACCCAGCTCTGCGTAGTTGCGACCCCGAATGATTCGCACTTCGATCTGACGCGGGAGTGTTTGTTAGCTGGGCGGGATGTGGTAGTGGACAAGCCGTTCGCGCCGACGCTACGGGAATCCGAGGAACTAGTGCGGCTGGCGGCCGAGCGCGGGCGACTGATTACGGTCTATCAGGATCGGCGATGGGATGGGGATTTTGAGACCGTGAGAAAAATTGTGCAGTCGCGCCGTCTTGGCACCGTTGTGGAGTATGAGTGCCGGTTTGACCGGTTTCGTCCGGAGCCGAAGCCGAATGCGTGGCGCGAACGCGCGGATCAGCCCGGAGCAGGCGTGTTGTTTGACCTGGGTCCGCATGTGATCGATCAGGCGCTGGTGCTGTTTGGCGAGCCGCGAGCGATTACGGCGTCGGCGTTCTGCGAACGGGAGACGTCGCAGGTGGATGATTCGTTCGATGTTTGCCTGGAGTATCCGACGCTGCGGACGATGGTGCGCGCGCGAATCATCGCGTTTGCGCCGGGGCCGCATTTTCTGATTCACGGGACGAAGGGATCGTTTCTGAAGTATGGAGTGGATCCGCAAGAGGCGCGTCTGCGGGGAGGAGATTTTCCGCAGGGCGGGGACTGGGGCGCGGATTGGGGAGAAGAAGCGGAAAGCCAGTGGGGAACTTTGAGCCTGGTCGGCGAACCGGCCGTGAAAGTAAAGACGGAGCGCGGAGATTATCGCGGATTCTATGCGAACGTGCGGGATGCGATCGAGAAGAAAGCGCCCCTCGAGGTTACGCCGCAGCAGGCGTTGCGGACCATGCGGGCAATCATGCTGACGCACAAGAGCAGCCGGGAGCGGCGCACGGTGGGCTGGGAGGAAGCGGTGGAGTAGGAAGTCTGCGGTTTTCCGGACCGCGAACAGGAGCAAGGGTTCCGGCCCCACGCGATCTTGGGGGCGAAAGGTCTCTTCATTTTGGATTAGACTGAACCTGCGATGCCGCTCCCCATCTACCGCCTACGACGCTGGCTGGCTGTCATGGTGGTGTTGTTTATCGCGGTGGTGGCGGGAACGTATTTCTACGCCCGTCTGCGCCTCCGCAATGTGCTCAAAGAACTTCCCAACAAGATTGGGATCGACATCAAGCAGACGGCGAACGGTTTTCAGTTCTCCAAGTCCGATGGCAAGCGAACGCTGTTTACCGTCCAAGCCGGCAAGCTCAAGCAATTCAAGCTCGACGGGAGCGCCGAACTGCACAACGTCACCATCGTTCTTTACGGCCGTGATTCCTCCCGCTTCGACCAGATCTACGGGGACGACTTTTCCTACGATAAGAAATCCGGCAACGTAAAGGGTTACGGAGAAGTGCAGATCGATCTGGAAGCCAATCCTGCGGGCGAGACCGGACCGGACCAGGGCACTCCGAGGGAACTCAAGAATCCCATCCACCTCAAGACCCGAGACCTCGTCTTCAACCAGGAAAGCGGTGATGCGACCACCGATGCCCGGGTTGATTTCAGTACTCCGCAGGCCATGGGGTGGGCCGTAGGCGTGCAATATTCCGGCAAGACCAACACGCTTACGCTGCTGTCGCAGATTCACGTGAGCATGGGCGGGCAAAAGTCTGAAAGCCTTTTCGCCACTCATGCGAGCATCACGCACGATCCCCACGAAGTCGTGCTGGAGCATCCCCGGTTGCAGAGCGAAAGCGGAACCATGCAAGCGGAAGAGGCAACGTTATTCCTGGGGCCGGAGAATGAAGTGCAGCGCGTGCTGGCCACAGGAAATGTGAATGGCGACGCTGACGCGATGCGCGCCCGCGCCGATGAAGCCGAAATGTTGCTTGTCGGCAAACAAAACCTGCTGCGCACGGCTACGCTGACGGGCAACGTCCACATCGAGCGGATCGGGTCGCAACCGATGCAGGGCGATGCCGGACGCGCAATCCTGGACTTCCTGGGCCAGAACCAACTCCTGAAGGTGCACGCGATGGATGGAGTCCGTCTGGCGCAGCATGGCGCCAGCACAGGCGCGCCTCCGACAGGTTCTTCGGCAAGTTCCGCGCCAACTTCCTCGGCAACTTCCTCCGCAACTTCCTCCGCGCCCCAGGATTTCGATCTCACCGCGCCGGTTGTCGATTTCTTTGTCGCCGAAGGAAAGCGCCTGGATCATGCCGAAACTTCCGGGGCGGCGAAGATCACAATTTCGCCCTCCCCGGCACTGAACTCGAGTCCGCCAGCCGCGAAAACTTCCGCACAAGGTTCTAACCAGCGCACCGTCATCACTGCCGGCAGGTTCGATGCGAAATTTGACGCGACCCCCGACGGCTCCAGCCGCATAAGTTCGATCCACGGCGCTCCCGATGCAAAGATCGTGAATCTGGCGCCTGGACTGCCTGAGCGTGTGAGCACAAGCCAAACACTGGATGCCGCTTTCTTCCCGCAGGGAGGGATCGCGTCCGTCATCCAGCAAGGCAGCGTCGAATACAACGACGGCCAGGCTCCCAGGAAACGGACGCAAGCCTGGGCCGACAAGGCTCTCTACACTCCTGCCGACCGCATCCTGGTGCTCACCGGGAGCCCGCGCGTTTCCGAGGGCAGCATGGTCACCACCGCCCGGACGATCCGCATCAATCGTGTCACCGACGATGCCTTCGCCGAGGAGAACGTCAAGAGCACATACAGCGAACTCACCGAGCAACCAAACGGAGCGCTGCTGGCCTCAGCCTCACCGATTCACGTGACGGCAGCCACCATGACGGCGCACAAGTCCCCCGCGGTCGCTCTCTACCAGGGCAACGCTCGTCTTTGGCAGGACGCAAACATCGTCGAGGCCCCCTCCATCCAGTTCGACCGCGACCGTCGCTTCCTGGTGGCCGAGGGTACCGCCGCGCAATCTGTCTCCACGGTGCTGGTTCAGGTAAAACTGCCACTGCCGGGTAAGCTCCAGGCGGATGCAAGCACTACTAAAGTTCAAGCCGGCAACACGAAATCGGCAGCAGAACACAAAACGAAGACAAAATCTGAGGAAAAGCCCGGCGATACCGGCCCGGTGGCGATCACATCCGCCCGGCTCACCTACGCCGACGCCGAACGCAAAGCGCACTATGAGGGACACGTGATAGCCAAAGGCACCGGCTTCACCGTGTCCGCCGACACCATCGACGCGTTCCTCCTTCCGCGAAGCCAAACCTCAAGCAATCAACCACTTGCCGGGTCCGGGCAACTCGATCATATCGTGGCCCAGAGCAACGTAGTCGTTATACAACCGACCCGCCGAGGCGAGGGGCAGACCCTGGTTTACACGGCCTCCGACGACAAATTCGTGCTCACTGGAGGGCCGCCCAGCATTTTTGATGCCGAACGTGGCAAGATTACCGGGGTTTCGTTGACTTTCTTCAGGGCCGATGATAGGGTGCTCGTAGAAGGCAAGGCCAGTACCCCTGTGGTAACTCAAACGCGAGTGGCTAAGTGAAAAGACGAATGGCAAGATAAATGCGTACCCTGGCCACAGATGAGATTGGCAAATCGTATCGTGGCCGGCGGGTTGTGAATGGTGTCAGCCTGCGCGTCGAGCAGGGCGAAGTTGTGGGTTTACTTGGCCCTAATGGCGCAGGCAAAACGACCACGTTCTACGCGATTGTAGGCCTGATCCCCCCTGACACTGGCCGCGTGTTGTACGACGGTCAGGACATTACTGACGTTCCCATGTACCTGCGGGCGCGGCAGTATGGCATCAGCTATCTCCCTCAAGAAGCTTCGGTATTTCGCAAACTCACGGTTGAGGAGAACATCCTCGCGGTGCTGGAAGCGCAGCCCATGTCGTGGCACGAGCGCCGCGAGAAGATGGAAAAATTTATCGATGAACTTGGATTGGAGCACATCCGTCAGAATCGCGGCTATGCCTTATCCGGCGGCGAACGGCGGCGCGTGGAAATTGCCCGCTGCCTGTGCATCAATCCAACTTTCATTTTGCTGGACGAACCGTTTTCCGGGATCGATCCCATCGCCGTTCTCGACCTGCAAAAGATCATCAGCAGTCTGCGGGCCAGCGGCATCGGAGTGCTGATCACCGATCACAACGTGCGCGAGACGCTTTCCGTGACTGATCGCGCCTACATCATCGACGACGGCCGCATCTTCCGCCAAGGCCAGCCTGAACAACTGGCTGCCGATCCGGAAGTGAGGCGGGTGTATCTGGGGGAGAGCTTTTCGCTGGTGTGAAAAGGCAGTGGCTAGTGGTCAGTGTTCAGAACGGACACTGACCACTGACCACTGACCACTGATTTTTATGGTTCTTCTTCAACACAAACTGAGCGTCAAGCTATCGCAGCGCCAGATCCTCACTCCGGGTCTGGTGCAGATGGTTTCTGTCCTCGCTCTCAACAAGCTGGAACTCAAGGACATGATCAACGCCGAGATGGTCGAGAACCCAGTTCTCGAAGAACTCGAAGAATCCGTCCCGTTGATCGACGAAGTCGGCCGCAAAGAAGAAGACCGCGATCGCCCCATCAAGACTTCCACCGAAGAAACTCCCATCGTCGCTGAAAAGAAGGATCCGTTCGAAGAAATCGATTTCGGATCTTTCTTTCAGGACTATCTCGATCCCGGCTACCGCACGCGCGGCGAGATGGAAGAGATCGAACGGCCGTCGTTTGAGAACTTCCTTTCCAGACCGACCACGCTGACCGACCACCTCGCGTGGCAACTTGGAGCGCTAAGTCTGCGGCGTGAGGTACGCGAGGCCGCCGAACAGATCATCGGCAACCTCAACGAAGACGGTTACCTGATCGCGAGCGACGAAGAGATGTTGGGCGTCGCGCCACCCGCGCCGCCCGAAGCCGACGCCGCGGCCGCAAGAAACATTGTCAGCGAAGCTGCCGCCCTGGGATTAGGCCAGGACGACGAACCACCATCAGCCGAAGCAGCCTCCGAAGACATCGCTGCAAGCGATTCCAGCGATCTGATCGGAGCGGAATCGAATCCGACTGAACTCTTCACCTCCAACGGTGTCGCTGATAACTCGCTGCATGAGCTGGACAATCTGCCCAGCAGCTCTCCGGCCGAGACTCTCCTCGCCTCGCGAAGCGGAGATTCCGCGGCAGCCGCCGCTCCCGCGCCAGCGCCTCCGCGTCCGGTCTACAAGTCGGCCTTCACGGCTTCCGATCTTCAGGAAGCCCTCGAAGTAATTCGTCAGCTCGACCCTCCGGGCGTGGGTTGCCGCACTCTGCGCGAATGCCTGCTTCTCCAGTTGCGGCATCACCAGCAACAGCTCACGCACAAGAATGGAGAGAAAAACGGCAACGGCACCGCCCAGGTCTTGCAGGATGCCATCGCCGTCGTCGACCAGCACCTGCGCGCGCTGCAGAGCAAGCAACACAAAGAGATCGCCAAAGCGATCGGACGTCCCGCCGACGCAGTGCAGCAGGCGATCGACTACATCCGCACTCTCGATCCCCGCCCCGGCCTGCAGTACAACAAAGTCCAGGCGCGCCTGATCGAGCCTGACGTAGCTTTCATCAAGCACGGCGACGAGTGGCTGGTACTGATGAACGACGATGACCTGCCCCAGCTCCGCCTCAATCCCGCTTACAAGAAGCTGATCACTCGCGACACCAACGACAAGACGACGCGCGACTACGTCAAGGAGCGCTACAAGAGCGCCATCCAGCTCATCAAGAACATCGAGCAGCGCAAACAGACGATCACCAAGGTCTGTTACTGCATCGTCGCGCGCCAGCAGGACTTCCTGGAAAAAGGCATCGATTCCCTGAAGCCCATGATGATCAAGGAGGTGGCCGAAGAAATCGGCGTGCATCCTTCCACCGTGAGCCGTGCCGTAGCCAGTAAATACGCCCACACACCGCAGGGCGTATTCGAACTGCGCTACTTCTTCAGTGAGAGCGTGCAGGGCCCCGAGGGCAGCAACACGTCGTTGCTCATCCTGAAACGCCGCGTCAAGAAGCTGATCGACGAGGAAGACCCCAGCCGTCCGCTGACCGACGAGCAACTAACCCGCATCTTGCAATCGCAAGGCATTCAAGTCACGCGCCGCACGGTTGCCAAATACCGGGAGGACATGCGCATCCCCAGCACCCACCAGCGCAGAGTAAAAGAGTAAGGCAGAAGTAAGAAGTCAGAATGAAGAAGTAAGAAAAGCTATGAAGATTGCCACCGTCAGAAATGCTGGAGCTAAGAGATTTTACTTCTGCATTCTGACCTCTAACTTCTGACCTCAGGAGGGCCGCTTCATGAACGTGGAATACACCGGAAGGCACTGCGAAGTAACTCCCGCCATCCGCAAAGAAGTAGAAACCGGCCTCGCGAAGATTCGAAAAATCCTGGGCGACCGATTCGAAACCAAGGTGATCCTAGCCGTAGAAAAGCACCGCCACAAAGCCGAAATCACCATCAACCCGCGCAACGGCCTGCTCGTCGGCCTGGCCCAGGCTAAGGACATGATGATCGCCGTCAGCGAAGCCCTCGACCACCTCGAAAAGCAGGCCGTGAAATACAAAACTCGCTGGCAATCCAAGAAGCGCTCGGCCCGCAAGAGCGAAGAAGTAAAAAAGTGGAATGGCCACTCTCCGCAAAATGACGGCACGGGCACGCAAACCAAAGTCGGCCTGACGGAAAAAACCGCAGTGCCGGTCGCCGTGCACCGCTATCCCCCTGTGGCCAAAACCACCGAGGTGCATCTGGTCCGCTCCGACGAAGCCGTCGCCATGCGCCCCATGACGCTCGAAGAAGCCATCAAAGAAGCCCACTTCCGCGACCGCGACGTCTTCGTCTTCCGCGACCCCAAAGGCAAAGTAATGATCCTTCACCGCACCCGTGACGGAAAGATGGAACTGATCGAAGCCCCGTAAGAGCGGGCGTCAGGCTGCGGGCTTCAGGTTCCAGATTCGTATTGGGGTATGCCTTTAGGCATACCCCAAGTGCCGCACCGCGACCGCGCCTTCAGGCGCTGAGGCCGCACAGGAGGAACAAAACGCGTTCCGAAACCGTATCCTGTAGCGGAAGATGATTCGACACGCGAATCGTCTTTCTTAATCTTCATTGCACTCACCCTACCTCTTCGCTCCTCGGTCAGCCGCGAAGATAGTCCCGGACAGTTCATCGTCGCGGTCATCTGACGACCAGGGGTCAATATGCCGAGGTTCAGTTCCACAAGCTTAATCAGAGCCCTACTCATTGTCGTTATCCCAGCAACATCCGCGATCGCGCTGGCGCTACTGTGTCAACTTCGCGAAGTTAGGCAATCCCAACGGCCCCGGGCCTTCCCCGTGGCCAGCCTTCACTAACGCGGATAGCAAGGTTGTATATCTAGGCGATCCGATCACTGTAGGTGGTGTAGCAAGCATCGACAGCCTCAAGGTCTTCGACGCGGTCTACACAGCAGTGCGCGGCAAACCATTCGCCGCGCGGTAACTCCTGTCATCCTGAGCGAAGCCGCCGAATTCCAGAAAATCCTCGATCATCGCGGGATCGTAGTCAACGAGCCTATCGGAGCACTCGCACATCTCGGCCTCGCCCGCGCGTATGCACTGCAGGCCGACACGGCCAA
Organism: uncultured Acidobacteriaceae bacterium; assembly: GCA_963771895.1. Taxonomy (GTDB): domain Bacteria; phylum Acidobacteriota; class Terriglobia; order Terriglobales; family Acidobacteriaceae; genus Sulfotelmatobacter. The sequence continues at coordinate 199,480 of CAVYVQ010000025.1, read as the reverse complement.
TGCCCGAGCCGCCTATTAGGACTTCCTCACACTGTGGAAAGACGCTGACCCCGACATTCCCATCCTTAAGCAAGCCAAAGCAGAATGCGACAACCTGCAATGAGCTGCGGCCGAGTGCTGCAATAACGATTCCCCTGTGCGCGCAATCCGCAAGTTTTCCACACCCCCGTGTGACATCTAACCTTGCGCCCACCATCTCATTCGCGCGATCATGGCCGAAGCAGACGTACTACGGCGAGCCTAAGCGGCCCTGCCGCAAGTCCTGTGTTCTCTAGATTTTGACCTTTAAGTTCTTTGACATCCGGATTTTGCGGGGAAAATCGCGCTAACTCGATGATTCCAGAGATCGAGGGGGGAGGGGGGAGGGGGGATACCCCCAATTCACACCGACTTTCCCAATCCAGGAACCGCCTGCCAAGGATTTATTTTGGCAACAAATCCACAGCCGGAACGCTTCGAGCCAATGATCGAATCTGCGTGCTAGAATTCGCCGCCGAGGGGAATTTGCCCATGAAGACAGGCGCGAACTCTACGATCCTTTCCATTCTCTTGATGATCCTGACCGCGCCGCATCCCGCGCAAGCGCAAGCGGCCACGCAGCCAAAGCTCTCCGTCCACTGGGAAGAACTCACCGCTGCGGACTTCCGCGAAGGCATCCGCCGCTCGCAAGGAACGTGCCTGTTGCCCTTCGGCATCCTCGAGAAACACGGACCGCATCTGCCGCTGGGCACCGATCTGCTGGACGTGCGTTACGCCACACTACACGCCGCCCAGCAGGAATACGCCGTCGTCTTCCCCGAGTATTATTTTGGTCAGATTGCCGAGGCCCGCCACGAGCCCGGAACCGTTGCCTACAGCCGCAAGATGCAACTTGCGCTGCTGCAGGAAACTACCGACGAGATGGCGCGCAACGGCTGCAAGAAAGTAATTATCGTAAACGGCCATGGCGGCAACGAGGATCTGCTCCCGTATTTCGCCCAGACGCAGTTAGATAAGCCGCACGATTATGTGGTGTACATTTTCGACAGCCGCACCCCGTCGTCAGGAGGCCCGCAGAAGAAGACATCCATCGACATGCACGCCGGCGAAAGCGAAACCTCAAAGATGCTGATCTCGCGCCCCGACACGGTCCACATCGACCGCGCCAACAATGAATCCGGCGCCGATCAGCACCGCCAGAGTCTCCCCGAAGATGTCTACACCGGCATCTGGTGGTACGCGCGCTTTCCGAATCACTATTCCGGCGACGGCTCCGCCGCAACTAGGGAGTTGGGAAAACATCAGATGGATTGGTGGATCGAAACGCTGACCAAGACGATCCGCGCGGTGAAAGCCGACGACGCAAGCCTCAGGCTGCAAGTTGAGTTCTACGAAAAAAGCAAGCACCCGCTCGACACAAAACCGTAGATGCGACGAGGAGCGCTGCGAAGAGGAGCTACGAACTCCCGATCAGCACGCCGGTAATGAACACCAGCACTCCGCCCAAACCGATCTGCAGCGCAGCCGAAACCCACGGACTATCCATATAACGGTGACGGACCCAGGTAATCACACCTAACTCGGCGACCACGACCACGCCCGCAGCCCAAAGCGCCATCCGGAAGTCGCGTAGCAAAAAAGGAAGCGTGTGGCCGATACCGCCGAGCGCAGTCATCGCACCACAGATCAGTCCGCGCACCCATGGATGCCCGCGCCCAGTCAAGCTGCCGTCATCGGAAAGCGCCTCGGCAAATCCCATGCTGATGCCCGCGCCAGCCGAGGCCGCGAGGCCAACAAGAAACGCCTCGTGACTATTCTTGGTGGCGAAGGCGGCAGCGAAGACGGGCGCGAGCGTGGAAACGGAACCATCCATCAGCCCCGCCAAACCAGGCTGCACAATCTGCAGCACGAAAAGACGGCGCTGCGCCCGCTCTTCATCTTCTTTGACGGTGGCGGGAAGTTTTTCCTTGTCCAGTTCCTGCGCGCGCTCTTCGTGCTCACGTTCTTCGTTGATCAGATCGTCGAGCAATTGCCGGATGCTGGCATCCTGAGTGCGCGCCGCGGCCTTCTCGTAAAACCGCCGCGTCTCCACTTCCATCGTGCTGGCTTCCTTGCGCACCGCTTCAATGCGCAGCGGACGAATCAGCCACAGAGCGGGACGCACTACGAATCCGCGCACGTCCTGACGGCGGATCAAAGGAATGTGCTCGCCAAACTTCTGCCGGTACATCTCGATTAGCTTTCTGCGGTGCGTCGATTCTTCTTCGCGCATGCCTTCGAACATCGCTGCCGATGCTGGGTAATCTTGCCGCAGCCCTTCGGCAAAATCGGAGTACACCCGCTCGTCTTCTTCTTCCAGCGAAATGGCGAGAGCCAGCACTTCACGTTCGGTGAGTTCCTGAAAATTCTTCATGGCGACCTAGCTTACCTGTCCGAGCCGGGCTTATACAAATCGGAAACCGGATCAGTTCGATCTCTCCCCGCACGCCGCTCGCAGTGCTACTATCCATTTCATGCCGCCTCGGAAATCGTCCGGATCCCGGAAGCGCGCGAAACCGCCGCGCCGGCGGAAGAGACTGCCGCAGGCCATCGCGCATGACGCCCCGCACGCTCCGGAACTGGTCATCATCACGGGGATGAGCGGTTCGGGCAAGGCGTCTGTGCTGAAGGCCTTTGAGGATTTGGGCTACTACTGTGTCGACAACCTTCCCGTCGAACTGATTCCGCGCTTCGCCGAGATGGCGTTGCAGTCCGCCGAAATCCGCCGCACGGCCCTGGTTGTGGATGTGCGCGAAGGTTCCAAGCTCAAGCAGTTGCCTGGCATTCTGAAGGCAGTGCGGCGGATGATTCCGACCCAGGTCGCCTTCCTCGAAGCCTCCGATGCGGTATTGATGCGGCGCTTCAGCGAAACCCGCCGGCCTCATCCGCTGGGCACGGACGCGCCGGTCAATGCCTCGCTCAAGACTGAACGGCGTCATCTGGAAAGCATTCGCGCCTTAGCCGATATCGTCATCGACACCTCCAAGTTCAACGTACACGAACTGCGCGCCCACATCACGGAGCGTTTCCGCCAGCAGGCAACGGAGAAGAGCCTTCTGGTTTCGTGCGTGAGTTTCGGCTACCGCCACGGTTTACCCGAAGAAGCCGATCTGGTTTTCGACGTTCGCTTTCTGCCCAACCCGCATTTCGTGCCCGAATTCCGGCCACTTACGGGCCGCCATCCGCGCGTGGCCAGGTACATCCGGTCGTTTCCGCAGACGAAAGAGTTCATCCACCGCATTTCCGATCTGCTGGTTTACTTGCTGCCGCACTACATTCACGAAGGCAAGAGTTATCTGACCATCGGCTTTGGCTGCACTGGCGGCCAGCATCGATCCGTAATGATCGCCGAAGAGGTCGGCAAACGGCTGCACAAGGCCGGATACCGCGTGAAGGTAGCGCATCGGGACATGCCGAAGTAATCGTTCCGTGCGCTTTGCGGAACTCGGCTATATTTAATTCGAGGTCAGCTCACACAGCACCGCTAAGGGCAGGCGAGGAACTGAGGAGTGGAGGCGACAAACCCTCCTTCGACAGTTGTGGTGTGAGCGGTGACCAGATCCTGGAAGACCTGACTCGGTATAGTACCGCTTGCTGCCGCCGTTGGGTCCGCCGGCGCAACTGCGACGAGTGTAGCGTTTTCGCACGCCACCTGGAAAGGCTCACTGGTTAGAGCGTAGGGCGTCCCGGAGGGAGTCGGATTCACGACGTACCAGCTCACGGGCAAGGGATTAACCATCATAGGCGAGGCGTTGAAAGTTCCCGCCGCGGTGAATTGGAGTTGAATCATGCCGGTGCCGGTCACTGCGATCGACTGCAGTTGGCGGCTGCTGCCGCCGCTGCCGCATCCCAACGTCGCCGACAGAAGCAACGAAACCGGAAAAGTTGCGATCATCATCATCGGAGCCCGGGATTTTGCCATGGTGTCCTCCGCTCAGTTTGAACCCAGAGATTTTGGAGCAGGTTGCCTCGGGAAGCAAGGATTTTCCCAAACCGAGGGACCGCTCTGGCTCCAGCCGGTTCGCGGCGTGACCTGAACGGGCATCGGACACCCTCCAGGCAACGACAAACCTGCCGCTGCGCAGTAGAATAGCGGCTTACACTCCATGCTAATTCCACCACCAGCAAGCGACTGTATTTGGCCGCGTCTGGGAGCCGTATGCGCCAACTGACACGACTCGTGCGCTATGCGCTTCCCTATTGGTGGCAGATCCTTGGCTCCGTTATTCTCATGGCATTGGTTGGAGCGCTCGACGCCTTCAAGTTTGTGCTGATTCGCCCTGTATTTGACCGGGTCTTGAATCCCTCCACTGGATCGAAAGACATTGAGCTGTTTGTCATTCCCGGTGTTCACCATGCAGTCTATCTTCAACAGTTGGTGCCTTCCCGGTTCACGAATGCGTGGACCATGGTTGCGGTTGCGCTGGTCGGTTCGACGGTCCTCAAGGGCATCTTCGATTACGCCGGCACGTACCTGGTGAACCACGCCGGCTTCGGCATGATCACCGACTTGCGCGACGATCTCTACAACGCAATCATGCGCCGCTCGGCGGCATTTTTTTCCAAACACACAACTGGAACTTTGCTTTCCACGATCGTCAACGACATCGAGCGCGTGCAGTACGCCATGTCCACCGTGCTGGCGGAATTCCTGCAGCAGTTCTTCACATTTCTATGGGTGGCCGCGGTCGTGGTGATGCTGGGCAAGAGGCTCGCCTGGGTGCTGTTGCTTTTCGTTCCGGTGATCATTTATTCGTCGCGCAAGATCGGCTCCCGGGTGCGCACTACGACCCGGCAAGGACAGGACAAGCTTGCGGAGATCCAAAACATCCTGCACGAAACGATTACCGGCAACCGCATCGTGAAGGCCTTCAATACCGAGAAATGGGAGATCTCGCGCTTTCGTGGAGCGGCGCGCCGGCTCTTCCGGGCCAACCTGCGTTCCGTGGCCGCGACCGCCATCAGTTCGCCGCTGATGGATATTTTTGGCGCCGCCGGAATCGCTCTTCTGTTGAACCTAGGTCGCGAACAGGTCAAGCACGGCGAAATGACTCCGGGAATTTTTGTGGCCTTCATTACGGCCGTATTCAGCCTCTACAACCCGGTCCGCAAATTTGCCTTGTTCAACAACAACTTCCAGCAGGCGCTGGGAGCATCCAGCGAAATCTTCAAGTTCATGGACATCGAAGATGATGTCCGCGAAAAGCCGCACGCCAGGCGATTGCCCGCGTTCACAAAGACCGTCCAATTCGATCACGTCAGTTTCACCTATGGCACTGAGGGCGAAGACGCGCGTGTGCTGCACGATATCAACTTCGAAGTTCGCCGGGGAGAAGTAGTCGCGATCGTCGGATCGAGCGGCTCGGGCAAGAGCACGCTGGTTCACCTGATCCCGCGATTTTTCGATGCGACGCAGGGCCGCCTGCTCATCGACGGCTACGACGTGCGCGATGTGACACTGGGTTCGTTGCGCGAGCAAGTGGGAATCGTCACGCAAGAGACTGTCTTATTTAATGACACAGTCCGCAACAACATCGCCTATGGCCAGCCGCATGTGGCGCTGAAAGAGGTTGAGGCTGCGGCACGGGCCGCGTTGGCGCACGACTTCATTCAGGCATTGCCTTCGGGGTACGATGAAATGATCGGGGAGCGCGGCGTGCGGCTTTCCGGCGGAGAACGGCAGCGCATTGCTATTGCCCGCGCGATTCTGAAGAACGCGCCAATCCTGATTCTGGACGAGGCAACGTCGGCTCTCGATAGCGAATCTGAGGCGCTAGTGCAATCCGCATTGCACAACCTGATGAGTGGCCGCACGGTGTTTGTGATTGCGCACCGTCTTTCTACGGTGCGCCGCGCCGACCGCATTGTGGTGATCGAAAATGGCGCCATCGCCGACATTGGCGCTCACGAAGACCTGATGGCAAAGTTGGGTACGTACCGGCGTTTGTACGAACTGCAGTTTGCTGATTTCGAGACGAAACTGGAACCAGCGCAGCCGAGTTGATATCGGCAATCGGATATTTGGAAAATTAATTATGCCTCTCCGCTCCATGACAGGTTTTGCGCAGGTCAAAGGCGAACTCACTCGCCAGACCGAAGGCAGTGTCGGTGCGCCGCCGACTGTCCTGGCTTCCGGCAACGGTCACCTGGGCTTCGCGCTCTCGTTGAAATCGGTGAACCACCGTTTTCTCGATCTGCATTTTCGTCTGCCCTCGGGCTCCGACTCGCTGGAAATGCAACTGCGCCGCCTGCTCAAAGAGAAGATGGCGCGCGGCCACGTCGAAGTCACGCTCAGCCTGGAGCGTGGCGGAGGAGAAACGCTGGCGCTGAATCGCCCGCTGGTCAGCGCTTATATCGCGGCGTTTCGGGCTGCGGCAGGCGAGTTTGCCATCCCCGCCGAGCCTGATCTCAACACCATCCTGCGTATTCCAGGCGCGCTCGATACGGCCCGCGACCCTGAGGATGGAGCGCTGGAATCCGCGGTGATGGCGCGGGTGGACGAAGCGCTCGATCGCCTGAACCAGATGCGCGAACAGGAAGGCCGCAGCATCGAACAAGAACTGCGCGAGCGTATGGCCCACCTGCGTGAAGCCGTCAAGACCGTGCAACTTCACCGGCGCACGGTTTTGCAGAGCTATGTGGAGCGGCTTCAATCGCGCCTTCAGGAACTGCTGGGCTCCAGCGCCGACCGCGAACGCGTTCTGCAGGAAGCCGCGCTGCTGGTCGACCGCAGCGACATTCAGGAGGAAATCGTCAGGTTGGAAAACCATGTCCAGCACTTTCTTGGACTGCTCGACGAACGCGGGGAAGTAGGGAAGAAACTTGATTTTCTGCTGCAGGAAATGAACCGCGAAGCAAACACGCTACTTTCGAAGACCTCAGGTCTGGCGGGCGAAGCGCTGAAAATCACCGAAGCCGGGCTCGTCATGAAGGCGGAAATCGAAAAATCACGCGAGCAGGTGCAGAACCTGGAATGAGTTCTCCGGCCCATAAGCCCATCGTCTACATCATCTCGGCGCCGTCCGGTTCGGGCAAGTCGACGCTTGTCAACGAACTGCTGAAGAAGGTGAGCGATCTGGAATTCTCCATTTCCTACACGACGCGCGCTCCGCGTGGCAGCGAGACAAACGGAAGACAGTACTATTTTGTGTCGCGGGCCGAGTTCGAGAAGATGATTGAAGAAGATGCGTTCCTCGAGTATGCGGAAGTGTTCGGAAATTACTACGGAACCGCGCGACGGTTTCTGCACGAAGCGGAACAAAACGGCCGTGACCTTCTGCTCGACATCGACGTACAGGGCGCCGCGCAGATTCAACGAAAACTCCCCGACGCAACCAGCATCTTTATTCTGCCTCCGGATCGCGAGACGCTGGAAGAACGCTTGCGCAAGCGCAGCGAAGATCGCGAGGAGGTCATTCAACGCCGCCTGGTCACGGCCAGCCGCGAGATTGAGAATTACGATCGCTACAACTACATCCTGTGAACGACCAACTCGAAGATTCAATCAAAGCATTGCGGGCGATTGTGCGTGGCGAACGCCTGGTACGCGCGAGGCGCCCGCTATCCCCTGAGGAGCTTAAGACTGTGGTCCTCGCGGACCGCTGCCGCCTGGCCAATGTTCGCGACCGCCTGAGGCCGATTCTGGACTCGTTTAAGCCGCCGGACGCTCCCCGGCGGTGATTAGTCCTCGGTAACCATATTTGACGCCGGCAGCCCCCGTAAGCTTGAATTTCGTGGGAAAATAGGTAGAGCAGTTCTTGGCTTCCCTGGCGAAGAACGAAGCGCATCAACTTTCGGCAATCGAAATCTTGCATCCCGGTATGCAAGGGGGAGAAAATCCATGAAATTGATCGAAGGCTTCGACAGCAACTATCGCTATATTCTGGTCGCCGCCCGGCGCGCGCGCCAATTGCAATCCGGAGCCCCGCCGGTGGTTCAAACCAACTCCCGCAAACCGTGTCGCATTGCGCAGGATGAAATCCGCGCGGGCAAGGTGAAGTGGGAGATCCCCGAAACTCGCAGTGCGGCCGAGCAGGCCGCGGAAGTTTTGGATAAGGCTTTCGGAGAAGCCTAACGTCGGCCGCAACGGGACTCGTATCAGGGCGTGCCTTCAGGCGTGCCGGAGCTGCGGCAAAACCAGCTGCGCCTTCAGGCGCCCCGTTTGGACATTATGAAAGTTGCTCTGGGAGTGACGGGCGGCATCGCGGCTTACAAGTCGGCCGAGATTGTGCGCCTGCTGCAAGACCGCGGCATTCGAGTGCAGGTCATCATGACGCGCGCGGCCCAGGAGTTCGTTCGCCCACTCACCTTCGCGGCACTCTCCGGCGAGAAAGTGATTACCGGAATGTTCTCGCCCGGTGAAGAGCACGCTGCAAACATCGACTCTGCCATTGAGCACATCGCCGTCGCGCAGTCGATTGATGCGTTGCTGGTTGCTCCCGCCACTGCCGACGTTCTGGCGCAATTCGCGCAAGGCATTGCCGGCGACTTTCTCACCACGCTTTATCTTGCTACCACTGCTCCAGTCGTGGTCGCTCCGGCGATGAACGTTAACATGTGGAATCATCCCGCGACACAGGCGAATCTGGAAATCCTTCGCCGACGCCGTGTGAAGATCGTCGACCCGGGCTCGGGATATCTCGCCTGCGGTATGACTGGTTCCGGGAGGCTTGCCGAAAATGAAGCCATAGTTGCCGCGGTTCTCGAAGCACTGGGCGCGTCGCAGGATCTCGCCGGCGAAACCGTGCTGATTACCGCTGGGCCAACGCGCGAGAAGATCGATCCCGCGCGCTATCTCACGAACCGCTCCAGCGGCCGCATGGGGTACGCCATGGCTGAAGCCGCTCTCCGCCGCGGTGCTCGCGTGCTCCTGGTCACTGGACCGACGGCGCTGACGGCGCCGGGAGCTGCCGAGGTCACAACCGTAGAATCCGCCGAGCAGATGCGCGACGCCGTGCTCTCTCTTTTGCCTCAGGCCACCATCGTCATCAAGAGCGCTGCCGTCTCTGATTACCGCGCGAAATCGGTTTCCGGGCAAAAGATGAAACGCAAAGGACCGATCACGCTCGAACTCGAACCCACGGCTGACATTCTCAAGGAAATTTCTCTCCGCAAGCAGTCGCAGATTGTCGTGGGCTTCGCGGCGGAGACCGAGAACGTCCTCGAAAACGCCCGCCAGAAGCTCGCCGCCAAACACCTCGACGCCATCGTGGTCAACGATGTATCCCGCGAAGGGGTCGGCTTCGACTCCGATCGCAATGAAGTTACCATCATCACTCACGATGAAATTGTCGAAGTGCCGGAGACTACGAAGTGGGAAGTGGCGCAGCGCGTGCTCGATCAGGTTGTCCGTATTCGCGAGCGGCGCAAGTTTCCGGTAAAAGCCTGAAGCGAGTTTCGTCGCAGTTTGTTAGGTCGGAGATGCCCTCGCTGCAGGAGATGACCCGCTAGCGTACAATTCCGTCAAACTTCTTTCTTCTCATTTCGTCTCAAGGAGCGTGCGATGACGCAGAAGGTGATCGAAGTGATTGGAACTTCCAAGGACAGCTTTGCCAAGGCGGCGACGAATGCCGTAGCCGAGGCGGGGAAAACCGTGCGCGGGATCAAGTGGGCGCATGTGGACTCGCTCGATATGCAACTGGATGGAAAGAAGGTAGTGTACCGGGCCACGACAAAGATTTATTTTGACGTGGAACATTGAGAGGGTTGCAGCTGAACGTAAGGACCCTTCTAGAAACTGATGCCTGATACTCTTGACCCAGCATTGCGGCGCGCGCTGGCCGAACGTGTCCGCTATTACCATGAGTTGGGCATCTACGACTTCTACCGCCGTGAACCCGCGACTTGGCCATTCAGCGGAGATAGATTTGGCCGCGGCCGGCGCTGTTCGAGCATCATCTTTAACAACTTCTTCAGCATCGTCTTCAGCATCCCAGTCAGAACTGCGAGAGGAAATGTCCGCAAGAAAATCTGCCGCCGTCCCAGCCGTCGCCGAGGACAATATCTTCGAAATCGTAACGCCGAAGCCGGAGTACGGGGTGGCCGATCCCAGCGCCGCGCTCAAACTGATTCGCGAAGACCTGGGCGACTGCACGCGCTGCAAACTGCACGAGCAGGGCCGCAAGCAGATCGTCTTTGGAGTGGGCAATCCGCGGCGCGGAGTTGATGTTCGTGGGCGAAGGCCCGGGCGCTGACGAAGACGCGCAGGGCGAACCGTTCGTCGGCCGCGCCGGCCAGTTGCTCAACAACATGATCAAAGCGATGGGCTTGCGGCGCGAAGATGTGTACATTGCAAACGTAGTCAAGTGCCGGCCGCCAGGCAACCGCACGCCGGAGCGCGACGAGTGTGAAACCTGCTCGCCGTTTCTTATGCGGCAGATCGCAGTGATCAAGCCCAAGGTAATTGTCGCGCTGGGAGCGGTGTCGGCGAAAAATCTGCTGGCCATCAACGCGCCGATGTCAGAACTGCGCGGACGCTGGTATGACTTTAAACCCGCGGGCGTTCGCAGCGATCCTTCATGGCCGGGCGCGCGCCTGGCCGTCACCTACCATCCCGCATTTCTGCTGCGTGATCCGCGACAGAAGGGCGAGGCATGGAAAGACTTGCAGATGGTGATGAAGTACCTGGGAATCGAGCCTCCGAAAAAAACTGCTGACCAAACTTAGACCTAACTGTGTCATCCTGAGCGAGGCGAAGGATCCCTACCCGCTTCACGGTTCCCGCGTTTTGTGGTTTATCCTTCCAATCAATGCCCGAATTCTGCGATGTTGCCCTGCCCGTGCCGCTCGACATGGTTTTTACCTACCGTGTTCCCGCCGACGCCACTCCGGTAGTCGGTGGCCGCGTGCTCGTGCCTTTCCGGCGGCAGCGCATGACGGGCATTGTGGCGGAACTGCACGACCGCAATCCATCGGTCAAAACAAAAAACATTCTCAGCGTACTCGACCTCGCGCCGGTGCTCGACGATCAACTGCTGCGTCTGGGCCGCTGGATTGCCGATTATTATCTCGCTCCGCTCGGTGAAGTTGTCCGCACCATGCTGCCGCTGAATGCGGAATTCAAACGCGGCATCGCTTACCGCATCACGAAAGAAGGCCAACTGGCGCTGCATCTGGCTGGCATGTCTGGATCGTCCGCACGTTCGCGGCGCACTCCAGAAGAGCAAGCGGCCGAATTCCGCGTGCTCGATTATCTGGCTGCGCGGGAACCGGCGCCCGGAGAGACCTTCCCAGTCCGCGAAGAAAAGCTGCGACCCGCCACTCGCGTTTCAAAATTAATCCTGAACGGGATGGTGCGAAAAAAGTGGCTGGCGAGAGAGGACGTCTCCGCTGTCCGGGACGCCGCCCGTACGATCAAGATCGCTCTGCTCAAATCCGCCGATGGCAAACTGAACGACAACCAGTACCGGCTCATCGAGACCCTCGCCGCTTCTGGAGGCCGGGTCCCTGTGGAGATGTTGCAGGCTCTCGAAATTCCGCGAACGACTCTGAGCACGCTGGTCAAACGCGGTCTGATCGAGATCATCGAGGAGGCTGCGGCTTTCGCCATTTCGCGAAGCAAACCGCGGCCTTCTTTCGAGTTCGATTTCAACACAGAGCAGCGAGCCGCTCTGAGCCGGCTGCGCGGAGCGGTCGACGCGCGAAAGTTCTCCGGCATCCTTCTGCACGGCGTGACCGGCTCCGGCAAAACCGCTGTCTACCTCGCAGGCATGCGAGCTGTGCTCGATGCCGGACGCTCCGCCATTCTGCTCGTGCCTGAAATCGGCTTAACGCCCGCTGTTGCCGCCGATCTGCACCAGATTTTCGGCGACGAAGTCGCGATCCTGCACTCCGCGCTTTCCGACAAAGAACGCGCGCAGCAATGGCATCGCATCAAGAACGGCGACGCGCGCATGGTCGTCGGCACGCGCTCCGCGGTCTTCGCGCCGGTTGCCGATCTCGCGCTGATCATCGTCGACGAAGAGCACGATTCGTCGTACAAGCAAGAGGAGACGCCACGCTACCATGCCCGTGATGTCGCGGTTGTGCGGGCCAAGATGTCGAACGCAGTCGTAGTTCTGGGCTCGGCGACGCCATCGCTGGAGTCCTATTTCAACGCGAAGAAAAGCAAGTACGCTCTGGTCGAGTTGCCCGACCGCGTGGAGCAGCGTCCGCTGCCGGAAGTCGAGATCATCGACATGCGTCAGGAATTTCAGGAAACCGGCCACGAACAGGTCATCTCCCGAAAGCTGGCGGCGGAGATCAAAGAGCGCTTCGAGCGCAAAGAGCAAGTTATGGTGCTGCTCAATCGTCGCGGATATTCTCCCGTGGTGCTCTGCCGCACCTGCGGCAAGAGCCTAGAATGCCGGAACTGCGCCATCGCGCTCACGCATCACAAGCGAGAGCACAAGATGGTCTGCCACTACTGTGGCTATACCGCGCCCGTGCCCAAGGCCTGTGTCCATTGCGGCAGCGAGTATGTCTATTTTCTCGGGACCGGCTCGGAGAAGCTGGAGGAACTGCTTCACGGCATGTTTCCGCAAGCGCGCATCGCCCGCCTTGATCGCGACACGGTGCGCGGAAACGAAGATTTCGAGCGCACGCTGAACGCGCTCAGTGAAGGCGAACTCGATCTTCTCGTCGGCACCCAGATGATCGCCAAGGGCCACGACATTCATGGCGTCACGCTGGTGGGCGTGGTTGGCGCCGACAGCGGGCTGGGACTACCCGACTTCCGCGCCGCCGAGCGCACCTTCCAATTGCTCACGCAAGTTGCCGGGCGTGCCGGGCGCGGCCAGTCTCCCGGCAAAGTGATTCTGCAAACTTATTTTCAGGATCACTACGCCGTGCAATACGCCGCTCGCCACGACTTCGCCGGATTCTACGAAAAGGAATTGCGCTTCCGCAGTTGGATGCACTATCCGCCATACTCCGCGCTAGCCAACGTGCTCATCCGCAGCGACAAACTTGACGAAGCGCTCGAATGGTCGGGCACCCTGGGAAGATGGTTCGAACAGAACCGCCATGAAGAAGTGCGCGTGCTCGGCCCGGCGGTCGCGCCGATCATGCGGCTGAAGCGCGATTACCGTTACCACTTCGTGCTCAAGTCGCCGAGCCGCGCGAAGCTCAACGCGACGCTGCGCGCCATGCTGGCCTATGCTGCGGCGCAGAAAATTCCGCGCACGCAGGTGATTGTAGACGTCGATGCCCTGTGGCTGATGTAGAAAGGAGCGGCACAACACCGCCCCTCCGCGTTTTATTTTTCTGCAATAAAGGCCATCCCGTGCGGACTCACCATTCCGGTCACAACGTTGGTGATCACCCCCGTATCAAAATCCAGACTTCCCACCGAGGTCGGCGTTGCGGTGTATGCGGCTCCGGGGGAGAAAATGTTCTTGGAGATGGCATAAATAACTCCCGCAGCTCCGGCATCGCGATCGGACACGAGAATCGTGCCGTGGGGCGACGTTGCCTCGATGGTATCGTCCACCTGGGTGGCAGCGCCGTTAAGAGTGAGCGCGAGGTGGTACACGCTCTGATCGACGAATCCCAGATGATGCACAATGATCAGCTCGCCATCGGCTTGACTGTCCAAAACCAGATCGCCGAACCGGTTGAAGATCATCGAATCCGGGTCCTGAAGATTCAGAGTTACCGGCGCGTCGGTGGGGATGTCGGTGGCGGTCGCGCTCGCGTTAAGCGCTTCACTGACGTTGACTACGCTGCCGCTGATAGTTGCCTTGACTACGGCAGGAGCGAAATTCGGGTTGTTGGAGGGATTGGACGCGCTCAAGAACACGTCGCTACCGCGGAAGGAAATATCGTCATAGCCTCCGCCGTGCGGCGTGGGTCCGAAGGTATAGACGGTCTGGGTCCGCTTGGTGGTATCAATGATCACCAAATTAGGGCTACCGTCCTCGTTCTGCATCGCCCATAGCTGCTTGGTCTGCGGATTCACACGGAGCCCGTCGTTGTGGCCAACCACGGAGTAAGTCGTGACCACATCGCCGTTCATCTTATATTCGACGATCGTGCTGCTCTTGCCATCGGAGCCGTCGGGCGCCGCCCCATTCCCGTAGCCGATGAAGATATGGCCGCGGAGCAGAGCGATCGAGTCGGGCTGAAAGTAGACGTTTGCGATGCCGGTGGCAAATGTTGAAACAGTATACGGAATGGCCACAGTAACCTGGCCGGCCGCAGCCAGGGCCATAAATAGAACGCTGAGCGCAGCAATCAATCGCACGGGATTGTACACCCTCATCGTATTTTCCTCCTGGGAATTTTGTTGAACGAATAGAAAGCGGCAGAGGGTAAGGCTAACAGCGGAAAGTAGCGAGGACGTTACACCGATGTTAATGGTCAGTTAATTTGGACGCACGTCGAACTGTCATTTCCTCGTTCCACAAGAGAAGAGGGCAAAGAAAAAGAAATTATTGGCTGCCGATCTTGCCCCGAATCACCACCACCGACGCTGCCGGCAGGTCATACATAGTGTCCTTCTCGGCAGCCAGCTTAGTGTGGACAATCGGCCCGTCCGGATCGGCCCAACCTTTGCCGGTCGCGACGATCGTGGGTCCGCCGCTATTCTCTGCGTGAGCCATGAAGCGCGTCTGCGCGGGATGCCACTGATATTGCGCGCTCCCGAAAGTTGAAAGCTCAACCGGCCCGGCAAAGCCGCTTTCCTGGTCCGCCGCTCCGTTAAACGCAATCCGAACCCGGTGCGCATTCTGCTGATCCCGATTCACCGCCATCACCGCCCACTTTCCGTCTGGACGCTTCACCGCATATGCTGTCACCAACGCATGACCAGCTCCGTCCTCCAGGTCACTATTCGCGGCGAACACCTGATGCTCACCGCCAGTGGCCTGCACCCATTCCAGATTGATCATCTGCGCCACAAAAAACTGCGCCAGCGGCTGCTGAATCTGATAATTGTTGTCGACGGTAAACATTCCAAACGTTCCCGGAGAGCTGTTGCATCCCGGCTCCATTTGCAGCGGCAGATAATGGAAGAAATAGACGGCCTTCCCTCCCGAGTTCAAGAACGACCCAATGTAATCCGCCAGCCAGACTCCCGCGAAAATATCCTGATAAGTTTCACTGGCGCCCGAGGAAAGATTTCCCTCCGTGATGAATAGCGGCATGTCCGCCGGAATTCCGTCCTTGTGCCACACCTGCATGATATGGCTCACCAGTTCGGGCTCGTCATAGAGGACGCCCCACGGCGTTTTGCACGGATCGTAGGGATAATGCTCGAAGGAAAAAAAAGCCAGATCGTCCATTCGCCCATGCTGCTTCAGGTAATCAACAAACCGCGTCGTCCACGAAACTTTTCCTTTCGCATCAGGCCAGACGTCGATGTCTTTGTTCACTCCCTGAAACGACGGTCCGCCCAGCTTTAGCGCGGGGTCCACGCGATGAATCGCCGTTGCCCATTGCAGGTACAGCGCGGCATAGTCTTCCGGCAGCATGTACTGGCCATCGGATTCCTCGCCCATCTCGACGTAAGAGATGGGATAGCCCCGCTTTTTCAAATATGCAATCTCCGCCGCCGCGTTCTCGGGAGTGTCATACAGCATCGCGACTGGTACCATGGCCGGCAGGCCGCGGGTCACGCCGCTGGTGAAGAACAGATCGAATCCCATCTGCGCCTGTTCGGTCGATCCCAAATCCGAAGGCTGATGCCACGGATCGACCGACGAGCAGTAGGTTGTCGTCTGCTCCTGATCCGGTGTGTGCCGCAGAATGTCGTGAAACACACCGTCTTTAGTGACCGTGCCAAGATAGAGTTCGCGAATGGCGTAGCCCACGCAATTTCGCGGGTCGGCAGGACCGCCAGCGTCACAGGTGTTCGACGATTCCGTCATCCAGATTCGCAGGAAGCGCACCGGCATTGGTTGGTTGCTCAAGCGGATTGTTTCAGTCCGTCCTTTTCCATTCGCAATCGTTCCCCGCTGAAACGTTTGCCAGACGCCGCTCGCCTGTGTCTTGATGGCATCCTCGCCGGTCCAGTACTGGACTACGTAGCGCCGGGCGTAAGGTTCGCCCCATGCGATCCGGATGCTGTCGATCTTCTGTACCTGCGCTAAATCGATCACCACCCACTGCGGATGCAGCGCATCGCTCTCGCCGGTAAACCGCTCGGTGAGATATGGATTGCTCTTCCAGAAAGTATTCAGATCGCCATCGGTCAGTCGCGAGAATCCCACGTTGTCCGTGCCGTCGTTGCGCGTGGTTCCGCGGCGCGGTAGCGCATATCCATACGAATAGCGAATTATTTCCGTCGGTGTTGCCGAGCCGGTGAAATATCCTTTGCCGCTCCCATCGCCCCCATTGCTACCGTCGCTCCATGCTCCCTGCGGATTCCAATGCCAGGCTTCGATTGCGAGTTCCGTGTTCTGACGATAGGTAACCGGCTGCCAGCCCGATGCCAGCGTTTTCTCGAGCGTCGGCTGCTGCAAGTCTTTGTCGATCGCCTCCACGGCAATGCGGTCCACCCCCGCGCCTAAAGTTTCCTTCGGCACGAAATGGTTTGCGGGATGCGAAGTATCAACCGCGATGGTTTGCCCGGCGGCAGAAAATGTGAGAACGAGATACCCAGCCAGACAGAGTGGAACAACCGCCAGCTTTTTCAAGGCAGGACACCTCCAGCTCATCCATTAAAACGATTGAATAAAGGAGTATACGCAAGAAACGGCTGTGAGTGCGAATCCGCGCAAAGGCTTCCAAACGTCCCGCCTGTTTAGGCGGTGGCCCGGTGACAGTCAAAACACTTTCCTATCGACCGCGAAACTCCCGTAGAACGTCCGGCACGGACGCGTGCAGAAACGGCGCCGGCGTCAGCGTGAGTGCCAGCATCAGCAGGGCAAAGACGGCCAGCCACGCACGCACGCCCGAAACCTTCGGCCACTCGGCCACTTGCGGATGCCGGAAGCTGCTTAGCCACAGCAGAATCGCCCACACAAACCATCCCATCCACAGGTAGTAAGCCATGGGCAGAAGAATCAGAATCGTCATGCGCGATACGAATTTGTGTGCCCGCGGCGCAATCGAAAAGACAATGTGCCCGCCATCGAGTTGTCCGCCCGGCAGCAGGTTGAGCGACGTCGCAAACATCCCCACCCATGCCGCAATCGCCGTGGGATGCAGCAAAGTACGGTCCAGCGGCAATCGCGCGATGCTGTGTGCCTCGCTCAGTGTGGCCAGAAACCGGTGCAAGAGCTGGAAGACCAACGGAAAGCCCAGATCCAGAGTTCCGGGCGGAGTTCCCGCCAGCACTGGCTTCGACAAACCCAGCGAGACGATGAGAACGGCCAGCGCCACAACAAATCCAGCGATCGGCCCGGCGATTCCGATATCAAACAGTGCCGTGCGCGACCGAATCGGCGAACGGATCCGAATGAACGCTCCGAACGTCCCAATCAGCGTCGGCGCCGGAATAAAAAAAGGCAATGTCGCCCACACTCCGTAGCGCTTGCAGTAGAGATAATGCCCCATCTCGTGCGCCAGCAAAATCAGCATCAGCGTGCCCGCGAACGGAATTCCCAGTAACAACCGCGCCGGATCCCGCAGAGCCCAGGGCATGCCGAAGAACGAATCTGAGCCGTCGATAAAGAACGCAGGCCGGCCCAGCGCAAAGTTGTGCTGCATGCGCGCCCCGACCACCAGCGTGCTGAAGCAAGTCGCCAGCAGCAGCAGCGCATGCAGCCAGTACCGCTGCCGCGGTGGGCGCCACTCCGGCATCGGCATCGGGCGGTAGTCTTCGAGGGTGGCCGAGGTTACGGGAGGAGTAGGTTCCGACATGCGATTCTTCGGCCTCGCGATTGCATCGGGGCCTTTCCTTTAGATGCTACTACGACTGGCAGGAATACAGGCGGAGAGCGTTCGCTGAATTCTTGTTAACTGTAACTTCGAAAAGAGTTTCTGCAGAATGTCGAGAGCCGAAAGCCGGGAGCCAAGACCCGGAAGCCGCTTCTCTTAATCAATCGACTGCAATTCCTTTCCCGGCTTGAAGCGTACCGCTTTGCCGGGAGGAATCGAAACCTCGGCTCCGGTGCGCGGGTTGCGTCCGATGCCGGTCTTGCGGGGACGCACGTTGAACACGCCAAATCCCCGCAGCTCAATGCGATTGCCGCGGGCCAGTGCGTTCTTCATGCTTTCAAAAACGGTTTCCACCGCTAACTCGGCCTTGGTCTTGGTGATGCCGGTTCTGGCCACCACTTCGTTGATAATGTCGAGCTTAATCACGAACGGCCCCCGGGTGCGGTCTCAGGATCATCCCTCAAGTGATTGATGCTATGGGAGATAAGGGAGATTGTCAACGGGAGCACCAGTAGCGTAAACCATTGAGCATTGAGTGATCGGGTCCATCTCGGCAACGCCAGGCCCTTGTAGTGATTTAAAACTGATTTGAGAAAATTGTGTTCAGGTCTTCAATTGCCCGATGACTGATTACTCAATTCCTACCGCTCGTTCTCTTCTTCCTTGAACATATATTTAATGGCGGGCTTGTAGATCATCAGGTTTGGTCCACCATCTTCGCGGACCACCTTGATGCAGGTCTTGTCGTACCACTCGATGACGCCATGTACTTCCTCGCCGTCGCGCAACACAATCACCATCGGCGTTTTCGACTGCATCTGTTTCTGATAATAGAAATTCTCCGCGTTGGTCTGCTCCGGAGGCGCCGCCTTGCGCACGCCTCCTGGCCCCATCGCCCGCTCACCACGGTCGCTCCGCTCAAATCTGCGCTCCCCGCCACGTTCCGGACGATCGTGCCTTTCAGCCCGTTCCCGCCGTTCCGTGACCTGCAGTTGATTGGAATTGTGGTTCACGTGGTTGTGATCAGGGCGCGGCAGGCCGGACGGATCAATTTGCGGTTGGCAAAATTTTCCTCGTCCCCTGACGGCTGGGCCGGAATCGAATCCATCATTTCCTTCATAGTGGCGCTACCCCACACTCATTCGCGCGCAGATCGCGCTATTAGAGGCCCTGAAAAAATGATCTTAAGAAGGCGTGGAATTTCAGTTAACGTAACACAGGAATCTCGCCGTGACAATAACCCCGAAAGTGCCCTATGCGGAGTATGCCAAATCTTGCATACCCACCTAGAATATCGTTTTGATACTATGCCTGGTCGAATCGCTGGCGCCAATCAACTTTGCGATGTTTACCGAACCATAACCATTGTGCTTCAGATCACGATTGGTTGGGATCCCGCCATTCTCCAGAGACAAGACATCTTCAGTTAGAAAGAGTCGGGCAGACAATAAGGACTGCGCCGTCGATGCCCAAGGCAGGCCGAAGTTGCGCTCCCAAGTTAGTGGAAACCGAAGTGGCCCTGTGTGGGTGCGCTAACCGGTGCTCGACAAGTCCGCGCCTCTTCGTTCGCGGCCGCATCCGGTAACCACCGCCACCAAGGTCGCAACGATCAGAAGGGTCCAGGCCAGCACTGGCGCGAATACTCCACCGTAGCGTTGTTCGGCGAACCTGGCCTGTAATACTTGGTTGCGCGAGGAGAGAAGATTCCCCAGTTGGTAGGCAAAACCCGGAAACGTTCCCCGCACTGCAGGAGGCGAAAGTTCGTTCAAGTGTGCGGGAATCACGCCCCACGCGCCTTGCACCATGAATTGCATTAGAAAGCCGCCCAGCGCCAGCATGGGCACGGTGTGCGAGTACGCCCACAGCGGAATGATCGGAATCGACAACAGTGCGGCAATCACAATCGCCTTCCGGCGTCCGATCTTTTCCGACCAGGTTCCGAAAAGAATTCCGCCCAGCAGCGCGCCAATGTTGGCAATGACGGCGATGAAGCCCACCGTCTGCGACGTAAACTTGTGGTCCTTCGTCAGGAACGTCGGATACAGATCCTGGCTCCCGTGGCTGAACGAATTGAAGGCAAACATCAGCACCACCAGGAAAGCGAAAGGGCCCAGATACGTCAGGATGTCCTTGCCCCACCGGCTCTCCGTTTTTCTCGATACGCGTCCCTGCACCCAGGCCGGGGACTCATCCACTTTTGTACGAATGTAGATCACCAGAAATGCCGGCAGCGCGCCGATCACAAACATTCCGCGCCAGCCTACGAAGCGGAACAACGTCCCGTAGACCAAAGACGCCATCAAGAACCCCACGGCATAGCCCTCTTGCAGCAATCCGGAGAAAAACCCGCGTCCCTTCGCCGGCAACGTCTCGAATGTCAACGCCGCGCCCACGCCCCATTCTCCGCCCATGGCGATTCCGAACAACGCCCGCGTGATAATCAGCAGCCTCAGCGATGGAGCAAAGGCCGAGGCCAGTTCAAACACCGAGTACGCGATAATATCCACCATCAGAGTGCGGCGCCGGCCGAAACGGTCGGCCATCATCCCGAACAGAAACGCGCCCACGGGGCGCATCGCCAGTGTCCAAAAAATCGCCTCCGCGACCTCAGAGACCTTCGCATGGAATTGAGTTGCGATGGCGCTGATACACAAATTCAGAATGAAGAAATCAAAAGCATCCAGCGACCAGCCCAGGAAACATGCGATGAACGTATTCCGCTGCACCGGCGTAAGCCTGCGGAAATGGCCGAGAAATTC
Organism: uncultured Acidobacteriaceae bacterium; assembly: GCA_963771895.1. GTDB lineage: Bacteria > Acidobacteriota > Terriglobia > Terriglobales > Acidobacteriaceae > Sulfotelmatobacter. Next base: position 178,904 of record CAVYVQ010000025.1, on the reverse strand, counting down.
CATGGAGTTTTCCCCTGCGCAATTCGTACGCACAGAAAATGTCCTGCGAATGCTAGCATAGGTTTTTCAATCAACAACCAAATTTAACAACCAGTAGTTTCCAATCCATGCCCGAACTCGACTCTCCCCAACGCCAGGCGCCCGACTCGCTCATGCTCACCGGTTTCTGGTATCGCGCCTTGCCCGCCGACCGCGTCCATCGCAACCAGCTCCACAAGGCGATGCTGCTGGAGATTCCGCTCGTCGTCGGACGCGACCGCGCAAGCCGGCCCTTCGCGCTGCGGGATGCCTGTCCCCACCGCGGCATGCCGCTGCACTGCGGCAAATTCGATGGAGAGAACATCGAGTGTTCCTACCATGGCTGGACCTTCGATGCCCACAACGGCCAGTGCGAGCTGATCCCCTCGCTCACCGCCGACCAGAATTTGAAAGTCGACCGCATCTACGCCGGCAGCTATCCCTGCGAAGAACGGGATGGTTTCATCTGGGTTTATATCCCGGATCCCGGCCCGCCAGGTGCGGGTTTCAGCGCGAGAGAAGAAGCTCCCGATCCCGCCCCGCAGATCGAAAAGTTCGGGGTGCCGGGAAAAGACAAATATAAGCTCGCCTACCTCACCGCCGACATGCCCGTCAGCATCGATCACGGCATCATTGGCCTCATGGATCCCGCCCATGGACCGTTCGTGCATCAGGCCTGGTGGTGGCGCAGCCGCCACAGCATCCATGAGAAGCACAAGAATTTCGAGCCCATCCCCAATGGCTTTCGCATGAGCGCGCACACTCCCAGCTCGAACTCCGCGCCCTACAAGCTGTTGCGCCTCTACGCCGCCGCCGATTCCATTACCACCACCATCGATTTTGTCCTGCCCAACCTGCGCTCCGAAACCATCCGCGCGGGGAAGTACTGGTTCGCGAGCCTCACCACCGTGACGCCGATCACCCGCAACCAATGCCGCATCGACGTCGTCGCCGCCTGGAACCTTTTCCGCTGGCTGCCCTTCGGCCCCGAGTTGCTGAAATTCGTCTTCGCCAAGTTTGTCGAACAGGACCGCCGCACCATGGAACTGCAAGCCGAAGGCCTGAAGCACAATCCCCATCTCATGCTGATCGACGACGCCGACCGTCCCGCCAAATGGTATTTCCAGTTGAAGGCCGCGCATCTGGAAGCAAAGCGCACCGGCAGCGAGATGAAGCATCCGATGGCGCGCCCGGTCACGCTGAAGTGGAGAAGTTAAGTGTAGCGCGGGCGCCCCTTCGGCAAGCTCAAGGCAAGCTCTCACCCGCGAATGTCGATAGCTGGGGCCAGGTGGCGGATCACCAAATCAGCCGCAATCCCTTGTAGAGGCTGAATTTTTCGTCCGAAGTGACAACGGGAAGATCTTCCGAAAATGCCTGAGCGATGATTTGCCGATCAAAAGGGTCACGATGGTGAACAGGCAGCTCGAATAGACGGAATGCATGATCGGCGGTGAACGGCAGAATGTGAATATCCATATCCAGGATCGCCTGGCGGGCCATTTCGGCCGAAATATTCAGCCTACCCAAAGTCGTTTTGATGGCGATTTCGGTAAGCGAAATAGAACTCAACTCGCGAACATTTTCCGGATTCCCCAAGGTGGCAGCCGCGCGCTTGCTAAGACGTTCTGGCGACTCGATAGAGAAAATCAAGGCCGCCGTGTCCAGGAGCACCCGCAAATCACTCGCCCCCGCCAAAAAGATCTTCGACTTCCTTGTCGGTCATCGGCTTCCACCAGTCCGGATCGAAGATTTGAATCTTTCCCCGCAAGGTCCCGAACCTTGGTTTTCTCTTAGCTGGCTTTCTCGTGCGCACGATGTCCACGACCGGCACCCCCCGGCGGCAGATGGTCACAGGCTCGCCCTGCTCGACCGCCTTGATCAATTCCGGCAGTTTGTTCTTGGCATCCGCCACGCTGACTTGCATGGTTCCAGGATAGCTATCTCAAATAGCTATGTCAACACCTACCTCCCTGAGGACGCCTGCCGCCGCTTGGGCCGGTCCCCCAGGGTGCGATTCTGGGCGCCATCCTGGGTAGGATCCGCGGACCGCATCTCTTCGCCGCTCACCAGCCAGTCCATTGCTTTCTCGCGCGTCTCAAACGCGGGCAGATCGCGCTGCGAGAAATTCTTGATGTGTTCGTAAAACACTTTGGGCAATCTCTCGATTCCCACCCACGCCGAACGTTTGAGGTGAGGCCGGTCGAAGACTGCACTCTCTTTCATGCGGTCGATCGCGATCCGGTCAAACTCCGCTCCCGTGAAATCGGCGAGCAACAGCACCGAACCCCGCGGCTCGGTGGTCACATAAGAGGGGACCAACAGCGCAATCTTCGCAACTTCGGTCGGAGTGCAGTGAGAAAGGTCCACCAGCAGGATTTGCTGTCCCTTATGTTCTACAACGCGGATACGGTCTTCCATGGGCACCTGCCACAGCTAAGATGCTAAGTCCCCAAAAGCGATTCCACCACGGTATACACCCCGGCCAGCGCGGAGTCCAGAGCGGCGGCATCCTTGCCGCCAGCCTCCGCCAGATCAGGACGGCCCCCACCCTTGCCGCCAACTTTCTGCGCCACCGGACCAATCACTTTCCCCGCCTGCACGCGGCTCGTCAAATCTTTAGTGACGCCGACGATCAGCGAAACGTTTCCATTCGAGGCCGAGCCCAGCACCACCACGCCCGATCCAATCTTGTCGCGCAGTTGGTCGACCAGCGTGCGCAACTGCGCCCGCTCCAGATTGTCCACGCGATGCGCCAGCACCTTCACGCCTTTCACATCCTTGATCTGATCGCCAATGTTAGCAGTGCTGATCGAAGACGAAGCCGACTTCATCCGCGCCTGATCCAGTTCCCGCGCCAGCCGCTTGATCTCGGCATCTTTCTTGTCGAGCTCTGCCTTCAAAGTCTCGGCAGGAGACGCCGCCTCGGCCTGGGCGTGACCCTCATCCGCATGGGTGTGACTCTCCTCGGAAGAGGGTGCCCCATCCTTGCGCGGTTTGTGCGCAAGAGTGGGAGCCACGAAAGCCGACACCACTCCCTCCAACTCATGATCCATACGGAAGTGCGCCAGCGATCCCAGGCCCGTGATTGCCTCCACTCTCCGCACCCCCGAAGACACGCTTCCTTCCTTCAGAATCTTGATCAGCCCAATCTCGCCAGTAGCCCCAGTGTGCGTGCCGCCGCAAAGCTCGGTCGAGAAATCCCCGATCCGCACCACGCGCACCTTATCGCCATACTTTTCGCCGAACAGCGCCATGGCGTGATAAGTATTGATCGCTTCGTCGATCGGCACGTCAGTAATGGTCTCGACAATCTGGTTGCGCAGCACCTCTTTATTAATGATGTCCTCAATATCCTGCAACTCTTTGTCCTCGAGCGCGGTGAAGTGCGAAAAATCAAACCGCAAATGATTCGGCGCCACCAGCGACCCCGCCTGCTTCACATGCTTGCCGAGAACTTCGCGCAGTCCGGCATGAAGCAGATGCGTAGCCGTGTGATTGCGCATAGTCGATTGCCGAACGTCGGCATTCACGACGGCATCCACTTTGTCGCCCACGCGCAGCGTCTGTAGCGCGACAACCTGATGCGCCCGCACACCCTGAATCGGCGAATAGCAGCGCGTCACCTCTGCAAGCAGATAAGGGGAATCATGGAATCCAAAATACGGGACCCGAGTCTCGGGGGATGCTGTTGGAAGATAACGCCCGGTTTGCACCAGCCATCCTCTATCGCCCACCTGCCCGCCGGATTCGGCGTAAAAAGGCGTGTGATCAAGAATGACCTTGCCCGATTCGCCAGCTTTAAGCTCCCGCGCGCCTTGCCCGTTGTGAATAATAGCCAGCACTTCGCATCCGTCAGAGCGGGTCTGGCGATAGCCTTCGAAGATCGATTTCGGAAGCTGCTGATAGGCAGGATTGGCGGTCTGCTTGGCCGCGCCTTTCCAAGAGGCACGAGCACGCTGCCGTTCTTCCTCCATTGCGTCCTCGAACCCCTCCTCGTCAACCCGGACCCCAAGGTCCTGGCAAGTGGCTCTTATGAAATCGAGCTGCAACCCATGTGTTGAATAGAGATCGAACACTACCGAACCCTCGAGCGTGAATGGCGCCGCCGCCCGAATCTCTTGCCCCAGCCTGGTGTACTCGTCGTACTTCCGCCTTTCGTTGACCGACCTGGCTCCGCGATCCTTGTCGGGCTGGCCTGCTTCCACCTCGCTCACAACAGCCTCGACCAAAGGAGCGATAACCAGTTCCTTGTGGAGTTTCTTATCCGCAGCCTGCCTCAGCCGCTCGTAGAGCACATGCAGGCCAAAGTCGGTCGTGCGTGCGAACCGTTTTTCCTCATCCAATACGGCCTTGGAAATCCAATCCACTGATTCTCTGAGTTCGGGATACGCATTCTCCATCAGATCCCGAACCTCATAGACCATTTTGTTGAGAAAAGGCTGTTCCTGTCCGAGCAGTCGACCATGGGTGATGGCACGGCTCATGATTTTGCGCAAAACATAGCCGCGTCCTTCGTTAGAAGGCACCACTCCGTCGGAAATCAAAAACGTCGCCGCGCGCGAGTGGTCTGCGATAACTCGCAGAGAAGCGGCTGACTTCGCCTTGGCTTCCTTCTCCAGCTCCTTTGTGAGCGATGTCCCGGTCAACTCCGCGGCCCGTTTGATCAGCGGCATAAACAAATCCGTCTCGTAGTTCGAGATCACACCCTGCAACACAGCCGTCGTCCGCTCCAACCCCATCCCCGTATCAATCGACGGCTTCGGCAGAGGATTCAGCTTCCCGCTCAAATCGCGGTCAAACTGCATGAACACTAAATTCCAGATCTCGACATACCGCCCGCAATCGCAGGGGAAAGCGCAATCCCCATGCCCCTGATCAGACGCCGCCGGTCCCATGTCGTAATAAATCTCGCTGCACGGCCCGCAAGGCCCTGTGTCGCCCATCTGCCAGAAATTATCTTTCAGCCCCAGTTCGAAGATTCGATCCTTGGGCACGCCCTCCGCAGCCCACAAGTCGTAGGCCTCGATATCGCGCTCGACGCCACCTTCGCCCTTGAAGATCGTCACGTACAACTTGTCTTTATCGAGACCGAACCACTCCTTTGAAGCGATCAGCTCCCACGCGTAGGCGATCGCGTCTTTCTTGAAATAGTCGCCAAACGAAAAATTTCCCAGCATCTCAAAAAAAGTGTGATGCCGGTTGGTGAACCCGACATTCTCCAGATCGTTATGCTTGCCGCCGGCACGCACGCATTTCTGCGAAGTCGTGGCGCGCGAATAGTCGCGCTTCTCCAGTCCTAGAAAAACGTCCTTAAACTGATTCATGCCCGCGTTGGTAAACAACAATGTGGGATCGTTCGCCGGCACCAAGGACGACGAATGCACCTCCTTGTGCGGACGCTCCTTCTGCTGCACAAAGTAGTCGAGAAACTTGCGGCGGATTTCAGAGCCAGTCATCATGCCAATAGGAATATCGATGAAAGTGTCGGTGAAAGATCAATTCTAAACGAAACTACAGAGGGCACAGCGAAACACAGAGAAAGCGTTTCGGAATCCTCTGTGACTCTCTGTGCCCTCTATATTCGATCTTGCGGGCGGCTACTGCGGCTTCGGCTTATCCCCCTCCATTTTTCCGCCGGCCTTCTTCATCTCGTGCCCAGTGGCTTTAGTGCCCTTCTTGACGCCGCTGCCCGTCTTCGTGGCAACTTTCTCGGTGCCCTTAGCAGTGTCTTTCGCTACTACTTTGGTTTCGTGGCCAGTCTTATCGGCGGCCTTTTCCGTGCCCTTGCCAACGGCAGTAGCGCCCTTCTTGGTGGCGTGTCCAGTTGCCTTCGCGCCCTTCTCGGCGGCAACGCCAGTCTTATCGGCTGCCTTCTCGGTGCCCTTCGCGGTGTCTTTGGCAACTACTTTGGTTTCGTGGCCGGTCTTTTCGGCGCCCTTCTTCACGTCCGTGGCCGCGTCCTGAGCCAGCGCAATGGGTACTGCGCTGCACAACATTGCTGCGAGAACCACTTTCAGACGGAACTTCATGGTGCCCTCCTGAGAAACGGTTTGGGATAGTTCAAGGAGTATGCAACATCGAAAAGCCTCTTGCCAAGTGCGCTTTCAAGTTCGGATGCTCAGAATCCCGCCGGGGAGGCCTGCGAGAAACGACTCAATCGTCGGCTCTCACGCGCTTTCGCTCTCCAACTCGGTCAGGGTCTCTTCATCCACGTCCCACTTCTTCAAAATGCTGAAGATGGTCTTCGACCCAAATCCGCCCCGAGCCAATTGCCGGAAGATGCGCGCCGCCTGCTTCTGATCCTTAGGTTTCGCCAGCCGCTTACGGTGCAGATACTCGCGCGCCTGTTTTTCTTCGCTCACGCCCTCATAGGCCGCGTCCACGGCCTTGTCGATCACGTCGCCGTGCATGCCCTTCGCTTTCAAGTCGGTGACCACGCGCATCCGGCCAAACTTCTGATTATCCCGCCGCAGCGAAGAGAAGTACGCCGCATACTGCGAATCGTTCAGGTACCCGCGATCCTTCAATCGCCGGATGATGAGTTCGACCAGAGTCTTTCCGTACTCGGAGTCCGCGTCTTCCACCCGCGCGCGCAGCAACCGCTTCAACTCCGCCACCGTCCGCATGCGCCGCGCCAAGGCTCCCACGGCATATTCGTACAATTCCTCCTCGGAAAAAACCCGTCTCCTGGGACGCGGGAACGCCATGCGCTAACGATAACCCAAAAGCGGGCTTTGGGCTGCGGCTTTCGGGCTTCAGGGTTGAAGAAAAGTGAAGATGGAGTCTGGAAGGGGAAAGCCGAAGCCCGCAAGCCGAAGCCCGCAGCCCGAGGCCGGAAGCCGAGCCCTACCGCCCGCCGTAGCCCGCCGACTGCATCGACTGCCGTGAGATGTCGGCGGTCGAAGCGATGCCCTGCATGCGCAGCTTGAAGTCGTCGGCGTTCGAGGCATTTTCCAAAGCGGTTTCGTAGTTGACCAGCCCCGCCTGAAACAGATCCCACAGCGACTGATCAAAAGTCTGCATGCCGTATTGCGAAGTGCCCGCCGCAATCGCGTCGCGAATCGAGCGCGTCTTTTCCGGCACCAGAATACATTCCCGAATGAAAGCCGTATTGATCATCACTTCGACTGCGGGCACGCGCCCCTCGGCATCGCAGCGCCGCACTAATCTTTGACTAACAATTGCCCGCAGCACCGCCGCCAACTGCAGGCGAATCTGCTTCTGCTCCGGCGGCGGGAAGATGGAGATGATGCGGTTCACCGTTTCCACCGCGTCCAGCGTATGCAGCGTCGAGAAAACCATGTGGCCGGTTTCGGCCGCGTGCAGCGCGGTTGAAATCGTTTCCAGATCGCGCATTTCGCCCACCAGAATCACGTCCGGATCCTGACGCAGCGAAGCCCGCAAGGCCGCGCTGAACGAAGGCGTGTCCACCTGAATTTCGCGCTGGTTCACGTAGCCCTTCTTATCGCGATGCAGAAATTCGATGGGGTCCTCAATCGTAATAATGTGTTCCGCCCGGCTCGAGTTCACTCGATCCACCATGGCGGCCAGCGTGGTCGACTTACCGGAGCCGGTCACGCCCGTCACCAGCACCAGCCCGCGTGGCATCTCGCAAATCTGCTCCACCACCTTGGGCAGGAACAGCTCGTCCAGCGCGCGAATCTTGGTGGGAATCACGCGCAACACCAGCCCAACGTTGCCGCGCTGCTGAAAGATGTTCACACGGAACCGCCCCAGCCCGGCCACGCCGTAGGCCATGTCGATTTCCGTGGTCTCCTTGAACTTTTGTTTTTGTCGCGCCGACATCATGCTGAACGCCATGGTCAGCATGTCTTCCGCCGTCACCCGCGGCTGTTCGGTCAAGGGCGCCAGTTCGCCGTCAATGCGCAGGTGAGGATAGTTCCCCACCTTCAAATGCAAGTCAGAGGCTCGCCGTTCCGTAGCGATCCGCAGCAGATCGTCAATATTCATCGCAGACGTTTCCTGGGAGGCGGTTGCCTCCAAGCTCTGCTTATGATGACTCGAATCGTCACCTTCCCCAAGATGACCTAGGTAACGACCGTACTCCGGCAGGTGGACACCAGCTTAAGTTCGGGGAGGGCCAGCTCCGGGAAAGGGCACGACTCACTCGTACATAAAGTTCAACAGAATCTTGCCAGCGGGCAGAATGCGGGACGGCCGTGGGGCCGTCCCTAAGGCGCGGTTGTGGACGAAGCGGGTAGAGGTTGGTTTAGTGGTGGTCCGAATCGTGGTCATGCTCGTGATCGCGCTGGTGGCAACGCTCTCGGACTTCTTCTAACTGGTGGCGGCGCTGCTCGGCTTGAGGGCTGTGCTCACCGTGCTTGCGGACGGCCTTCTCCAAATTCTCTTCCGCTTTGTGGATGTCACGGCTGCACTTGTCGTCACGGTCGGCGCGGGCGGGCGTCGCCACTCCGGCCAATAATGACGCACCCAGCATCGCGCACAATATCGTCTTGACCAACTTCTTGCTCAGCGACATGTTTACCTCCGGAAAACGAAGAATCTCAGGGCATTGTACACGTTTCAACGTCCCAACCTGCAACAGCATCAGCAGAACCTCATTCGACAGGCACAGCGGATACGTAATTAGCGGCGGCTCTCCACCGGTCCGGTCAGCGCAATTACTTCTGATCAAACTCGGGACCGCTGTTAGAATCTGCGTCATGTCCGCACGCGCTATCAGGACTACATCTCGCATCGTGTTTTTACTCTGTGGACTGACTTCACTTTTCACCGGCGTTCCTTTTCTGATGGTGCGGGGCGAGCTGCCGCTGCCAGTTCAGAGCGAATGGGTCATATTTGTGGCTACCCTGGCACTGGTGGGCCTTTTCAGTGTGACGCTTGCGGTACTGCCCCGCGCGTGGATCGCGAAAGCGTGCAAGAAAGATCGGGACGATGAACAGTTGTTCTTAGCGCCCCTCACATGGCTCGGTGGCTTCGCGGGAATTTCATATCTCCTGGCGCTCGTCGCCTATCTTGCTCCGCACCGCTGGAATCTCAATCCCCAATTGATGTTTTCGCTGTGTCCGTTGTATTTCGTAAAGCTGACGTTCGATCCGTCGCTGGTGACCACCTTTTTCCTGCTTGCCCCCATGAACGCGGCGGTGTACGGCTCACTCGGCCTCACCTTGGCATACGCACGGTTGGCCTTCCGTAAACGAATATCAAGCTGACGGTTGAGAAATCACCCCTTTTACACTCACCCCCCTCAGCCGACGTCAATGAGTGTAACCGCGATTTTGCAAAGGTTACAGCTTCCATTCATAATGAGCGTAATGCCGAGGGAGGTGAATGATGCCGGTCGAAACCGTGACGAGCACGAAAGTAAAGCAGGCGGTGCCGTTTTTCGGCGTGACCAACATGGAAGCTTCGCTGCGATTCTATGTGGACGGGCTTGGGTTCAAAATGAAGCGCTGGTGGATTCCAGATGAGGAAGACGGTCATTACAAGCGCGACGGGAGGATTCGCTGGTGCTGGCTGGAGCTTGGCGAGGCCGCGATTATGCTGCAGGAGTTTCTGCCCGAACGCCAGCCCAAGGAAACGCTGGGAACTGGAGTCAATGTCTGTTTTCAGTGTGAAGACGCGTTGGCGCTCTATCGCGAGTTCAAAGCGCGCGGCATCCAGTCACGGAAACGTCCATTCGTGGGAAACAATTTGTGGGTTGTGCCGATGACTGATCCTGACGGCTATCGCATGGAGTTTTCGAGCCCGACTGACGCGCCAGAAGAGACCGAACTGGAAGACTAGCTTGGCTCGCCAACTGACGCTAACAGGCCATTTCGCGTTTTGAATGCTGGTCAGTGAGTGTTAAGGCGATTTATCGTCAATGGACCAGCAGCGTGCAGTTTTTCGGGTTGCCGACCGTCCGTCCCGGAACCGGACCGCACGCATGACAATGGCTTCGCGCAGCGTCAACCTCATTTGAACAGGGCGCAGCTATTCGTGTCGCAAGGCCTCGATCGGATCCAGCCGCGATGCGCGCAAAGCTGGCACCATCCCGCTGACGAGGCCCACCGCGCCCAGGATGAGAGTGGACGCGATCAACGTTCCCGGCGCAATAATCAGACGGATGTCGCCTGCCTCCCCGTTCTTCGCGAACGCGCTGTAGAAGGTAAGCCTTCCCACTGAAAACGCGACGACGTAGGCCAGAATCATTCCCAGAATACCGCCAATGAATGTAATGGTCAGAGCTTCGGCGAGGAACTGCATCAGAATGTACCACCGTTGCGCGCCCAGCGCTTTTTGCACGCCGATCTCCCGCGTGCGCTGCGTGACCGAAACCAGCATGATATTCATCAGCCCGACTCCGCCAATGCCGAGCGTAAGCGTGCCGATGAATCCCATCAAGATCTTCAGCCCGAGCGTAATGACCTCGAATTGATGCAGCTGAGTCATCAGGTTGAACACCCTCACCGCTTCATGGTCCGCCTGACTGAACTTGTGCTGCGTCGCCAGAATCGTCCGGACCGCGGGCTCGATTCGTTCGTATTCCGGCGTCTGGTAGTTAAACCACACCATGTCCAGGTAATGCGTGTCCTTCAGATCGCTCATCGTAGTGAAGGGGATGTAGACCACGCGGTTGATATCGTCATTCCCCTCCTGCATCTTGGCGCTCAAAACGCCGACCACTTCAAAGCTGAGACCATCCAGCCGGATGTGGTCCCCAAGCGCGTTGCGTCCGGAAAACAGCTTTTCCTTCGCTTCCGAACCGATCACCGCGACCCGGGCCCGCTGCCTCTGGTCTTCCATGTTATAAAAACGGCCTTGCCCCAGCTTGAGCACTCGGATCGAGAGCACATTCGGATCATTCCCGCTCACCGTAAATGTGAAATCTCGATTGTCGTATTGGACGTTCGCCTGTTTCTCGACAGTTGGCGTGATATGAATAATCTGTGGAAGGTTGGTGGCAAGCGCCTCGACATCATCCTGCGTAAATCGGATTTGGACTCCCGATTTCTGACCGCCGGCCTGCGTGGAAGTTTTTCCCGGCACCACAATGACGAGCTTCGTGCCGAAGTTCGCAAAGATGTTCGCACAGGCCCGGCCAAAACCGTCCCCATATGCGAGCAGCATGACCACGGTCGCAATGCCCCAGGCCATCCCCAGCATCGTGAGCGCCGTGCGCCGCCGGTTGTGGCGCATCGCCCCATAGGCTTCCCGGAGCAAATCCCTCAACATCGTATTATTCCTGCCGGAGCGCTTCCACCGGCTGCAGCATCGCCGCCTTCCGCGCGGGATACAACCCTGCCGCCACTCCCGCTACCGTCAGGCTCCCAATCGCAAGCATTGCCGACATCGGCACCAATTTGGGAGGATCAAATCCCTGCGGCCCCTGTATTCCTCCCATCATCGCCATCAATCCGGCCGCCATCACCATGCCGATCAATCCGCTTCCCAGCGTGAGCAGCAGCCCTTCTAGAAAAAAATGAAAGAGTATATTGCGGTTGGTCGCACCCAATGCCTTGCGTAGTCCAATCTCTTGTGTGCGCTCGCTCACTGCCACCAGCATGATATTGACCACGCCTATCGCGCCCAGAGCCAGCGTGACCATTCCCACCGCTCCCAGGAACATGTTCATCACGTCGAAAATGGTTCCCACCATCGTCGATTCCTGAATCGAATCCCACTCGTCAAAGGCGCTTTGATCGCTGGTATCGAATCCGTGATTGCGGCCAACAATCTTGTGAACCTCCTCCTGCGCCAGCAGGTGCTCCGCCGTCACAAGCGGCTGATACTCGATGAAGGAAATGGAGTTCTGATGGTTTTCTCCCTTGATCGGGAAGTTCGCGGCCATCACCTGGAAAGGGATGTAGCCTCGCAAGTTCAGCCACAAGTTGTCGCCCCGCCCAAGATGCGGCATACTGCCTACCACTTCAAATCGAATGCCGTTCAGAAGGATGAACGCGCCAACCGCGGGACGCCCGGGAAACAATGTCTTCAGCAACTCGTTCCCGAGGACGATCACATTCCTCCTCTGCACTCCGTCTAATTCATTGAGCCAGCGCCCTTCCTTCAAGGGAAGATAGCTGATCTCGTTCAGCTGCGGCTCTGTACCAAGAATCTCCCCACTGCCGGTAGCAAATTCGCTTACCTCGTGCAGGTCGCTGCGCGAAATGACCGGGCACGCATTGCGGACGTATCCGGCTTGCCTGATGTCAGCATAATCCTGATACGTGAGCAGGTAGGAACGCGCAGAATTCATATTGCCCTTGACGGCTGGCGCTCGTCCCGGAAACAGAAACATGATGTTCTTGCCGAATTCCGCCAGTTCCCGCTTGTTGCCCGAGCGGAAGCCTTCGCCAACCCCTACCAGCAACAGTAAAGATCCCACTCCCCAGGCGATCCCGAACATAGTGAGAAATGAGCGCAGCTTGTGCGCCCAAAGATTGCGAAGGATTTGCGCGAAGATGTCCAGCAGAGTTCGCATCATCGACTCAGGTTGTACTCTTCAATTTTAGATGCACCAGTTGTTTACGAAAACAGGACATTTCGCACAAAAAGCGAACGATGTTACACAGGGATCTCTAAAGTTTCTGGCAAAACACGCGCTTCGTTTTGGGCTCCGGCGACCCTAAAACGCCGACCACAGAAATAGTACGTCGATCGGTCCTTCAAAGTTCCGCAATAGGGCGAAGCAGTAACCAGCGTGATTACGAAAGGCCAATGCACCACCACTAGACGTGCGTGCCTTGCCCCATTCCCGGCCCGCCCCTACGATGAAATGTGCGACGGGATACGCTCGAACATTTCTCTCAACATGCTGAAACTCACGACACGCAAGAAAACTCAGGGCTTTTCCCTGATCGAAGTAATGATCGTGCTCGCCGTGGTATTGATTTTGGCAGCGATAGCCGTGCCTCACCTGTTGAGTACTGTCAGCGACATCAGTCTGCGATATGCCGCATCGGATTTCAGCGGCTTAGTTCAATCGGCTCGCATCCAGGCGGTCCGAAAAAATACTTTTTACACGATCCAGCAGGGCAACTTGCCTTCGGGTATGGCCGCCTTCTATCTCGATCTGCCCAAGACCGGCGCCTATGCTAATGGTGATCCCACGGACCCCCTTGGTCCCAGCCTGACGATCCATCCCGGAAGCGGCAGCGGCGCACCCGGCGAGGCGGGTTTTATCGCGGGCCTGAATTTTACCGTCAATCCCGGCGGAGATGCCGTCAGTTTCAACGCGCGCGGTCTGCCCTGCATTGCGGCTGTGAACTCCTGCCCCCAGACCCCCGGTCAGGGCTTCGTAGTGTTTATGTCGAAAGCAACCGTATTGGGTGGCGTCCCCTGGGCTGCGGTTGTTATCAACCCGAGCGGCCACGTCCAGATTTGGACCTCCGACATCAACGGGAATTGGGTACAGCGGGATTGAGGAACGAGAGGAACAGAATGTCTGAATCGCTAGACAATCGATCTGGAAGCGCCCGCAAACAAGCGAGACTCGGCGAGAGCGGAATGTCGATGCTCGAACTTCTGATCGGCATGACTGTGCTTGCCGTGGGCATGCTGGGTGCCGTGGGCATGATTCTGGCGGGCGTGCAATCAAACTCTCGAAGCAAAACGGATACCACCGCGGTCGTTCTGGATCAGGAGATCCTCAAGATGTTTGCCACCTACAAAAATTATCCGACGTCGGGCTTCGTCGCCATTAACGACTGCGGCACCGGAGCCGCCAGTGTCCACAATGCCTCAGTAGTTCAGGCGGCGGGTCCGCTGGGAGCGGGCGCCACCCTTTACACCGCCGCCACCGCGCCCCTGCCGGGCAACGTGGGAGATATCGATTGGACGCAACCGTCTCCCGCGCTGGCCACTAGCGCCGTCACCGGATATGCCATGCAGTACCAGGCCTGCAACGGAGATACCTATGAAGTGCGTTGGAATGTCATGGAAGTCAGTCCAAATCCAAGTAGTCGCATCAGCTTGCTGACGGTCTCCTCGCGGCAGACTGCGGCTGGCGCAGCCCACAATGCCACCCTTTTTGCCACCCCCACAACGCTAAAGACCATGATTGAGAACTGAGCGAACTGGGAATGAACATGAAGATATCCCGACAAACGTTGGTTCCAAGGCAAGCTGGCTTCTCCCTGGTTGAACTCATGATCGTGTGCGCAATTCTGGCGATCGTGCTGGCCTCTGTGGTCTCAGGAATCAACACCACCGTCCAGCGCAGTCAGGCGGAACAGACCAAGGTCGATCTTACTCAGGAAGGCCGGGAGTTCGTAGACGAGTTTGAGCGCGACCTGCATCAGGCGGGTTATCCCAACTGCCGCACCGTCGCGGCTCCAGGACTTGGGGCTACACCTAACTGCCCCGCCGACAATTCCAATCCCACCGAAGCGATGAATTCGAATGTGGCGGTTGGCCTGGTTTACGTCTCCAACATCAAGATCATTTTCGAGGGGGCGATCGATGGCAGCGGTACGGTCTACTCGGTTCAGTATCGACTGGTGGATTCCGCGGGCAACTTCCCTCCCTCCACAACCTGCCCCTGCACCATCCAGCGCAGCGAAATGCCGAAGGTGAATGGAACCATGCCCCTCGCCCAACCCACTACGTTCAGTCAGGAATTGCAGAACGTGGTCAACAGCGGAGTGCCCGCAGGCACTGCGGCTTACGGTAACGGATTGGCGATTTCAGGAAATACTGCCTGGGGTGCCACCGATAGCGCTTACTACGCTGCCATCAGCACCTTCAAAGATTACCCCGTATTTCAGGCCTACGATCAGAGTGGCAATATCGTCGCGCTACCCCTGGACATCACTACCCCAGCGGGCACGGCAGCGCTGACGTGCGCCGCCACTTCCACATCTTGCGTCAAGTCAATCCGCCTCACCATCAATCTTCTGGCAAACGCCACCACCGGCTTCGATTTGCAGACTAAGGTGCAGCAGGTAACGACAATGGTAGGAAACGCTCGCCTGGTGAACAACTAAGGAGGACTTTTCTATGATGCACAGAAAAAATTGCCGTAACGGCGAACGCGGGATGGCGCTCATTCTTGCCCTCCTGGCGCTGCTTCTGATCTCGGCCGTCGGCCTCGGGATGATTTATATGTCGAGCACCGAAAGCTCGATCAACACCAACTATAAGGACACTCAGTTGGCGTTCTTCGCCATGCGGGGCGGGCTGGAGGAAATGCGCGACCGCATGCGCAGCAATAGCGTCAATCCCATCACACTCCCGGCGGCCATGCCCGGCACTGCAAATTCCATTCTCTACATCATTAATCCATCTGGGGTAACCGACGTGGTCGACCCCATAACCTTTGGCAACACCTACTTTGACGATGAGTTCTGCCACGAATCCTTCTCGGGCTCCGGCGTGGCCTATGTGGCCCCCGGCACCCCCTGTCCGGCTGCGGGCGCGCCCCCGGCAGGCAGCGTGGCGGCCTACGTCGCCAGCGCTTCGCCCTTTACCAACACGGCTTCTTCTCTGAAATACAAATGGGTTCGGATCACCGAGAAGCAGAATGGAACTTTTCCCAATGCTCTGGTCGATTCTACCCAGCCTGCGTCCTCGCAGGTCTGCTGGAACGCAGGGACCGCCCAGGAAGTTGCGGTGACTTCACTCGGACAGCCCACGTGCGCCGCGGCGGCGGCAGCCGGCCTCTATGTCGAGCCGCTATACCTTGTCACTGCTCTAGCCTTAACCCCGCAGGGCAGCCGGCGCGTCGGCCAGTACGAGACCGCATCACTGAATATTACACCGCCTCCGGGGGGTTTGATGTTGCAAGGGAACAATCCCACCTTTAACACTCCCCACTCGGCCAATGCCGGAATCAACGGCACCGATGGAAGCCCCTCCGCTAAAGGGGTGGTTCCCCCGGCCATGGGGACCTGCGTTCCTACAGGCGCGGCACAACCGGCTATCGGTGTTGGCAACGCCCCTGATGCCGGGACTGTCCCCCCGCAAATCTTCAGACCCGCCAACTTCACCGGGCAAGGAGCGGCGCCCTCGGTTGTCAACGACTCAGCATCGCTGACCCAGTGGTCCACCCCGGCAGAACTCAACAACCTGGTCTCTATGCTGGCCGACGCAGCCGATGCCAGCTACAGCTGCGGCATTGGCGGAGCGGGTTGCAGCGGATCGTATGGCACGGTCGCCGCCCCTCAACTCACTTTCATAAATGGCGATGTCAGCCTTGGCGGCGGCGCCGGCGTGCTGATTGTGACCGGCACGCTAACCATCAGTGGCGTGATGCAATTCGACGGCCTGATCCTGGTCATTGGCCAGGGAAAGGTGGTCGTCAACGGTGGTGGCGATGGTCAAATCTTTGGCGAAATGCTGGTGGCCCAGACCAACAGTTCCGTGGCACCATACGCGCAACTTCCCAACTTCCCGAATCCTTCCCCTTCCTTTACCTGGAATGGCGGCGGCAAAAGCTCGATCGACTACAACAGTTGCTGGGCCAACGTCGGCAACACCCTGCACTACATGGTAGTCGCTTCCCGGGAAGAAATGTACTAAACCGCGACGGCGCTCTTCGGTCCGGAAAATCAAAGTCGCCTCCACCGGTGAGGTGACTCGCGCTTTTCACACCCAAGTAGGCGCAGCGTATATGTTGGCAGAATACGTGAGTGATATTCTTGACTGCCAAATGCAAGAAAACCCCGGACTGCAACCTCACACTTAGAGACATGCGGAACAAGCACAGACCAGTGAGTCCTCGCAATAGCTTACAACTCTTCGTGTGACGAGGCGCTGCATATCAGTCATTCGTGCGGGGCCTCTGCGGTACTGTCAAAACGAATGGCCAACGGACAGTCAAGAACCGCTTGATGCTTTGGATCTTCTAGATGGAGCAGATGCGGCAGCAAACAAGCCTTCAATTGCTGTAAACAGGGGCCCTGGAGTCTCGACGCGCGCCGGAAGTGATCGCAAACGCGTAACTGATTCAGCTCAGCGACGCTACACTCCCACGGGCTGCTTCGTCCGCACTGGCACTGGCGTGAGCCAGCCGTGGCGGTCCGCTTTTTCGCCGCGCACCACGGCGTAGAACTCTTTCTGGATCGCTTTGGTGACCGGGCCGATACCGCCCTTGCCCACTTTGATTTTATCCACCGTGCGGATCGGAGTGATTTCCGCCGCAGTGCCGGTGAAGAAAGCTTCGTCGGCGATGTAGAGCATCTCGCGCGGAATCATCTGCTCGACGATCGGAATGCCAAGGTCGTGCGCAATCTGCAGCGTTGAATCGCGGGTAATGCCGGGGAGCACGGAGTTGCCCAGCGGCGCCGTGATCAGTTTCTCGCGATGCACGATGAATACGTTCTCGCCCGAGCCTTCGCTCACGTACCCATTCACGTCGAGCGCGATCCCCTCGGCGAAACCGTTGACGATGGCTTCCATCTTGATGAGCTGCGAGTTCATGTAATTCGCGCCCGACTTCGCCATGGCCGGCAGAGTGTTCGGGGCAATGCGTGTCCACGAGGAAACGCAGGCATCGCAGCCGTCGTTCTCGCCGCCCAAATATTTTCCCCACGGATAATTGATGATGTAAACCTCGGTGGGCGAGTTGAAGGGATTCACTCCCGCCTCGCCATATCCGCGAAAAATGATGGGCCGCACGTAGCAGGGCCACACTCCGTTGCTGCCCACGGTTTCGAGCATGGCCTGCACGATTTCGTCGCGGGTGTAGTCGACGTCGATGCGGTAGACCTTGGCGGAATCGAGCAGGCGCTGAATGTGCTCGTGCGCGCGGAAGATCGCGGGGCCCGAAGGCGGCGCGTAGCAGCGGATTCCCTCGAACACCGAGGAGCCGTAGTGGATCACGTGCGACATCACGTGAATCGTCGCGTCATCCCAGGGGATGAGCTTGCCATTGTGCCAGATGCTATCCGATTTCTGAATCGCCATGCGGACTCCTTCGGCTGCAGTCTCTATTCGCCGTTCTCGGTTTATAACGAGGCTGAATCCTTGCTCTTGGCACTGCAGGGAGCGAGGCGTGAAAACCCAACCCGCGTTACAGAACATTATAGCTGAGGCGCTCTTACCAGACTGTCTCCACAACCTTCGACTGCCGGATGCGCCTATCGGCCGTCACCAGGGGCATGCCTTCCACTATCGCGGTCGCGGCAATCAAGCGGTCCGCTGGATCTTTGGGGAATGCATCTGGCAAGCGCACGGACAAGGCCGCAATCTCCGGCGTGACCGGCCTGAGAATGACCCGCGCTGCCAGCTCACGAACAAAAGATTCCACGCTCACAGCGACCGCGATTCGACCGTTCTGCGCCAGCCACGCCAGCTCCCATAGCGTGATAGTTGCAACCGCTATCCCCGCGCTATGTCGCCCTTGCTCCTGCCTGGCCTCGTGGATGGTCTCCCGTGCGCGCCTCGACAGCCGCTTCGAAATCGTTCGCCATCCAGAAAAGGACGTGAGTGTCGAGCAGGATCACTGGTTCACCCTCACTTGTTCTCCCAATCCTCGGGCGGAGTGACGGGTCCAACGATATCGCCAACTGCCTTGGCTTTGCCGGCCATGTAGTCGAAGATGTCGTCGGCCCGATTTTCGGCGGGGACGAGCTTCACCACGGGCTTGCCGTGCTTGGTGATCAGGACGGGCTCTCCGCTTTGCAGTACACGATCCATGATGGCGAGGCACTGGGCTTTGAATTGGCCGGCGGGAATCTGTTTCATAGTATGGTCATATTATTATGACTATGGTAAGAATGCAAGACGAGTTTTCATCTTCATCTTCATCCTGAGCGGCGGCGGGCTGGGTTGCGGATGGCCTGCGCGGGCTTGACTGCGGCGGGCGGTTTGGGACGAGTGGGAGCGGGCGTGGCGGCGACGATGGGAGGCCGGGGGCGAGTGATGCTGACTGGCTTGGGCCGGGGGATTCGCGCTAGCGCGCCGGCCTGACCGAGTGCGGGCGAAGGGGGCTTCGGCGTGGCGGGGGCGGCGGGATAGTCGGGAACTTCGCGGACCATTTCCCTCTCGTGGATGCGGAAGTGGACGCGCGGAGCATTTTTCGTGGCGATATGAAGAGCGCGCAGGATTAGTTGGGCGCGGCGGAAATCGATGGTGTTGCGAATGAGGGCGTTGATGACCTCCATGAGGGAAGCCTGGATGCCTTCCTCGTCCTCGATTAGGGCGATGGGATGAAGGCGCGACTTGGGCGGCGTGGCTACGCCGCGGATCATGCGCTGGTGGAAGTAGCAGAAGACTTCGCCGCGGAGGGCGGGGGAGCCGCACCGGACTCCGTTGACCTTGATGTGGGTGCAGACGCGGATGTTCTTGTTGAGCGACATTGAGTTTGAACCTTTCAGATCTGGATTGAAAAAATTCTCAGATCGAGTTTGTAAGTTATTGATTTGGTTGGAGTTGGCGGCGATGATCTGGAGGCCATCCGCGCAAAATCTTGATAGCCAAGGGTTTGCATGGAAAATACTCAAAAGATGGGACTTCGCTACTGTTTGCAGGGCTGGGGTTAGGGTGGAGATGTATTCCTGGAGGCTTTGGGCTTGGGCGAGCATACTACTAATAGTTTAGGGGAGGGGTGCAAGGTTGGATGTCACATGAAGGTTGTGGAAAAACCCGAATGTGGCGGGGTCGTCGGCTGCGGAAGGACCCACTTCTCGCAAAGAACGCGAGAAATGGGGCGTTCGGTTCTTTAATGTGCACCCCAATCCGATGTAGCTACGCTGGAGGCTATGTCGTACGGTCTGATCCTGGCTTTGTACCGAGCGTGAAAGCGCACCTCTTTTGGTCTTCGCTTTGTAAGGTCTGAAGAGTCTTCGTTGGTAACGGCGACAACCACTTCTACCGCAGTACGTGCTGGAATCTTGGCACAGAGGATACGATAGGGATGTCGCGATGGTCCAAGGGGGAAGTGTATTTGCTCACCGGTGCTGTTGTCCGTTCCCACGATATCGGTGATTCCGCCTTCGCTGACGATTGAGCAAAGCTCGCCGATCTGCTTAACTGCCGCTACTGGTACGCCTACATTGAATTCCACATCTACATCTTTCAAATCAACGTCTCGTTCGTTAACCACGAATACTCTGAGATCAGACCAGCCTTTCTTCCAGACAAGCCCTTGAACATCGGACCCTTCCGCGTAATTTCCAACTGTCCACTGTGCCTTCAATTTCGGTTTCACTCCGCCCCACACTATGAATGTGAATCCGACAACGACCAGGAGGAAATAGACGATTAGTGCATGTCTGAACTTCCCCAAAGAGGCCTCTTTCGCGCAATCCACGACAACAATTGCCAACCCTGTGTAAGACAATGCAACGAACCACCAGAAGTAGTCTTCCATCAGAATCGCTCCAACGGCCAAGGAGAATGAAACGAATCCAGTAGCCCTGAGATAGGCGAGATTTCGATTGTGAGCCGCTTCTGGACGGATGGTCGCGGGCCGGGTCTTCTCAGCTTTTTGTTCCATCTGCGCTTTGAGACTTTTGCTTCTTTGGGTTGTTGCCTTCTGTGTTTCGACCAGCCATCGCGTGCCCCTCCACAAAGCCGACTGTGTATTCTTGGACCCACGAAGGATAGTCTTTTCGGGGGTCGGAGCCAATGAAACGGGGTCGAGGCTCGGCCCGCAGCGGCCCGATACACCTGGGCCGCCTGGACAGCCGAGGGCGGCTGTCCCCACATGCGTTGGGGTGGTTCCGTGGAAATCCCTCAGGGGCTGAAGCCCGCATTCACTATGGCCGTTTACGTGGCGCTGAAGCGCCGCTCTTCCACTATCGTTGTTGCTGGCTTAGAATCTTTTGGCATGGACCATCACGTTGTGGCCGCGGTCAGCATTGCGGGGACTTGCCTGGATGTTATCGGGAGTCTTTACCTGGCTTACGATTTGTTGGGCGGGCACATGGGCCGTTGCGGTTGCTTACTCGGGCGGTGACTTACTCCATTGTGTTTGGAGTTGGCTATGGGTTGGGCCTGGGGCTTTGGTTTGGGCTGGCGGCGGGCTTGGCCAGCGGGGTTACGGTTGCGATCGAACTCCATCGAGCGGCGCGGGGGCTGGAACATTATTCGTTGGGGTGGGAAGGATTGTTCAGCGCGATCCGGGGATTTGCTTTCGGAGCGGCGCTTTACCGGAATGGGATGGGAATTTGCCGGCGCGTTTGCCGTGCTGATTACGGTGGGGCAGGTGTTTGGGTACTCGCGCGGAATGCGTCCGGCGATGGATTATGCGGCACGGGAAAACCGCGGGTCTCGCGGCGGATGCGTGGGGAATCGTGATGCGAACCGTGGGCTACACGGCGAGCGCGCTGCTGTGCAGCGCGCTGGTGCAGCATGTGGAGCATGCGTGGTGGTTTGCGATTCGCGTCGGGTTGGTGACGGGAGTGGTGACCGGGATCGGCGGAGCAGTTATTCCGATGATCGAGTATTTCGCTGACAATCTTCCGGAGCGGCGGCTGGGAGCTTTTGGGATTGCGCTGATCTTTTGCGGGTTTGCTTTGCAGTCGTTTCAGTACTGGCTGGCGGTGCTGGATGTGCGGGTGAGTTAGGTTTGTGGCAGGGCAGCGGCCCGAGACACTTGGGGGCTTGGACCCTTCGGCTTCGCTCAGGGCAGGCAGCGACGCTTCGCGCGGCTCGCTCGGGTCCTTCGGCGGGTAAAGAACGCCCGCCTCAGGATGACAGCGTGGTCCCTCAGAGGCTAAAGCCCGGACCTCAAGCCAAACCTAATCGCAGCGCTGGAAGCGCTGCGCCACCCAAAGGCGTGGCTTACGCGGCGCTTAAGCGCCGCTCTTCCACGTTACTCCATGAGTTCCGTTGATCCGCTAGGGACTTCAGCGGGCCAGGGTTTGGACCCAGTTGGCGAAGGTGTGCCAGGCGTCGGTGTTGCCGATGGGGACGCGGAGCTGTCCTATGACTACTACGAAGGCGGTGGCCCAGATTGTGGCGCGGTGGACTTTGCGCGTGGACCAGAGGTCGTAGGCTATTAGCAGGAGGAGGAAGGCGTAGACGAAGATGCTGTCCATGAAGGGGCGGGCAGTGATTGCGGCGAAGGGCGGGCGTCCGGTGGGAGCGTCGAGGAGAGCGATGGTGGCGATGAGGATCAGGCGTTTGTGGGCGGCGGGATCGAAGCGCTCGCGGTAGGCGTAGAAGACCAGCGTGGAAAAAATCAGCATGCCGCCCATGGGGACGGCGTAGAAGGTTTGGGCATCGAAGACGGGAACCGGGGAGACTCCGCGGGCCATTAGCTTGGTGGCGGTCAGGACACCCAGGATGACCATTAGACAGGCCAGGCCGAAACCTGCGAGGCCGAGGCGGCGGTGAATGTCGGGGGGCCGGCGGAGATGAGTGTGCTCTGTGTGATAAGTAAGAGAATCCAGGTCGAGAAGACTGCGCCGTGAATGTGGACCAGCAGGCTGGGTAGCGGGGCGCGAAACATTCCGGCTAGAAAATAAGTGCGGGCGAAGCCGATGAAAACCGTGATGAAGATCAGGACCGCCATTGCGGGGAAAAAGTAATTGTCCGATTGAGGGTTTGTTTGCAGTCTCGGCTTGCTGGTGGGCAGGGCGACCGTGGCCATGGAGTGCCTCCGTGGTTTGGAAATTTCCGCGAGCGAAAAACTAGAGGATTGTATACCCGAAGATAGCGGCCCGATACACCTAGGCCGCCGGACAGCCGAGGGCGGCTGTCCCTACATGAGTTGTGATGGTTCGTCAGGGGCTAAAGCCCGTGCCACTATTGGCTTACGCGGCGCTGAAGCGCCGCTCTTCCACGTTGCTGCCAGCCTTCACCCGGCGATTGTCAGTAAATCGGAGCGATCGCGATTGGGGTTGTTTCCGGCGTCAGGCTTGCTTTCACTGTTGCTCCTGACAGTTCGTCGCCACGGAAGTATTTGTTTTTCTCTTTTAGATTCGCGGCTTTCATTTCGGGCATGGCGGCGTAGGGCTTGCTGTAGTCGTTGGCGGCGTTCCAGAACAAGAATCCTATGCCGCCTTTTTCTTTGGCGGTGGCTACTTGGACCTTGATGTATTCGGGAGAGTAGGTCTTGGTGCGCCAGTGGAAGGCTTGCAGCCAGGGACGGATGACGACGCCACTGGTCTTATTTCCGTCGGGATGGGTGATCAGTTCGAAGCGCTGCATGGATTCGCCGATGAAGTGCTCGGGAGCGTCGCCGGGGTGGGCGATGTTGTCCATGCCGAAGAAGTGCGAGGGGTAGATCATGGGCGAGAGCACGTCGCAATATTTCGCCATGCCGACGATGTCTTGACCGGTGTGGGAGAGATCGACGGAGCGCTGCCAGGCCATCACTCCGAAGACGTCCAGGGAGAGCAGGACGCCGGTGGGGTGGAGTTCAGCGTAGGCCTTTTTCAGGAAGGAGATGATTACGTCGGAACGCTGGTAGCCGCGGTGGGCCTGGCTACACGCGGTCTTTCGCCCCTTCGGGGCTGGTTGGGCCTGATCGCCGACCTTCCCACGGCTTACGCCCCCTTGGCTCGCTCGGGGCAGGCTGTGGGCTGCACTCTTTTGCCGCTTCGGGGCTGGGGCAGAGGCTGCATCCGCGTCTGAGCACTCCGATGATTTCTTCTCCGCGTCTAGCTGCGCAGAATCTTGAACTGGTTCTGGGTGCTCGGTTTGGTAGAGGAAGCTGGCGTCTTTTTGGTCGCCTTCGGCTGGGAAGCGGACGTAGTCGAATTGAATTTCGTCGGCGCCGGATTGGGCTACGAATTTGGCTAGTGCGATGTTGTAATCCTGAACTTTGGGATTGGAAGAGTCGGTCCAGACGAGCTTGCCGTTTTCGCGCCAGGGCTGGCCGGTTTTCTTCGAATGCACGGCGAGCTCGGGATGTTCGACTACCAGGCGCTCGTCGCGGAAGATGGCGATGCGGGCGATGGCGTGCATGTTCTGGGAGTGCAGGAAGTGGACGAACTTCGGCAGGTCGTGGATATAGACCTGATGCTGGCCCAGCAGCGGATGCTCGAAGGGAATGGTTACGCTGCCGTCGGAGTCTTTGATGTCGAAGACTACGGCGTTGCCGCCTACTTCGCGCCAGTGGCGGATGATGCGGACGCCGTGATCGCTCGAGGCCATGATGCCGGTCAGGTAAATGGCGCGGACTTCAAAGTCTTTGGCTACGGGCACCGTTTTTTCGGTGATGGGCGCGGGAAGAATTCCGGGGATGGCGATTTGCTCGCCCGCTTTCAGGATGTTGCCGGAGCGGGCTTCATTGTTGATTCCGTTGGCGTGGCGGATGGCTTCGGCTAGTTCCGAGGAAGTTAGAAAAGAGGTGCGCTTTAGATATTGGCGGGCGATGGTGGGGATGTTTTCGCCTCGCTTGGCGGTATAAATTTCAGCGCCGGGCTTGGGTGAAAGCGGCTGCGGGGAGGGGATCTCCGGCCGCTTCGCCGTGGGCGAGAGTTTCACGGACTTTAGCTGCGCGGCCTGGGGCGCGGCTGCGGGCGGGGCAGGTTGCGCGCTTTGCGGCTGGCCGCGGAGGCTGAAGAGAGCTGTGGACTCAGCCGCATGGCGGCTGCTGCTAACAAAACACACGAGACGGCGGCAATTGTGAGGACCGATGAGCGGCGCAAAATCCCTCCGGGACCTACCCAAGCCGGATGCTATCCGGCGGTTGGAGGGGCTGCCAGTTACGCACGGTCACATCACCCTTGTCTGGGGGCGGGACTTCAACGGGCAAACCTTAACCACAGGGGCGCGGGGCGCACAGGTACACCTTGAGCCGGAGGTATTTCCTCCTTGCGCAAAGTATTTCTCATCCTCCCACTTAACTTTCCACTGCCGACTGTTCTAATATCGTCGCCGGCCATCTAACTCCAGCCAGGTACAGGGTTTCGGGCCGGCCAATCCATCCTCCACCCGTGGCCAGTCGCTTGCTTAATCCAAGGCAACCCCGGACACTTATGGGGTCGGGCAAGGGACTTGGTCTGAACTGACAGATTTTGTCAGTTTGGCTAGGGAATAAAGCCTGGAGAGTCCGGGAAAACAGAGAAAGGGCCGAGGATACGGCCTGGGACAGGACAGACGCCACTTTATGAGAACGAATCTTGCTACAGTGCTCGATCCGAAGCGCCGCAGTGCTGATGCTGGAGAGTTTGAGTCAGCGCTGCGCCGCCGCATTGTTGGCCAGGACCAGGCCGTGGAAAAGGTCGCCGAAATTTACCAGATGTTTCTGGCGGGCCTGAACGCTCCGGGGCGTCCGGTGGGCAACCTGCTGTTTCTTGGGCCTACGGGTTCGGGCAAGACGCGGGTAGTGGAAGCCATGGCGGAGGCGCTTTTTGGCGACTCCCATGCCTGCATCAAGATCGACTGCGCCGAGTTCCAGCACTCGCATGAGATTGCGAAGCTGATCGGCTCGCCTCCGGGATATCTGGGGCACCGCGAGACCCATCCCCTGTTGACGCAGGAGGCGCTGAACCAATGGTTTACTGAGAAGCTGAAACTCTCAATTCTGCTGTTTGACGAGATCGAGAAAGCGAGCGACTCGCTGTGGCAACTGCTGCTTGGCATTTTGGACAAAGCCACTCTTACGCTGGGCGACAATCGCCGCGTGGATCTTTCTCAATGCATCATCATCCTGACCTCGAACCTGGGGGCCAGCGAGATGACCAATTTAGTGGACGGTGGATTCGGTTTTGCGCCGAAGGCGGTGGAAGTCGACAACAACTTCGACGACAAGATTCAACGCACCGCAGTTGAGGCAGCGCGGCGGAAGTTTACGCCGGAGTTCATGAACCGCATCGACAAGACGGTGGTGTTCAAGACGCTGCGTGAGGAGCATCTGGAGCAGATCCTTGAGATCGAGCTTGGCATGGTGCAGCAGCGCGTTCTTATGGCTGCCGGCACCAACCAGTTCGTGTTCAATTGCTCCGCCGACGCGAAGCAGTTCCTGCTGCGCGAAGGCACTGACCCGCGTTATGGCGCGCGTCACCTGAAGCGGGCGATCGAGCGGCACCTGGTTTTCCCGCTGGCGAATCTGGTGGCTACCAGCCAGGTGAAGCTGGGAGACTTTGTACGCGTCGATATGGCTTCCGAGAATCAAATGATCTTCGTGAAGGAGGCCGAAAACGCGATGGCGCCGGCTCTGCTGGAGCGTTACGGAGCCGCTGCCGCGAATATGCCTGCCGCACGGGCTGCTCGCACCGCTGTCAACGGCCGCCGCGACGTGGGCGCGAGCCCGATCGCGGAGAGCAAATAAGTTTTCTGGTAGGCAACACCCTCGCCTGACCGCATCTCGCGAGACTTCACAGGCGCCGGAAAATATCCCGGCGCCTTTTTTCATGCGCGAGATCCGTTGATGTTTCTAGTCGCCGAGTTCTGAAATCGCTTTCAGGAAATCCGCTTGCGCGTCTTTTTCAATTGGGCAACGAGCCGCCGATGGTTGTCGCGATCGATCGCTTTTGCATCCTTCTATATGGTTCAGGAGTGGATCTTCGCTGTGATCATTTTCGCTTCTGCAGCCTCGACCTGCTCTATGTTGCTCTTCGATCCCATCCCGGTCAGTTCGGTTTTATTGTAACCGGGCGAGACTAGGGTGTTTCGCCGATTGCTGGCGGCCGTTGAAGGGAGCCTGGCGTCCTTGAGCCTTATGTACCCGTGGCCGGCCGAGAGTCAAAAGCAGGTCCCTCACAGGGCCATCGGCCCGGTTCGGAATGCCACGGGTTGGTTTGAGTGGCTGGACGCGGCGCTGAAGCGCGGCTCTTCCACATCGGCGGTTGTGGGGAAACACGCGAACTCAGTGTGAATCTTTTAGTGCAAGCTTCTTCAACTTTTCTGAAACGCTTTACATCTAATTCTCACATAGGCGCTGAATTGGTTGATAATACAGCTTGTTCGGAGCAATGGCAGTTCAGGTGCAGAGGATGGGTTGGGCAGGTGTGATGTGGAGACCTACGTTGTAGAAAACTCGTTGCCAAGCCAACTTTTCGACCACTTCGGACTGCGGGAAAACCCGTTTGGTGTAACCCCCGACATACGGTTCCTCTATCAGAGCCACACTCATCGAGAAGCGCTGGGCTCACTGGTCAACGGGATCGATTTTGGTTTCGGGTTTCAGGTGCTGATTGGGCAGCCAGGGATGGGCAAGACTTCCCTGCTGTTCAGTCTTCTGGAAAGATTTCGCACCACCGCTCACACGGCATTTCTGTTTCAGCCGCAGAGTGAACCACAGGACCTTTTGCAGTCGGTGCTCTACGAACTGGGCACCACGTCGGCGGAGACGAGCCTGCACAAATTGTTCGAGCAAGTGAACGACGTACTCTACCGCGCGACGCGAGAAGGCAGACGCGTAATCCTGGTGGTGGACGAAGCGCAGAATCTCGATTACGTCGTGCTGGAAGCATTGCGGCAACTTTCGAACTTTGAGACTCCGGATGCCAAGCTGCTGCAGGTGGTGCTTGCAGGACAACCGCAGTTGGCGGAGAAATTGGCGGCTTCGGCGCATGAGCAGCTGCGGCAGAGGGTTTCCGCCATCAGCCGGCTCAGACCCCTGGGATTGGACGAGACTGCGGCGTACATCCATCACCGGCTTACAACGGCGGGATACAGTGGAATCGACCTCTTCACCGAGCACGGAGTGCGCCTCATCTGGACTCGCAGCAAGGGCGTTCCGCGCAACATCAACACGCTGTGCTTCGGCGCCATGGTGTTGGGCTTTGCAGAAGGAGTGAAGTCGATCGACGAGTGCATTCTGGAGGAAGCCGCCCGTGATCTGGATTTCAACAGTGCGCTGGCTGACGTATTTTCGATGGAGCCGCCAGCCGCGGCCGCACGCCGTAACCGCAAAGTTCCGCCCGGCGGGAAAACGACGACGCTGGAAGCGGACCGTGCGACAGCAAAACCGATTGAAAACGAGGAGCCGCTTGCGAGTGCGGGCAGCATCCTGTACGGAGCGGGAACAGTTACCGCGTCCGCTCGCATGGATGATCGAAACACAGCCGGCGCAAGCGAGTACGTTCCGCCGTCGGTTGTCGAAGCGTTGGCACGCATCACCCAGGCGCTGGACGAGCAGAGGCTCCTGTTGACGGCAAAGTCGGCCGCGTTGGCGCAGCCGCTTTTTGCGGCGCCGATGATTCCGTTGCATACCACTGCGGCGGAAGAGGCCAAAACTCCCGCTGCCTTTGGGAGCGGCACTCCGGAGCTAACTGCCACCACGCCGATCGAAAGCGGCACGGCTGCGATTCCGGACGGCCGAACGGCGAAACTGGAAACGAATTCGCCGCTGAAGACTGCTGAAAAGGAAGTTCAAGTCGAGCGTAAATCGGCGTCAGACCTTGTTTCTGAGCTGGAACGAAAAGCCCCGGTAAAGCAGAGTTTTGTCCCGGCTCGCTCTCCCGGCTTCCCGCCAAGTGCGAAGAAACGCTCCGAAAGCCGGGTTGGAAGAACGAGGGCTTTGTCTTTTGCGGCGTTCGCAGGGATTCTGGTGTTGATGCTCGTCGAGAAATTTCCATTGCATCTGGGGGCGGTGAAAGCAGGGGTGCCGAATCAAGCAGCTGTGGTGCGAGACGCTCCTCAGCCGGCGGGTTATTCGGAGCCGCTATCGCCTGCGCCGTCGATTGTTGAGCGAAGCTCTGCGGTTGAGCGAAGCTCTGCGGTTGTTGAGCCAAGCTCTGCGGGCACAAACACGGCTGCAAACTTAAACGATCCGCGAACCCACAGTTCGCAGCGGTCCCGGGATGTGGTAGTCCGGACGTATTCAACTGATCTGAGCGTTACGTCGAAGACCTCGGACAACAAGGAAGAACTAAGGCGCGTTTTCTTCGATGAAAACAGCGACAGTATTGACTCGCAGTATCGTCCCTGGTTGCGGCAGTTGGCCGAGGCGCTCGCGGAAGATCCGACGGCCGTTGTTACTCTTGAAGGGCACACCGACGGCCTTGGCGGGGAAAGCTACAACCTGGGCCTCTCCAGCCGCCGCGCTATCGCGGTGCGAAATGCGCTGGCCAACGAACTTCACGTCCCGAAAGCGCGGGTCACCGCGAATGGGGTCGGATCGGAAGCGCCACTGCAGCCTAATTCAACCGCAGAGGGACGCGCTTTCAACCGGCGCGTGGAAGTTCGCCTGACACATTCCCGTAACTAAAACGAAGCGCGAGCCAAACGCGCGAATATTGCGTCGCCAAGAACCCTTCGGCTCAGGGCAGGGAACGACGCATCGCGCGGGCGCGGGCACAGATTCCCTTGGCAAGATCGGGAGAGGCTCTCCGCTGCGCAAAGGAGGCTCGTTCAGGATGACAACCACGGCGCCACTACCGGGCTTCAGCTAGTGTCCTAATAGTGCGTTCGGACACTACCGGGCTTCTCTACGGCTTGACGGCATGGGTGGCAATAACTAACATCGAGCGACAGTTATGACCCAGGATACGTTGATCGGGCAGTCGCTTCTCCACTACAAGATTCTCCGAAAGCTGGGTGCAGGCGGCATGGGCGTCGTGTATGAAGCTGCGGACTCGCAGCTTGGCCGCCACGTGGCGCTGAAATTCCTTCCCGCGGACCACGTGGCGCTGAAATTCCTTCCCGCGGACATGGAACACGACAGCCAGTTGCTGGAACGATTTCAGCGCGAGGCGCGCGCCGCTTCGTCATTGAATCATCCGAACATTTGCACTATTCACTCGATCGAGCAGCACGAGCGCCGGCATTTCATCGTGATGGAGTTGCTGGAGGGGCAGACGCTGGCGCAGAGCATGAGCAGCCAGCCTATGGAAATGGACAAGCTGCTGCCGCTGGGATTGCAGATGGCCGATGCGCTGGAATCGGCGCACGCCAAGGGGATTGTCCACCGGGACATCAAGCCGGCGAATATTTTTTTGAGCGGGCGCGGGCAGGTGAAAATTCTGGACTTTGGACTGGCAAAGGTGAGTGTGGGCGAGAACGCTCACGGAGCTGCGGAGGAGCAGGGGGAGACGCTGGGCTTCGGAGGCGAACTGACTTCGCCGGGCGCAGTCGTGGGTACGGTTTCCTACATGTCGCCGGAGCAGGCGCGGGGGCAGTTCGTGGATGCGCGGACGGACATTTTCTCGACGGGCACGGTGCTGTACCAGATGGCAACCGGAACGCTGCCGTTTCAGGGAGACACGTCGGCTGTGATTTTCGACGCGATCCTGAACCGCGACCCCAGGCCGGCGGGCGAGGTAAATCCTCTGCTGCCCGCCGATTTTGTACGGATCCTCGAGAAGACACTGGAGAAGGACCGGAATCTGCGCTGCCAGACGGCCGGTGAACTAAAGACAGACTTCATCCGGCTCAAGCGTGACCTCGAATCGAGCGCACGGCGCACGAAGGTGAAGACAGATTCGGATTCCGGCGTGCAGAAACAAACGGCGAGAAAATCTGTGGCCGTCCTCTACTTTGAAAACCTGAGCGGCGCCAAGGAGGACGAGTACCTGCGCGACGGAATCACCGAGGATGTGATCACGGAACTATCGAAGATTCGGGGGCTGAACATTTTTTCGCGCCCTACCGTTCTTGCTTTTCGGGATAAACAGGTGACGCCGGGGCAGGTGGGCGCGCAGCTGGGCGCGGCTTACGTGCTTACCGGAACTTTGCGGCGGGCTGGAGCGCGACTGCGGATCAGCGCGCAGTTGGTGGATACGCACACCGACTTTCCGCTGTGGTCGGAGCGTTTCGACCGCGAAATGAAGGACGTTTTCGAAGTGCAGGATGAAATGGCGCGCAGAATCGCCGAGGCGCTACGGGTGACGCTTTCGCCGGAGGAACTAGAAGCGTTAGCCATCAAGCCGACGGAGAATCTGCAAGCCTACGATCTCTACCTGCGCGGCAAACGCTACGCACGGCGACAGACCCGGCAGGACCTTGAGTTTGCATTGCAGATGTTCGAAAACGCGGTGGGCATTGACCCCAGCTTTGCTTTGGCCTACGCCGCGAGCGCCAATGCCTGCGCCATGTTCTTCTGTAACTTCAGCCGCGATCAGGTCTGGGTGGAACGGGCGCGGGACACCTCCGGTAAGGCGGTCGCTCTGCGCTGGGATCTGCCGGAAGTGCAGGTCAGCCAGGCCTGGGTGCTGTACGCCGCCGAACTGCATGATGAATCCGTCCGTATGCTGAAGAAGGCCATTGAACGCAAACGCGATTGCGAAGGCGCCCATTACCTGCTCTGCCGCGCCCTGTTCGCGGCCGGACGCTATCAAGAAGTTCTGGACGTTGCGGAAAGCGCGATCGAAGCCAGTGGCGAGGACTACAACGTTTATGTGCCTATCTTGAACTGTCTGGGCGCGATGGGAAAAGCGGAAGCAGAGCGCAACATGCACCAGCGGAGAATGGCAGCGCTCGAAAACCACTTGAAGCAGGTGCCCGAAGACGCGCGGGCGCGCATCCTGCTGGGCAGTGACTACGCTTATCTGGGTCGGCCAGACGATGCTGTACGCGAACTTAACCTGGCGGTTACGCTGCGCGCCAACGAAGCCTCGATTCTTTACAACGCGGGCTGTCTCTACTGCAAACTGAACCGAAAGGCGGATGCTCTGGATGCGCTGCGAAAGAGCTGGGAGGCGGGGTTCAAGGATGCGGCGTGGGCGCGGCGTGATCCGGACCTCAATCTTCTGCATGACGAGCCAGAGTTTGACCGGCTTTATCCGGAGCACGGGCCGACTGCGCCGGCAGCGCGTTCGCGTTAGATCAAAAGAATAAAAGCCGTGCGTACGACTCTTCGTTTTGCTTTTCACTCCCTTGAAAAACCTTCGTGAATGAACCGCACTTTCTGTTGCCGCGGTTGCGGGTGCTGCAGAATGCCTCGCTGAGAGCCACATCCGCGCCTTCGTGACGCGTAAGTGGAATTCCAAAATGGGAAGCTACGACCAAATGAAGTGACCGAAGTCCTTGTGTTCATCACCGCCGCAGATTAGCTTGCGAATTAGAGCCGAGTAATCGCGGTAGCAGTGAAGCCGAGAGGAAGAAGGATGAAGGTCATGCGAAGATATAACGATCTTACGATTTGGTTCGCGGCATTTCTATTGGTTTTCAGTGCCGGATGCAGCGACAACGACAAGGCAGGCGTCACCCAGACCGTAACTCCGCCTACAGTAATTTCCGTAACTCCTCTTAGTGCCGCCACAGCATGTTCGAACACGCTAGTTACAGCCACCTTCAGCAAAGCGATGAACCCGGCAACGATCAATGGCGCGACCTTTACATTGACGGGACCGGGGACGACTGCGGTGGGAGGAGCAGTTACTTACGATGCGCCAAGCGACACCGCGACCTTTACATCAACGGTCACGCTCGCGCTCGGCACCGCCTATACGGTCACGATCACGACCGGAGCCACGGACATGTATGGCAACACTCTGGCCGGCAATTTCGTATGGAGCTTCACGACCAAAGCGAACCCTTGCCTGGTCCCGGCTCCGCCCACAGCGGTGACGCCTCCCAACGGGTCCTCCGGAGTATGCCCCGACACAGTGGTCATCGCCACTTTTCCCCAGGCGATGGACCCCACGACCCTCAACGCGACAACTTTTACGGTGAGCCCCGGCGTAACCGGAACTATCACTCCCGATGTGACCAACACAGTTTTTACCTTTACTCCATCCAGCGCTCTCGCGCTGAGCACCGTCTATACAGCCACGATTACCACCGGCGCCACGGATTCATTCGGCGATGCGCTGCCTAGTAATTATGTGTGGAACTTCACCACGGCCGCCGCGACATGTACGGCGCCGCCGCCGGGGCCCACGGTGATTTCCGTAGCCCCTGCGGTTGGTGCGGCACTTATCTGTCCCAACACAATCGTCACCGGAACCTTCAGCGAAGCGATGAACCCTCTAACCATCGATGGCACGACGTTTACGCTCACGGGACCGGGCACTACAGCCGTGGCCGGAGTGGTTTCCTACGACGCGTCGAGTAACACTGCGATCTTCACACCGGCAAGCAGTCTCGCCTTGAGCACGGTCTATACGGCCACGATTACGACCGGGGCTCAGGACCTGCTGGGCAATGCGCTGGCGAGCAATGTTGTGTGGACCTTTAGCA
The DNA here is from genome assembly GCA_963771895.1 of uncultured Acidobacteriaceae bacterium. GTDB lineage: Bacteria > Acidobacteriota > Terriglobia > Terriglobales > Acidobacteriaceae > Sulfotelmatobacter. The sequence continues at coordinate 145,958 of CAVYVQ010000025.1, read as the reverse complement.
CCGGGGCCAATCCGTGTCTCCCGCCGGCTCCGCCGGTTTCCGTAACCCCTCCCATCGGCTCCACGGGAATATGTCCCAACGCAGTGGTTTCCGCCACTTTCCCGCAGGCGATGAACCCTGCAACCATCAACACCACAACCTTTACGCTGACGGGACCGGGCACGACACCCGTAACAGGAACAGTCACCGCCGACACAACCAACAAGATTTTCACTTTTACGCCGGCCAGCACTCTCGCGCTGAGCACCCTCTTCACCGCCACCATTACTACTGGGGCACGGGACGCATTTGGCAATGCGCTGGCAAATAACTATGTATGGACGTTTACCACGGCTGCCGCGTCATGCACGGCGCCACCGCCGCCCACAGTAATTTCTGTCACCCCTCTGAATGCCGCGGCTGGTGTCTGTCCCAACACGGTAGTGACGGCCACATTCAGTGAAGCGATGGAACCGAGCACGATCAATACGACAACCTTCACCCTGGCGGGACCGGGCGTGACACCGGTAACCGGAGCAGTCACTCTGGATGGAACGGCTAAGATCGCGGCCTTCACCCCCGCGGTCGCTCTCACACTGAACACCCACTATACGGCCACGATAACCACCGGAGCCCAGGATCCTTCCGGCAACGGGCTGGCCAGCAACTACGTTTGGAGTTTCACAACGGCTACGCTGGCGTGTCAGGCGCCGGTGCCGTTAGGCTCGGCGGCGAATTTCGAAGTTCTCGCGGGCTCGACGGTCACCAACACCGGGCCGACCATTATCACCGGTGGAGATCTCGGCCTCAGCCCGGGAAGCGCGGTCACGGGGTTTCCGCCGGGAACGCTGGTTTCCCCGGCGGTCATGCACATCACCGATCCAACCGCTGCGCAGGCCCAACTCGATTTGACGACGGCGTACGTCTACTCCGCTGGGCTGTCAAACGCAGCGGTTCTGCCTGGAGATATGAGCGGGTTGACTTTCACGCCGGGCCTGTACAAGACCTCGAGCACGGTCATGCTGTCGGCAGGGAACGTGACTCTCGACGCGCAGGGCAATGCGAATGCTGTTTTCATCTTCCAGATTGGATCCACGCTCACGACCGTCGGGAGCACACAGGTCATCCTGGCGGGCGGCGCGCAGGCCAAGAACGTCTTTTGCAGGTGGCCAGCTCAGCCACTCTGGGGACGAACTCGATCTTCATGGGAAACATCATAGCCTTGCAAGCCATCACGCTCGATACCGGCGCCTCACTTACAGGCAGAGCGCTGGCCCGCAATGCCGCAGTCACGCTGGACAGCAATACGGTTACCGCCCCGTGAGTTTCGGGGCGTTCGGAAGTGAGCCAGCTTACCGGCTGGCTCACTCCCAGTTAGAAGAAAATTTCAAGTCTCGTTCCTGGAGAAATCGTCATATGTCATCGCACTCGCAGAACTCTCGTGGCTCGGTTGCATTCCTGTGGTTGGCGGCAACTGCTCTCCTGTGCAGCATGGGCACGCTCGCGGCGGCGCAGGATCAGCCTGCGCCCAAATGGGAGATGTACGCTGGATACTCCTTTTTCTATCCCGGCACCGATGTGCACGGCCTGCTTCCGGGAGGGGTGCTTCCGGTGAGCAGCCCTTTGGAATCGAATCCCCGCGGCTTCGGCGCCAGCGTCACCTATGACTTCAACCGCTGGATCGGATTGACCGCCGACATCAGCGGAAATTTCAGCAGTGGTGAGGGCGGAACCGCCATGCGGATCGACGACGCCAAATTCTTCAATGTCTCGGTGGGCCCCAAGATAACTTTTCGAAGCCGCCATTTTTCGCCGTTTCTCGAAGGTCTCGCGGGAGGGCATCGCTTAACGTCGGAGGTCTTCGGGCGCGATGACCGGTTCGGGTTCATGGCGGGAGGCGGTCTGGATCTGAACTTGAATCGACACATTGCCTGGCGCATGTTCCGAGCTGACTTCGTGTTTTCGAATCATCAGTATGGACCGGACGGGGTTCCCGCGACGGATGTCAGAGCCGCAAGACTGCAAAGCGGGCTGGTGTTCCTGTTTGGCCCTAGGCCAGGCGGGCCGCCGGTTTCCGCGAGTTGCGCCGTCCATCCGGGCGAAGTGATGGTGGGCGAACCGGCAACAGCGACCGCTGCCGGCAGCAACTTCAATCCCAAGCATTCGCTGAATTACACATGGACGAGCAGCGGCGGCACAATTAGCGGCAAGGATAGTACTGCGCGCATTGATACCAATGGAGTGGCAGGCGGCAGTTACACAGTTACCGCCCATATCTCCGACCCCCTGCTGAAGAAAGGAGGCGGTGCAAGCTGCATGGCGGGCTTCACCGTGAAGGAGCCGCCGAAGAATCCGCCAGTGGTTTCCTGTTTAGCTAGCCCGTCGAACGTTCAGGCCGGCATGTCTTCGACTATCAGTTGCACTTGCAGCAGTCCAGACAATGTCGCAGTTGCGGTCGGCGGTTGGACTGCGAGCGGCGGCAGCGTTGCGAGCAAGGGCGGGAGCGATGCAGCCCTGGATACGTCCGGCGCTTCCGCCGGACCGATCACGGTGAATGCGAATTGTAGTGACTCGCGCGGACTGAACGCTCAGACAACCGCGCAGGTGATGGTGGAGAACCCGCCACCTTCGCCTGAATTCCTGCGACTGGAAACCCGGCTTGCGCTGCATAGCATTTACTTTCCGACGGCGCAGCCGAGGGTCGAGAACCCCAATGGCGGCTTGCTGGCCAGCCAGGAGCAAACGCTCATTTCGCTGGCAGAGGATTTCAAGAAATATCTGGAGACCAAGCCCGACGCGCACTTGACTCTCGGAGGCCATGCCGACCCACGCGCCTCTGTGGAGTACAACCAGGCGCTCTCCGAACGGCGCGTCGCGCGCGTCAGTCGTTTCCTGATCGAGCACGGTGTGCCCGCGGCGAGCCTCGAAACCAAAGCGTTTGGCGAGGAGCGAAATCTAACCGAAGCCCAGGTAAGAGAGGCGGTTGAACAGAACCCGGAGCTGACACCAGAACAGCGGCGGAGAGTGCTCGCAATCTGCAGACTGTGTTGCTGGCAAGCAATCGTCGCGTAGACATTACGCTGAGCACTACGGGGCAAAAGTCAGTGCGGCAATATCCGTTCAACGCCGGGGATTCTTTGACGCTGCTGCAGCAGGCGGCAACCGGGAAAACGGCCAGGCCATCGGCCAAGAAGAAAGCGAAGGCGAAGGCTCGGCGGCAGTGACGAAGAGGCCGCCTCGCTTCGCTCGGTGGACAGCCGAGGCGGCTGTCCCCTTGTGGGCACTTCCGCGAACTGAGCCACTACCCAGAATCCCGAAGACTTGCAACACTTAGCGCTTTCCCGGCGCGGAGTGAAACGGGTCGTCCTCCGGAGAGTTCGGAGCGTCCTCCGGGCTGGGAATGTCCAGATTGACGACGATCGGCTCCTGACCGCTGCGCACGATCACTGCCTCGACCGGCTGGTCTTTGCGTGCGTTCAGTTCTTGATGAGGAACGTAGGAAGGGACGTAGACGAAGTCTCCCGGACCGGCTTCGTCGACGAACTCCAAATGATTTCCCCAGCGAAAGCGGGCGCAGCCACGCACGATGTAGATCACGGTTTCAAGCTCTCCATGATGATGCGGACCGGTCTTGGCATTGGGATGCACCACTACCGTCCCTGCCCAGAGCTTTTGCGCGCCCACCCGGGCGTGCGAGATGGCCTCTGCGCGGGTCATGCCGGGAGTTTGAGGTGTGTTGGCGTCGAGCTCGCCGCTGCGGATGATACGCAGGCCGTGAGTTTTCCAGTCGGGCATTTCGTCTTCCTTGCAGTGTCGCTCTTGCTCGTGCTGCGATGCTCATGCTGCGATAAATTCAGACTTATGTGAGCCTAGAATTTCTTTCGAAGAAATTCAAAAAGTATATAGCCGATAAGCGCGGCTATGGTGGCAATTCCAAAGTTGGCGACGGTAAAAACATCCGCGATTGCCGAGGCTATGCCCCTTTTCTGTCCCAGGCCTGAGCGCTCGAATTCACCCATCAAGAGATTGGCATAAAAGAGGAAGATGATAAAACCCACCTCGATCACCGCTCTGTAGACATTTTTGTTCATCGTGAATCCGTCAAATTCGGCAAAGTGCGGCTGCTTCGGGTGCCCTATTAATGTGCGGCCATTCTAGACGAATTGCGCACGCGTTTGTGAAACTCGGCACTGGAATCGAGGAACAATCCCACAGCGAGCGGGATCTACTGTTCTGTTAAAGCGGAAATGGTTTAGCATCCTGTGTCATGTATGTGCCCGCTCCGGATTTGACTGCGGAACAGGTCTTGCAGGTCTTGCAGGCCTTTCATCGCGATGCGTTTAACCTCTTTCTTGGGGCGGCGATCGTGGCGGTGGGGCTGGTGGCGGCGGCGTTTTCCGTTATCCGGCGCAAGCTCGATCCGGTGCTGATTTACTTTGCGCTTTTTGCCGTGCTATACGGGTCGCGCATGTGGGTCCAAGCGAACCTGGTGCAACTCAGCATCCAGGATTCGCCGTTCTACACAAGATTCCGTGACGCAATCGACTACCTGGTACCGATTCCCGCGTTCTTTTTCTTCAAAGCCGCTGGACTGATCCGACGCCGGGCCACGATTGCGGGTTACGTGCTGGGAATTGTGTTTGGTTCATTAGCTCTGGCGAGGGCCGTCTTCGGAGCGCATCGCAGCTTTTCCCAGATCGCCAATATTTTGATGATCGCGGCTGTAATTGTTGTGGTCGTGCGGGCCGTGAGCCAGAAGGCGGACAATCGCGATCTGGTTGTGATCCGGCGCGGCGGGCTGATTTTTGTGGCGTTCATTTTATGGGAGAACGTCCGGAGTGTGCTCGGGCTCCGGCTGCCGAACATCGAGCCGATCGGATTCGTGGCGTTTCTGGCGGCTCTGGGCTACGTGGCGGCGCGGCAGACTCTGCAGCGGGACCTGGAGCTCAGTGAGATTCAAAAGGAACTTGAAGTCGCGCAGCGGATGCAGTTGTCGATTCTGCCTGCCGGGTTTCCTAACTCCGCCAACTTCCGCGTGGCGGCGCGTTATGTGCCGATGACCTCGGTGGCGGGAGACTTCTACGACTTCATTGTGGCCGACGAGCGGCAGGCCGGGTTGCTGATTGCCGATGTTTCTGGCCATGGCGTGCCGGCCGCGCTTATCGCATCGATGGTGAAGCTGGCGGCTACTTTCGCAGCGCGCCAACGCTGGCGATCCGGCTCGATTGCTGGCGGGGATGAATGCGGCTCTGCGCGGAAACACGCAGGAACAGTTCGTCACTGCCGCTTACGTTTATCTCGATTCGGTTTCGGGGACGATGAAATATTCGGCGGCAGGGCATCCGCCGATGCTGCGGTTGCGGCATGGGGAAGTGCAGGAGATCGTCGAGAACGGGTTGATACTAGCGTCCTTTGAGTTTGCGACTTACAGGAATGTGGCGCACGCGCTGGAAGCGGGTGATCGGTTGCTGCTTTACACGGATGGCGTTGTTGAGGCCACTAATGCTCAGGGGGATTCGTTTGGGCAGGATTCCTTGTCGGCTTTGCTGCGGGAGACGAGCGCGCTTGCGCCTGACGCGGCTTCGGATCGGATCATCTCTCCGGTGCAAGGTTGGTCGGCCTCACAGGATGACGATTTGACTGCTCTGATATGCGATTACAGACCGGATAAAGCAGAATTGCCGGCCAAATAGGCGGGTGGGTATGAGAAGAAGTTTTTTCAGCGGCATACTTCTGTTCATTCTGATCGCACTTGCGGCATTGACTTTCGCGCAAGCGCCATCCCAGCCGAGCGCAAAATCGGCGCAGTATTTCTTTCTGCTCTTGAATCGTCCCGCGAACGCTCCGCCGCTTAGCAAAGAAGCGGCTGAGAAGCTTCAGGACGAGCACATGGCTAACATCCGGAAGATGACGGCCGAGCACAAACTTGTGATTGCCGGGCCTTTTCTGGATGACACCACGCTGCGCGGGATATTTGTGTTTCAGGCGGAGTCAGCGGCGCAGGTACAGGAGTGGGCCGCCAGCGATCCGGCGGTCAAGGCTGGACGGCTGTCTCCTGAGCTGCATGGGCCGTGGATGATTGATGCGAGCGCGATTCACGATCCAGCGGAGCCTCCGGGCTTCGAGCAGTACACTTTGGTTCTGATGAAGCGTGGCGACAAGTGGAATCCGGACGCGCCAGGGTTTATCGATGTAATGAAGCAGCATCACGCTTTCGTCAAGCAGATGACAGAGCAGGGGAAACTGGCTATTGCCGGGCCGTTCCCGTTCGACGATCAGGGCGAGATGCGGGGAGTCGCGATTTTCCGCGTGGGAGCCGAACAGACTGCCAAATTGACGCAAGACGATCCAATTGTCAAAGCGGGTTTGCTCAGAGCTGAAATCCATCCATGGGGCACAGGCAAAGGGGTACTGGCGTCGGGACAGCCGATGCCGTGAAATATCTGACCTGCTCCTCAGGGGGTAAACGCCCGCGTCCTTAATTGGCTTCTAACGGCACGGCTGAAGCCGTGCCCTTCCGATCCTGTCTCCAAGATAGCCTCCAGAAAACGGACCCGGGAAACTGAGAACTGAGAACTGCTTCCCCTACCCGCCGGCCTTCAACTCCGTCAGCACTTGCTTGGCAATTTCCTTCAGCGTCTCAAACACGCCCGTGCCCTGGAATGCGACCGCTTCCACTACAGCCTCATTCTTCTTGCGCAGCTCTTTGCTGAGTGCATCGACGGACAAGATATTCGGCAGGTCGCGCTTGTTGAGTTGCAGCACGTAAGGAATCTTGTTGAAGTCGTAGCCGTGCTCTTTCAGGTTAGACATCAGGTTGTCAAGGGCTTCGACGTTGGCGTCCATGCGCTGTTCCTGCGAGTCGGCGACAAAGACGATGCCATCGACGCCGCGCAGAATCAGCTTCCGGCTGGCGTCGTAGAAGACCTGGCCGGGGACGGTATAGAGATGGATTCGCGTCTTGAAGCCCCGCACATTGCCCAGATCGAGCGGGAGGAAATCGAAGAACAGAGTGCGCTCGGTTTCGGTGGCGAGTGAGATCATCTTGCCCTTCTGCTGTTCCGCGGTCTTCTGGTAAATGACCTGCAGGTTCGTGGTTTTGCCGCCTAATCCGGCGCCGTAGTACACGATCTTGCAGTTGATCTCGCGGGCTGCGAAGTTGATGAAACTCAAGACTTTCCTCAAAAAAGCGCGGGCGTTACCCTTACGGGCTCTCCCGGCGCAAAAATATCCCTATGGGGGCTTCGGGCTTTTATATCACACGCGGCGGATCGAGGGCAGGTTACTCAGGTGACCCCCTGCCAGCGGTGGGCCCGGAGGACAGAAAAGGGACAAGGAATTGTTGATTGCGGATTGTTGATTGCGGATTGAAAAGCTCTCGGATGGCCGCGTGCCGGGAAAGCTCTCCTTCAGCCTTTCAAATTGGCAATCATCAATCAACGATCATCAATATCCCTGTTTACCGCGCCGCCGCCACCACCGGATAGTACCCAGCCTTAGCGGTAACCTTCAGCCCGGGACGGTGCACTACCACTTCGATGTCGCGGTAGGTTACGGCGGTCGGCGTCTTGGGATGGGTCGGCGTGTAGCCCAGCGTGTACTGGTTGCGCGCCTCGATCATGGCCCGGTTGTAGGTATCTTCAATCGCGTTCCGGGAAAGCTCGCGGTATTCCGCTCCGCCGGTGGCCGAGGCGTATTTCGGCAAGATGTCGTCATAGCCCTGGCGCGGCAGGTGAAACCGCTCTAGTTTGTCGTAGACCGGAAGCGCTGAGTTGCCCACCGACACCGCCTGAACCTGGATCTCATTCGAGAGCAAGACTTTCTTCACATCGCCGTAGCTGGCCTTGCTGCCGAATTCCCGTCCGTCGCTGATGACGAAAATGATTTTGCGCCGGGTGCGCTCGCGTTTGCGCAGGCCCAGCGCCGCCTCCAGAATCGCATCGTTCAGCACATGCGACTCTTTCGTGGGGGTATACACCGGCTCGGTGGGACTTCCCACGGGAACTCCATTGATGATCGGACCACCGGCCATGGGTCCACCCAAAACCGGAGGACCGTCGTAGTTTCCGCGTTCCGTCTTCATCCGGTTCAATACCGCGGCCAACCTCTGGGTCACGCCGGCAAAGTCGCTGACCTCGCTCACTGTGCTACTGTAGGTGTAAAGCGCGACTTCATCATAGGGAGCAAATGCCCCAGCGAGCGCGGGAAAGGTCTGGTTGACCTTCTGCAGTTCCGCATCCGACAGGCCCGTGTCCAAAACGATCGCGACCGAAAGAGCAAAAGGGTCGGCGCTGAAAAAGCTTAGCTTCTGCTCTATCCCGTTTTCCTTCACGGTGAAGTCCGTCGAGAGCAAGCCGTCCACCATGCGGCCTTCCTTGTTCTTCACCGTAACCGGAACCTGCACGAAGGTGGGATGGACTGTGAACGTGTAAAGCTGCTCTTGCGCGCTCGGCCCCTGTTTTGCGGAACTCCCCGGCGGCACTGTCTTGACCGGCGGCATCGGAGGCGACGCGGATGTCCCATCGTTAGCGGCAGTGCCAGGCTGGGCGGCTGCCGGCTTATTAATCGGCTGGTTCGTCCAGGGATCCCTTTCGACCGGCTTTTTTTCTTCCGGCCTGGGAATCGGTGACGGCTCAGGTTTCTCTGCCGGCGGCTGCGCAGTCGAGGGCGCATCAGGGATTGTCTGTGGCGCCTGTGCCTGCCCACTCTGCGTTGCGCTTGGGGAAGAATATCCCCGCATCGCCGGAATGCCAGCGCAGAGGCACGCTAAGACCAGCGCTGCCGCAAGCCGATATGCCGCGCTGTACCGTTTCTGTTTCCCGTCATGCCCCGCCGGTTTGATGTTCACAAAAAACCATCCGTTCTATTCGGGATCCGCTCTTTCACTGATTCAAGAAATTACAATCTTTAATTGTTCGGATGCCTGAAGCTGCCCATTTGGTGCATCCAAGTGCAAGGATTAGACTAACAAAAGTCCATAGAGGGATTCCTGGCATGTTCATATTATCCGCTACCCGAAGGTTCTCCCCGGCTCTGGCCGCCGCCTTCCTACTGTTGGGCGCCGCTCCATTCGCCTCGGCCCAGATTCCTATTATCCCAAAGGCCCCTGAAACTCAACCAGCAGGCCAAAAGCCCGGCAACGCCCAGAAACCCGAGGACCAGGCGCCCGCCGAGACCCTGAAAGTCAGCGTCAACGTTGTTGGACTTTTCTTCAACGTCAAAGACAAGCATGGCGCACTCATGCCCAACCTCACTAAAGACGACTTCTCGGTCTTAGAAGACAGCAAGCCGCAGACGATAAAATACTTCGCCGCCGAATCGAACCTGCCGCTCACCCTGGGCATGCTCATCGACTCCTCCGGCAGCCAGCGCAACGTGCTCGACATGGAGAAAGAAGTCGGCGGGGCGTTCCTCCGCCAGGTTCTCACCGACAAGGATGAGGCCTACGTAATCGACTTCAATGTGGATGCCACGCTGGTGCAGGACTTCACGCGTGACGTTCGCCGCCTGCAGGCTGCCATGAACAAAGTGAAAATCAACACGGGCATTTCCGGCATGGGTGGCGGTCCCGTTCCGACCTCTCACCAGGCAGGCACCGTGCTCTATGACGCTGTTTATCTCTCCGCCCACGACATGCTGGCCAAGGAAGTTGGCCGCAAGGCCATGATCCTCCTCACCGACGGCGAGGACGAAGGCAGCCGGCTGAAAATCAAAGACGCCATCGAAGCCGCGCAAAAAGCCGACGCCATCGTCTACGTGCTGCTCTGCGCCGATCGCGGATTCTACGGATCTTTTCAGATGGGCTATTCCGGCGAGGGTGAAATGCGCAAGCTTACCGAGGCCACCGGAGGCCGCTTGATCAACGTCGGCAACAAATTCGACAAACTGCGAGAAGCCTTCGACCAGATCGCCGCCGAACTGCGCAGCCAGTACAATCTCGGCTACACTTCCACTAACACAGCGCTCGACGGCAGCTACCGCAAGCTGGAGATCAAGTCCAAGCAGAACTACAAAATCCAGTGCCGCGCCGGCTACTACGCCACCCCGCGGGAGCCGCTGCCGCAATAGCGTGGAGGATGCTTGTGCGAAGGATGCCTGTGTGGAGGATGCCCTGTGTGGAGCAGCACTCCTGCCCGCTGCTTATCGCTTGCTTCTGGTCTTGCTCTTGGTTCTGGTCTTTAGAACTTCGCCTCTATCCCCCAATCGCAAAACCATTTAGCCTGTATACCGCTGGATGAACCGGAGATTCGCCATGCCATCCCAAAATCTCTCACCTGTCTCGCGCCGCTCATTCCTGCATCTCACAGCGGCCGCCTCAGTGGCGGCGGCTTTCCAGATCGTTACCGAACCCATGCTCGCCACCGCAGCCCGCGGGCCCGCACCGAAGAATGGGATCATGATCGACTCCAACGAGAATCCCCTCGGCCCCTGCCAAGCCGCGCGCGACGCTATTTCGGCCATCATTCCTCTAGGAGGACGCTACCTCTTCGATCGCACCGACGACTTGGTGCACACTTTCGCGCAGCTCGAAGGCCTCAAACCCGACTATGTGCGCATCTTTCCCGGTTCCAGCCCTGCGTTGAGTTTCACAGTCGCCGCTTTTACTTCACCGCAAAAAAGCTACGTCACCGCCGATCCCGGTTATGAAGCCGGTATGCATTCGGCCAAGGCTGCCGAGGCCCGCGTCGTCAATGTTCCGCTCACGAACAAATACGCGCACGACGTCAAAGCCATGATTGCTGCCGCTCCTGATGCTGGACTCTTTTACATCTGCAATCCGAATAATCCCACGGGCACGCTCACGCCGCACTCCGACCTCGAGTACCTTGTCGAAAACAAACCCAAGGACTCCATTGTGATGGTGGATGAGGCCTACATCCATTTTTGCGGTGCGCCTTCGACACTCGATTTCGTCAAGGCCGGCAAGGATGTGGTGGTGCTCCGTACCTTCTCTAAAGCCTACGGGATGGCCGGTCTGCGCTGCGGATTCGCGATCGCCCGCCCCGACCTGCTCGAAAAAGTGATGAACCGCTCGGGCTGGAACATGATGCCGGTCACCGCGGTGGCCGCCGCCTCGGCCAGCCTCAAGGATCCCGGCCTGGTCCCCGAACGCAAGCGCATCAACACTACCGTGCGGCAGGAAACTTTTCAGTGGCTTGACCGCAACGGCTACTCCTACACGCCCTCCGAGTCGAACTGCTTCCTGCTCGATACTAAACGCCCGGGCAAAGAAGTGATCGACGCCATGTCGAACCAAAATGTTTTTATTGGACGCATCTGGCCCGTCATGCCGACGTGGGTACGCATCACTGTCGGCACCCATGAAGAAATGCAGCAGTTCCAGACGGCATTTCAGAAAGTAATGCGCGGAACCACGGCGTTCTCGCTGCAACCGGCAAGTCCCGCCAGAAATGCGCGGCGGCCCGCAGCTCTGTTGAGCTGATGCGAGCGCTTGCTTGCGTACAAGACAAAAGCCACGTCGATTAAGAACGTGGCCTCCTTCTGCATTCTCGCCGTAGTGTATTCCTTCAAACCGAATTTCCGGCCGGCGTTTGAGCTGGGGTTCGATCCCGACAATTCTGCCCGCTTTCCTTGCAGATTGGATCGGTCTCATCCGGTCCATATTGACCAGTTATCTATGAGCAAGAGGCTGATACTGGAAATATAACTTTCGATCGAACGCGGAAAGTCCGGAGGACAATAAAATGCGGCAATTCAAAAACGTGGCCCCTTGGGCTCACAGGCTCGCAATGCGCAGTCTGCTTCTGGCCGGTGCATCAATCTTGCTCGCGCCTTTGGCTTTGGTGCCAACGGCCAGCGCACAAGTTGTCATTGGCGTAGGCGTAAATCCACCCATGTGTTCCTATGGTTACTACAACTATGCGCCATACGGCTGCGCACCCATGGGTTTTTATGGGCCAGGCTATTTCTATAACGGCATCTTCCTGGGCGTGGGACCGTGGGCGAACTGGGGCTATGGACACGGCTGGGGTGAGCATCGCTTCAGCGGAGGTGGCGGAGGAAGGTACGTCGGCGCGCGCGGAAACGTCGGCGCACGCGGAAACGGCGGCGGACGGGGATACGCCGGCGGACGCGCTTATGTATCCAATCGTGGACGTGGGCCATCGGCGGCCCGCGGCGGTAACGGGGGCACCCGTGCCGCGAGCACCCGCGGCGGCGCTCCCCATGGCGCAGCGGCGCATAGCAGCGCCTCTCACGGCGGCGGATCCCATGGCGGCGGATCGCACGGCGGCGGCGAGCACCACTAGCTCGTAGCTGCTCAATTTGGCAGCGCACGAAAGCAGAAGCGGCGAAGCGTCACAGCTTCGCCGCTTTCTATTTTCCGCACGATGCCAACCCGGCGGCGAGGCGCGCGTCTCCAGTTGCCGGCTGCGGCTTTAACGCTTACGGCACCAATTCCTGGGTCAAAATGGCTCCCCCCATGGATGCCAGCACCGCGGATTCCCTGACCGCCTTGTGGGAATCGCGCGCTACCCAAAGCGTCTCTTTGTCGTCGCCGCCATCGGCCGAAGTGATCTCCACTTTGTAGGTGTCAAAAGTGCCGGCAGGCACTGTGACTTTGTCGACGCCGGAAACCTTTAGCTGCATCAACTTCACTTTTTGTTTTTGGACGTCGAAGTTCCTGTAGGTCGTGCTGTAGCCCTCAGCCAGCGGCAGGCACGAGATGGACTGTTTCGCGGCGGCGGCATCGGCAAAGAGCGGCCCACCCAAGTCGACGGAGATGGGCTGGTCTTTTCCATTCATGCTCATGTTGCCGACCGCTTTGTCGCCGGCGAAGCTGAGATCAACCGCAACCGGCCCCTGTTTCACGTTGAGCTTGCGGGAGATCAAGCTGCCCTTTTCCAGCGTGGATGTTTCGGTGACCGTTCCACTGGGTGTCTCCATCACATCGGTAGCGGTCCAGGCACCGCCGTCTTCGGCGATTGTGGTCGAGACCGTGAGCGAAATTTTCTGGCCGCCGGCTTCGATCCTGGCCTGATACTTGTAGGTGCCAGGTTGCAGGTCCATGGCCAGTTTGGGCACGCCGACTGAACTCGCGTCCACTTTCTTGGCGAGAATCACGGTATTGGGATCAACCGTGATTTCCTTCAACCGCGCCACGACTTCCGGCGTTCCGCCTTCCTGGTAGCGGCCACCAAGATACTGCGCAAAGAATTTCTCGGTCGCCATGACTGTTGCCATATTGTTTACGGGACGGGCAAAGCCGTGGCCCTCGTCGGGAATCAGCAGATATTCCACGGGGAATCCGCGGTCGCGCAGCGCAATCACAATCTGCTCTGACTCGGCGTGGTTCACTCGGGCATCGTTGGCGCCTTGCGCGATCATCAGCGGCGTCTTGATCTTCGCGGCAGAGGTGAGCGGAGAGCGCTCGACCAACAGCGCTTTGCCTTCCGGCGTCGTGGGATTTCCCATGCGCTGGTAGAACATCTGCCGTCCCGCCTCCCAGTAGGGTGGGATCGACTCCATCAGCGTGATGAGGTTCGACGGACCGAATAGTTCCACGGCTGCGGCGTAAAGGTCTGGTGTGACGGTAACTCCTGCCAGCGTAGCGTAGCCGCCGTAGGAACCGCCGAAGATGCCTACACGCTTGGGATCGGCAACGCCGTCGTCGACGAGATATTTTACGCCCCAGGTTACGTCGTCCTGCATCTTGCGGCCCCATTCTTTGTTGCCGGCATCGAGAAATTTCTTGCCGTATCCGGTAGAGCCGCGGAAGTTCATGCTCAACACTGCGTAACCTCGGTTGGCAAAGAACTGCGCGTATCCGTTGTAACCCCAGAAATCACGGGCCCACGGACCGCCATGCGGAAAAATGATGGTGGGGAGGTTCTTGTCCGGAATGCCTTTGGGAAGCGTGAGGTAGGCAGGAATCTCCAGCCCGTCGGACGATTTGTAGTGGATCGATTTCATCTGCGCAAGAGATTCGCGCGGCAGCTTTTCCCGCACTTTATATTGCGACATGAGTTTGCGATTTTTGCGATCAAAGAGGTAGGTCTCGCCCGGCTCGGTGTCGCTGGAGGCGTTCACCAGCCAGACTTTTTCATCCAGGGTGGATGAGGTCCGGCTGACTTCTTTGCCGGGCAGCTTGCCGGTGAGCCATCTGAAATCCGCTTCAAAACTTTTGTCTTTGAAATAGCGGCGCACGTGATCGTCGTCGTAAGTGGTAATCGCCAATTCGTCGGTCGCCTCAGAGAAGACGGCCCCTCCGAAATCCACCCTCTTCAGCGGATCCGATTCCACCATTTCCGTCTTCCCGGTTGCCGGATCGAAAAGCATCAGGGCGCTCAGGTCCATGTCGGCGCCCTTGTTGGTTTCCATGTAGGCTCGCTTGCCGTCTTTCTGGAAGCGGAGCGTGCTGCAGGATTCGAAGACGTTGCAGGAATAAATCTGAGTAAATTTGTCGGAATCGACGCGCAGGATTTCCGTGTCGCCGTTCTCCGCCGACCGCGAAGCCAGCCGCAGGTTACCTTGCAGATCGAAATTCCAGCCGACGATGCGTTCCGTGTTCTTCCGAAGCAGGGTCTTCTCGCCAGTGGAGAGTTTCAGTTTGTAGAGGTCATGCCAGGCTTTGTCGCGGTCGTTCAGGCCGATGTAGACAATGTCCGGATCGCTCTTGGGCACATCCACAAGTTGCACTCGAATACCTTTGAGCCCGGTCAGGTCGCGCGACGCGGGAGCATCCGCGCCTGCCGCCGGCTTGGCGCCTGGATCCACGGCGTATACGTTGTAGTTTTCGTCGCCGTCATTATCTTTCACGTAAAGAATGTATTTGCTATCGCGGCTCCAGAGATAGCCGGGGATCGGACGCTTTAGTTCCGCGGTGAGTAGCCGCGCGGCGCTGAAGGGTTCGTCCACACCCTTGACATAGATGTTGCGCGTGTCCTTCCAGGGCTTTTGAAAAGCCAGATACTTTCCGTCGGGCGATAGTTGCGCGCCCGAGATTTCGGGATTGCCGAAGATCAGCTCGCGGTCGATCAGCAGAGGCAAGCCGGCGGGAGAAGTTTTCCTATCTTTGTTGTGGGAGTTCTGCGCTACAAGCGATGACACAGCGAGCGCGAGACACAGTAGGGCCTTGAACACTTTTTTCATGGCGACGAATTTCCTTTCGGGCTTGCAAAGGTGCCTCGCGAAAACTGCAGAGCACGTGGTCTGGCAAATTCTAGCAGGATGTTGCAGGTGTAGCATCAGCCGGAGCTTTTATTTGCTTTCGATCGCTACTGTCTCATTCGGATCGGAGCTGTGAACTGTTGGCGCGTGCGTCCTGAAATCACGCAGGGAAAGCTCCAGGCCGCCGAAGTCGGGGTGATCATTGTGGCCGATCGAAAAGGCGATGTCGATGGCGTCCCCGGCTAGAAGCGGCGATTGCTGCAAGCGCTCAGCCATGTGCCAGCCGAGAGCGTCGAAAACGGTTCTCAGTTCCCGGTTCCCGGTTCCCAGCTGACTGCCTCTCGCTTCGGCCTTTTCGCTGCGGCGAATTGCTGCGCCATCGGGATGGCAGTTCGGGGTGGCCAGGATCGCTACCGCCGAAAGTTCTTCTTTGCCGGGCTCTTCTTTGGCCAGATCTGGAGAGAACTGGTGGCTCGGGTCGCTCGCCAGCTTTTAGCTTCAGCTTGATGTGTTTGTCTTTCAGGATTTTGGGTGGAGCAATCAAGCGCACGCCGCGAGCTGCAAATGCGGGCTCGTGATTTCCCGCTCCGTGCGGCTCCAGGAGTTGCAGCGCCTGAAAAAGCCCTGGAGTAATTTCATCGAGATGCTAGTTCGGCCTCCACATCGAGCGCTGGATCGAAATCCGCCGGGGTCAGCCGGGCTCGCGCGAACGCATCCAATTCCGCTCGCAGTTGCGGCACGTTCGCAGAGGGCATCGCGAAACCGCACGCGTGCGAGTGTCCCCCGTAGCGGGTGAGAAGGGCATGCGATGACTCCACGGCCTCAAGCAGATGAAAGGGACGAATGGAACGGCCGGAACCAAAGGCCTGCTCGCCTTCGCGCGCGATAACGATGGCGGGCCGGTGATAGCGCTCGACGACGCGCGTCGCCGCAATGCCAATGACGCCGCGGTGCCAGCCTTCACCATCGACCACGATGCAGTAAGCTTCGCACAGCACCGGGTCGCTGTTGATGCATTCTTCGACGGCGCGCAGAATCCGGCGTTCTTCTTCTTGCCTTTCGCCGTTGAGGCGATCGAGTTTGGCCGCCAGTTCCCTGGCTCGTACGGGATCCTTCAAGCTGAATAATTCGATCACGTCGCGGGCAACGTCCATGCGGCCGGCGGCGTTGATGCGCGGCGCAATGCGGAACGCAACCTCGATGGAAGTGGGCGGACGCTTGGCGGAAATCTGCGCCACTTCGAGCAGCGCCTTCAGCCCGGGATTCACCGCGCGGCGCAGGGCGTCGAGCCCCAGCTTCGCAAACACGCGGTTCTCGCCGGTCAGAGGAACGGAGTCGGCGATGGTCGCGATCGCTACAACTTTCATGAACGAGTGCAACATGCGCGTGTGATCTTTTTCGTCCAGCCGCCGCTGCATCAATCCTTGCGCCAATTTGAACGCGACGCCGGCGCCGCACAGTTGCTTGTAGGGATACTCGCATCCCGCCTGATTAGGATTGACCACGGCCAGTGCGTGAGGAACGCCATCGGGTCCGGGCAGGTGATGATCGGTGACGATCAGGTCCACGCCCAGGCGCTTTGCGGTTTCCGCCGGAGTAAACGCGCGAATCCCCATGTCGACGCTGATGATGAGGCGAATGCCTGCAGCCGCGGCGCGTTCGATCACGTCGTCGCGCAAGTCATAGCCCTCGCGAATGCGGTGCGGCACGTGGAAATCCGCCGCGCCTCCGCAGAGTTCGATTGCAGTCTTGAGAATGATGACAGCCATTGTTCCATCTACGTCGTAGTCGCCGTAGATCAGAATCGGCTCTTTGCCTTCGATGGCCGCGTCGATGCGATCGACGGCGGCGCACAGGCCGGTCATTTGCTCAGGCGCATGCAGGTGAGCGATCGACGGGAAAAGAAAGCGAGCGGCGTCATCAGGCTCAGTCAAACCGCGGCGGATGAGCAAACGCGCCAGCGTATACAGTGGGCTGCCCGGCCCCGTTGAATTCCGCGCGCGGTTCGAAATCGGCAGATCGGGCAAGGCGCGGAGGGAAGCCGCCAGGCTCTGCACCAGAATCGAATCTTCCGCAGCCAGTTCCCAGCGCACGGCTAGTTCTCGTCGTCCTGGTCCGGTTCGTCGATGGGGATGCCGCCGAAATCTTCCGACACTTCCAGCAGGTGCTGGTAGCGGTCGTACCAATCGGTGCTGACTTCGCAGAGGAACATCGATCCCTGGTAGGCCCATCCCAACTGCAGAAATCCGACCTTGCCCACGTGGGCACGCAGCCAGCGCGCATCTTCCACGTCGTCGCCGTCGGAGAACTCGGAGTTAGTTAGGCGCTGCACCAACTCGTCCAGTTCTTCGCGCTCCAACTTCCATGAATGCATGGTTAGAAACGGCGCGCCCGCAGTCTTCGCCAGTTCGACGAAATCCTTCCAGCCATCGGGATTCGTTCCCATCTCCCACATGACGCACTGCACCTCATCGTAGTCCACGTAGCCGTGGAAACGCCTCATGCCATGGCCTTCGATGAAGGCGATCATGTCATCTTTGATGATGGTTAAATCTTCCGGCGTGGGCGACATAGCAGGACTCGTGAGTATTGTATGCCGTTTGGGTGGGAACGTGCCAGCGCGGGAGGCGGGACAGTTTCTAGATTGCCCGTCGATTGAGATCTCTGTACCAACAAAGCGGGGACGCCCGCGAAGGACGTCCCCTCTCCTTGATCCAATCTTACCATTAATCTACTTGAGTTTAGCCTCCGGCAGCTCGCGCGTTCCCTCAATCCGAACGGCGTCAAGAGCCGAAGGATTGAGACCCAAGGCTCGGAGGATGGTCGGCGCCACCTGCGCGGTACCCACTCCCGCTCGAACCGTATGCGGTGCGAAGTCGGGATGGGACAGCAGCAGCACGACATTTGTGTCGTCGTGGGAGAAACCGCCGTGCTCCGCCAGTTTCGCAGTGCTACCGGAGTACGTAACGCCCACATTAGGAGTCACGATGATGTCGGGCGTGCGCGGGTCTACAGTCGGGTCGTTGTAGTTGATCGCGAGCGCAGGTCCGTAGTAAATCTGCCCAAGCGCGATCCCGGAAGCAGAGGCATTGTCTTCGAGGAGTTTGACGCTGGCCAAAGTGTCGGAGGAGCTCTTCAGCCACACCAGCGAGACGTCGTCTTCCGTTGGCCCAATGCCGGTCGGGTTGTTGGTAGATTCAGAGAACGGAATAAAGCCCGCGTTCGAGAGCAGCGTCACGGGTGAAGTGCCGTTGATAGTCTGGCCGACGTAGCGGCCCGAATCGATGGGCGACTGGCCGTGTTTGGCCGTGATCACGACGAGGGTCGAATCATAGAGCCCCTGTTTCCTCAGTTCGCTGACGAACGCCGCAATCGAGGCGTCGACGAACTGGAATTCCTTCAGCAGGGCCGCGCTAGGTGTGCCGGCTGCGTCCAGGTATCCGCCTGTCACGCCGATGTTCTTTTCAATGACCTTCTGGCCCACACTAACCGCCTGGAAGTTCATGCCGAAGATGGTTGGAACTTGTGTCGTCTTGGTGCCGAGATGGTTCTTGCCATCGATCTCGTTGAGGATCGCCTCAACCTTCAAAGTGTCGTAACACTGAACGTTGTCGAAGCTGACGTCCCATGCGGTCAGGTCGGCGCTTGGATCACGGATCGTGGCGCAGGAGATGCCTGTGGGTGTGGTGACGCCGGGAAGTGCGATTACGTCGGAGTTGATTTCGGGGGCGTAGAAATCGTCGAGCGCAACCGGGCCAAGGCCAGAGGCGACCGAGGCATACGCCGGGTGCTTGTCGGACCATGCCGCATATCCGCCCGCCTGGTGAATCACGCTGAAGATGCTGTTGGCGCGGACGAAATCCCACGGGAAAACCGGATTGCAGCCATTGTTTGGATCGCGAACCAGTTTCTTGGAATCAATGGAATTGAGGCCTCCGTCCGTCAGAGACGCGCCCGGCGCGCCGCCGTTCAATTTTGTCTTGTCGATGTCGATACCTTCCTCATACTCGGTTGTCGTGCCGGTGGGCGCTGCATAGGCCTTGCAGGGACCGCCCGCCAGGCCGTTCCCCGTGGTTTTCGCTGGAGCGTCAAAATTCCGCGAATAGGCCACATCGTAGTAAACGCCGGTCAACGCCGGGCTTCCCCCCGTGACGATTGCGGTCAGCCCGGGGAAGGAATCAGATGGTTTTGACGTACTGGCGGCGACGTAGTTGATGCCGGTCTTGCCGAGGGCTGCAAGCGCTGGGCAGTAAGGTGCGCCAGTGTTGACGGTGCTAATACCGTTGGCGCAGTTCGCAAAATCAACAGCATGCATTCCGTCGATGCTGATCAACAGGACTCGTTTGATGGGGCCTTGGTTGAAGTTATTGTCCTGGGCGATTGCGGTGATCCACAAACAGGCGGCTGCTAGGGAAAGTAACGCAAGTGTTTTTTTCATTGTGACCTCTGGCGACAAATAGTATGAAATGCCGTGTGGCTGGAGTGTTAAGGAGAGTTGAATTGTTGGTAAAAATTGCTGGGGTGGGATGTGGAAACCGGACTTCGAGTTTCGCGCCTGACGATAGAGCCTTTGAGCGCAATACGCCGCACCGTCTATCGCGGAGGACACCCGCCAGTCCAGGGTATCGTCGGCAGGCGGAACTTTGAGTCGCTGGTTGCGCGTTCTCCGCGCTGGCCTCTTCTCCCGCACTCCATTTAGAATCCTCTGTCCCACTGTCATTAGCATCAATAAAAGGAGCACAACTTTGATTCCGCGCTATACCCGCCCGGAAATGGGCCGCATTTGGAGCGACGAGAACCGCTTCCGCACCTGGCTGGCCGTGGAAGTCGCCGCGACCGAGACTTTGGCCGAGGCCGGGATGGTGCCGAAGGAGGCGGCCCGGGCGATCCGCGAGCGATCCGATTTTCGCGTGGAGCGCATCCACGAGATCGAGGCCGAGGTACGGCACGATGTGATTGCCTTCACCACGGCGGTAGCCGAGATCGTCGGCCCGGATGCGCGCTGGTTTCACTACGGCCTAACGTCCAATGACGTGGTCGACACGGCGCAGGCGCTGCTCATCAAGCAGGCGTCGGCGCTGATCGCAGAGGATCTGGAACGCCTGGCGGAGGTCCTCGAACGACGCGCGTGGGAATTTAAGGATACGCCGATGGTGGGACGCACGCATGGCATACACGCCGAGCCCATCACGTTCGGCTTCAAGCTGGCCAACTGGTATTCAGAGACGCAACGCAACATCGCGCGATTCAAAGCAGCGGCGGAAGACATGCGCGTGGGAAAGTTCTCTGGCGCCGTGGGCATCTTCGCTCATCTGACGCCGGAAATCGAAGAAAAGATTTGCGCGCGCCTGGGCCTGAAGGCAGCGTCGGTTTCGTCGCAGGTGATCCAGCGCGATCGTCATGCGCACTATCTGGCGACCTTGGCCGTGATTGCTTCGACGCTGGACAAGATCGCAACCGAAGTCCGGCATCTGCAGCGCACCGAGGTGCGTGAAGCAGAAGAATTCTTCAGCGAAAAGCAGAAAGGGTCTTCTGCGATGCCGCACAAGCGGAATCCGGTGACCAGTGAGCAGATCAACGGTCTGGCGCGGGTGGTGCGCGGCAACGCCCAGGCAGGATTTGAAAACGTTGCCCTGTGGCACGAGCGCGACATCTCGCACTCTTCGGCAGAGCGAGTGATTCTACCGGATTCGACCACGCTGATCGATTATCTGCTGAATAAGACTGCGAACCTGATTGAGACGATGTTCGTTTATCCCGAGCGCATGCTGGCCAACCTGGAGAGCACGCACGGACTGATCTTCAGCGGACAATTGCTGCTCGACCTGGTGGAGCACGGAGTTTCCCGGGAAGATGCATACCGCGTTGTGCAAGCGCATGCCATGCGGGCCTGGAAAGAGGGCCTGGACTTCCATCAACTTGTCCTGGCCGACAAGGAGATCACGGGCAGGGTTCCACGCAAGCAGATCGAGCACGCCTTCGATCTGTCACGCCAACTGCGAAACGTGGACAAGATATTTTCCCGGGTCTTCGGGAACCAGAGCAACAGCAGCGCGAGGGGGCACAGGCGGGCGAAGTCTTCGCCCGCGCACAGCCGCCGCTGAGCTGAATCGAGCCCGTTATCCATCAACCCCAGCCGTATCAAAAAGTTGCGGATGGTGCTCTGCGCAGCGCGCTCTTCGCACATGCATCTCAAGTCCGAGCCCTGGCATCGAATCAATTAACCAGGTGGTTAAATCGTAAAGTTTCGTCAATTGGGTCGGAGGTGACCTCTATGACAATGGCTACGGCAATAAGGAAAAAGGGTCTATTGAAATCGGTGGGCGCCCTGTTGGTCACGGGATTGTTGAGTGCGACGCTGGTCGCCCAGCCCCCCGCAGCGGCTCGCAACGACAACCAAATTCAAGCTGCGGTCACGCACAAGCTGGCGGCGAAAAAGCAATTTCGCGATGTGCAATCGAATGTGGAAGACGGCATAGTAACCCTGACGGGCACGGTCGATCTGTATCAGCGCAAGCTGGACGCCGCCAAACTCGCACGAAAAACTGCGAACGTCGAGGGCGTGCGCAACCTGATCACGGTAGCTGGACCGAACGTTTCCGATGAGCAACTGGAGCAGAAACTGGCCCAGAAGCTGACTTATGTGCGCGTCGGCTATGACAACACGTTCGATTACTTCGCGCTCGGTGTGAAAGATGGCGTGGTCACGGTGGAGGGGCAGGATAGAACTGGCATTGGCCGCGACGAAGCTCTGGCTGACATTGCGAACATGCCCGGAGTGAAGGATGTGATTGCAAATATCGCGATCGAACCAGTATCCACGTTCGACGACGAACTGCGTCTGCGCGCTGCTCAGGCGATCTATCGCGATCCGGTGCTGAGGAAGATACGCGATCGATCCGGCGCGTCCGATTCGCATCATCGTGGACAACGGCCACGTAACGCTCTACGGCGTCGTGGATAGCACGATGGATAAGACTGTCGCTGGCTTGCGAGCTGGCCAGATTCCTGGCGCTTTCAGCGTGGAGAATAAGCTGGTGGTGGAAGGGAAGGACGCGGGTCAGGGAGGTTCGTAAGCACGATGTTGTGGCTAGTACAGGCGCGGCGCAAGCCGCGCCTTTTTTTACTTCGGTGGCGTGTGTTTAAAGGGGAGCTTGGTGTAGCGCTCTTTCTCCACCTCGATGATTAAAGCCACGCGTCCTTCGGGACTGCGCATGGGAAAAGGCTTGCCAGTATATTTGTGCGAAATGGGGTCCAGCACTTTCAACTCCGGGTCGGGCCGTCGCTCAATCACGCGGCCGCGGATCTGCACTTCTTCATAGGGATTGTCAAAATCCACGATGGACAGGGCAAGTCGCGGATCGCGGCGCGTGTTCTTGCTCTTGAGCGATCCCTCGCCGGTACATACGACGATGTGGTCAGCCTCACGTCCGATCCAAACCGGCACGGATTGCGGTGATCCGTCTGGCATAAGAGTCGCCAGATGCGCAAAGTTTGGACGATCGATCAGCTTCTTGGCATTTTCCGACAATGGGACGCCCATAAATATTCCTCCACTTGAAGTTCATGGCAGCCGGTTGATCAGCGACGCGACGTATCCGGCGCCGAATCC
The DNA here is from genome assembly GCA_963771895.1 of uncultured Acidobacteriaceae bacterium. GTDB lineage: Bacteria > Acidobacteriota > Terriglobia > Terriglobales > Acidobacteriaceae > Sulfotelmatobacter. The sequence continues at coordinate 123,238 of CAVYVQ010000025.1, read as the reverse complement.
GTTATCGATATTCACCACACTTACGTTCGACGCGCAGGAGTTTAGCATGCCGAGCAGCGCGGTCAACCCCTTGAAGGACGCACCATAGCCGACGCCGGTAGGCACGGCAATGACGGGAACGCCGACCAGGCCTCCCACCACGCTGGGCAGGGCACCTTCCATTCCGGCGCAGACAATTATGACGCGGGCTTTCATCAACGCTTCACGATTGGCCAGCAGGCGGTGAATTCCAGCGACGCCCACGTCGTAGAAGCGCTCCACTGCGTTGCCCATGAGTTCGGCAGTTACGACGGCTTCTTCCGCTACCGGGATGTCGCTGGTTCCCGCCGAAACTACCGCGATAATTCCATTGCCGTATTTGCGTAGATCGCGCTGCAGCACAATCGTCCGTGCTAGTTCGCGATATTCCGCAGCGCGTATTTTTTTCTTCACCGCGGCAAACTGCTTCTTATCGGCATGCGTGGCCAGGATGTTCCCCCCATGCTTCGCCAGCCGAGCGAAGATCTGCGCCGTCTGCGACGGAGTCTTCCCTTCCCCAAAAATTACCTCGGGCATGCCCGCACGCAGCGCGCGATGATGGTCGACTTTCGCAAAGCCGAGGTCTTCAAAGGGCAGGTGGCGAAGGCGATCGACGGCGGCGTCGGGTGTAAGGTTGCCTCGGCGCACCTGCTCGAAAAGTTTGCGGATGGATTCGGCGTTCACAGGCGGCTTCTAGATTAGCATTCGGCGTCACCGTAGCGCCGGCGCTACTTTGAGACAGAGCGGACCTTGGCAATCACGGCCGTGCAGACCTTGCGGGCCAGTCCAGGCTCATCGAGATGAGCGAGGAATAAGCGCCGGAGGCCGCTCGGCTTCACTTTGCCTGCAAGGTAGACGTTGTAGATCTGGCTTCCGATTCGGTATCCCCACTCTTGCGCGATCGATTCGAATTTGTACCCATCTGCGCGGACAGCTGCTTGCGCGGCTTTTTCGATAGCGGCGCGCGACAACGCGGGCGAATCTTCAGTCCCGACGGGCGGCCGGGATGGATGAAGCACTCGCGAACCGAAGTAGGCCACGGCATGTTCGATCACTCGCATGTAGAAAGCGTCGCTGGCCGCGGTAGCGCTCGTGTCTCCTTGCACACGATTACCATCTGCGCCCTGTCCATTCAGGCGTTGAGGCAGCCCGCGGCAGGCATGATGCAGAAAGCTACTCGCATCTTCGGCGGCATGCATCATTTGAAGGCTGCGGACGTGGAAGGCGTTGACTTCGGGCAAATAAGCGCTGCCGCGTTCTTCCACGTTCGCCAGAATGGTTTCGAGTTGTTGCCCACCGATGCCCTTACGCGAGAGCAGGCGGCGGAGGATCGCGTCCGACGAATTGCCATGAACCTCAGGCAGCATATCGATCAGAAACTTCGGCTGCGTGCCGTTGTGCGGCGAATAGCGGTTGATTTCGAGAAAGCTGGCCAGGCTGTCGATGAGATTGTAGATGGTGGGCGCGAAGTCGGGTCCGCTATCGCAGCGGCTCCACTGATCGAGAAACAGGCGGTAGCTTTCGTACTTCTCGAGGGGGGTCGCATTGAAGACGCATAGAACGTCATCGTTCACGCGCACGGCGTCGACCTTGTTGACGCGTTCGCCCGCGGCGCGCCAATACAGGGCGTCGACGTTCTGCAACACGGTAACGACCGTGGCGCTGGGGATTTCCTTGCGCAGCGCGCGCGGGAGATGTCCCGGAGCAAGATGCGATTCGCCAAACAACACGAAGATCACCGCATCGGGATGCCGCTCTTGGATCTCGGCAATCTTGGCGGCGGCGTGACGATCGCGCGCTCCGATTTTCCTCAGGTTTTCGCGGGGCATGCAGTCGAGGCCGTAGATGCTCTCGCCGTGATCCCGGGCGGCGACCAGCAGTTCGTGAAACGGCGCCCAGTCGTAGCCCCAGTCGAGATCGAAGCGGATGCGCTGGCGCAATTCGCTTTCGTCAATCTCACGGCGCCACCACTCTTCAAGAATGTGCTGGTCGCGGGCGAAGATGGTTTCGACTCCGAGCACGACGCGGCGATCACCTGCCAGCGCGCGCTGCTCCACCAGAGATGCGGCATAGCGCTGGGCCGCGGGCAGCGCATGATAGTCGCCGATCAGGACCACGTCGGCGGAATGCAGGACATTCTGAATCTGCTGGGAGTCGAGAAGAGAATCGTAGCTGCGGAAGGCCTGGCTGAACTCGCGAAGATATTTGCGCCGGCTGTGCGAATCCTGGACCCGGATTTCGCGTTCTACTCCGGCGAGCGCGTGGAGTTGCGCGGCGCTGCGGCGGGATCGCAAATTGACAGTGGATGCCATAACGGCAGCTTCTAGCTCCTTGCCTCTAGCTTTATTTCTTCGCCTTGACTCCTGTTCGCCTACTCCCTATGCTCCAAAGTTCGGGGCACCGCGTTGCCTCGTTGGAGCCGCCTTGCCGAATCACTCGCCGCAGAATCTGACCATCGCCACCACTGGCGCCAGCGGGTCAGTGTTTCTTCGGCAGTTGCTGCTCGCGGTCGAGCGTGACGCCAGCGTTCAGACCGTGAACTTCATCGCTTCCGACTCCGGCCTGCGCGTGCTGGCCGAAGAACTCGGCATCCAGGGCCGCTCGAATCTTGTCGGACAGATTCTTGCCGGCGAAAAAACGAAAGCCTCAGGCCACGCCGCCTCGTCCAAAATCGCCGTTTCGTCCAAGATCAAGGAGCAGTCGAACGCCGACATCGGAGCCAACATTGCCAGCGGTTCCTATCCCGCCGACGCCATGATCGTGATCCCGTGCAGCGTGGGCACCCTGGCCCGCATCGCCAACGGCATCGCTTCGCACCTGATCGAGCGCGCGGCCGACGTCTTCCTGAAGGAAAAGCGACCGCTGGTGCTGTGCGTTCGCGAAACTCCGCTCAACAAAATTCACATCCGCAACATGTACGGCGCCGCCGATGCCGGGGCGACCATCTTCCCACTCATTCCGGCCTTCTATTACCGGCCCGCGAGCCTGGATGCCATGGCCCGCGAATTTGCCTATCGCGTCCTCGCCCACGTTGGCCTGCCACAACCCGGCGCCTTCCGCTGGAAGGGCTGAGCTATCAGGGAGTTAGCCTTCTGCACTCAAAAAGTCTTCGACCTAGGGGAAGATCGGAATCAGCTTGAGGGGATCTCAAGTGTAGACAGCCAAAAGTCCAGGTCCCAGATGCCCGCTGGCCATGTACGACCGGGCGCGCTCCTATCGAACTGCGAAGTCAAGTCCGAACCTTCATGTCAGGTTTTTCCTTTAGGTATTTCTCATTAATTCTTTTGAATTCAGGAGGAATCCGCAGTGAATTTCTTTCCAGTGACCCTAAGTATTGCCCCCCGCGTCACTTAGCTACGCCAGTTTTATGCGGCCCGAAAAATTTACTCTCCTGCTTTTCGCGCGAGGATGGGCAGACCATCTGCAAGCCTTTGAAATGGGGGCGATTCGTCCCAGCCATCGAAGTTTGGCAGGGCGTTTGCACCATCCTCCTTGACATTCGCACCTTCGTCGAGGAGGGTTTACGAACTTATGAAAAAGCCGTGCGTGTATTTAAAACAATATTCAGCACTCCTGGCGCTCGCAAGTTTGCTTTGGATTGTTCCATCGGTGAGTTCTCAGGAAGTGCCGCCTCATACAGCGCCGCCTTCTCCGCCGACAGATATCACCCGGCAGGAGCTGGCGAGTTTCGATAGTTTCCTGGACAGTCATCCTGAGATGGGGGAGCAGCTGCGCAGGAATCCGTCTCTGGTAGACGACCGCGAATACGTCAAGAACCATCCTGAGTTGCAGGCATATCTGCAGGACCACCCAGGGGTCCGAGAGGAATTGACGGAAAACCCTCGCGCCTTCATGAGAGATGAGAATCGTTACGATCGCAGAGACAGAGACGATGACGCCAACCGCCGGGAGCTGGCAAACTTTGACAGCTTTCTGGACAAGCATCCTGAGATCGCGGAGCAACTGCGCAAGAATCCAAGTCTGGCAGACAATAGGGAGTTTCTGCAGAACCATCCTGCTTTGCGGCAGTTCGTGCAGGAGCACCCCGGAGTGCGGCAGCAATTGGCGCAGGACCCGCAGGTCTTCATGAGACAGGAAGACCGCTTCGATCGCACGGACAGGGACAATTTCGATCGCAGCGTCAGGGACAATGACCGCAAGGACAGGGACAATGATGCCACTCGGAGAGAGTTGGCCAACTTTGACGCCTTCCTGGATAAACATCCAGAAACCGCGGAGCAATTACGCAAGAACCCCACTCTGGCGGACAACAAAGAGTTTCTGCAAAACCATCCCGCTCTGCAGCAGTTCTTGCAGGAGCACTCCGGAGTGCGGGAGCAGTTAGCACAGGATCCGCACGTCTTCATGAGACAGGAAAACCGCTTTGACCGCAGGGATGACGATAACAACCGGCGGGAGCTGGCCAGCTTTGACGGCTTCCTGGACAGCCATCCTGAGATCTCGCGGCAACTTTCGAAAAACCCATCGCTGGCCAAGAACGAGGAGTACTTGGAGAACCACCCGGAACTGCGGGAGTACTTGAAAACTCATACCGGGGTTCAGCAACAGTTGGCGGAGAACCCGCAGGCCTTCATGAACTCGATGAAGCAATACGACAACAGCGGGGCCACCAAGAAGCAGCAAATGGTGGACCCGAAAGCAAAGCAGTAGATTTGGGCTGAATTGCGGGCTGGGAGGCCGAATTAAAAATGGCCTCTCGGCCGGTTCAATCGAAACGAGATACGTCGATATTCTTGGGTCTACTACGACACCGAGTCGGGGGACCGACGAGAACTAATAAAGGGAGGCGCTATGAAAACCGGAGTCCTACTCGTTGCGACGCTCGTTCTCGCAGTTGCATTGCCAGCGGGAGCTGGAAAGAAAAAGCATCCCGAACGAGGCATGATCGAGAAGATGGAAGCCGTGCCGTGCGGAGCCAAGGAGAAAGGCATTACCGGCCTTGGGAGCGTGTTCGCATCAGCCGGCATTGAGCATGTGAACTCCGATGAGAAATTGTGCCCCCAGTATCTGCTTCGCAGTGACGAAATGGATTATCACATTCGCCCGTTGGACAAGAAGCACCCGGTAATTCTTCCAGTAGGCAAGGAAGGAGAATTCCGGATTGATAAAGACCGGCTTTATCTCAGAGTATCCGAGGGAGACCGGAAGACCCGGCCTTACCAGGTAGTCGCAATGAAACCCGCCGGAAGTGACCAGGATAAGGCGACAGCCAAGCCTGTCACTCCGGCCCAGTAATTGGGGCGAAAGGTGCGGGTGTGCGCGTCTTGGCGCGATGGATGGCCTTATCCGTGTCAGAATCGCAGAACCGCTCCCGCGGAGAATCGCAGGTTGGCTTGGCGAGTCGAAAGGCCTTGGAGCAGGGTGCCACCGAAGGCGTTTGTGTAGAACTTACTCAGATTAATGCTGGTATGGTACCAGTCCAACTGTCCCAACCGAACAGACACGTGCCGCGTGATCCGGCAATCGGCTCCCCCACCCAACGCCATTGCGAAATCGTTGTAATTTGTGGCGACGACAGATACGGGAGACGTTACGCTGCCGGTGATGGTACTCGCCCCCAGGTTGGTTCGATCCCAGCCGAACAAGGCGTGCGCAAAAGGAGTAAATCTTGATTTCGTCCGGTATGAGATCACCGGACCAGCCAGGATTGAATACGCACTCTCTTTGGGGAGTCCGGCGAGGGTGCGGTCCCTCGAGGCTACGATCGGCGTGCCGTAACGGCCGCCAAGATCAGCGGCGATCCCGAACCAGCGGTCCATGTTGTACTGCGCCTGCGCATTCCAGCCATCGAGAAAATAGTTTTTCAGCGCGAAAGGATTGGAAGCCTGGTGCAGATCCAGATCCAGGAGCTCGCCGGTCAGTCTGCCGTGGTCCACACGCAGCAGTGAATACCCGCCAAACACCTGCACCTTCGGCGTCGCGTCTTGAGCAAAGGCACACGAACCAATCAGAACCGTCCAAGCAATCGTCGCGGCAACCAAGCGAATCATTCCACGTTCTCCCTCGTGAGAATAGCGCTTCTGAGAATAGCGCATCCGGAGATCCACGTCCCAGGAACGGAAGTGTGTTTCGCAGATGCTTTCCACCGATTGTATCTATGAATCAAATTAAGAACGCGGACGCGCGGCAGGGGTTGCCCGCGGACACGCAGATTTACGCACGTTTGCCGGAATTCTCGCAGCGGGCAAAATCCGCTAGGGTCGCCGTTCCGGGTCGATGGTCTGGTCGAGATAGATCCAGAGCACGCGCGCAAAGAGTGTGATCGTCGGAGCGAGCGGCAGGAATAGCACGACCGCCCAGATTGTGTCCTTGGTGATCCACCACCCAGTGACCCACCAAAGCAGCCCCGCGATCAACACGACGATCCCCAGCGCCAAAGCATAACTGACGTACATGGCGCCAAGAAAATAGCCCGGTTCGCGCTCAAACCTGAGATCGCAGACGGGACAACGGTCGTGCATCTTCGGGAATCCGCGGAAGATGGAGTAGCGAAAAATACTTCCCGCCCGGCACCGGGGACAACGCTGGCAAAGAATATCGCCCACCGTTGCCAACTTTCCGGATGTTCCCATGATCCTTCCATTAGCAGAAACCCTCTAAGCTAACAGATGGAGGGAGTAGGACTCTCGGCACCCACTTTCGTGCCGGTTGACGCACAGGGCGATTTCGTACTAATGTGCGATTACACCGGAAAGGAGGTGGTCGAATGACAAGTTCTGATTGTAGTGGCAGTTGTGGGAGTCTAAGACCAGGTGAGGTGGCTGAGACTTAGAGCTGGTTGCTCTAAGCGGGGCTTTGGACGCAGATCGGATCAACATCAATAAAGATCGGATCGCACTGAAGCTACAGCCCGCACACTAGCCGGTGAGTTCGGATGGAGGCATCGCGTCGGTCGCGCGAAGGCTTTGATCCTCGGGGCTTCATGCTTTCGAGCTTTAGTCCCAGACCCGGGAGTTGCCGTGAGAGGCCACGTAGAGTGACCACCTCTTGGTCAATCCCAAACAGTCCACCGGACGGCCCGCAGGTTCAACCACCTGCGGGTCGTTTGTCGTTTCGCGGCATTCAATAGGCTTGCTATTTTCGGGAACTCAGGGACGGTAATCGGAGCGATGTTGCCGTGATGCCTATTGAAAGCGATATCCCGGTTTGGCCGTGCAGCGGTAGACCCGGCCTTTGTCGGGATTGACGCCGGCGTCGCAACTGGCCCAGCTCAAAAACAGTGAGGGTCCCAGTGGAAAAATGATGGTCTGTCCGTCGAGGTCCGCCTCAATGCTTACACTCTCGGCCGAGGAGGGCAGGGTGAAGGAGAGTCCCTCCCCGAGAATGACTGGATAGGACCAGTGTTCCATTTGACTCACCATGGGACGAAAAACCTCGGCCTCCAATACAAAAGTGGTGGGGTCGGACCAGTCGCGCGCCGAAACTGTGATGATCTGGCCGCCCTGCGAGAAGTGGTCGGCCTCAATTCTTGTGAAGGGACAAGGGCCCGCAATACATGAGGCGCGGGCGTTGCGAAATTGATTGTCCGCGCCGGCATCCAAAGTAGCCGAACCGGTGGCCGCCTTCCACTTCCCGTCGGGAGAGCAGGGATGCTCGCCCTTGCAAGGCACATTGCCCTTGTTATCAATCTCGAAAGTCTTAACCGCGCTTCCCACATTCAGTTCGGTTTTGAACTTCACCGTATATCTCACGCGGACGTTAGCCACTTTAACTTCCGGTTGATTTCGCGGGGCGGGGCTGTTCGACAGCGGAACGAGATGGATCACGTACAGTTGGTTGGTGACATATTCATCCAGGTCAAGGGGACGGTATTGGGGATGGCGAAAACCCAGAACAATGGCGTGCCCCCTGCGAATCGGTTTGCGCAGCTTGAGCACGAATAATCCGGAGGAGTCAGTAGTGGCGCCCGAGGCTGCGAGATCGCCAGCCGAGATTGCAACACCCCCGATCGGCAATTGTTTTCGAGGGTCTGAATCCTGGACGAGGACGGCTCCCTGAATCGTAATCGGTCTCTGCCAGCCAATCAGCGCCACGCTTGCTACGGTGAGCAGGAGGCTGGCAAACAAAGCGATCCAAAGCTCGATTTTGTGAGTACGAGTCATGCGCTCATCATCAGCGATTTACACAATGCCCGCTTGGCCTCGAATGTTCCGGGGTCGGCAACGGCAGAGATTTTCCTGGCATCATTTCAATGCTATCGTAAATATACAAGTGAGTGACCACCCTTTGCTTAGCCGGTGGAGGGCGCCGAGTTGTGTTCCATCGTTTTTCAGGTTGCCATGATCTTAACTTGTTACGATCCAACTTGTTATGATCCACGAAAACGAAACGCATGACTGATTCCAAAACCAATCTGCTTTCACGCCGGCAAGTCCTGCGTCAGGTTCTGGGGACGAGTCTTTGCCTGCCTTTGGCGGAATTCCTGACAAGTTTGTCCGCCGAGGCGCAAACCTCGCCTCCGGTGCGGACTGCCGCCGTGGGGCCAGTTCTATCCGCGGAAGACGATCAGTTTCTAAACGAGTTGGAGATTGCAAGTTGTCTTTTTTTCTGGGAACAGGGCAACCCGAAAACGGGCATGGTCAAGGACCGCTGTAACGTTCACAACGATAAACCAGGAGTTGCGTCCAGCATCGCCGCGACGGGCTTCGGTCTTACCGCTCTCTGCATTGGAGAGCAGCGGGGCTTCATTCCCACGGCCGACGCGCTGGAGCGCGTCATCGTTACCCTCCGTTTTCTCTGGAAAAACATGCCCAACCATCGCGGTTTTTTCTACCACTTCGCCAACCCCGAGACCGGGGAACGCATGTTCGACTCCGAAGTGTCGTCGGTGGATACCACTATTCTCCTGTGCGGAATTCTTACCTGCCGCGAGCACTTCCGTCATTCCGGCGTCACGCAACTCGCGAATCTGATCTTCAACCGCGTAGATTGGACCTGGCTCTCGGAGGACACCTCCCTGCTCACCCACGGGTGGACCCCGGAAGTCGGATTTCTGCCCTCGCGGTGGGATTATTACAGCGAGCTGATGATGATGTACCTGCTCGGCATGGGGTCGTCGGCCTATCCCCTGAAACAGGAAACCTGGAACGCATGGAAGCGTTTAACGTTCGAATACGACGGCATGCGGTATATCGGGTCGTTCGCCCCACTGTTTGTGCATCAGTTCTCGCAGGCGTGGTTTGATTTTCGCGGCAAGCGCGACAAATACGCAGACTATTTCCAGAATTCCGTGACCGCAACGGAAGTCCATAAGCGTTTTTGTGTGGAGTTAGGCAAGCAGTTCCCGGATTACAGCGAGGACCTGTGGGGAATTACCGCTTCCGACTCCGAGCATGGCTATGTGGCTTGGGGCGGCCCTCCCGCCATGGGACCGATTGACGGCACCGTTGTTCCCAGCGCGGCCGGCGGTTCATTGCCGTTCCTGCCCCAAGCCACCATGCGAGTTTTAAAGACGATTCGAAACCGCTATCCGTCGGCGTGGACCAAGTATGGTTTCGTAAACGCATTCAATCCCCTCAAGAACTGGTATGATTCCGATGTAATTGGAATCGACACTGGAATTGTTTTGTTGATGGCTGAAAATCTGCGAACCGGGTTTGTCTGGGAGACCTTCATGAAGACCGCGGAAGCTCAGCGTGGAATGGAGCGAGCCGGATTCCGCAAATACTAGCGCTGTCGCTGTCGTGCGAGATTTGTCCTTTCCGGAGTTTTTCATCCCAGCCAACCGGCAGGACGATCTTTTCATCGAACAGTCGCTTGATGGGCTGACCTTGTTTTGCCTGGAATTGATTTCGGCGACACTCGGAGAATCCGCCGCACTTCGACTGACATCTCGGTCGCATGGAGTGCCGGGCCCGACTCCCTCCGGCAGACGGGGCCCGCATTGAATCAGTCATGGGCGAAAATGCTGAGTTGCGGGGGGGATGGCGGGAGCGATTCTCGGCGCTCCGCAATGTCCCGGCTGTCCTGCGTTTTGTGTGGGAGTCCGGGCGCACGGTCGTCGTTCTTGGACTGATCACCCGAGTTGTTGCTTCTCTGCTTCCGCCCGCGCTGTTCTGGGTTTCAAAGCTCATCATCGACAATATTTTCCGCCTCATCACTACTCATCAGCCTCCCGGACCCAGGTTGTGGTGGCTCGTCGCCGCGGAGTTTGCCCTCGCCGTGAGCGCCGGCGTACTCGGCCGCGTGATCGACTACCTCGATGCCCTGCTCGCCGGCAGGTACACACACCACGTCAGCGTTCGCGTCATGGAGCACGCCGCCGGACTGGATCTGATGGCCTACGAAGATCCCGCGTTCTATGACCGGCTGGAGCGCGCCCGGGTTCAGGCCACGGACCGCCTGTACATGATCCAGGCGATTGGACGCCTCATCCAGCAGGTGATTACGACGATTACGTTATCCATCTCGATCATGGTGTTTTCGCCCTGGCTCTTGCTCTTGCTGATTGTGGGCGTGATTCCAGCCTTCGTGGGCGAGACTCATTTTGCGTTCGTAGGATACGCCAAGAATTTTCGCCAGACTCCCATCCGCCGCCAGCTCGACTACCTTCGCATTCTGGGCGGCAGCAAGGAGGCAGCCAAGGAATTAAAGTTGTTTGGCTTGAAAGATTTCCTCACTGGCAGATTTAAGGGGCTTTCCACGCGGGTTTACGAAGAGGACATTGCGCTGGCGCGCCGCAAGGTGGTAGCGGGTGCGTTTCTCTCCGCGATCGGCACCGCGGGCTACTACACGGCCTACGTGTTCGCGGTTTGGAGGACGGTCACCGGCGTCTTCAGTTTCGGCACCCTCACTTTATTGGCGAACGCCATTCGAGAGGCCAGTTCGAACTTGCAGCAAACCTTTTCCACGCTTTCAACCATCGCCGATCAGGCTTTGTTCCTGACCGACCTCATCGCATTTTTCGAGATGCGTCCCACCATCGAATCGAAGCCCAACGCTTTGCCGGCGCCGCGTCCCATCCGGAGCGGATTTGAATTTCGCAACGTTTCCTTCCGTTATCCAGGAAGTTCGCGCCTGGTTCTGAATGGATTGAATTTTCATTTGCGTCCCGGCGAGCGGGTGGCGCTGATCGGCGAAAACGGAGAAGGCAAGACCACCATCGTCAAGCTGCTGACCCGCCTCTACGACCCGGTCGAAGGACAAGTCTTCCTCGACGGCGTGGATTTGCGCGAGTATAGCCTCGAAGACCTTTATCGCGAGATTGGCGTCATCTTTCAGGACTACATGCGCTACGAGATGACCGCGCGGGAAAACATCGCGGTGGGCCGGATCGAGCAGATCGACAACCTGCCGTTAATCCAGCAGTCTGCGCAGAAGAGTATGGCGGACGAAGTAATCGCGAAGCTACCCGCGGGATATGAACAGATGCTGGGCAGGCGCTTTGACGGCGGAGTCGATCTCTCGGGTGGCGAGTGGCAAAAGATTGCCCTGGCCCGGGCCTATCTGCGCGACGCGCAGGTGCTGATCCTCGACGAGCCCACTTCCGCGCTCGACGCGCGCAGCGAGTATGAAGTCTTTCAACGCTTTGCCGAGTTGACCGCCGGGAAGATGGCCTTGTTCATTTCGCACCGCTTCTCGACCGTGCGGATGGCCGACCGGATCGTGGTGCTCGAAAACGGACGCATTGCAGAAGAAGGAGACCATGATGCGTTGACGAATCTCCGCGGCCGCTACGCGGAAATGTTTGAACTGCAGGCCGCCAGCTACCGCTGAAGGCGCAAGTGTTGCAAGACGGATGATCGAGTAAGAATTGATGAAGTAAGGATGGATTGTAAGTATGGTTCGCAGTGCACAGACTCATGGCGCGATTGGGGAAGAAGAGCAGCGGCACTCTTCCCCTGGAAATGCGGCAGAGGCTCGGTCTATGCGCGGCGCTGCGAGAGAGTTCGCCGCGAGCCTGGGCTGGCTGCCTGGGACTCCATCGTCGGATACATTCTCACGACGTTGCCAAAAGCTCGCAGAAGAATTCGATAACATATTCGAAGGCGTGGATGCAGCCTTCGCGAAGGCGTCCGACTCGCAGGGTTCCAATGCAGAAGATCTGCTCTGGCTCCGGGACAACGCACAACAGCTTCGCTCGGGGACGCGCGGTGTAGGGACTGACCTTGCGCCGCTGACGGACCTTCCCCATGTCGCTAGCAATGGCGAAATCCTGCCCCGGGTGCTGGCGATCGCGCAGGCTTTTCTCAATGAGACGGACACCACCTTTTCCGAAAGCAAGTTCGAGGAGTTTTGTATTGCTTTTGAGGAGATCACCCCTCTTGAATTTCACGAGATCGGCGCTCTCGTTCCGGCGCTAAAGCTGGTTCTGCTGGAACAGATTGCCGCCCAGGGCAGCGCCCTCGTGAACGATCCATCGAAAAAGTCCCGCAGGCGCGTCACCACCTGCATACGGAGCCTGGAAAACGTAACCCAAGCATCCTGGATGGACGTGCTGGAGCGGCTAGTTCCCTTCGACAGGATTCTGCGCGAGGATCCTGCCGGCGCCTACACCAGCATGGACATTGAGAGCCGGAATGTGTATCGCGAGAGCGTGTCGAGGATTGCCCAGCGCTCCGATCGAAGTGAACTGGAAGTGGCGGAGCAGGCGCTCGCCCTGGCTCGCCAGGCTCACGAAAAGAGATATCGCGACCCGCGGATTGGATTGCGCGAAAACCACATTGGCTTTTATCTCATCGGTGAAGGAGCAGAGCTTCTCTGTCAAAGAGTCGGCTTTCACCCCACGTTCCGCGAACGTCTCCGAAGATTCTTGCGAAGCCATCCCGATGAATTCCTTCTTTTCGGAATTGCAGCCCTGACTCTCGCCATCATTACCGGGACCCTGTGGCTATTGACTCCGCCCACGACTTCACCGTGGCTCGTGCTGCTTTCGATGTTGATTTTGTTATTGCCGAGTTCCCAGGCGGCGGTTGAGTTGATGAACTATGTCATCACCAACCTGCTGCCGGTGGAAGCCCTGCCCAAGCTTGACTTCTCGGAGGGCATTCCCGACGATTGCGCGACTCTGGTTGCCATTCCGACGCTTCTGCTGAACGAAAAGCAAGTGCACGGCCTGGTAGAAAGTCTCGAGGTGCGCTTCCTCGGCAATCACGACCGCAACATTCACTTCGCGCTGGTATCCGATCTGCCGGATTCACCGCATCCCGCTCCAGAAGAAAATTCGCTGGTGGAATTGTGCTCAAAACTAATCGACGAACTCAACGAACGATATTCCGGAAAGAGTATGGGCTCGTTCTTCTTTCTGCATCGACACCGGGTCTACAACCCGCGCGAAAGAGGATGGATGGGGTGGGAGCGCAAGCGCGGAAAGCTGCTCGACCTGAATCAACTCTTACGCAACCAATACGACAGTTTTCCGGTGAAGGTCGGGGATCTCTCGATTCTCCCCAAGGTCCGCTTCGTCATTACGCTTGACTCCGATACCGAACTGCCTCGAGGATCGGCGCATCGCATGGTGGGAGCGCTCGCCCATCCTCTGAATCAGGCGATCATCGATCCGGTTAAGAATATCGTGGTCGCGGGATACGGCATTCTGCAGCCGCGAGTCGGCGTCAGTGTGCAATCGAGCACGCGCTCGCGACTGGCGGCCATCTTTGCCGGCGAGACCGGGCTCGATCCCTACACGCGTGCGATTTCCGATGTCTATCAGGATCTCTATGGAGAAGGCACATTCACGGGGAAAGGCATTTACGAAGTCGACACGATGTACCGCGTCTTGAACCGCCGCTTTCCCCGCAATGCCCTGCTCAGCCACGATCTGATCGAAGGCGCCTACGCGCGCGCCGGACTTGCCTCCGATGTTGTCGTCATTGAGGACTATCCTTCGCACTTCAGCGCCTATAACCGGCGGAAGCATCGTTGGCTTCGCGGCGACTGGCAGATTGTGCAATGGTTAACCGACCTCGTACCCGATGAGTCTGGCGCGCGGGTTCCGAATCCGATCTCGCTGGTTTCGCGCTGGAAAATCCTCGACAACCTGCGCCGCAGCCTCGTTGAACCGGCAACGTTTTTGTTGCTTTTGTTCGGCTGGCTCGTGATGGGCCATCCCATACTGTGGACGCTCGCCACGATTTGCATCTTGTTTGTTCCGGCCTGGGTGGAATTGGGCTTTGGGTTGGTTCGCGCCGTGGCGGCGCGCCAGGCGCGAATCGCCGGGGACGCCTTCACCAACCTATTTTCGGCCAACTTTGCGGTCCTGCTTGAATTGACGCTTCTGGCCCACCAGACGCTGTTATCGCTGGACGCTGTGGTGCGCGCGCTCGTCCGGCATGTGGTTACGCGTGAGCGCCTGCTCGAGTGGGAAACGGCCGCAGAAGCGGAGGTGGGAGAGCGCCGCACTCCGGTCGACCGATACATCGACTGGATGCCATTCCTTGCCATCGGCCTGGGTTTGGTGATATGGCTGGTGCGCCCCCAATCGTTGCTGGCCGCGGTGCCGATTCTTGCGCTGTGGGCTTGCAGCAAGCTCCTCGTCACTTGGCTCAACTCTTCTCCGCTTGAACCGGCGCTAGAACTTGAGCGCCGCGATGTCCGCCTTCTGCGCAAAACCGCTTTGTATATCTGGCGGTACTTTGCGGAGTTTTCCAACACCGAGCACAACTGGCTCGTGCCCGACAATATTGAGGACGACCCGCGAAAGGTTGCGGCCAGCGTATCCCCGACGAACGTCGGGCTTCTTCTGAACGCGAGGCAGGTCGCGAACGAATTCGGCTATCTCACAGTTCCAGAAATGGTGGCTCTTACGCAGAAGACTCTGGATACGATAGTCCGGCTGCACAAGTACCGTGGCCACCTGTTGAACTGGTATGACACCCGCACCCTGGAAGCGAAACCCCCGTTTTTCGTTTCTTCGGTGGACAGCGGCAACCTGGTCGCTTCGCTCTGGACACTGCACCAGGGATGCCTCGATCGCTTGCGCCAGGCCGATTCTTTCAAGAGCATTAGCCGACGGCCTGCTGGACCATCTCCAGGTCATGGTGAACCTGCGCGCTTTGCCGAAGCGGGTCTTGGGGAGCTGCGAAGCGGAGTTCCAAAGCAAAGATTGGCTGATGTCTGTCTTGAATTTTAACGAGGAAGTTCTGGACGAAAAAAATCCTCGTGCGAAGTCGGATGACTCTTCCGATATTGCGTGGTTCCGCGAGCAAACGCACTTGCGATTTCAGAAAATCCGCGACTTCGTGCGTTCGTATACACCCTGGAGGCTCCCCGAGTTTGCGGCCCTGCGCGACCAACTAGCCAGCGGCGCGAGTCCCAGGAACGATGTGCCTCTACAGCGACTGCCAGAGTTGATTTCAGAACTGCAGGCCGGTCTGAACATCACGCTTCGATCCGCACGAAATGAAAATGGAGCGGCAGCCGGGCTCCTGATGCCGATGCTCGCCGAGGCGCGGCGAAATGCTCTCCGTCTGATCGAGCACTTGGGGCAAGCCAGCGAACAAGCGCTCGATCTGGCAAATGCCATGGAGTTCGGTTTCCTGCTGGATAAACAGCGTCTTCTGCTGTCGGTGGGCTTCGACGCCCAGTCCGAAGAATTGCAACCCTACTGTTACAACTTGCTGGCCACCGAGCCGCGCACCGCGGTATTCATCGCGATCGCAAAAGAAGACATCCCGCAGGATTGCTGGTTCCGCCTCGACCGGCCCTATACCAGCGATCACGGCCGCCCGGTTTTGCTCTCCTGGACCGGAACCATGTTCGAGTACCTGATGCCCTCGATATGGATGCGTACCTATCCCAACACCTTGCTCGACCGGGCGGTCGTGGCAGCTGTGCGCTCGCAACAGGCCTACGCCAGGGACAAACATATTCTCTGGGGAATTTCTGAATCTGCCTGCGCGAAGCGCAACGAAGCAGGAGACTATCACTACGAGGCCTTCGGCGTGCCGAGCCTTGCGCTGAGAAAGACCGGAGCGGAGCCTGTGGTTGTTTCTCCGTACTCCACGCTTCTAGCTCTGAACGTGGATCCCAAAGGCGCGCTCAGCAATCTGCATCGGATGAATGCCCTTGGATGGTTCGGTCCTTACGGATTCTATGAGGCCGCCGATTACTCGAACTCGCGCAGGCGGCTGCTCGGGGCCCGGTACGAACTCGTCCGATCCTGGATGGTTCACCATCAGGGAATGAGCCTGCTCTCGCTGGCCAACTTTCTTTGCGACAACGTTGTGCAACGTTGGTTCCACTCCGACCGGCGAGTACAGGCCACTGAACTCCTCTTGCAGGAGAAGCCAGTCGCCCACAGCCCGAACTAGACGTGACGGGGCTCTGAATCAGCCTCACGCAGCCTTCGATTGATCGCATAGCTGCTGGTAGTAATCACGACCGCGCTCGTATCCTTTTCTGAACGGTTCAGCCACGTCAAGTCCGGGATGCTGGCGCTCGAGTTCCTCAATTTTGCTGTCCATCTCAGCCAATGTTTGGTCGTATTCTTTGCAACGCGTTCGGGCATGCAGCGCAGATTCGAAACCCAACCGGTAGAACTTCTCGTCCTCCCCGAATTTCCTGGCGTGACCCGAATAGTGTTCTTGTTCCGCACTCCGCAACCCGATCCACCACTGTTCGCGAGCCGCATCGATTGACTCCGCCCCTTCCGCCGTCAGCAACTCCCGAAAGACAGACGCTTCGACGTCATCGCTTGCCAGGGCAATCACCACGCTGCGGCCTTTGCGCAGGGCGTCTTCGTAAACGAATATCTCGTCTTCCGGCAGGCCATCGGTCATGGCATTTTCCAGCTTTTCACCGGCAACTGCTCCCACGCTTGCCCCGGTCGCTGCCGCTAATGCTCCACCCAACAGGCCAATGGCCGTAATCGGGCCGACCCCGGGTATCAGCGCGGCTACAAGCAGCGGACCGGTCGACATGCCAGCCGCAGTTCCTACCAGGGCGCCCATGGCTTTCCCCATACCCGGTTGCTCTGCAGAAACAGCCGGTACGGCGGGCTCGTGTGTGTCCACCCCTCCCGGAGTCAGTAGAGTCAGTCGGTCCTCTGCCAACCCCAGTGAGCGAAGCTGGGCCAGGGCACGTTGCGCATCCGTTTGCGAACCAAATACACCGGTCACGGCTTTCATGGAGCCTCCTTTTCAACTGCTATAAATCCGCCCGTCGACGTGAGATGAGCTTACGGCCACTAGGGTTGTCGGTAACAGGCACGGGTACCGGCGTGTCGATCCAAGGCGGGTACAGTTGGTGGATTGGCCTCCGTCGAAGTATGCTACGCGAGGGTCTTTCGGAACGGATCCTATTTGAACGATTCTTCTATGAGCGATTCTTTTGTAGACGATCGGCACGAGCGCCAGCGTCTGGCGGCGAACTACGCCGGCATGACGGATGGAGAGCTGCAGAAGCTTGCTCAGAGCGCGGAATCGCTGACCGAGATGGCCTGGGATGCGCTCGAAGATGAACTGGACCGAAGGCATCTGGAATATTCCGACGATGCGGCGCCGGAGCCTCGGCAGGAAATAGAAGTGCGTGAACTCGTAACCATCCGGCAGTTTCGCGATCTGCCGGAGGCGCTGCTGGCCAAGGGCAGCCTCGAGTCATCGGGCATCGAATGTTTTCTTGCGGACGACAACCTGGTCCGGCTCGACTGGTTCATTTCAAATTTCATCGGCGGCATCAAACTCAACGTGCGCGCCGCCGATGCAGCGAACGCTCAGAAGCTACTCGACGAGCCGATTCTCGAAGGCCTCTACGTGCAGGGCGTCGGCCTGTACGAGCAGCCGCGCTGTCCCAACTGCCAGTCGCTCGACGTGAACTTCCAGGAGCTGGGCCGCCCCATCGCCTACATGAGCGCATTCCTCCGCGTGCCCATGCCCGTGCAGCGCCCGGCGTGGCGCTGCCACGCGTGCGACGCGGAGTGGGCAGACGATGGCGACTGAAAGCGGCGTGAACCGCGTCAATACAGGTACTCCCCATAAAGGAGAAGTCAGATGAGCAGCAGATCAGTTACCACGATCCAATCCGAGCCCGCATCTACCCAGGCATGCCAACCATGACGGAGTTCAGCCTGA
Source organism: uncultured Acidobacteriaceae bacterium (assembly GCA_963771895.1). Classification (GTDB taxonomy): domain Bacteria; phylum Acidobacteriota; class Terriglobia; order Terriglobales; family Acidobacteriaceae; genus Sulfotelmatobacter. The sequence goes on along the minus strand of CAVYVQ010000025.1, from coordinate 105,191 downwards.
CTGATGCCATCGCAATTCTCGCGCGCACTCCGGCCATCGTGGATGACCTGCTGCGCGGACTGCCGAACTGTTGGGTGCATAGCAACGAAGGACGCAGTAAAGACGGAAACGATACCTGGAGCCCGTTCGACATCGTGGGCCACCTGATTGTCGGAGAGCGTACCGACTGGATGCCGCGCGCACGCATCATCCTGCAGCACGGCGAAGCGCGGCCATTTGATCCCTTTGACCGCTTCGCACAAACGAAAGAGAGTCAAGGCAAATCGCTTGAGCAACTCTTGGACGAGTTCGCCCGCCTGCGCGCGGCGAATCTAGCTGCGCTACAGGCACTGCATTTACAGCCACAAGACTTGACGCGGCGAGGAAGGCATCCGGAACTGGGAGTGGTGACGCTATCGGAACTTCTCGCGACTTGGGCCGTTCATGACCTCACGCATCTGCATCAACTATCGCGCGTCATGGCCCACCAGTATCGTGATGCAGTCGGCCCGTGGGGCGCCTATCTGGGCGTGCTGCGCTGCTATGGCCACAGCGCTCCGTAGCTAGGATCTACACCAACAAAAAGTGGAATCGTTACGAGCCGACTCTCACTTTGGCGAAGCCTTTGCGGATTACATCCATCGTATCCTCCGCCAGCTTCAACGCCGATAATTCTTCGCGTCTAAACCACCTGACTTCAGCGGCGTCGCTGGCGGCGGCAATATCTCCCGCAACCCGCCGGCAGAGAAAATCAATCAAAACGTAGTGATATTGCACGCGCCGCTCGGCATCACGCAGCACGCGGTCGTAGACACCCAGCAGTTGGCCGGGTTCCACAGTGAGCCCGGTTTCCTCGCGAGCCTCGCGTATGGCGGCCTCGCGCACCAGTTCCCCAACTTCGACCACGCCTCCCGGGATGGACCATTCGGCCTGCAGAGGCGGGTGCGCGCGCTTCACAAGAACCACACGAGCATCTTCGATGATGATGGCGCCCACGCCCACCAGAGGTACGTCAGGAAACTCGCGTCGCATGGTGCAAGGATTCTAAAGCATGCTCTGCCATTGCGGCGTCATCCTGAGCGCAGCCGTTCTTCAGGCCGAGCGAAGGATCTCCTCACGCCAGATCCCTCACCCGGCTGAACTGTGCCGGGTTTCGGGATGACGCCGCTAAATATGTGACCCGAGTGTCTGTGGTTAAATAGTGTTCTCCATGGCCCTGGAAGAATACAAACGGAAACGCAAGTTCGAGCAGACGCCGGAGCCCCCTCCGAAAGTCGAGACCAAGACAGGGCACCGCTTCGTAGTGCAGAAGCATGACGCGACGCGGCTGCACTATGACTTTCGCCTCGAGATGGAGGGTGTGCTGAAATCGTGGGCAGTCCCCAAGGGACCGTCGCTCGACCCGGCGGACAAGCGGCTGGCCATGCAGGTCGAGGATCATCCCGTTTCATATTTTGACTTCGAGGGCATCATCCCGGAAGGCAACTACGGCGCGGGCACCGTGATGGTGTGGGATGTGGGCATATGGCAGCCGTTGTCTCCGGTTGCGGTGCAGGGAAAACATGTGCCGGGCACCGAGGCCGAAGCCGCCGCCATGCTGGCCAAAGGCGATTTGAAATTCCGCCTCGAAGGCAAGAAGTTGAAAGGTGACTTCGCCCTCGTGAAGATGAAAGGCCGCCGTCCGGGGAGCAAAGGCAACGAATGGCTGCTGATCAAGAAGCACGACCAGTATGTAGTGGAGGGTTACGACATTGATGAGTACGACGAGTCGGTGCTCAGCAAGCGCAGCCTGGCGGAGATCGCTGGAGATGCGGGATCGAAGGAGTGGAGAAGCCGTCCGGCGGGTGGCGGAAAGCTGAAGGCGGCGTGGCTGGCAGATGCAGTGGCAAAAATGGACAAAAAGAATCTCGACAAGAAGCCGGGCCCTAAAAAAAAAGTAACCACATCGGCCACAGAGAAACACGAGGCAAAACAAGTTGAGACTGCCAACGCATCAGGCAATCCGCCGAAATCGAATTCCAAGACCCACCGTGTCTTCTGTGTCCCCTGTGGTAAATGCTCTACCTTCCGCATCATCCACAGCCGTCAAGCGCCCCATGCCAACAGCGATTCATCCCATGTTAGCGACATCTGTGGACAAGCCCTTCGACGGCGCCGACTGGCTGTTCGAAATCAAATGGGACGGCTACCGCGCAATCGCTTTCATCGACAATAACAAACTGAGGCTGGTCTCGCGCAACCAAAACGATCTAACCGGACGCTTCCCCGAACTGAAGGATCTGCCAAAGTCGGTGCACGTAAAAACTGCGATTCTAGACGGCGAAGCGGTCGCGCTCGATGACGAGGGGCGTGCGTCGTTCAGTCTCATGCAGCAACGCACGGGCTTTCGGTCGGGCGGCCGGCGCGGGGCGGCAAAATCGGACGTGCCCGTGCTGTATTACGCATTCGATCTGCTCTATCTCGATGGCTACGACCTGCGGAAGCTTCCGCTGGAAGATCGCAAGAAGAAATTAGCCTCGCTGCTCACTCCCGGAGATTCCTTGCGCTATTCCGACCACTACGAGAAGCAGGGGATTGCTCTCTTCGAGATGGCGCGCGCCAAGGGGCTTGAAGGCATCCTGGCCAAGAAGCGCGACAGCATTTACCAGGAGCGCCGCACGAGCGAGTGGCTGAAGATCAAGATCAGGCGCCGCCTGGAAGCCGTGATCGGTGGATACACCGAACCCGAGGGAAGCCGCGCGCATTTCGGGTCGATCGTGCTGGGACTCTATGACAAGCAGGGCCGGCTGATCCATGTGGGACAGGCGGGCAGCGGATTCGACCAGAAGTCGCTCGACGAAGTCTGGAAACTGCTGAAGAAACGCGAGACCAAAAAGAGCCCGTTCTACGGCGAAGTCGAAGCGCTAAGAAAAGTCTACTGGGTAAAGCCGGAGTTGGTAACCGAGATCGAGTACGCGGAATGGACAGACGGGGCAAGCACAGGAAGCGGTCCAAAGCTGCGAGCCCCGGTATTCCTGGGCCTGCGCGACGACAAAGATCCAATAGATTGTCTGCTAGAACAAGAATTGAAACCCGGCCACTGACCACTGCTACTTGATCTCCTTCATAGACAGCATCGTGCCATAATCTCGGCCCGACGAATCGACCGCGCGCGCGACAATCCCCGCGAATGCGCCTCTCAGCTCAGGAAACTTCGCGACCAGCGCCTTCATGACGGCAACGTTCATCTGATAAGTCCGGTTGCTGTTTGAAATATCGCTCGCTTGATATCGAACGATTAACTCCAGATCATCACCCACAGCTTGAGGAAACACTGCGGTGAGCTTGTACGCCGCCGTAGCGCCGGCGGCGGGGGAAAGATCCGCGGTCTTGCCCTCTGCCGGGAAATCTGCCGGCAGCATCTTCTGCGATTCGTCGATCAGATCGTCGGAAGCCTTGGTAGCCATCGACGGCAGTGGCGACACCAGAGAGATCGCCTCGATATAGTAGAGCCAGGCGTTGTGCGTCTGGCCCTTGGCCTGGAACTCTCTCGCGCGCGCGGCAAACCAATTGCTGTCGTGGCCCGCAACTTGAGCGGTTTGAATGTAGAGGCTCCCCAGCCTCCAGCTGGAACCTTGCTGCTGAAGGACCAACGAAACCGTATACGCGCCCTTGGATGATGGTGCGTCCAGGATGACCACGCCATACTTGCCGAGCGGAAGATTATTCAAGGAGAAGACAGCGCTGTCGCGGGTCTGGCCCTTGCTCCCGAAAACGCCGCAGATAAAATTCCGCGCGTGGAATAGTCGCTGCGCCTTCCGCTTCCAGCAGAAAAGGCGGTCGGGCGGCGGCCTTTGCGCCGGTAAGCGCCATCTGGTTGTCTTTCACTGCGCCTTCAACACTGGAAAAATCGGCCGCCAGGCTCGGAATAGCATTCTGCCGGAGCGAGGCCGCATCGCCTGCCGCGACAAAAGTGAAGTAGCGGACTCCTGCGTTGGTGAGGGCAGTGCGCGTAGCAGCATCCATATCGCTGGAAGTAAGACAACTCTGCGCCAAAACACTCGACGCGCCAAAAGCCAGCAGCGCTAGGACGGCGCACCTTATCAGGCCAAGCCGACGAATTCTAAGCCGCGTTCCACTCTCTGCAAATCCGTGTTTCAACAGGCAGCTTGCGCCACGCATTTTCTCCGTCCTTTACAAGCAAGATTGTACGCTCCATGCGACTTCCAGTAAGTGCAAAAAGTTGCACATCTGGGTCCGAGCCTGGTATCGAAATTCTGCCTGCAAGAGAATAAAGTCAATACGTTCTACAAGGTAGGGAAATGGGGGGGTTGCGGTCGGCGGGTACATGGGACCAAAAGCGGTGCTAAAATTGCTCCTATACGCTTACCGTCTCCCAGAATGAGTAGTGAGTAAAGATCGAAGTGGAGGGGTTCTAATGAGCACGGGATTGAGGTTTACCGGGTTGCTGATAGCGGGCGCTCTCTGCCTGCCAGTTGCGGGACGGGCTGACACGCCGACAACGCCGCGTCGCGTACACAAGGTCAAAAAGCAGCAACCTCTGCCGCCTCCCCTGCCCTCAGGACCGCAAGGGCCCATACCGCAGATTCCGTTGGATGCCATTGCGCCGGTCGCGCCCCAGGTGAGTTACCAGGATGGGCAGCTGACAATTGTCGCTCCCGAACTCCACGTTGGGTGACATTCTGCGCGGCGTACGTAAGCACACCTCTGCCGACATTGAAATTCCGCCCACCGCCAACGAGCGCGTAGTCACGCGCCTCGGTCCGGGTCCGGCGCGAGAAGTGATGGCCGAACTGCTGAATGGATCACGCTTCAACTACGTATTGCTGGGTTCCCCGGAAAATGCCAACCAACTGGTGCGGGTTGTGCTGGTCGCCAAGACATCGGACACGCCAACTCCAGCCGCGGGCGACAATGCCGCCTCATCTCCGCAGGTAGCCAAAGCCGCTCCGGATACTCCCGACGCCGATCCCGCCGATGACGCCGCCGACGACACTCCCGACCAGAGCACAGCGGAAGCAGAACAACCGCCGGCTCCCGCGGATCAGCCCGTGAAAACTCCGCAGCAGATGTTGCAGGAAATGCAGCAGCGGCAACTACAGATGCAACAGAACCCGGGCAACCCGGACTCTACCCTCCGGGCAGGCCCGGCGCCGCAGTCCCGCCGGGACAACCAGCCCCGCAGCCCGACCAGCAGCAGTAGCCTTGGTTTGAAAGGGCGCGGCTTCCAGCCGCGCCGCAAGGCTTACAAATTTAACAGCGGCTTTTTGGCCGGCGATCAGGGCTGATTGCCGGCGCGGTCCATGCGCACCTGAGAGCCAGACTGCAGCGATCTGCCCGGCTGCGCCGCCGCCTCCGCATAAGCCCCGTTCATGGCTTTCTGAAGCAGATTCCAGTCGCGCGTAACATCGCTCTCCGAGGCCTTCGGCGGATTCCCACGCCGCAATTCCGCATGCAGCCGCGCCTCAAGCAGTTGCTCGGTGAACTGCCCGGGCGCGTCATTAGCGAGGATGTTGCTGCCTGAGACGCCCACACTCACCGTTTCCTCTCCGATTTGAATCCGCACGACCGGACGCCCCTCAGCATCGAGATCCGGAGTGCCATTGTGCAACAGACGTCTCCAATTCTCCGTGCGTGCGCCGCTGCTCTCCGCGGCCGGATCCGCCACATTGAGCTCCAGATGCTTCAACTCACTCTGATAGGAACGGCGATCCTCTGCCCCGAGCGGAGGTTCCAGAGCGCGCCCCGCGTTGAATACCATCGCCTCCCGCGCCGGATCAAACCGCCCCGCACCCGCCCCCACGTAGACAGCCATCACGCATCCCGCAAAGACGGGACTAGCCACAACACTGGGAACAATATACTTCTTTGATTTGAGGAACGACTCGACCACGCCGTGCACCGGAGTGCTGCGCGCCATACTGCCCGGAACCTGCGGGATCACAAAACGCGAGAACTGCAACTCTTCATGCCGTCCGCTGAACTTGATCAGCGTCTTCGCCATCTGCTTGGGCGTGGTGATTCCAATATCGGCGACCACACTGCGGTGCAGGGTTTTCGGGTAGTAAAAATTGATCACGTCCTTGGCGAAATCGGCGCAGTTGCGGTAGCTGAGGTGGAAGTGAGAACGATTCGACGACAAATTATATCTGTCGATGAACGCCTCGTCCTGCGCCGCAGTGGTCTCGATTTCAAAACCGTAGGCCGCGCGGTCGTAGGCAGAGCCCACCAGTTCATACCAGTTTCCGCCCGGAGTCTCGCCGTTATCCCGATCGGGCGCGACCATTTCCAGATGCTTGCGGCGATATTGGTCGCGCAAGAAAGTGACCATCTTCGAATCCGCAAACAGCGGAATATCCTCCGGCCGCTCGACCGCGTAAAGATAAGGAATCAGCGGGATCGCCACCCAGTCGTATCCGCCGACTCCGTCATAACGGCTGATCACGGCTCCTAATTCTCCGGGAGCGCAGGCACGCAGCACTAGCGGCGTCTCCGCGCACACTCCCGACAAATACACCGCCGCATGTCCCGTGGCCGTAAAGAATCCCATCTTGCCGTATGGCTCTTCGAGAAGCAGCGTAGCCGACGACGCTCCAGCCAAACCGGCGCAAGTCAGCACCAGCACAAACAACGTGCACAAGGCGCGCCGTATTCTCCCCAGACCAGGCATGGCTATCCCTTAAATTACGAACCCCTTCCAGATAGATTAGTTGCCAAGAACTGGGAGCGCGAGTTACCGAAGTCAAGTTCCCCTATAGGCACCCGGAATACAGTGCGTACCCGATAGAAAAATCAACAGATATGGGAATGTAAAAATATGTAAATCCACCACAACTTTGTCCTTCCGACCGGAGCCGGACCCTGAGCGAAGCCGAAGGGGACGGCGGAGGGAGGAACCTGCTGTTTGCAGGCGGCGCCGGAACGCCAACGCTGGAGTGCGATAGTACTGCCTCCCCAATTCATTGACGCGCCACAGCGCGCCCGCCTAACATAGTCGCGCACAGAAGACCCGATTCGTTGATCAGCCAAACATGATCGGCCAAACATGATCGGCCAAACCATCTCGCACTACCGCATCATCGAGAAACTCGGCGGCGGCGGCATGGGCGTAGTCTACAAGGCCGAGGACGTAAAGCTCGATCGCTTCGTCGCCCTCAAGTTCCTGCCCGAAGACGTGGCCAGAGACCCGCAAGCCCTCGCCCGCTTTCAGCGCGAAGCCAAGGCCGCCTCTGCCCTGAACCATCCCAACATTTGCACCATTTACGAAATTGACGACCAGCACGGCGAAGCGTTTATCGCCATGGAGTTTCTGGATGGGATGACGCTGAAGCATCGCATCGGCGGGCGGCCGATGGAGACTGAGTTAATTCTGTCGCTGGCGATCGAGATTGCGGACGCACTTGACGCCGCCCACACAGAAGGCATCGTTCACCGCGACATCAAGCCTGGGAACATCTTTGTCACCAAGCGCGGCCACGCCAAGATACTCGACTTCGGTCTGGCGAAAGTGACCGGCAAGGCCGCCGCGTCCAGCAGCGATGCCGAAACCATTGCAGACTCGGATGCACTGCACTTGACCAGCCCGGGAGCGATGCTGGGAACGGTCAGTTACATGTCGCCGGAGCAGGTGAAGGCCAAAGACCTGGATGCACGCACCGACCTGTTCTCGTTTGGCGCCGTGCTGTACGAGATGGCGACCGGCAAGCTGCCGTTCGAGGGATCGAGTCCGGGAGAGATTTGCGGTGTGATTTTGCGCGATGAACCTCCGCCGCCGTCTCAGATAAATTCGCAAATCGTTCCGGGCCTGGAAGCGGTGATCCGAAAGGCATTGGAGAAGGACCGCAATCTGCGATATCAGCACGCCTCTGAAATGCGCACCGACCTGCAGCGGCTGAAGCGCGATACCGAGAGCGGGCACAATGCGGCGGCAAGCTCCGGCACGGCTGTGCCGAAAGCTTCATCGGTTCGGGTTGGGAAGCCGTGGAGGGTTGCGGCTCCCGTCCTGCTCGCCGCTTTGTTCGTGGCGGGCGGGCTTTACTACCGCTCGCATCAAAGCAAGCGCCTGACCGACAAAGACACCATTGTTCTCACCGACTTCGCCAACAGCACGGGCGATCCGGTGTTCGACGACACGCTCAAGACGGCGCTCAGCGTCTCTTTGAACCAGTCGCCGTTTTTGAATGTGCTCTCTGACAACAAAGTGGCTCAGACCTTGCAACTGATGACCCGTCCGGCTGACGCGAAACTCACGCCCAACGTTGCCCGCGAGCTTTGCCAGCGAGCGGGCAGCAAAGCATATATTGCCGGAGCAATTGGCAGCTTGGGGAGCAAGTATGTACTGGAATTGAAGGCGGTGAATTGCAAGAGCGGAGACACGCTGGCCGAGGAGCAGGTGACAGCGGCGTCCAAGGAGAAGGTGCTGGACACGCTGGGCCAGGCGGCATCCAAGCTGCGCGGCGAGCTGGGCGAATCGCTGGCTACGGTGCAGAAGTTCGATGTTCCGCTCATACAGGCCACCACGTCTTCGCTCGAAGCTCTGAAAGCGATCAGCCTTGGACGAAAGGTAAATACTGAGAAAGGCCATGCCGCAGCCCTGCCCTACTATCAACGAGCCATCGAGCTTGACCCGAATTTTGCCGAGGGCTACGTCGCGGTGGGTTACGACTACTTCAATCTCGGCGAGGTGGGGCGGTCCAGCGAGTACTTCACCAAGGCATTCCAGTTGAAGGAGCATGCCAGCGAACGGGAAAAGCTGGAGATCGCCGGCACCTACTACCTCAATGTAACTGGAGAACTGGATAAGTCGGCCCAGACGTGGCAGGAGTTCATTGAGAGTTACCCTCGGGATTTAGAAGGGTATGACGAATTGAGCAACGTGTACTCCTTGGAGGGGCAGTATGAAAAAGCTGCGGAGATCCAGAACCGGACGCAGCGCCTTGTACCGAAACCGGGAATTGCCTACCAGAATCGCGCCATTGACGCCCTTACCTTACAGCGTTTCGACGAGGCACGGCAGATCATGCACGAGGGACAGCAGCGAATGCCGAATGATTTCATACTCCGCTATGCCCTCTACGCTATGGCCTTTCTCGATGCGGACTCGGCAGCGATGGCAGAACAGCAACAGTGGTTTGCGGGCAAACCGGATTACGAGCACTATGGACTGGGGCTCGCGTCGGACACAGAGGCGTACGCGGGTCATCTTGGCAAGGCACGGGAGTTGACCAAGCGAGCCGTGGACTCCGCCATCCGGTCGGACAACAAGGAAGGCGGCGCAATTTGGCAGGAGAATGCTGCTCTGCGCGAAGCCGCTTTGGGCAATTCTGCGGAAGCGCGGCGGTTAGCGGCAGAGGCTTTGAAGCTGGCTCCCACGAGTCAAGGTGCCGAGGTCGAAGCCGCGCTTGCGTTTGCCATGGCGGGCGATACGGCACGAGCCGAATCCTTGGCCCAAGACCTCAACAAACGCTTCCCGCTGGACACGCAGATGCAGTCGCTTTGGCTGCCCACGATCCAGGCACAATTGGCCCTGGACAGAAAGAACCCGGCCGCTGCCCTTACCGCCCTGCAAGCTGATTCAGCCATCGAGCTGGGGAATATTCAGTTCAGCGGCACCTGCCTCTATCATGTGTATGAGCGCGGAGAGGCATACCTGGCAGCCGGACAGGGCAGCGCTGCTGCCGCCGAGTTTCAGAGGATCATCGACCACAACGGCATCGTCCAGAACTGCTGGACGGGAGCGCTGGCGCATCTGGGCGTGGCTCGGGCGAACGCCTTGCAATCGAAAACTTTTCAAGGACAGGGGCAGGGCGCGGATGCTGATGCCGCGCGGGTGCGGGCGCTTGCCGCCTACAAAGATTTCCTCACCCTCTGGAAAGACGCCGACCCCGACATCCCCATCCTGAAGCAAGCCAAAGCCGAGTATGCGAAGCTGCAGTGACCAGGATCCACCACAGACTTTGTCCTTCCGACCGAAGCGGGACCGCCAGCGACGGCGGAGCGGAGAGCCTGCCCTGAGCGAAGCCGAAGGGAACCTGCTGTTTCTCCCTCTCGGGAATTGGTTCAAAACCACCAACAGCAAACGGCTAACGCTACGCAATCCCATAAACTGTATATTTGTTCCCTAAAGTTGCCAAACCCCTCATCACATTTCCTGATGCTCATGGACTCAAGAATGACGCCTACCCCTAACTCCCGCAGCTCGTTTCATTTACCGCGTTTGTACATACTTCAAAGTACGTATCTATCTGGATGCACAAAATGTTCCAGTTGGAACATTCGAGCGATATGTTCCAGCTGGAACACTTTACACGAATCGTGGCCGAGTCATTTTCAATGCCCCGACCCTAGCTTCCGGCGAGACCAGGCGGCGCTCTCCGCGACCACTTCATCCTCATCCGCCGCTAGCTTTTCGAGTAGCGGAAGGAATTTCCGATCTCCACTGTTGCCCATGGCGATGACCGCATTCCGCCGCAGGCCCGCAAGCTTTGCCCGCCGCACCGGCGATCCGCGAAACGTTCGCCGAAATTCTTCGGCGCTAATCTCCGCCAGCCAGTCGAGCCCTGGATTCACCAACTCCTCACGCGCCTGAAGCTCATCAGCGTTCGTCGCCGGGGCCTTCCGGTTCCAGGGGCAAACATCCTGGCAGATGTCGCACCCGAAAACATGCCGCCCCATTTCGGAGAGCAACTTGTCGTCGTGAGGAAGCGCTCCACGCTTTTCAATCGTGAGATACGAGATGCACTTGTTGGAATCGAGCTGATAAGGCGCGATCAGCGCATCAGTCGGGCAGGCATCAATGCAGCGCGTGCAGGTGCCACAGCGATCGGGAGCGGGCAGATCAGGCGCGAGATCGAGCGAGGTAAGAATCACGCCGAGGAACAGCCACGATCCCAGCTTCTGATTAATGATGCACGTGTTCTTCCCGATCCATCCGATGCCGGCATACTTCGCGGCCACGCGCTCGACGATCGGGCCGGTATCAACGTAGCAGCGAGTGATGAGGTCGTGGCTTCGACATGCGCTTCGCAGCGCCGCCTCGACTTGCCGCAGGCGCAGCATCACGGCATCGTGATAGTCCTGCCGGCTCCAGGCGTAACGGGAGATCCAGCCGCGGGCTTGTGCCTTGTCTGAATCGTCCGGCGCCTGCGTGGAATACGGTTGCGCTGTGTTGTAGTTGATGGCGCACACCACAATGCTGCGAGCCCATGGAGCGGCGTGCGCCAGCGACGCGCGTTTCAAGCGTCCCTGCTCGTCGCGCGCCTCCAGATATTTCATCTCGCCGGCGTGCCCCGCGGCAATCCATCGCGGAAAATACTCCAGCTCCGGAGCGTCATCTACAGGAGCAATGCCGACGAGATCAAATCCCGCTCCTCTTGCAGCGTGGGTTACCGCAGCCTTGATTTCAGCGGCTGAAAGCATCATGGATGGAAGCATGAATCAAAGTTATTCGAGCCACCACAGCGAAGCTGCAGTTCCAATTTGGGACAGCGCTTCAACTTTTTTGGCGGCTCAAACATTTCCTCTGCACAATCAGCGTATGAGCTTTTGTTCACAGAGTCACGCAACTCGCGCTGCGCGTTCTCCGAATTTCTTTCTGCAAAGGAGACCACCTGTATGCCTCAACCCACCCACGCACAAACCCCAACCATCCAAATCTCTGTGATCAACGAGAGCACCGTGCTGGCCGACGCCGATGTCGTGCCGGTCGTGGCGGCGCTCCAGAAGCAAGTCACCAATGACTTCCGCCCTGTCTGGGGGACCGACGCCGAACTCACCATCATTCCCAAGGGCACTCAACCGCCTAGCGGAAGCTGGTGGCTCGTGATGCTCGACGACTCCGACCAGGCCAACGCTCTCGGTTATCACGATCTCACCACCGACGGACTTCCCATGGGCAAGGTCTTCGCCGCCAGCGACCTGAAGGCGGGCACATCCTGGACCGTCACCGCCAGCCACGAACTGCTGGAGATGCTCGGCGATCCCAACATCAACCTGACCGTGTTCGTTCAGAATAGCAACACCGCCGGAGTTCTTTACGCCTACGAAGTCTGCGATGCCTGCGAGGACGACAGCCTCGGTTATCAGGTTGACAACATCCTGTTGTCAGACTTCGTTTATCCGGCATGGTTCGAGAGTTTCCGCGCCGAGGGCTCGACGCAGTTCGACCGCATGAACAAGATCACGACTCCGTTTCAGCTGCTGGTGAACGGCTACATCGGGGTCTACAACGTAAGCGCGGGCAGCGGCTGGCAGCAGCAGACCCAGGACAAACATCCAGCCAGCGTCCTGCATCGGGGCGCGGTCGGCACGCGCCGCGAACGCCGCGACATTCCTCACGAACTGTGGATCAACAGCCTGCCGCAGCGCAAGATCGCGGGCAACGCGCAAAAGTATCGTCAGACGTTACAGACAATTCAGAAACGACGGGAAGCAGCCTGAAAATTTCCCCCCTGAGTGTCCCACGCTCGCACGCCCCGCGCGGAACATTGCGCGGGGCTTTTTTTTAGCAGGGGTCAGTGGTCAGTGGTCGGTGGTCAGTGAAACACAGAACCTCCGAATCATGGAGGACTTGCTGGCCACTGATCACTGACCACTGCTTTACTGCATCAGACGCTTGAGTGCGGTCCTGGCATCGCTGACTTGGGGGAGGCGGGTTTTCGAATTGGCGAAATGAGAAAGAAAGTCCTGGTATTCGTTAATGGACTGATCGCGTTTGTTGGTGCGCTCGTAGAGTTGGCCGAGATAGTAATGGGAGAGGATTTCAAGAGCGGGAAATCGCTGCGCGATACGCTGGGGGTTTTCCAAGTTGCGGCTGTGCTGGACACATGAGCGAAATTCGGTTTCGGCCGATGAATAATCAGTGGTGAGCAGATGAGCGCGAGCTTTGAGGAAAAGCAGGTAGGGATCCTGAAAATCCGGAATGCTGGCGGCGCGGCTCAAGGCTGCGTGGCCGTCGCCGCGCTGCACTGCTGCGCCGATATCGGCATAGGCTTGATCAATCTCGATTTTGCGCGGCGCAATCCAGGGATGGCTGGAGGCGAAGCGTTGCAGACTTTGGCGCGCGGCGGCGGAGTTTCCCGCCTGGGTTTCAAGGAATGCGACGGTGGAGAGTTGCTCGTCATCGAGCTTCTGTTGCTGCGCAAAAGCAAGAGCCGAGGGACCTTCGCCCAGCAAAACAGATAAGACCGCGAAGGGACGCAGAAAATCCTCAGCGACTTCGTTTTGTTTTGCGCGCCCGAGTTGCTGAATGGCCTGGCGATAACTGGCGAGAGCGCCTTCGAAGTCACCCTCGGACTGCTTGAACTGCGCCTCAAAGCCCGGCACATAAAGGCGGGAGAGGGGAGAGGCACGCTGAACAAATTGCTGGAAGGCGGCGTGAGCCATGTCGGATTTTTTCTGATCGGTATAAACGATGGCCAGGGTGACGTATTCGCCGTAGTCGTTGAAATCCGGTTTCAGCTCGAGAACTTTGCGGAAAGCGGCAACGGCTTCGTCATCGCGGCCCACCATGTAGAGTATGTCGCCGCGCGTGTCGAAGGGATTGGGATCGCCGGGGCGAACCGCAATGTAGGCGTCATTGGCCGCGAGCGCGCCATTGATATCCCCTGCCTTCGCCAGCTCATAGGAATGAAAGTTGAGCAGATCCTCGTTCTTGGGATCGAGCGCCAGTCCCTGCCGGAGCAACTCGAGCGCCTGATCTCTCTTCCCTAGGAAGGTCAATATAGCGGCCAGGATACCGCGATCCATGGTTTGGCGAGGGAACTCGGAGGTTAACTGCTGACGCGTGGCGGCCAGGGCCTCGACGTCGCGGGAACGGCCCGCTTTGACCGCCTGCAGCGACAAGTGCTCATAGCGAGGCAGGCGCGACTGCAACTGATCGACCTTGACCTCTGTTTCGGCGCTACGCCGCAGATCGCCTTCAAGAGAATACTGGTCGGCCAAGCGCATGTAGGCGATGGCGAATTGCGGATCCAGACGGACTGCCTCTTCCAACTCGCGGACCGCATCGGCAGTAAGAAAACGGCGACCGTAGTCAATGCCCAACTGGTAATGGCGGTAGGCCTCCACGTTGGAGGTGGAAGCCTGCTCGATCTCGGGCGCTTTCTGCGGCTGCTCCGACGCGGGGAGAAAACTGCCGGCGAGGCTGGCGGTGAGGCGGTCGACCATGCCGAAGATGCTCTGCACATCTTGTCCTTCCAGCTTCTCCGAGAACAATATCTGGCCGCTGCTGGTGTCTTGCGCGCGCACGTCGAGGCGGAGTTGCGTAGGCCCGATCTTTAACAATGCGCCGGTGACGTAGGCGTCGGCCCCGGCATCGCGGGCGACCTGCTGTGCCTGGGCGGGATCGAGCGACTTGCCATCTTTGCTGGCCCGCTGCACCGCGCTCATCACACGCTCAGTAGAGATGACGTCCAGACCCTTGACCTGGGCGAGGTTCGTGGTGAGCATGTCGGTGAGACCGTTGTTGAGCCAGTTGAGGGACTGGTCCTGCGAGAGATTGTTGAAGTAAAGCACGGCGACGGACTTGTGCCGCAAGCTGCCCGTGGATCGCGGAGTTCGACCATGGAAGAATAAGAAGCCTGCAAGTGCAACGAGCACGATTGCAGCCGCCGCAAGAATCAGCATCAGAGGCTTCGAAAGAAATCGGGGCGCCGAAGCGGCTCGAGAAGTTTGCGCTGGAAGCGCAGCGGCCGTGACGGAGGAACTGCTTAGCGAAGCTTGCGGCAGCGCCGATATTGCCTGCGCTGAAGCTGAGCCCTGCAGCGCGGAAGGCGGCTCGGCCACCACTGGCGCCCTTCGTCCGGAGTCCGTATCGCGCTTCAATCTCTGCAGGTCGGCCCGCAAATCGGCGGCATGCTGGTAGCGCAGGTTGCGATCTTTCTCCAAGGCCTTGTTGATAATCTCTTCCAGCTTCGCCGGAACATCGGGGTTAAGGCGAACGGGTGGAATCGGAGCGCGCTCCAAAATAGCATTCGAGATAGCGGCGGATGTGTCCCCGCGAAATGGCATGGTACCGGTCGCCATTTCGTAGAGCACGGCGCCAAACGAGAACAGGTCGGTGCGCGGGTCGAGCTCTTTTCCCAGCGCCTGTTCTGGAGACATGTAAGCGATTGTGCCCAGAGCTGAGCCGGGGCTGGTGAGGTGCTGCTCGTCGATGCTGGCGGCCTGAGTTGCGGCGCCTGCGAGCAGGCTCGAAGAACTGGCGCCGGTGGTTAGTTTGGCCAGGCCGAAATCCAGGATCTTGGCGTGGCCGCGCTCGGTGACGAAGAGGTTCGCCGGCTTGATATCGCGATGGACGATTCCTTTGCTGTGAGCGGCGTCGAGCGCGTCCGCAATCTCGATGGCTAACAATAGGAGCGTATCATTCTCCAGAGCGCGGCCTACAATGCGATGCTTCAGGGTCACGCCATCCAGAAACTCCATGGCGATGAATGCTTTGCCGTCCTGGTCGCCAATATCGTAAATCGTGCAGATATTGGGATGGTTCAAGGCGGACGCGGCTTGCGCCTCGCGTTGAAAGCGAGCCAGGGCTTGAGGGTCGCGGGCAACTTCCTCGGGAAGAAACTTGAGAGCGACGAAACGGTGCAGCCGCGTGTCCTCGGCTTTGTAAACGACTCCCATCCCGCCGCCGCCGAGCTTCTCGAGGATGCGATAGTGCGAGATGGTCTGCCCGATCATTGATTAGGCCGATCCCCACAAGATAAGTGGCTTTGGGGGTCGCTTCATCTTACGGACGCAGCATCCGCGAGTCAACGAATGCTGCGAGGTGGTAGTGTGGTTAGTTCGAAAAGCGCGTCCCCCCAGCGGCAAAAGCCGCTATTGATTTTGGAACACTTACGGCGCGGCTGAAGGCGCGCCCTTTCAAAACGAATTCAAACTGAGCCACTACCCGCGAGGTTACTGGGGCTTTCGGGATGACACCTGCCCGCATGCAACGCCACCAGACAGATCGTGGGTTCTATTTGACTCTGCGTAACCAAAAGGTGTAGAACCGCTGCGTAATAAGGGAGGTTGCCGTGAAACACAAGAAAAAGCAAAGCGCTCCCACCTGGGTCACGCTGCCGATAAAAGGGGAAGCCCTTCATGTGCTAAGAGTTTGGCAACTTAACGAAGCGGGCCATAAATGGCCGGAGACCGCGATCCTGCGAGCGCTGACTACGGGCGCGAGGCAACTGGCAGAGGACCCTGCGGTACTGCTGCAATTTCTGAACGACAACGACGTTTTCTCGAAAGACGTAAATGTTGTTACTCCTCAGGTTTCAGTCCAACCCGGACTAGCGCTTTGTAATCCTCCGCACTGGAATTTCATAGTGCTGCACGGCAAGGCGAGCAATGCGGTTGTGGTCCAGGTGCCCTGTTTTAAGTAGTGAAACGAGGACCCTGCAGTTTCGCGCGGAATTATCCTGTGCTAATTATCGAGGCCTACACGCCGCAGTAGTGTCTTAAAGCGTGCATCCGACCGCAACGGATCCATGGCTACGTCAACTCTCAAGCGGGCCAGGTAAGGATCGCGGTCATTAAACCCTTTTTCCAGCCAGGCGAACGCCTGGTCTTTTTCTCCCAGGGCGCCTTCAATGATGGCGAAGAAATATGGCGCTACGTATTCGGTTTTCGAAGCCTGGTTCAGCTCGGCAAGGATCTTCCGAGCATCCGATTCCCTGCCCGCCAGCGCGTAGCTGCGCCCCAATCCGGCAAGGCGCACTGGATCATGACTGGAACCGGTTGCCGCATGTTTGCCCTCTGCGATCCCCTGCGGGAAGTTTCCTTTTGCCGTGTAAACATCACCAAGACACTCGTGGGCCCCACTCCAATTGGGGTCCAGTTCAAGGACGCCCCGGCATTGTTGGAGGGCGCGATCATATTGACGGGCGTAATAAGAGATCCACCCACCGGTAAGGCTGGTTGTAAGCGAGAGAGGATCCAGCCGCTGGGCGATTTGAATCTCGACGAAAGCATCCTCTTCCCGTCCCAACGCCGACAGATAGACGGAATACATGCGATGGCCTTCGGAATAGCTTGGGTTCAATTCGAGAGCGCGCTTGAACTCTTTCTCCGCGGCTAGCCAATCCCAATCGCCGTAGAATTTGATGATCGCTGAGGTTTTGTGGGCATCCGCCAAGCCGTCGTCGAGCGCTAGCGCCTTTAGAACGTTTTCCCTGGCCGATGGCATCGCCAGGCTCGGCGGCAATTCGTCCGTAGCCCAAAAATAGTCTGCCAAACCCGCATAGGCTGGTGCGTAGTTGGAGTCAAGTACGATGGCCTGCTTGAAGTAGTTCCTGGCTTCCCTGTAATGCTCCTCGGTTCCCTTATTCCAGTGGTAAAGACCTTTGAGATAGGCTTCATGGGAACCCGGGTCGACGGTTCGAGTGGCTGCTAAACGCGATTCCTCTTGAGGGGTGACTTTGATCTTGATCTGCTCCGCGATGTCATGCGCCAATTCACCTTGCAACTGCAGGACGTCCTTCAACTCGCGTTGATAACTGTGCGTCCACAGTTCCCTGTCCGGCTCCGCCTGCACTAATTGCGTGTTGATACGGACGGAACCATCCGAACGCAACACCGAACCCTCGATCACACCGTCGACCTGCAGCTCTCGCGCAATTTGCGGCAGAGTCTTGGTAGTCCGTTTGTAACGCATGGCAGAGGTGCGCGAGACGACCCGCAAAGCGCTGATGTGTGCCAACTCAGTGGTCAGCTCATCCGTCATGCCATCGGCGAAGTACTCCTGTTCCGGATCCCGCGACAGATTTTCCAGCGGCAGCACCGCCAGAGACCTGATGCTGGGAATCTGACTCGTGGCCTTCGTCCGTGCCTGCCAGGCACGGACCTTAAGAAAGGAAATTGGCGCTGCGACTGCCAGGATTGCCATGAGCGAAGCGATGGCCACCCAGCGGGCGCGAACGCTGGCTGGCTTCCGGTCAGCGCTTATGCCGACGCCGGATGTTTGCACCCGCCGTAGGTCGGCGGATAACTCTCGAGCCGTCTGATAGCGCGTTGCGGGTTCCTTTTGCAGACACTTCAAAATGACTGATTCCAGGGCGGACGAGATTGCCGGACTTAACTCGCGCGGGGAGACAGGTTCTGTGTGCAGTATGGCTTCCGAGATGGCAGTCGGGGCTTTTCCTTGAAAAGGACGCTTACCTGTAGCCATTTCGTAGAGCACCACGCCGGCCGAGTAAATATCACTTCGGCAATCGGGAGGTCTTCCCCACAGTTGTTCGGGCGACATGTAAGGAAGCGTACCGGCCATCCCGTGTACGCCGCTCAAAGATTCGGTGGGCGCAGATTCATCCATCGTCAGCAGTTTGGCAAGGCCGAAATCAACCACCTTCAGCTGACCATCCGACCGAATGATCACGTTCCCTGGCTTTAGGTCGCGATGAACTACTCCATAGCCGTGAGCGTGCTCCAAAGCCATTGCCATCTGCTGGCCAAACTGCAAAACTTTTTCCTCTGAAAGAGCTCCGCTGGCGAGCTTCGAGGCCAAGGTGACACCGGTTATAAGCTCCATGACCAGAAAATCGACTCCTGCGTCAAAGTCGAAGTCGTAAATGGCGGCGATATTGGGATGGTTCAGGCGAGAGAGAGCCAAGGCCTCCTTACGGAAAAGTCTCCGAGCCTCATCATTCCCCAGGCCACTCGGAGGCAAGACTTTGAGGGCGACGTCGCGATCCAACCGTTCGTCGTGGGCACGATAAACCGTACCCATCCCCCCAGCCCCGATTTTCTCAAGGATGCGGTAATGTCCGAGCGTCTGCCCGATCATGACTGTGAGGGCGGACATGGCAACCATCTTATGAGATCGACCCTCTTCCGACAAGACAACTGCATCCGCAGGGTCGGTTGTTGCGCCCTCGCTGTAGAAGCGACTTAAGGAGGCGCTTATGGGGCTCGACTCCCCGGACACAACGCGTGCGTCAGTGGGCTGAGATTAGATGCCGAGCTTCTTCACTTCCTCGTTGTAATACTTGCGGTAGAGGATGTCCCACTCCTGGGAGCCTTCGAGGATGGTGCGCTTCTGGCTTTCGATCTTCTGGCGGGCGGCCTGATCGATTCTCTCTTCGTGATTGAGCAGGTCTTCGAGGATCTTGCGCGTTTCCTGGCGGATGGTGTTGGGGTCTTCGATGAAGTCGACCTCGTCCATCTGTTTGAGGGCGTCGGCGACGGCTCGCGCCAGCACATTCACTTTGTCGCGGCTCAGTCTCACAGCACCGCCTTGTACTTACGTACCAACTCGGTCTTTACCTTGCGGAACATCTCCTGATAGTTGGCGCCGGTCTTGTTCATCTCTTCGGAATAGGCTTCTAGGATGACGCGGACTTCGTCGTTGATGCGGTCTTCGAGGGTGAGTTCTTCGAGCAGAGCGGCATGGACGCGTTCGGTGACCTTGGGCACGGCCGAGGTTTCGATAGCCTTGGCGGCGATCAGTTTCTTGGTAACTTCGCGGGCCAGGTAGCCCACATAATCCTTGGAAAGAAGCATGTGCGGATCGGACGTCCTGTGTCAGGGGGAACTTGTCTGCGAATTAAAAAGTGTAACACAACAGCAGCCGGACGCGGATCGCAGAACCGTATTCTGTAGTGCGGCATCGATATTATGGGATGCACGAGTTGCCTCATTCGGGTTACCTCATTAAGGAGAAATTATGCCTCTCGTTCGAATCGATCTTCTGGAGGGCAAGTCGCCGGAATATCGCAAACAAGTTGGCCAGATCGTTTACCAGGCGTTGCTGGATTGCTTTACCGTCCCGAAGGACGACCGCTTCCAGATCGTCACGGAACATCCCAAGGCTGAGTTGCTGTTTGACCGGGATTACCTGGGGATTCACCGGTCGGACGACTGCATCTTCGTGCAGATCACGCTGAGCAGCGGCCGCACGGTTGAGATGAAGCAGCGCTTCTACAAAGCGGTTGCCGACGCCCTGCATGAAACCCTGAAGGTGCGCCGGGAGGATGTCTTCATCAATCTGGTCGAGGTGCCGAAGGAAAACTGGTCGTTCGGAAATGGCGAGGCGCAATACGTGTCCCCGGCGCGGTAGTTCAGGTGGCGGGCAATTCACAATCTATATCGTCTTACGATATACTGAAAAAGTGTTACTGAATCGCGGCACGATACAATCGGCGGCATGAAGAAGCTCACCTTGTCGGACTATCAGGCGCTGGCGGAGTTCCGTTACCAGATCCGCCGCTTTCTCCACTTCAGCGAGCAGGAAGTTAAGGGGGCGGGTCTGGAGCGGGGCCAATACCAGCTCATGCTGGCGATCAAGGGGATGCCGGCCGGGGTGCGGCCGCGAATTCGGGAACTGGCCAACCGCATGCAAATCCGCCACCACAGCGCTGTGGAACTGGTGAACCGACTGGAAGCTGGCGGATTTGTTCATCGTACCCGCGCGCAGAAGGATCGGCGCGAAGTCTTACTGGCGCTGACTTCCAAAGGCGAGAAAGTGCTCGGCGAACTGGCACTTCATCATCATGACGAATTGCGCTCGTCCGGACCCACGCTAGTCGCGGCTCTTCGCCGGATCATGCGGGAAGGCGGCGAGGCGGCCTTTCAGCATTCTGCTCCTTCTCGAGGAAAGGCGAACGCCTTAAAGGATTCATGAGTCCGACCGACCCGAACCTCTCAGACGACGGAGCGCGTACAGTAATCGACTCGCCACCGCCAGCGACCTTCCGCATGTTGCTGGTCTCAATCCTTGCGGCCGCGATTGGCCTCGTGGCAGGCGTCGTCGCCTTCGCTCTTTATAAACTGATCGGCCTGTTCACAAATATTTTCTTTTTCCATCGCTGGTCGACGGACTTCTCGAGCGCGCTGCACAATCATCTCGGCTGGATGGTCATCGTCGTTCCGGTCATCGGCGGACTCATCGTCGGCGTCATGGCCAAGTACGGGACCTCGAAAATCAAGGGGCACGGCATTCCGGAGGCCATGGAAGCGGTGTTGTTCAACCGCAGCCGGATCGAGCCGCGGGTGGCGATCCTGAAGCCCATTTCCGCGGCCATTGCGATCGGCACCGGCGGCCCCTTCGGTGCGGAGGGTCCTATCATTCAAACGGGAGGAGCGATCGGTTCACTCGTCGGCCAAGCTTTCCACACCACGGCGGTCGAACGCAAAGTGTTACTCGCCTGCGGCGCCGCTGCCGGTATGTCGGCCACCTTCAACACTCCAATCGCCGGGGTGATTCTCGCCATCGAACTGTTGCTCTTTGAATTCAAGTCGCGATCGTTCATTCCACTCGTGATCGCGAGCACGCTGGCAACCGCTGTCCACATGCAGCTTTTGGGCTTGGGTCCGATGTTCAAAGTCAGTCCGATGGATTTCGCCATTCCTCGCGGCTTGCCCTTTTATCTTGTGCTGGGACTGATCTGCGGCTTGGCGGCTGTCGGCTTTAGCAAACTTCTTTACTGGGTGGAAGATCAGTTCGACAAACTGCCGTTTAACGAAGTCTGGTGGCCTGCGATCGGCGCGCTGGGCCTGGGGATTATTGGCTTCTTTGTGCCGCGCGTGCTTGGAGTCGGCTATGACACCATCGGCGACATTCTCAACGGCCAACTCGCCTGGAAGATCTTAGTGGTCGTCATGCTGGCTAAAGCCGCCGCTTTGGCCGTCTCGCTTGGCTCCGGTACTTCCGGGGGACTGCTGGCGCCCTGCTTCATGTGGAGCGCGGCGATGGGCGGTCTCTTCGCCATGGTATCGAACCATTTCATGCGGAGCGCGCAGCTTTCACCCGGAGCTTTCGCGCTAGTAGCGATGGGCGCGGTTTTTGCCGCTGCCTCGCGGGCTACGTTTACGTTCATCATCTTCGCCTTCGAAATCACGCGCGATTACAACTCCGTGTTGCCGCTGATGCTGGTCAGCGTGATCGCCGACGGCATCGCCATGCTGTTGATGCCCAACAGTTCCATCATGACGGAAAAACTGGCGCGGCGCGGACTTCACGTCCATCAGGACTATGAAGCTGACGTTCTCTCGCAAGCCAGGGTCGCCGAGACCATGGAGAAGGAACTGCCGGTTATCCCGGCCGCCACCACGGTTGGCGCGCTGGCCGCGCGAATTGCGTCGCATGATCCCGCAGTGGCTCGCCACGAGGCCTTGCTGATTCTCGACGACGAGGGGAAACTGACTGGCATAATCACCCGCGGCGACCTACTCCGCGCTCTCGATAAAGATTCTTCCGGAGCCATGTCGGCTCAAGAGGCAGGGAGTACGCGGCTGGTGGTGACTCATCCCGACGAACTTGTCTCAGAGGCTGCGTCGAAAATGTTGCGGTACGACATTGGACGACTGCCCGTAGTCGATCGCGCCGACCATCGCAAAGTTATCGGCTACCTCGGACGCAGCGGCGTAATGGCTGCGCGTCTCCGCCGATTCCAGGATGAACATGTGCGGGAACCGGGATGGTTTCCCAGAAAAGCTGGCCTGAGTGTTTCCGGATTGACGTAGGTAGCTCTCTATGGCTTTTTCTCTGCCGCTTCGATAAGCGGGCGCAGGGCTTCCGCTGAGACTCCCAGTGTGCCGCCGGAGAATCCGTCGATGTAGGCGGAGTTCACTCCGATCACTTCGGCGTTGGAGTTAAATACCGGGCCGCCGCTGCCGCCGTGCGCCGTGGGCGCATCGTAGATCAGTTTGTCGCCCACTACATCGCCCAGATGCCCGCATGTGGTCGAGGGACGAATCAGCGATAGCGCCGCCAGTTCGCTGGCCGCGGTGATGTCGTTGTGGCGATAGGCCATCCGTTGGTAAATCCCGCTCGGCGATTTAGCCACCATACCGGCGATCCCCATGGGATAGCCGATCACCGTCACCAGTTCTCCGGGCGTCGGGAGGCTTTTTGACAGGGGCAGCACGGCAATTCCGCGCACCGCATTCTTGTCTTCGATGTGCAGCACGGCCAGATCGCCAGTGGAGGAAACCGTGCCCGGGGTCAAGCTCAGCGGCGTTGGCGAGCCCGGAAAGAAGATGACTAAACTTTCCAGCATGGCGGTTGCGCCACGATCGATCAGGCCTTCGGCTTCGCTGTCGCCGTACCAGGGTTCGGCCACGTGCCGGTTGGTGGCCAGCAGGCCGTCGCCCACAAGGAATCCCGTGCCCGAGACGCGCGCGCGAATTGTCGGCGACTGATGGGGAAACCCAACCTGGTATACGCCGTAAATGTAACCGATGGAATTTCGATAGCGGTTCAGCACCAGCGCCGGCATGGCCTGCTGTTTCTCGAGTTGCGCCACCTGCCGGGTAAGCTGAGTCAGCTGCGTGTGGAGTTCATCCGGCTGCGCGCCCTGTGCCGTGAGGGGCGCGTAGTAGTGGAACATGGCCACCACGCCAGCCAGCAACGCCACGGCCAGCACAGCCTGCACCATCTGCTGCCAGCTCTCGCTGACTTCGTTTTGTTCCTGTGGAAGCTCCGGTCCGGACATGAGTGGTCATCTTCCCTTGTCCGGCAAGGCTTTTCTAGGGTACGGAAGATGATGTACAGGAGATATCGAAAGTGTCTTGAGGTTGGCAGGATGCCGCTTTATCCAACTAATTCTCGAATTAGGGCTTTGCGATTCCCAGGCGTTTGGCCATCGCGTCGTAGAGAAATCCCTTGCCCGGAACGTAGGGCTGCACCCACTCGCCGTCGATCACGAATTGCGGAATGGCCTGTTTGCCAGCGTGCTTGATGACCTCATCCATCGCGCCCGGTGTGGTTTCGATGTCAATGTCTTTGTAAGGGATGTTGTGCTTGGCGAGAAAGCGCTTGGCTTCGCGGCAATCGGGACACCAAGGGGCAGAGTAAACGACGAGTTCCATTCTCACACCCGCTCCAGTTGGGCCACCGTGCGCTCGTTGACGATGTTGCCGGTATTCAGCGTGGAAGCCGGCTCGAACAGCACGATCCAGCATTCTTCGTCCGCGACCGGCCGGTGTTCTACTCCGCGGGGCACGACGATGAACTCGCCTTCTTCGATCCATTCGTGGCGGTCGAGGAACTCCATGCGGAAACGGCCCTTCACGACGAGGAACATCTCGTCTTCGTGCTCGTGGTGATGGAAGACGAACTCGCCTTTGAGCTTTACCAGTTTCACCATGCTGGCCGTTCAGCTCGGCTAGCGATGTAAGGCTTCCAGTACTCGGAGATCTTGGCGAACTTGTCGGCGATGTTGACCTTATTCATGGTGCCCCCAAGTAAGTGTACGCAATGTCCAGATTCGTTCGGAGCCGGATTGGTCGCAAAAGAGTCTTTGCGGCCTCAGCGGATTTTCTCCGCGCTCAGCGTTTAAGCCTGATTGACAAATCTAACGTTGGAATATATCATGGTATATACCATGCCGAAGACTGCCAAACTCTTTCGCAACGGCCGCAGCCAGGCTGTCCGTTTGCCCGTCGAATACCGTTTCGAGGGCTCGGAGGTCTATGTGCGCCGCGACCCGGGCACCGGCGATGTCATCCTTTCTCGCCGTCCTGAGTCCTGGGAAGATCTCTTCGCGTTGATGAAGACCGTTGAGATCCCTGAAGAGTTCCTCGCAGATCGCAAAGACACTCCGCCACAGAAGCGCAGGTTGTTCTAGATGCCTGTGCGCTACCTTCTCGATACCAACACCGTCAGCTACGTTATCAAGGGGAACTTTTCACAGGTTCGAGAGCGGCTCTTGAAGGTCCCGATCAGCGAGGTTGGAATTTCCGTAATTACCGAGGCGGAACTGTGCTTCGGCGTCGCGAGGCTCCCGCAAGCTGCGAAGCTGGGTATCGTGGTTGAGGAGTTCTTGCGCCGCGTCGAAATACTCGTCTGGGACTCGGCAGCGGCGCGCGCCTATGCGCGCCTGCGCGCCACGCTCGAAGAAAACGGTGAACCGATAGGCAACCTAGATCTGATGATCGCTGCTCAAGCAGGTGCCGTGGGACTAATCCTCGTGAGCAACGATCGCGTCTTTCGGAGAGTGAAGGGTCTCAAAGTCGAGGACTGGAGCAGGTCGTGAGCATCTCTGCAAAACAAAAGCCGCCAGCTCGCGCTGACGGCTGAAAGCTGATTGTTGACGACACCTAGCTGTTCTCGTACAGCAACACGCCTTCGGTAGTCTTCTCCGCGTCCACCGGACGATAGAACAGCTTGTTGTCTTCGAGGAAGACCTCGATGAATGCCGGACGCGTGGTGATCGTGCCTTGAATCAGCGCTTCCGACAGCGGGTCTTCAATGTATTTCTGCAACGCGCGGCGCAGCGGCCGCGCTCCGTAGGTGCGGTCGGTGAGGGTTTGGTTGAGGATCCACTTCTTGGCCTCATCCGCCACCGTCACTGTGATCGACTTCTGCGCCAAGTTGCTGTTGAGTTGCGTGACCATGAGTTCCAGAATCTGGATCAGGTCCGCCTCGCTCAACGCCATGAACAGAATGATCTCGTCCAGCCGGTTCAGGAATTCGGGATTGAAGGTGCGCTTCACTTCGCCCTTCACCAACTCCTCGACCTTGCTCGAAACCATCTCGTCCTTGGTCGACTGGAAGCCGAAGCCCTCGCGCTTTTGCAGGTGCCGCGCCCCGATGTTCGACGTCATGATGAGGATCGTGTTCTTGAAGTCGACCGTGTTGCCGAGGCCGTCGGTAAGCTGGCCGTCTTCAAAAACCTGCAGCAGGATGTTGAACACGTCGGGATGCGCCTTCTCGATTTCATCGAGCAGCACCACCGAATACGGCGCGCGTTTGACGCGCTCGGTGAGCTGGCCGCCCTCTTCGTAGCCGACATATCCGGGAGGCGAGCCGATCAGCTTTGAAACCGAATGCTTCTCCATGAATTCGGACATGTCGAAGCGGACCAAAGCTTTTTCCGTTCCGAACATGAATTGCGCCAGCGTGCGCGCGACTTCGGTCTTGCCCACGCCAGTCGGACCCAGGAACAGGAACGAACCGATGGGCCGGTTCGGGCTCTTCAACCCGGCGCGCGAACGCCTCTCTTCCCACCCTCCCAACAACAGCCAATCGCCGTTCGCTTCTTCAAGCCCGCCGTGCCCGGATCGCCCGGGCCAGCGCGTTGATCGATTTATCCTGAGAAATGATCCGCTTGTGCAGCTCTTCCTCGATGCGCAACAGCTTCTGCGTCTCTTCTTCCTTGATCGAGGTAATGGGAACGCCGGTCCAGCGCGAAACAACATCTTCGATATCCTCGCGGCCGACTACTCCAGTGGAGGATTCATCCAGATGATATTTTTCGCGCAGGGCGCGCAGATTCTCGCGCTCTTTGCGTTCTTCGTCGGAGTAGAAACGCGCCTTCTCGAACTCGTGATTCGCGATCGCGTTCTCCATGCGGTGGACGATGAACTTGATCCGCTTCTGGACTTCGGTGATTTCTTCAGGCTGCGAGGTCTGGCGAAGCTTCACGCGCGCCCCGGCTTCGTCGACGAGGTCGATCGCCTTATCGGGCAGGAAGCGGTCCGGAATGTAACGGTTTGAGTGCGAGACCGCGAAGTTGATGGCATCGTCCGTGTAAGTGACGGCGTGGAACTTCTCGTACCGATCTTTGATGCCGAACAGCACCTTCACTGCGTCGGCCTCGTTTGGCGGCGGAACCTTGACCGCCTGGAAACGCCGCTCCAGCGACCGGTCTTTCTCGATCGACTTGCGGTATTCGCCCGGAGTGGTTGCGCCGATGCACTGAATCTCGCCGCGCGACAATGCCGGCTTCAGGATGTTCGCCGCATCGAGCGACCCCTCGGCCGATCCCGCGCCGACCAAGGTATGCAGCTCGTCGATAAAGATGATGGAGTTCTGCGATTCCATCAGCTCTTTCATGATGGTCTTCAACCGCTCTTCGAACTGTCCGCGATATTTTGTTCCGGCGACGATCAAGGAGAGATCGAGCGCCAGAATTCTCTTGTCGGCCAGGAACGACGGAACTTCGCCGTCGGCAATGCGCTGCGCCAGACCTTCGACGATGGCCGTCTTACCGACGCCGGGCTCGCCGATCAGCACAGGATTGTTCTTGGTGCGGCGGCACAGAATTTGAACCACGCGTTCGAGTTCTCCGTCGCGGCCGACCAGAGGATCCAGTTGGCTATCCATCGCCGCCTGGGTAAGGTCGCGCGAAAACTCGCTCAAAAGCGAGGACTCACGCTGCCTTTGCGGCTGGGCCTTTTCCTGGCTGGTGCGCGCCAATTCCTCGCGAATGGTTGCCAGACGGAGACCACGCTCGTGCAGAATCTCCGCGGCAAAGCACTTCTCTTCCCGCAACAATCCCAACAGCAGATGCTCAGTCCCAATGTGACGGTGCGACAACCGCTCCGCTTCTTCAGCGGCATAGGCGAGCACGCGCTTGCATTCGTTGCTCAGCGGAAGGTCAACCGAAGTCGAAACCTTTTCCCGAATCGTGGTATGACCCTCGATCTGTTTGCGGATGGACTCAACCGAGGCGTGCGAGCGCAGGAATCGATTCGTCAGGGCCTTATCTTCGCGCAGGAGCCCCAGCAGCAGGTGCTCGGTCTCTATATAAGGAGACCCGAACTGGCTTGCTTCGTAGCGCGCAAAGAAGATAACGCGCCTGGCTTTCTCCGTATAACGTTCAAACATAATGCCCTTCCCCCTGACTCTTCCGGCCGAGAAGAACTTGAACCCCGCTCGACCTGGCCCCCTAAGAATCTGACCGGAGTGACCAGTACATCTATCCTCATTATGCAATCAAACAGCCACCCGGCCCAAGTACCCCAACGTTCTTATAATGTTACCGAAGGAACCTGTTCAAGCCCTCTTTAGCTGCCGATTAACCCTTTTCTTGCACATTGTCTTACCAATCTTGCGTCTTACGAATCTGTTTCGCGTTCCTGCTTCCCTACGCCGGCAACGACCCCGGCTTGATTTCTTCCACGCGCCCCCGCTCCAGCCGCAGAACTCGATGGCAGCGTCGGGCGAACGACAAGTTATGCGTTGCAATCAGGGAGGTGAGCTGGTGCTCGCGATGTAGTCGCGCGATCAATTCGAAAACCGCTTCCGCTGTCTGTCCGTCAAGGTCCCCGGTCGGCTCATCCGCCAATAACAATTTCGGACCCGTGATGAGCGCGCGCGCCAGAGCGACCCGCTGTTGCTCTCCGCCCGAAAGCTCTCCCGAGCGGTGATGCGCGCGTTGCTCTAACCCGACCTCACGCAGCCAGCGTGAAGCTTGCGGCGCCGCCTCCGCCCAGGTGCGTCCCCGCACCAGCAGCGGCATCGCCACGTTTTCCGCCGCCGTGAATTCCGGCAGCAGATAGTGAAACTGCCAGACGAAGCCCGCCTCGCGATTGCGAAACTCAGCCGCTTCGTCCGCCGACAACGCATTCAGCTTCAATTGCGCGCAGTATACGTCACCCGCGGAAGCATGATCAAGAGCGCTGAGGATGTGTAACAAGGTACTCTTCCCCGCGCCCGACTCGCCGACGATCGCGAGCATCTCGCCGCGCTTCACCTCGAACGACAAATTTTCAAAGAGCACCAGATCCGATTCGCCGGACCGGAAAACCTTCTTTAATCCTTGAACCCGGAGCAGCGCTTCTTGTTCCGCTATCTGTTCCGTTAGATGCACGCTGCCTCTCCTAGGGTCCATCCTGTCGCGGCCTTAGGCCACCTGGGGCTGAAACAGTAGGGCCATCTTCTCACACCCAGGCCCGACGCTCCGCCATGGCACGTTCGAACCATATGGAACCTGAATAGAGAATACCTGTTAAAGACGTTACTCCAGGGCGTTCCTCCCGCGATGTGATGTGCGTCACGGCCCAGCATGTGTAATCCCATAATGGCAACTTTCGCCCGCACGAATGCCGAAGAAAACCTCGAGAGAACACAACAATTTTCTAGACCTCGACCTTGGCATTCAGCGCCCGCCAGACTGCGCAGGGACTCTTCGTAAGGGGCGCGGGCGATACCTCGCTCGGTGATGATCGCCGTTACATACTTCGCCGGAGTCACGTCGAAGGCGGGATTCTCGATGGAGACGCCGTTCGGCGTCATCTGCTTGCCGGCGATGTGAGTGACTTCGATGGGATTACGCTGCTCGATAGGAATCTTGCTGCCGTCGGGGCAGGCGAAGTCGATGGTAGAGATGGGCGCGGCCACGTAGAACGGAATGCCGTTCTCCTTCGCGAGAACGGCGACGGTGTACGTGCCGATCTTATTGGCGACGTCGCCGTTGGCCGCGACACGGTCGGCGCCGACGACGATCGCTCCGATTTTCCCCTGCCTCATCATGGCGCCGGCCATGTTGTCGGAGATGACGGTGGTTGGGATGCCGTCCTTCATCAGCTCCCAGGCGGTAAGCCGCGACCCTTGCAGGAATGGACGGGTTTCGTCGGCATAGACGTGAATCTTCTTGCCCTGCTCGACCGCGGCACGGATCACGCCCAACGCGGTTCCGTAACCGGCTGTAGCCAGCGCGCCGGCATTGCAGTGCGTAAGCACTCCGCCTTCGCTTGGCATTAGCGTGGCGCCGTGGCGTCCCATAGCCTGATTGGCAGCGATGTCTTCCGCATGCATTCGTTGCGATTCTTCGACGAGTTCCTGTTTGATTTGAGCGATGGGGCGAATGCGGATGCGCTCGAATTTTTCCTGCATGCGGCGGATCGCCCAGAATAGATTGACGGCGGTTGGACGAGTCTTGCCGATTACGTCGCAGGCCTGGTCGAAGTCGCGCTTTAGATCGCCTGTAGATTCGGCCTTGGAATTCTTGACGGCGAGCGCAATCCCCATGGCCGCGGCCACGCCGATGGCAGGCGCTCCACGCACCACCATGGTCCGGATGACGTCGGCAACCTGCTCGTGCGTCTTGCAGGTGACGTAGATTTCTTCCGTAGGCAGCTTCGTCTGGTCGATGAAGCGTACGCCGTGATCAGTCCATTCGAGAGTTTGAATCATGAGTCGTCGTTGGTCGTTGATCGTTAGCCGTTGGTCACTAGCCGTTGGTCGTCAGTCGTGAGCGCACTCAGGCTTTATGGGCCGCACATCTGTTCCCTGGGACATTCGTCACTGCGGGCCTCCCGCAGATTTCGCAAGTGGCTGCGACCGCAAAAATCATGGGTGCGGTGTCATCCATCTGCATGACATGCTCGGTGCGGACGTCGCGCGCGGTGAAGATCGACACGAACGGGGCCGGCGCCGCGGCCTTCTCTACGCTGAGCCTTCCCTTAGCTTCTTCGCGCTCCACCAGGCACATGGCCCCAATCACCTGGAAACCGAATTCCCGCGCGGCTTCGATCGCCTGCACCGTGGACGCGCCGGTGGTACAGACGTCGTCAACGATCACCACGCGAGCGCCTTTCTCGCGAAAGCCTTCGATGCGCTGTCCGGTCCCGTGCTGCTTTTCGGCCTTGCGCACGAGGAAGCCATGCAACTCGCCGCTCACTATCGAGACCGCCGTCACGATAGGATCGGCTCCCAGGGTCAAACCGCCGATCGCCTGCGGTTTCCATTCTCGCTGCCGGATTTCGTCGGTAAAAACTTCGCCGGTCAGGCGCGCGCCCTTGGCATCAAGAGTCGTGGTGCGGCAGTCGATGTAGTAGTCGCTGGTGCCGCCCGAAGAGAGCTTGAACTCGCCCAGCCGGAAAGACTTGTAGGCGAGAAGGCGCAGCAAATCCTGGCGCGAGGAAGGCATCAAATCCTACGATACCACGGAGAATCGGTCTCCGTGTCGGCACGCCGGCCTTCGGTCTTCAGCTTCGCATCCATCCGGCGTGGTAACCTGAATATTCTTCCACAATGACGCTTCGAGGTACGAAATTGCAGAGTGCGCGAAAGCTTTTCTTCTTCTTTCTTGCCGGTTTCCTTCTCATAAACTCGATCGGTTCCGGGCTGGTTTCGACGGCATTCGCCGAGGGCACGCGCACCTGGGAGCAGTCGAAATTTGCCGAATTGGCCAAGGGCACAGCCACTGGCGTCGCGATTCGAAGCGCGGGCGGGCTGGAGCTGGCGCCTACGTTCAAGAGTCTATATGCCACGCCTTCCACCTACATTTGGGCGATTGCAGCCGACGATGCCGGAGTCTATGTGGCGGCGGGCGCGCCCGCCCGGGTGTACCGGCTCACGCCCGACGGCAAGGCAACGATCATTTTTGAGCCTAAAGAACTCCAGGTGCAAGCGCTTCGGACTGGCCGCGGCGGCACGATCTACGCAGCCACCGCTCCCGATGGCAAGGTCTACAAGCTCGAACACACGCACGCATAGCAAAGGGCAGCCGGCAAAACCCGATCCATCTCAGGATGCGGCTTCCGCCAGAGGCAAAGAAGACAAAGAAAAGGAAAAAGACGCGGCTAAGCCAGCCGCCGATCCCTCGTGGAGTTCGTCCGTCTTCTTCGAGCCGGGAACGAAATATATCTGGGACCTGGCCCTGGATAGATCCGGCAACCTCTATGTAGCTACCGGCGACCACGGGGAGATTTATCGCGTTACGCCGAAGGGCGAGCATTCGGTCTTCTTCAAGAGTGATGAAACTCACATCCGCGTTATGGCCTTCGACGCACAAGACAATCTGATCGCCGGCTCCGACGGCAGCGGGCTCATCTATCGCATTTCTCCCGCGGGCGAAGGGTTCGTGCTGTACAGCGCGCCCAAGAAGGAGATCACGGCTCTCGCGCTCGATCGATCAGGGAACATCTACGCGGCAGCGGTGGGCGAAAAGCGCAGCGGCGGGACGAGTGCATCGGGCTTGGCCGCATCTCTTCTGAACCTTGGTACAAATGCGCCCGGGACAACGGCGCAGGCTCCAGGCATCACGATCACGCCCGCGCCCGCTGCGCCTCAGACGGCTGGACCGTTTCCATTCCCAGGCGGTGGAGCAAGTGGGGGGTCGGATGTGTACCGCATTGCGCCGGATGGTTCGCCCACAAAAGTTTGGACCTCGCGCGAGGATATTGTCTACGCACTCGCCTTCGATTCCCAGGGACGATTGCTGGCGGGCACGGGCAATCGCGGACACATTTTTGCGATCACTGGACTGGATGAGTTCTCCGATCTGCTGAAAGCGCCGGTTTCGCAGGTGACCTCCTTTGCCAACGCTCCCGGCGGAGGCTTATATGCCGCGACCAGCAATCTCGGCAAATTGTTTGTGCTGGGCCCGCAGCCGCAGGCTGAGGGCAGCTACGAAAGCGATGTTTTTGACGCCAAGATTTTCTCGCGCTGGGGACGCGCCGAGTTTCGCGGCGCGGGCAGCGTGGAGCTTTATGCTCGCAGCGGCAACGTCGATAATCCCGACCGCAACTGGAGTCCGTGGAAGAAGATCGACCTCAGCAAGAGTGACTTGACCAAGAATGGCGAAACTGGAATTCCCGCGGCGCGTTACGCTCAGTGGAAGGCTGTGCTGCACGGTGGGACCTCGGCGCCCCGCGTGGACAGCGTGGCGCTGAATTACTTGCCGAAGAACGCCGCTCCTGAGATTGACGATGTGACCGTCCAGGTTGGCGTCAAGTACCAGCCTCTACCGAAGATGTCGGGGCAGGGCCTGGGCTCGGATTCCAGCACGTCTTCCGGAACGCATTTTGAAGTCCCAACTCCCAGTTCTCACGATCGTGATTCCATCGGAGTGAAGTGGAGCGCGCACGACGAGAACGACGACCAATTGGTCTACTCCGTCTACTACCGCGGCGATGACGAGACGCGCTGGCTGCTGCTCAAAGACAATCTCACCGAAAAGGCGTATTCGTTCGATGCCAGCCTGCTGCCGGACGGCGGTTACACGGTGAAGGTGGTTGCCTCGGATGCGCCGTCGCACTCGCCCGGTGAGGGGTTGACGGCGTCGAAAGAGAGCCGCCGGTTTGAAGTGGATACGACCCCGCCGCGCATCGAGAATCTGGCAGCCTCCGCCGATGGCGGGCAGCTTCACATCATGTTTCGCGCGGTCGACGGATTTTCTTCCATCAAGCGGGCGGAATATTCCGTGGATGCCGGCGAGTGGAAGTACGTGGAGCCGGTCGGCCAGATCTCCGACGCCAAAACGGAGAGCTATGATTTCAGAGTCGCGGCCGAAACTGCGAAAGACGGCACACTCTCGTCTGAGCACGTAGTGGTCGTGCGAGTCTACGATCGCTACGAAAACATGGGCGCGGCAAAAACCCTGGTGCGCGGGAAGTAGTTTGTCCGCGCCGGGGGAATGCGAGCAATAATGTGGAAGAGCGGCGCCTCTGCACCGCGTAAAGCCTGGGCGAAAGTTGCTCAAGCGAAGACACTTCTATCGCGCCTCGGGTTTCTAACTTTTGTCGGCGATTCCCTATTGCGCTCTCTGCGCCGCTTCTGCAGTGTCATCTGCCACGCTCTTGATGGCGCTAAGTTCCCCCGCACGCCGTAACTCTGGAAATTTCCACGCCCAGAGAGCGATCACCACCAGCGTTCCCACCCCACCCAGCAAGACGGCAGTAACCGTGCCAAACCACTGCGCCGTAAGCCCCGATTCGAACTGCCCCAGTTCATTGGATGCTCCGATAAAAACCATATCGACGGCTGTCACGCGCCCGCGCATTTCATCGGGCGTGCGCAACTGCACCAGTGTCGCGCGAATGATCACGCTCACCATGTCGGAGGCACCGAGACAGATCAGCGAGAGCAGCGAGAGCGCCAGGCTGGTCGAGACGCCAAAAAGAATAGTGCAGATTCCGAATCCAGCCACTGACCACAGCAGCGTCGGCCCCGCCCGTCCCCGCAGCGGACGATGCGCCAGCGCGACAGCCATCATGGCCGCGCCTACTCCCGGAGCGGTCCGCAACAAACCCAGACCCCATGGCCCGGTGTGCAGAATCTCGCGGGCATAGACGGGAAGCAGCGCGACGGCTCCGCCCAGCAGCACTGCGAACAGGTCCAGCGAAATCGCGCCCAGAACCAGTTTCTCGCGCCAGATGAAGTGCAATCCGGCCAGGATGGTCTTGAGCGTCGTAGGCTCGCGCCGTCGCGCTTGCGGGCGGGTCTCGATGCGAAAGGTAGAAACCAGCGCGCCCACTGCGGTCAGCATGGCCGCCGCGTAAACCGCGGACGGCCCGCGGAAAAGCGCATAAAGAATTCCGCCGAGAGATGGTCCAAGAATCGTGGCGGCTTGGAATGTGGTCGCGTTCCACGCCACAGCGTTGGCGAAGTGTTCTTCGGGAACCAGTTGGGGCAGAATCGAGCGGCTGGCCGTCCCGTTGAACGAGCGCACCACGCCCAGCAGAATCAGTACTGCGTAGATGAGATGAACCGAATGCGCTCCGCGCTCCGCGATCACCAGCAAAAGCCCCGAGCAGAGCGCGTACCCCGCATAGCAGGTCCCCAGCACCTTGCGCCGGTCGAAGCGGTCAGAAGCGTGGCCGGAAACCAGAAACAGCAGAATGCCCGGAAGAAACTGTGCCAGCCCCACGAGCCCAAGGTCGAGGGCGCGCTTGGTGATGTCGTAAACCTGCCATCCCACCGCAACCGCCTGCATTTCGACAGCAGCCACAATGAGGAAACGCGCAATCTGAAACAGAACAAAGTCCGGATGCGTGAAGGCGATGCGTCCAGCTCTGGAGTCGGCAGGGGCAGGCATTGATCTTCAGTTGTGATCTTCTAATGTGCCATAGAAAGAGAAGACCTGCATGGCGCGCCAGCTCGAGCAGGTAAAATCGACTCATGGTGACGCTGCTGCGAACCGTCGGGTGGATCGCCTGCGTCATCTACTCAACCATCCCGGCGTTCTGGCTGCTGATCCATCCCCGAACAGAGTTTTGGCGTTCACGCCGGCGATCGCCGTACCGGATTCTCCTGCCCATCTGGATCGGAATGTGGGCAGCCGTGGGCGCGATCACGACTCCCTGGCGCGGTGTTCTGCTTTACGAACAGGGATGGATCTTGATCCCAGCGAGCGCTTTATTCTGCGTCGGCCTTGCGCTCTACAAACTCTCTCACAGCGAGTTCAGCTTGGCCCGGCTCGGCGGATTGCCCGAGATCCTGCGCGACCATAGCCAGCAGCATCTGGTGACCACAGGCATTCGCGCCCGCGTTCGTCATCCCGTCTACCTGGGCCATCTCTGCGAGATGCTGGCCTGGAGCCTGGGCACAGGCCTGGCAGTTTGCTGGGCGCTGACTGCATTCGCAATCGTTACCGGCGCAGTGATGATCAAGATGGAGGATGAGGAGTTGGAGAAGAGATTCAGTGAAGAATACCGACAGTATCGATCCAGAGTGCCCGCCGTTCTGCCAAGGATCAGGATATGAGTGTATCCATATGAACGGCGGCTATAATCCGATCTGGCTAAATGCTAACTGCTAATAGCTGACGACTGTTTTCCCCATGCGTTTTGAACTGTTCATCGCGACCCGCTACCTGCGCGCCAAACGACGCCAGGCATTTATCGGAATCATCACCGGAATCTCGATTGTGGGTGTTGCTGCGGGCGTGGCTTCGCTCATCGTCGCGCTCGCTATCAACAACGGCTTTCGCCAGGACTTGCAGGAGCGCCTCATCGGATCCACCTCGCACGTGAGCCTGCTGCGCATAGCTGACGACGGCATCAAGGATTGGCCGCCTCTGCTCAATCGTCTTTCCAAACAGCCACACGTGGTCGCCGCCGCTCCCGCGATTTTTGAACAGGTGCTGATTTCCCGCGGACCTCGCGCCCGCGGCGCCGTCCTCAAGGGCATGATTCCAGCCGATGAGCGCAGAGTCGGCGATCTGCTCAACACCATAAAAGAAGGCTCAGCCGCAGCCCTGGAAGAAGCCACTCCCGAGCGACAACAAGATCCTGTGGGGACGACCGCCTCGCCTGCCCTGAGCGTAGCCGAAGGGGCCGTCCAGGGAGCGTCAGTGACCGAAGACTCTCCCGATTCCCTCGCTGGCGTGCACGCGCGTGTCGCCGCGATGCCCCCCATCATCCTCGGCAAAGACATGGCCGATAACCTGGGCGCCACGGTGGGTTCCGTCGTCCTCGTAGTGAGCCCGCAGGGCGAACTGACTCCGTTCGGATTGATCCCAAAGTACAGCCGCTTTCGCGTGGTGGGAATCTTTAACTCCGGCTTCTTCGATTACGATTCGTCGTGGGCGTTCACGCGGCTCTCCGATGCACAACGCCTGTTCGGCCTTGGTGATCTGATTTCAGTAATCGAGTTCAAGGTCGACGATATTGACAAGGCTGACATAGTAGCCCGCCAACTCGAAGATGCGGCCGGCAAGGGCTTCATGGCGACCAACTGGAAGAGCACGAACAAAGCTCTGTTTCACGCCCTGAACATGGAGCGTCTAGTCACTTACATCACCACCGGACTGATCGTCTTCGTGGCCGCTCTGAACATTCTGATTTCTCTGATTATGATGGTCATGGAAAAAACCAAAGACATCGCTGTGCTCATGTCGATGGGCACTCGTAAGTCGCAGGTGCGAAGTATCTTTATCGCTCAGGGAGTCCTGATCGGCGTGATCGGCACCGCCATGGGCCTGCTGCTGGGCTACGCTATCTCATACGCTGGAGGCCACTACCACATCATTTCGCTCTCGCCAGAGGTTTACTCGATCGATTACGTCCCGTTCGCCCCGCGCTCGATCGATGGCTTGTTGGTAGCCCTGGTAGCCGTAGGAATTTCCTTCGTGGCGACGCTTTACCCGTCATGGTCGGCCGGCAGAACTCTCCCCGCAGAAGCTTTGCGCTACGAATAAGCCCTTGGGAGTGGGAACTTTCTCTCAGCAGCCAACGTACAATCAGATAGATAAAGAAGGAGGTCCGACTATGTTCACTTTCCTCCTGTGGTGCATACTCTTCGTGATCTGCTGGCCGCTGGCTCTACTGGCGCTCGTCGCCTATCCGTTTATCTGGCTGCTGTTGCTGCCGTTCCGCATCCTGGGTGTTGCCGTCCATGGGGTGCTGGAGATTATTTTCCTCGCGATAACACTTCCGTTCAGGCTGTTGGCAGCACCATTCCGAATCTAGCTGGAGGACATTGAGGTTCTAGGGCGCAGCAGTTCCAGCGCTGCGATATGGATGCACTAAACCGAAAGAATTCCCCCCGAACTCACCTAACTCTCCATCACCTTCAAACTCTCGCTGACGATCAGCCTCGCCTCGGTCGCTCGCTGCACATCCTCCGCGGTCAACCCCGGAGCCACTTCCTCCAGCACCAATCCCCGCTCCGTCACTCGGATGTACGCCATCTCCGTCACAATCGTATCCACAACTTTCACACCGGTAAGCGGCAGCGTGCACTTCGCCAAAATCTTGGGCGCGCCTTCCCGAGTCGTATGCTCCATCGCCACCACCGTGCGGCGTGCGCCGGCCACCAGATCCATCGCGCCGCCCATCCCCTTCACCATTTTTCCCGGGATCATCCAGTTTGCCAGGTTTCCCGACTCGTCCACTTCCATCGCTCCCAGCACGCTCAAATCGATATGCGCGCCGCGGATCATGGCAAACGAATCGGCGCTGGAGAAATACGACGTACCCGCCATCTCGCTCACCGTCTCCTTGCCCGCGTTGATGAGGTCAGCATCTTCCTGACCCTCGAACGGATAAGGTCCAATCCCCAGCATCCCATTCTCCGACTGGAGAACCACCTCCATCCCCGGCGGAACATGATTCGCGACCAGCGTAGGCATCCCGATGCCCAGGTTTACATAAAACCCGTCCCGCAACTCGCGCGCAATCCGATTCACAATCCGCTCGCGCTTCTCGACGTCTTTCCCAGGTTTATTCATTAGCTTGTTCTCGGTACCAGGTACCCGGTACTAGCTACTGACCCTCCTCACCGTCCGCTTCTCAATCCTCTTCTCATACAACTCGCCCTGAAAAATGCGCTTCACGTATACCGAAGGCGTATGCACCAAATCCCCATCCAACTCGCCCGCTTCCACCAACTGCTCCACTTCGGCGATCGTCACCTTCGCTGCCGTCGCCATGATGGGATTAAAGTTCCGCGCCGTCTTGCGGTACACCAGATTTCCCATCCGGTCGCCCTTCCACGCTTTCACGAACGCAAAGTCCGCCTTCAAACAGCGCTCCATCACATAGGTTCGGCCGTCGAACTCGCGCGTCTCTTTGCCCTCGGCCACGACAGTTCCCACGCCAGTAGGAGTAAAAAATGCCGGAATCCCTGCGCCGGCAGCGCGAATTCGCTCGGAGAAAGTTCCTTGCGGCACCAGGTCGAGATCCACTTTTCCTGACAACACCATCGATTCCAGCATCTTGTTCTCTCCCACGTAAGTACCGATATGCCGCCGAATCTGTCCTGCCGCCAGCAGCAGACCAACCCCAAATCCGTCCACGCCCGCGTTATTGCTGATGGTAGTGAGATTCTTCGATCCCTTCCGCATCAGCGCGCGAATCAGATTCTCCGGAATCCCGCACAACCCGAATCCTCCGAGCATGATGACGGAGCCGTCCCCCACATCGCGAATCGCCTCATCCGCGTTAGCCACCACTTTATTCATAGCGTCCGCATTCTAAATGCAATTCACCACGGAGTCACGGAGTCACGGAGTCATGGAGAAAAGCAAAGGACTAAAAGGCCAGTAGGTAGTGGTCGACGGACAGCGTGGGTCGATAACTGATCACTGACCACTGCACTACTCCTTCTTCTCCGCGCCCTTCTTCAGCCGATGCGCCAGCTCAAATTCCTCCGCGAGCGCCCGCGTAGCCAGATTCTCCCGGATGTGCGCCAGCCGCTGCTCCACCTTGGACAGCGCATTCTCCAGATTTTTCTTGTTGCTGATCGCGATATCCCGCCACATCGAATAAGGACTCGCCGAAATCCGCGTCATCTCTTGCAGTGCCCGCCCGCCCGCCGGAAGCAACGGCGCTTCTTCTCCAAACTCCTCCACCAGCGCTGCCGCCAGAGCCGTCGAAATCATTTGCGGCAGATGGCTGATCCACGCGCACAGCCGGTCGTGATCCTCCGGCGGCAGCATCGCGATGCGCGCCCCCATCTGATCGATCCATCCCGCAAATTCCGCGAACTTCCCTTCACGCAGATTCTGTCCTGGCAGCGGTGTCAAGAACCACACCGCGTTCTGGAACAAATCGGCGTCCGCATAATCCACGCCGCCGTGCTCCTTTCCCGCCATCGGATGCCCCGCCAGAAATCGCTTGCCCGCATTTTTCCCAAACACGTTCAGCGCCCGCTCCGCCACCCCCGCCTTCGTGCTTCCCACATCCGTCAGCAGCGTGCTCGCCGGCAGCTCCGGACCCAGCCGACCAATTAAATCCATGATCGCCAGCACCGGCGTCGCCAGCACCACCAACTGGCTGCCGCGCACCGCGTCCTCGGGCTCGACAACTCCGGCGTCGATCACGCCACGCATCTTCGCCCTCTTCAACACCGGCTGCCGGTCGCAACCCACAATTTGCCCGGCAAACCTGTGTTTCCGCAGCGCCAGAGCAAACGACCCGCCGATCAGCCCCGTCCCAATAATCGTGATTTGCCTGATTGGCATAGAAGGAATTGAGTAATTGGGTAATTTTGTAATTGAGCAACTTAGAACTTCTCTGCGCATTCTGTTTTCAAATTACACAATTACAAAATTGCAAAATTACCCAATGGCTCTCCCCACCGCCGGCGCAATCATCCGCAACTCATCCATCAACTTCGCGAATTGCTCAGGAAACAGCGACTGCGCACCATCCGACCATGCCTTGTTCGGATCGCAATGCACTTCAATGAGCAACGCATCGGCTCCCGCCGCGAGCGATGCGCGCGCCATCGGCGCGACCTTGTCGCGCCGCCCCGTTCCATGCGACGGATCCGCAGTCATCGGCAAATGCGACAGCTTGTGGATAATCGGAATCGCCGAAATATCCATCGTGTTTCGCGTGTAAGTCTCGAACGTTCGGATCCCGCGTTCGCACAAAATTACTTCGTAATTCCCGCCCGCCATAATGTATTCCGCCGACAGAAGCAGCTCTTCCAAAGTAGCCGCGATCCCGCGCTTCAGCAGCACGGGCTTGCGCACTTTCCCCAGTTCGCGCAGCAGATTAAAGTTTTGCATGTTACGCGCCCCAACCTGCAGAATGTCGACATACGCCAGCATCATCGAAATCTGCGAGATCTCCATCACTTCGCTGACCACCAGCAGCTTGAACTTGTCTCCAGCCTCGCGCAGCAATTTCAGCGCATCTTCTCCATGCCCCTGAAAAGAGTAAGGAGAACTCCGCGGCTTGAACGCTCCGCCCCGCAGCCCTCGCGCCCCCGCCTTAGCCACCGCTTCCGCGGTTGCAAAAATTTGCTCCCGCGTCTCCACCGAACAGGGTCCCGCCATCACCACCACTTCGTTCCCGCCAATCTCCACCCCGTTCGCCAGTTTGACAACCGTACCTTCCGGACGAAAACTCTTCCCCGCCAGCTTGTAAGGGGAACTGATGCGATGCACTTCCTGCACACCCGGCATCAGTTCGATGATGCGTATGTCAAAGTCAATCCCCGCTCCCACTGCGCCCAATACCGTTTGCCGCGCTCCGGTCGAGCGGTGCACCTCAAACCCCATCTTCACCAGGTGTTCGATCACCTGCTGAATCTGCCCCTCATCCGCCATGTCCTGCATCGCAACAATCATAGAAAGATCTCTGCTTCTTGCTTCTAGCCGTTAGGTCTTTGCTGGTCATTCACCTTGCAGTTGTCATTCCGAGCGAAGCGAGGAACCTGCTGTCGCGTCCGCCTCCACAGACCCCGACCCACTCCACGAAATCATCCCACCACAACCAGGGGCGCCTTCAACGCGATGCTAGGCTACCGACCACGACCAATGACGGTTTCAATCGTTCACATCCGAATCCAACTCCGTCTCCGCCTTAGCCGCATCGGCCTTGGCCCCAATCCCTTCCTTCTGGATGTTCCGCATGACATCCATGATCCGTTCAAAAATTCTCACCAGATCGCGCGCCGGCAGCGGCCCTCGATTCATCCCCTGCACATTCTCGAACACCATTCCGCTCCCGCTCCGGCTCGTAAAT
This sequence comes from uncultured Acidobacteriaceae bacterium, assembly GCA_963771895.1. Taxonomy (GTDB): domain Bacteria; phylum Acidobacteriota; class Terriglobia; order Terriglobales; family Acidobacteriaceae; genus Sulfotelmatobacter. The sequence goes on along the minus strand of CAVYVQ010000025.1, from coordinate 64,361 downwards.
CGGCGAGGTTCGTATCCCGCTTCAGCCGGCCAATCTCGACCGCCGCCCGCGCCCGGTCGCTCAACAGTTCCACCAGCCGCCGGTCGAGATCGTCGATCTTCTTTCGCCAATCCGCAATATCCATGCGATTCCTATTCCAAACCCTGTCATCCTGAGCGAGGATTGTGCTTCGCGAAAGCGAAACACAACTGCAGTCGAAGGATCCCTAGCCGCTTTCGCGGGCCGCCAGCCTTGCAGGCATTTCCATAAACGCCTGCGTTTCTAGTTTCCTGCGGCATCGGACGCGTTCAAACTCTACCCAAGCTCGCAGCCGTCAGCTCTGTCACAAATTCTCCCACAGCCGCCGCCTCCCGCCCTCGATTCCGTTCGATCGTTTCGACAATCGCGCTTCCCACCACCACCGCATCCGCAAACTTGCCGACTTCGGAAAACTGCTCAGCATTCGAAATCCCAAACCCGACCGCGACCGGCAGCCTCGTAACCCGCCGCAAGCGTCGCACTAATTTCTGCGCATCCCCTGCCAACTTCTGCCGCGCTCCCGTCACTCCCGTCCTCGAAACCGCGTACACAAACCCTCGCGAGGCTGCCGCAATCCGTTTCAACCGCGCATCCGGACTGGTCGGCGCCGCCAGAAAAATCGGCGCCAGGTCGTGCACCTCCATCGCGCGCAAATATTCGCCTGCTTCCTCCACGGGCAAATCCGTTATCAGCACGCCGTCCACTCCCGCATGCCGCGCCACCATGCAAAACTTCTCCATGCCCATCCGCAGAATCGGATTCAAATAGGAAAACACGACCAATCCGGTAGACTGCGCATGCTGCCGCACTTCGCCGCCAGCGTCAACACCTGACGCCAATGACGTGCCGCGCTTCAGTGCCCGCTCGCTAGCCCGCTGAATCACCGGCCCATCCGCTACCGGATCGCTGAATGGCACGCCCAACTCAATCACATCCGCGCCCGCATCAATTGCAGCCAGCACCACCGCCCGCGTAGTCGCGAGATCCGGATCGCCGCAAGTCACATACACAACCAGCGCCGGCTTCTTATAAAAAGATAAGGGCATGCTCGCAAAATCACTTCGCACCTAAGATTTACTCTGTGACCGTCTGTGGTGAAGACATTAAAATTTTCATCGCAGCGAGAGCGATTCGCGCATAATCCCAATATCCTTATCCCCGCGCCCGGACACATTCACAATTACCACATCGGACTTCTTCATCCTAGGCGCCCGCTTTACAACCTCCGCGATGGCGTGCGCCGACTCGAGAGCCGGAATAATCCCCTCCGTTCGCGCCAGCAATGTAGTCGCCTCCAGCGCCTCCGCGTCCGACGCCGGAACGTACTGCGCCCGCCCCGCGTCCCGCAACTCCGCATGTTCCGGCCCAATCGATGGATAATCCAGCCCAGCCGAAACCGAATGCGTCTTCGCAATCTGTCCTGCGGAATCCTGCAGCACGTAAGAATACGTACCCTGCAAAACTCCCGGCGATCCTCCGCGAAAACGCGCCGCATGTTCGCCCAAGCCGAGGCCGCGTCCGCCGGCCTCCACCCCAATCAATCGAACCTTTTTATCTTTTATGAACTCATAGAAAATTCCGATCGCATTCGATCCCCCGCCTACGCAAGCAATCACCGCCGCCGGCAATTTCCCCTCAGCCTTCAACATTTGCGCCCGCGCCTCGCGCCCAATCACCCGATGAAAATCCCTCACCATCGTCGGATACGGATGCGCCCCCAGTACGCTGCCCAACAAATAATGAGTTCTCCGCACGTTCGTGACCCAGTCGCGCATGGCCTCGTTGATCGCATCCTTCAAAGTGCGCGATCCCGACTCCACCCCGCGCACCTCTGCTCCCAGCAACCGCATGCGAAACACATTCAACTCCTGCCGCCGCATGTCCTCGGTCCCCATATAAACGACGCACTCAAAACCCAAGAGCGCGCAAACCGTAGCCGTAGCTACGCCATGCTGCCCAGCACCCGTCTCCGCAATCACACGCCGCTTACCCATGCGCTCCACCAGCAACGCCTGACCCAAACAGTTATTGATCTTGTGCGCCCCGGTGTGCAGCAGATCTTCCCGCTTCAAATAAATCTTCGCCCCATCCAACTTCTGCGTTAGCCGCCGCGCAAATGAAAGCGCCGTAGGACGCCCCGCATAAGTCCGCAGCAACTCCTCCAGCCGCCGCTGAAACTTCGGATCCCGCTTCGCCTTTTCATACTCCCCCTCCAACTCCTCCAACGCCGCCATCAAAGTTTCCGGCACATAGCGCCCGCCGTAAACCCCAAATCGCCCGGGAACACTCTCCGGAGCGGTTCGAACTCGCGGCCGATGCCGCCGTCCTCTCGCCGCGTCCTTGCGGCAGGCGCGGGGATTTTGACTTTGATTGGTCTTGGAACCGTAGCCATTTCTAACTCGTCTTCCGATCCGCGTCTCGCACCGCCTTCACAAATGCCCGCACCTTCTCCGGATCTTTTTTCCCTGGTCTCGCCTCCACTCCGGAAGCCACATCCACTCCCCAAGGTTAGAACAGTCCGCATTGCCTCGGCCAACACTTTCGGATGTCAAGCCGCCGGCCATGATTACAGGCACTACCGGCTCTCGCCAATGCACCTGATCGCCTACCGCGCTCCCCCAATCGAAATTCTTACCGGTGCCACCGGCTGTTGCACAGATTCCCGAATCCATGAATATTGCGAAGATCTGGCGCGAAACGGTGACTAATAGAAAAATTCCGCCTTCCTTCAACGCGTAACCATACACCATCGGAATCAGTTTCGAAGCACCTACGCATTCTGTTGCCGGTCACGGGTCTTCCAATCACCGCTGTCCACTCGACTTGCGACATGCAACTTGACGGCGCTCAAGCCCACCGCCAGTACAATCTCACGGATCTGCTCCGCTCGAGATTCACGAACACGCCCACTTTCTCCACGCTCTCCGGCAACTTCTCCACGATCTCCCGCGCGGCCTCGACACTAATGTTCCGCGGACTCTTCTCATAAAACACAAACCCCACCGCATCCGCCCCGGCGTCAACAGCGATCAGCGCGTCTTCCAAATTCGTCATCCCACAAATCTTCACCCAAGTCATAGAAGAAGTTGTCCGCTAGACGTAAAAAGATTCGCTGCACAGCGCTCACCGCCCGCTAGGCACTCGGAACTGGGTACTGGCAACTAAGGCCTGCAGCGCCTCTCCCGGCCGCTCCGCCCGCATCAGCGACTCCCCAATCAAGAACGCCTGATACCCCACCGCCCGCAACCGCGCAATATCCTCTCCCGACCGAATGCCGCTCTCCGCAACCTTCATCACATTCTTCGGAAGTCGCTCCACCAGCCGGAACGCCGTCTCCGCATCGACCTTGAAAGTCCGCAGATCACGCGCGTTCACCCCAATCAAATCGCACCCTGCATCCAAAGCCCGCTGCAATTCTTCCGCATCATGCACTTCGCACAAAATGTCGAGCCCGCGCGACTGAGCACCCAGAGCGAGCCGCGTCAACTCCTTCTGCGATAAAGCCGCCACGATCAGCAGCACAGCATCCGCCGAATTCGCTCGCGCCTCCAGCAACTGAAATTCGTCCACAATAAAATCCTTGCGAAGGCACGGGACCCTCACCCCCGCCGAAGCCAACCGCAAATTTGCCGAGCGACCCCTGAAAGAATTCCTCATCCGTCAGCACCGAAAGCGCCGCCGCCCCCGCCGCTTCCAAGTCCTTCGCCAACTCCTCCACAAGAAACTCCGAGCGGATCAATCCCTTCGATGGCGACGCCCTCTTTAGCTCCGCGATCAGCGCCACGCCGGCCCTGCCCTTTTTCTCCAGAGCGCGCCGAAACCCGCGCGGAATATGCCGTTCCGCCCGCCGCTCCATCTCCCGCAGATCAGCACTTCCTTTCGCATCAACCACTTTCCCGCGCGTCGAGCTGACAATCTGGTCAAGGGAAACAGGCATATCGAGTGCCTGAATTATACGGGAGAGAGCGCGCTGCGAATCGAGATTAGGTCCCGTTTGAGATTCCTTTCAGCTTGCGGTGGTATTCTTGACTTCCGAAGCGGCCTTCGCCGCTCGCTTCAATATCAGTTTCTTAGCGTTGATAAATCCATATACCGCGGGCACGTGCCGCTTCTGTAGAATTGCCAGCACATTTTTCGCAGTCTCAGCGAGCGTAACGCCCGGCGGCAAATCTCCATTCAGCGGCAAATCATCCACGGCGATGGCCAGCTTCTGCGACGCGCATATCCCGCACAGCGCCAACAGCAGGAGCCCACTCGGCAGGTCATGCTCGCAAGATTTTTCATGAAGAGAGTGAACGAGACTGCGCCCGCTCGCGGAAAGAGCGGTGGAGCTTAAGCCTTCAGGGACTTCGCGCACCAGATGAGACTCATGCCGTTCGGTACATCGCAATGGAAGAAAAGATTCCGGAAAAATGTTCTTGGTGCCATCGAAGGGACTCGAACCCCCACACCGTTGCCGGTACATGGACCTGAACCATGCGCGTCTGCCAATTCCGCCACGATGGCAATTGCAAGGCAGCGGCGGCCCCAAGGCCGCCGTGTCAGGAAGACCTACCCGTTTATTCTACAGACACTAAAATCTGTGTCAAACCTGCACGCAGTCTTTGCTGCGAACCCAGCTACGAAACGCGGTTACGATACTGGCCCGATTGACACCTTCTCTGCGGCGTCCATATACTGCTTCACGCCACGAATGCCCGTCCCCGGAGAACTCCTATGTTGAAGCTCTCATTGCCTCTATTTCTGATTGCCGCCTGCTCAATTCTCGGCTTTGCGCAGGGACCGTCGAAAGTCAACCAACCCACGCTTACACCGCAAAACAGTAGCACGGCGTCAGTCCGGTGAACTCGCAGATTGTCTGGGCAGCGGGAACTGGCGGGACATACACCCTCACGACGGATGGCGGAAATACCTGGACATCCGGGTAGTGCCGGAAGCCGAAAATTTTCAGTTCCGCGACGTGCAGGGCGTGAGCGACAAGGTGGCCTATTTACTCTCCATTGGAAATGACACGACAAATTTTCGCATTTCTAACCCACGCTCGACGACCTTCGGCAGATCCGAAGTCCCGCTCCTGAAGTGGAAAGCCGTCTGCCGGCTTCACCCCAGCTTTGCCGTCATCGAGATCTTCGCGTTCAGCACTTTCGATACAGGACAGCCCTTCTCCGCCGCCTCGGCGTACTTCTGGAACGCGGCCGCATCCGCTCCCGGAACCTTCCCCACGACATCAATGTGGCTCGATGTAATGGTCCACCCAGAATCCAGTTTTTCCATGGTGAGGGTGACGTTCGTGCTGATGCTCTCCGGCGTCAGATTGGCTCCGCCCAATTGCGCCGAAAGCGCCATCGAAAAACACGCCGCGTGCGCCGCAGCAATCAACTCTTCCGGATTCGTCCCCGGCCCGTTCTCAAACCGTGAGGTAAACGAGTACTGCGTATCTTTCAGCACCCCGCCGGGAGCCGAAATCGTTCCCTTTCCATCCTTCAATCCGCCCTTCCACACTGCGCTCGCCTTTCGTTCCATCGCTCTCTCCTAATCATGACCAGGAAAATTTTAGTCTCTGGGACATTGTAGACGGAGATCGCCCGGCATGTCAGGCGGACCTGGAGGCGCAAAACTTTTCACACTCAGTAAAAATCCGAGCAACTCAGATAAAACCCGCAGCGCGGACAGCTCAACTTGCACCGGTTCTCGCTTAATTCCAACGAACAGTTCGGGCAAAAACGCTCCGGATGCCCCAGTCGCCGCTCCGCCCCCGGTGCCGCATTCCAGGGCTTCGCTTCTACCCAGCTTCCCTCCGCCGGTTCCTGCCTCCGTTCGTCCATCCGCGCAACATAACCCCACATCCACCCGCCGACAAGTGAAAAACCATCTTCCTCCCCAGCGGCACTCAGCGCGCGCTGAATTTTTTCTTTCTCTCTTCAAAAATGTTCATACTTCCACAGACCCTTTTGCGCTAGAATGCCTCTACATTGAGAGCGGCTTCCATTCTGGCCTGGATCTGCTCTTTGCCCTTCCCCAGGAGGTAGTAGATGTATCGGCCCTATTCTAGTTCCGTGGCGGACTCTCGTCCGTTCCTGGATGTTCAGTCCGCAATCCGCAATCTGGCTCAGGATTTCGTTACCTCTTTCAATACGGGGAACTACGATCAGGTTGCAGCTCTCTTCGCGGAAGACGGCGTATTCATGGCGCCGCATCGCGATCCTGCCTATGGCCCTACGGCCGTGGAGCGCCTGCTCCGCCAGATCGGAGAAGCGGGATACGAAGACCTCCGCCTCGAAACCATCCGCGTCGAATCGGCAGGTGACCTCGCCATGGAGATCGGTCGCTACACTGTCGCCATCCGTCAGCCCGACAGCACCATCCTCGCTGACCGGGGCAAGTACTTGAGAGCCTGGCGCCGTCTCGGGGCATGGTTCATCGTCGCCGATTGCTGGAGCAGCAATATGCCCGCCCTTCGTTAGCCTGCACAAACGTGTCGTGCGTTCCCGCTTTTCCAGATGCGGGTCCTGGAAGGTTCTGCTCTAGCCTCGGACTTTCTTGCGCTTATCGCGCTGCCGGAACTGAGGTTTAGGTCTTGGTGGCGTGCATTTCGCAGACGCGGCAAATCATCTCGCGCTGCGTGTTGTTAAGCGTGAGGAACTCAAAACCGTAACGCAAGCCCTGGCGGTAGCGCACAATTGCCCGCACTTTCAAGGGATAAGGACTGAGGGGCAGTGGAATTTCGAGGGAAACGATTTCGCCGCTTTCGAGGTCGCCAGTAAGTGTAGCGCCGATGCCGTCCTGACCCAGTTCCGTTGAACGCCCCCAACAGCTGCGGAATTCGCCGCACTGAAACATGCGGACCTGCATGCGGGCATCGACGGCAAAGCGCGGGAATTGGCGAGCATAGGCTCCCGCCGGCGACGACGGCTTGGTGGAAGCGAGCTTTTTGCCAGGAGCAGCCATGTTTCAAGTTCAGTGTTCAGTGATCAGTGGTCAGTGGCTAGTGGTCAGTGGCCAGCAAATCTGCCTCTGCTAAATCTCAGATCACTGGAGCCGTCAGTGACCACCGAGGTCGGCGGCGACCCGGGTTTTACTGACCACTAGCCACTGACCACTGACACTTCTAGTTCCCGTGCAACAGGTACCCAGGTTCGAGGGGAAGTTTGCCTGCGACCTTGACCACCGCGACACTGCTGTTGATCGAATACACATCCACGACGCCAATCGCTCCGGGAACCGACGCCACCTTATTTACAAGTTCTTCGTCAGAGGCGGCAACTACTATGGCGGGATGGTCAACGCGTCCGTGATTGGAGGTGGCGATGAGGCCATTGACCTCGCTCTCGGACATGCCATAAACCTTTTCCAGAACTACTTTCATTGCCGGCACCGACGGGGAGCGCATAACGAACGTTACGGGCTTGCCGTCCGGCCAGCGGTTGGTCTGTCCTTTACAAAGCTTGGCCAGTTCCGCGACAGTGATGCCACCGAGCGCGTTGGATTTGTTAGAAACCAGGGCAAGGTCCCGCGCCGACGCCAGGGAGGCGCTGATCAGCACGAATATCGAAACACGCAGAAAGCTTCGGTTGAGCACTCTTCGTCTCCACAGGGTCAAGGCTTAGGATCATTGTGCTTGAACGTCAGATACTCGTTAAAGGTAACCAAGGTCACTAAGCGAGCAATCAGAGAGCCGGGTTTCGGAGAAGTTGCGGAGAATAAACATGGGGCGCGGCTGCAAAGCCGCGCCCAATGATTTTGAAGATGCTGTCCTTATTCTCCCTTCGGATGAGCCGCGTGCGGCCGTATTAAAGGCCGCGGAATGAACATGGTCGACCGGGCTGCAGCCGACCCTGGAAGGGCGGAATTCTGCTTCACGAAGACGCCCGTAGCTACCTGCCCGCCAGTGTCCGATTCGATGAACGGGAAGGTTGTACCGTCCACAGCGTAGAACGTGAGACCGAATCCGCCGTTCAAGGTGCTCGTATTGCTGTTCCCGGCCGTGGCTAGGATGGTGTAGCGTCCGCTGGAATCCGGGCCGCTGTACGCACCGCTCAGTGCTTGGTCAAAGATCGGGGCGCCAGTAGGAGCGAAGTTCTCATCAATCAAGCCGGTTACGGTCAGTCCGGTGCTGTTGGCGGCGAACTCGGCAATGTCATCCACTTCCTCTTCGGAGCCGGTCGCTGCTCCCAGATTGATGCCCGTAAGGTTTAGTCCGTAGCCTTGCGATGCGGCAAATGCAGCGCCCGCTTGCTGTGCGTACGCTGCGCCGCTCAGGATGCCCTGGCTAGTGGTGTCGATTTCCATCAACAGCAAGCCACCGCTGGAAGGATACGCCGCAAACTGCGCTCCTCCGACGAAGTTGGCGAAGCTGCCCAATGTGAATCGGCCGGTGCCGGCAGCGGTGTAGATGCCGGAGAAGGATGGCGACGAGCCAGGAGCTCCATTGCTGTTGAAGTCTTCGGTGGAGGCCGCGGTGATGCCGCCCGCGCCGTCAGTGATCATGAAGCCCCCGGACGCAAAAGGAGCGTTTGTGATGAAGCCTGACAAGGTAAAGGCCAGCGGGCCAGTTGGTACCGTCGTGCTGGTTTGGGAGTACGCATCCCCTGAAAGTATCGGAAGCGTGTCCATCTCAATAAACTTCAGATGTGTGGCGTCAATCGCATATACGTCGAACGTTTCAGCGTAAGGGGAGGTAGTCAGAAGCGAAGCTGGCGTAGCGGATGGTCCAAGAATCACCTGCCCGCCAAGCGCCTCGCTCGCATACACCAGGAGCCCGTTGTCGTTGAAATCCTCAAGACCGGATGTAACCGTCCCAGTCGAGTCAAGGGCAAAGTTACCCACAGTGGCGAAGCTGCCGGTGCCAGCCGAATCGACTCCGGACATGCTGAAGGCATAGGAACCGGCGAGAGCGCTCTGGGTGAGGCCGGCGGTCTGCAGATCCAGCGTGCCGCTGCCGGTGGCGTTGCCGTCGAATTGGATGACGAATCCGTGCGAACTGGAGGCCAGCACGAAGTCAAGCGTGATGCTGCTGCCGAACGGCGTAGAGACACGGAGTGTCGCGCTGCCTCGTCCGTCCACTGAGACGTTGTAACTGCTACTGCCGCTGATCGCTAGGTTCGGAAGTGGGGAGGTAAAATTTTCGTCGTTAATATCCATCGTGCCGCCGGTGATCCCGCCGTTCCCGTTGGCGTTGAGGGTGCCAACCATCGCAATCGAAAAACCGCCACTGTCGAGGCCCGAGACGGAAAAGACGTAGGTGCCGTTCAGATTGCTCTTGCTGAAGCCGCCGCTGGGAGGGGCTACGGGGTTGGTAATCCCGCTGCCGTTTCCGCAGCCAACTAGAAGTGCGAGGGTAGAAAGTGCGAGGAACGAAGCGAACGCGTTGCGTACAGACATAACTTCCTCCGGGGAAAATCGTGGAGCTTGTCACCTTTAATTCCGAGGTTAGCACAGGTGAATTCACTTGCCTTAAACCCGAACCACGGAAACAAGTAGCGCGCGCACAAAACAAAAACTATTGGGCGGGCGCAAGCTATACATATCTTTACATTCTAAGGTTGTGCGCGTAAGTGCGGCTCCTGTTTGCGGTTCTCTGCATCCAAATCGGCACACTGCTGTGACCACCGGATCGCCCGAATTGTGCGAGAGGAGCGAGGATTCGGGTAGCATAATGGAAGAAGCACGCGTCTGATCCTCGCATGTTGAAGAATTCAGATTGAAGAATTAAGGACTCAAAGATGAAGTGGGGACTCAGATTCCGCTGGGCGGCGTATCTTGCCGCAGTCGCGTGCGCGCTGGTGATGGCCGCGGGCGCAACCACCCCGCAGGACAAGACTTCCCAGGACCGAACTTCGCAAGATCAAGATAAAGACAGACCTTCGCAGGATAAGGATAGAAACAAAGACAAAGACAAAGACAAAGACGAGGGCCTTGTGATCGAGCCTGCGGAGTTGCCCGCGACTTATCTCCATGGCACATATCAGGTAAATTTTCACGCGCGGGGCAACTACGTGCCCGTCCTGCACTGGCGCGTGGAAAGTGGCGCGTTGCCCCCAGGGATCAAACTTGAAGAGAACGGAGTCCTGCACGGCGAAGCCGAGCGGGCAGGCGAATTTCAGTTTGTGGTCGCGGTCCGGGACGGCGACAATCCCCAACAGGCGGTGCAGCGGAAATTGTTGATTAAAGTGGTCGAGGGCATCACGCTGGCATGGAAGGTTCCGGCGCACGTCACGGGGAACCGCATCGATGGCAGCGTGGAGGTATCGAACACCACGGCCGACGACATGGATTTGACCTTCGACGTAAAGGCCGTGGCCGAGGACGGACGGGCGACCGAGATCGGCTACCAGCATTTTCCCTTGAAGAGAGGCACGATTGGCATGGCGTTGCCGTTCGGCGAGACCTTGCCGCACGGGGCCTATGTGGTCTACGTTAACCTGGTAGGGGAAGTGGCCAAGCGCAATGCCATCTACCGCGAGCGGATGCAAACTCCGACGGCGCTGCAGGTAGTCGTAGGGCCTTAGAAACGTTTCCAGTTTTCGTTTCCGGTTCTCGCGATTCAACGGCGGTACGGTGGTCACGTTGACTTCAGTTTGGGATTTCTGAAAAACTAGACCCTGCAAGCGGAGTGTGGGCGCGCCGTTTATTCGCGCCTTCGAGACAACGTTTCCGCCGCAACTGTAAACTGGAAACCAGAAACTGAAAATGGAGCTGCTGCTCAATCTCACATGGCTGCTGCTCGCGCTTCCGGCCTTCTGGCTGTGGCGGCGGAGCGGGGGATCCCGATCGGTGCGCGGGGTGACCTCCCTGCAATGTCTGCTGGCCCTGGGATGCGCCCTGGTTCTGCTTTTTCCGGTAATCTCGGCTTCGGACGATCTGCACGCCATGCGGGCCGAGATGGAGGACTCCTCTGTCAGCAAACGCACGGTGCGCCAGGCGGGAAGCGACAAGAATTCGGCCTGGATCAACCGGCTGCAAGGCCCTCCGGCTACCGTGGCGAGTACGGTTCGGCTGGTTACTCCGGAAGTTGCGCTGCTTGAAGTTTCCGGTACCTGTGGATCGCCACTCGCCAGTCCTTGCGTTTTTCATGGGGGCCGGGCGCCTCCTTTTTCCCTCCTCGGGTAGTTCGCCGCATCATCCTTGTAACGCGTTGTTCGCGTATCGCTGATGGGTTGCAGCAATAAATCCACGGCGATTCTCCCTCTTCTTTAGAGAATCCTTACGAGGGAAACCGGATACTGAAGAAACGCGCTGGCGGCGACTCTGACAGCAGACGTAGCGAGCTACGTCGGCGATACTTCAGAAGGAAGTTAGGAAGTTAGGAAGTTCCCCAGTCTTTATGGAGCACTGGATGCGAAGAAGATTTTGGTCGTCATTGCTGCTGGTAGGGTTGGGCACGGGCTCGGGTTCGGCGCAGGCGGTCCCGCAGGCGCGGACGCCGGCGCAGTCCCCGCCTCGCGCCTGGACTTGGGAGCAGGTGAAGGACCGCTTCGAGCTGAACAATCCCACGCTGCTGGCCGACAAGCTGAACATCGACGAGTCGAAGGCGCAGGAGATCACCGCGTTCTTGCGTCCGAACCCGGATCTCACTCTGTCGGTTGACGGCACCCAGATCGCTCCTGATAGAGGTGTCTGGCGCCCGTTCGCGGGCACTTTCGAAAGTCCCGGTATCAGCTATTTGCATGAACGGCGGCACAAGCGGGAGTTGCGCCTGGAGAGCGCTAAAAAGGCGACCCTGATTGCAGAGTCGAACCACGTTGACATGGAAAGAACCATGCTCTTCAACCTGCGCAGCGCCTTTGTGTCAACGCTGCAGGCGAAAGTGGTGCTGCAACTGGCAAAGGATAACCTGGTTTACTACGACCATGTGCTCGATATCAGCAGAAGCCGCTTCAACGCCGGCGACATTGCGCAGATCGATCTCGACCGGTTGGAACTGCAACGGGTGCAGTATGAGTCGGATTTGCAATCTGCCGAGGAGAACCTGGAAAACGCAAAGATCCAACTGCTTACGCTCCTGAATTCCCGGACTCCCATCGATGAAGTTGACGTGGCCGGCCCGTACGATTTCGGCGATGAGCTCATGCCGCGTGACGAGTTCCGCAAGATCGCCCTGGACACGCGGCCCGACTTGAAAGCTGCCATTCAAGCCGTGGACAAGGCTCAAACCGACCACAAGCTGGCGGTCGCCAACGGCTCAACCGATCCGACTCTGAGCGCATGGTACACGCACAACTCCTCCACCAATAACCCGTTCGGCACAAATACGATCGGCGTCAGCGTCAGCATCCCCTTCCGCATCTTCGACCGCAACCAGGGAGAAAAGCTGCGCACGCAACTGGATATCACACGCAACCAAAGATTGCGCGATGCCGCGGAAGCGCAAGTTTTCATGGATGTGGATTCCAGCTACGCCACGGTCGAGAGCGATCTGGTTTTGCTGCGGCCTTACAAGGCCAAATATCTGCAACAGTCTGTCCGGGTGCGCGACACCATTACTTTCTCATACCAGCATGGCGGTGCGTCGCTGCTTGATTTCCTGAACGCGCAGGCCGAGTACCGCGGCGTGCAGTTGAACTACGTGAACCTGGTTGGTTCCTACTTGACGGCGGCGGCGCAGTTAAATCAGGCCGTGGGCCGGGAGGTCATCCAATGAAAACCAAATTTGTTGGCCCGATCGTGATAGCGGCTCTTTGCTTGCCCTTGAGCTTGCTCCTCGTTGGTTGCAATGAAGGCAAGGCAGACCCCAAGGCCGAAGCGCCGCCCCCGGCAACCATCGAGCCTGACCTGGACGCCAACAACTTCAAAGTGGACCACCCTGATCAGTTTCCCCTGGTGAAAGCAGTCGAGCACAAGGCCGCGCCTGCCTTGAATGTCACCGGCGTCGTGCAGCCCGATATCAACCGCGCCGTGCCCGTGATTTCACTCGCCGCAGGACGCGTCGTAGAGATCAAAGCCAGGCTCGGCGATACGGTGAAGAAAGGCCAGCTACTGCTGAGAGTTCGCAGTAACGATGTGGCCGGGGCTTACCAGACGTATATGAAAGCCGAAAACGATGAGCGGCTGGCGCGTATACAGCTTGAGCGTGCCCAGATTCTCTATGAAAAAGGCGCAATCGCCAAAAGCGCGCTTGAACAAGCAGAGAGCACCGCAGGCGATGCCAAGGCCGACCTGAACGCCGCAACCGAACAGCTAAAGCTTCTCGGCATCGATAAAGACCACCCATCTGGCATCGTCGACATCACCGCTCCAATATCGGGCGTGATTACCGACCAGCAAGTTACCAACGCGTCGGGCGTCCAAGGATTGGGTTCGCCTAATCCCTTCACCATCTCCGATCTTTCTTATGTCTGGATCATCTGCGACGTTTACGAAAATGATCTCGACGCCGTGCACGTCGGCGAATATGCGGATATCCGCCTGAACGCCTATCCCAACCGCACCTTCAAGGGTCGCATCGATAACATTCTGCCGGTTCTCGATCCCTCGATCCGCACTGCGAAGGTCCGGCTCGAAGTCGCCAACCCCGGTCTGATGCGCGTGGGCATGTTCGTTACCGCCACGTTCTATGGGAAGCAGGCGGAAATGCGGAGCGCGGTTCCGGCTACTGCCATTCTCCACTTGCATGATCGCGAGTGGGTCTACATCCCGCTAAGCGCCGGACACTTCAAGCGCCTGGAAGTAGTCACGGGAAGCATGCTTCCCGGCAACCTGCAGGAGGTTGTTTCCGGCATCAACCCCGGAGATCAGGTGGTCTCAAACGCTTTGGCACTGCAAAACACGGTCGAACAATAAAGTCGAGCAATAAAAAGGTGGAGCAATAGGGTGGAGCAATAAATGATTCGCCGCGTCGTCGATTTCGCGTTGAGTAACCGGCTGCTCGTGCTGGCTCTGGCGCTAATCCTTTTTGCCGGAGGCATCGTCTCGTTCAAGCGGCTGCCCATTGAGGCCTATCCCGACGTAGCCGACAACTACGTCGAGATCATTACGCAATGGCCGGGAATTTCGGCGGAACAAATCGAACAGCAGGTCACGATCCCGCTCGAGGTCGTGATGAACGGCATTCCGCATGTCGTGCATCTGCGCTCGTTCTCGCTCTTCGGACTCTCCGACCTGAAGCTCATCTTCGATGACGAGTCGGACAACAACTGGAACCGCGAGCGCGTGCTGGAGCGCCTGAGCCAGGTCACGCTGCCGACGGGCGTTGTGCCGCAAATGGGCACAGACTGGAGCCCGGTCGGCCAAATTTATTTCTTCACATTGCGCAGCACCAATCCTGCCTATGACCCAATGGAGCTGAAGTCTATCGAAGACTGGGTCGTCGAAAAGAATTTCAAACAGGTACCGGATATTGTCGATGTTTCCAGCTTCGGCGGCCCGACGCGCGAGTACCAGGTGCGCGTCGACCCCAACAAACTGGTCGCTTACGGGCTGAGCCTGGCCCAGGTCGAGCAACAACTCGCCAACAACAACACCAACGCCGGCGGAAGCTTCATTCAGGAAGGTCTGCAGCAGATCAATGTTCGCTCCGTGGGACTGGTGGATCGTGTCCATGACATTGAACAGACGGTCATCACCACCAAGAATGGCACGCCGCTTCGGGTCAAGGACATTGCCGTGGTTTCGCAGGGTCCAAAGATCCGGCTGGGTCAGTTCGCTAAAGCCATTCACCGGGAGAACGGAAAGATCATCGATAACGACGATGTCGTGTCCGGCATCGTGCTATTGCGCAAAGGCGCAGCAGCGGATACAGCCCTGCAGGGCATCCACAATAAGGTGGACGAACTGAACGATCATATCCTGCCTCCCGGCGTGAAGATTGTCCCCTTTATCGATCGCAGCACCCTGGTTCGCTTCACCAGCCACACCGTCCTGCACAACCTGACGGAAGGAATGATCCTGGTATCGATCATCCTGTTCCTGTTTCTCGGCAACATCCGGGGCGCGCTTATCGTGGCGGCCACGATTCCGTTCTCGCTCTTGTTCGCATCGATCTGTTTGGACTTGCGCGGCATTCCTGCAAACCTTCTGTCTTTGGGCGCGCTGGATTTCGGCATGGTGGTCGACGGCGCGGTAGTGATGATCGAAAACATTGTGCGCCACCTGGGCCACAAGAACGGGGACATCAAGACTCCCAACGAAAAAATCAGCGAAGCCTCGCATGAAGTGCAGCGTCCGGTGTTCTACGCCATCGCCATCATCATCACGGCTTATCTGCCTATCTTCACGCTGCAGCGCGTGGAGGGGAGGCTTTTTCATCCCATGGCCTGGACCGTCGCCTTTGCGCTGCTCGGGGCACTCCTGTTCTCGATTCTGATCGCACCCGTGCTGGCCAGTTTCGCCTTCCGGAAGGGAGCGAAGGAATGGCGCAATCCAATCATGGAGTATTCAGTCGAGCACTACCGCAGCGCGGTGCGGTGGGCAATTCGCCGGCGTGGACTGGTATTGGGAGTGGGCTTGGTCGGGTTCTTGTTTACGCTTTTCCTCGCCTTCAGCGGCGTCATCGGTTCCGAATTCCTGCCCCACCTCGATGAAGGCGCGCTCTGGGTGCGCGGCACGCTTGCGCCCAGCACCGGTCCGGACGAAGGCATCAGGGTGATGAATCAGGCGCGCATCATTCTTTGCTCGTTCCCCGAGGTCCCGCAATGTACCAGTCAAACCGGCCGTCCAGATGACGGCACGGACACAACCAGCTTCTTCAACACCGAGTACTTTGTTGACCTGAAGCCGAAAGAAGAATGGCGTCCGGTTTTTCATCAGAACAAAGACGAATTGATCGCTGCCATGAATCGCGAACTCAACAAAATTCCGGGCGTGGTCTGGGGGTTCTCTCAACCCATCGAAGACAACATGGAAGAGGCGGTCAGTGGGGTAAAGGGCGAGTTGGCCATCAAGGTCTACGGCGATACTTTGAAGACGCTGGAAGAAAAGAGCGCCCAGATCGCCAGCATTATGGGAACGGTTAAGGGAGTCGAAGACCTTGGAGTCTTTCATGTGCTGGGCCAGCCCAATCTAAACGTCACGGTGGACCGCGATGCGGCCGCTCGTTATCAGATCAACGTCGCGGACGTGCAGGATGCGGTTCAGACCGCGGTGGGAGGAAGCGCGCTCACCCAGGTCTTGAAGGACGAAGCACGGTACGACCTTACGCTGCGCTACTTGCCGCAATACCGGAGTACACGGGAAGCGATCGAGAAGATTCGCCTGCTATCGCCCTCTGGAGAGCGCGTATCGCTGGCGCAGCTCTGCAAGATTCGCGAGGCCGACGGCGGTTCCGAAATCTATCGCGAAGGCAATCAGCGTTATGTTGCCATCAAGTACAGCGTCCGCGGCCGTGACTTGGGTGGCGCGGTAGAAGAGGCCATGAAGAAAGTCAACGAACAGGTGAAACTGCCCCCCGGATATCACATCGATTGGGCGGGAGAATACGAGAGCCAGAAGCGCGCGGACGAGCGCCTGCTCATCGTGCTCCCCATCACCATCTTCATCATCTTCATCATCCTGTACACCATGTTCAAGTCTTTCAAATGGGCGTTGTTGATCCTGGCCAACGTAGCCATGGCTCGTTTTGGCGGCCTATTGGCCCTCCTGATCACCGGAACCAATTTCAGCGTTTCCTCCGGCGTAGGCTTCCTGGCGCTGTTCGGCGTGTCTGTGCAGACCGGAGTCATCATGCTCGAATACATCAACCAGCTTCGCGCCCGGCGCTACACCATCGAAGATGCAGCAGTAGAAGGCGCGGTGTTAAGACTGCGTCCCATCATGATGACGATGCTGGTGGCAACTCTGGGACTGCTCCCTGCCGCTCTCTCCCACGCCATCGGCTCCGACTCGCAGCGCCCCTTCGCCATCGTAATCGTGGGCGGGCTGATCGCCGACCTGGTAATGAGCATCTTCCTATTGCCAACGTTGTACGTGTGGATAGCGGGCGAGCGTGACGTGCTTCCAGTAGCGGAAGGAAACTTCGAAGAGGGAGAGCACGTGGATTAGCAGCACTACAATCCATGTGGGAACAGCCACCCTCGGCTGTCCGGCAGCCCAGGTGTATCGGCCGCTCGCTGAGGGAGCACAATTCCCTTGACTTCGATTCCAAAAAGGGCGATCCTATTCCTGAAGTACTTGTTATTTGACACTTGAATAGCAATGAGATATAAGTCCCATGAATGCAATATTTTGCGGACCAGCCGCTGATTCTAAGCCACTTAGCCCGACTAGGACTCGTTTAAGTCCTTTGATTGTAATATTTTGCGAGTAAGTCATCTCTTTTGAATATTTTAGCCAGACCCAAAGCCGGATCAAAAACCCGTAACCTATTGATTCCAGATATTTTAGCGTAATGGGTATGCATTTTTTCTTGATCTGAATCTGATCTAAGCCCCTCGACCGCTCATGCCGGAGAAACCCGAACCAACCATAGAGCAGATCCTGTCCCGCCAACAGCTCGACCTCGACCGCCTGAAAGACGCTTTGGGCCTACTTGGCATCAGTGCCTGCTCCCGGTGCAAGAAGTTCTTTCGCCGCACCGAACCCGGCGCCCTCTTCGATGCCGGCGAACTGGTCTGCTACGGCTGCATTCGCGAGTGGTGGCCGCAACGCTGCGCACAACTCACCACCAAAGAACGCGAGAATCTCGAGGGCAAGCTGGTCTTCTGGCTGCGCGACTACCATCAGGCCGAGACCTTCAAGGACCCGGCCAAGCTCCCGGAGAGTTCCCTTCAGGAGCTGCACATCGTCGCCAACTGCCTGGAATGTCACGGGACGGGAAAGTCCTTGGGCCAGGACCACTGCCGCTTCTGCGAGGACCGCGGCACCGTCTGGGTGATCGTCTCCCGAAAGCAGGCCTGAACACTTCTCAGTTCTCAGTTCTCAGAAAGGGCGACAGATCGTTCGCGGGCGTGGTTCCCTGCCTTGAAGCAGATTCTTACGAACTCTGGGACCAATTCGCTGAGGATTGGAAGGCAAAATAAAGAAGCGGATGCAGCGAGGTCAGCGGGGGGGAAACTGGAAACTTGAAACTGAGAACCGATTCCAAAAATAAAGAATTACGAGAGCCCTCATACATTTAGCAAGCGCCATCCCAGAGAGAGGCTGTTGGCAACGAAGGCCGAGGGCGACAGGGATCCGACGTGCATCGCGAGCATGCGGCTGAAGAGTTGCGGATCGGAACCGAAGGCGCGCATGACGCGCTGCCGCAAAGACGTCTTCCAATCGAGAGCGAGCATGAGCTGGGACATGAGAGCGGGACGCCGCGCCAAAGCCCTGTGCTGTTGCTGATAAGCGCGCAAATCGCCGGCGGCGAAGCACTCAGCCAACACCTGCGCTTGACGGAAGCTAAGGCACAAACCTTCGCCAGTGATGGAATCAACCGCACCCGAGGCGTCGCCAACCAAGGCAACGCGACCTTGGTAGACCTGCCGCAACTTGCGGGTTGAGGAGATTGCACCCCGTTCCGCGGATGACTGTTCGGCCTCGCGGAGATGCGCAGCAATTTCCGGAAATGCGGGCAGTGCGGCATCCAGGCGCAGATGTGGATCGCGGGAAACCAAAGCGACGCAGATTTCATCCGCCGCGATTGGAGTGACATAAATCTGGCACTTCGGGCCCCAGTGGAGCTCCATGCAGTCGCTCCAGGGGGAAACGCAGCAGTGGCGGCGGAACGCAAAGCGCGTGCGGTCGTAATGGTACCGGTCAAGGCCGGCCCAGCGCCGAACCAGCGAGTGACCTCCGTCCGCCCCTACAATCCAGCGTGAGCGAACCAAATGCTGGCCCAGGAGGACACCATCCGCATGCAACCCTGTGACTGGAGTCTGCCAGAGCAGAGTAACTCCAACGGCCTCGGCCCTTGCGATCATGAGGCGGTGCAAGACCGTGCGGCGCACGCCGATGCCGGCGCCGTTAGGAAAACTTGCGGCCACGCGCAGGCTGCCGCTGATAAAGCCTATCCCGCGGAAGGGATGCGAGTCTGCCTCCTGGACGGAAATTCCCAACTGCGCGAGCGCGGCGCGTCCGTCGGGCATCAAGCCTTCGCCGCACGGTTTGTCGATGGGTGGCCGCGCGCCGTCAGCCACGACGACATCGAAACCATGCTGACGCGCCGCGATGGCCGCCGCCAATCCTGCGGGGCCGCCACCTATGATGAAAACATCCGTTGCTCTCTCCATGAAATACCCCGGACCGCATCGATGCGCGGTCTTCTTTTTACTTTTTATTCTGCGAATAGGGAGTGACGATTGCGCGTGCTCACGCGGCCATCGCTCTCCGCGCCAGCCCCAGAGCGTCAGACCAAAATGAACCGGGATGGTGCGCAAAATCGACGACGCCGCGGACTGCCGATACGAATTCCGCGACGTGTGCCGCGGTAACTATGAGCGGTGGAGCGACCTTCAGAACCATGAAATCGTTACCGCAAATCTGCGTGAGAATGTTTGCGTTGCGGAACAAACGCATCACGAGAATCTGTCCGAACATGGCGGGATGGATCTGACCGAATGCTTCATACGGCGCTCGCAGCGCCAGGCGGCGAGGAGCGGTGAACTGAATCCCCAGTAACAGGCCCTTGCCCCGGATTTCTTTCACCATCTCGTAACCGGCGAGTTCGGCGGCCAGGCTTTGTTGCAGTTCAAACCCAACCTCGGCTGCTCGTTCCCCCAGCCTTTGCTTTTCGAGCACGTCCAGCGTCGCCAGTCCGGCCCTCATGGAAAGGCTGTTTTCGCTGAAGGTGGATGCGTGAACAATCGAGCGCTTGAAGGAACTGAATACTGAGCGATGTATGTCGTCTGACATAAGCACCGCACTCACCGGCACGAGCCCTCCGCTCAGGGCTTTTGCCAGGACCACAATGTCGGGAGTGATGCCGAAATGATGCGACGCCAGAAACGGGCCGGTGCGAAACATTCCGGTCTGCACTTCATCGGCTACCAGAAGCGATCCGTACCGCTGGCACAGAGCCTGCGCATTTCTCAGATAGTGTGGCTCCGCCACACGAATGCCGCCCTCGGCCTGGATAGGTTCGACAAAAAAGGCGGCGTAGCGCCTGGTCGCCAAAGCTTTTTCGAGAGCGGGGAGGTCGCCAAACGGCACCGCAGAGGTATTGGGAAGAAGCGGCCCGAAGCCATTCCGCCAGTAATCGCCATTCATCAGCGATAGGGCGCCACAGGTCAGGCCATGGAAGGCGCGGTCGCATGAGAGCAGTCCAACCCGGCCAGTATACGCTCGGGCAAACTTAATCGCAGTTTCGACACCTTCACTGCCCGAACTCGCGAAGAATACTTTGGTAAGTCCGACGCCAGCTAGTTGGCAGAGACGACCCGCTAGTTCACCTGCGAGCTCCGGGACGTTGCTCTGCAGCATCACCGGGCCGGAGCGGTCCAACTCATCTTTGAGCGCGTCAATAATCGCCGGATGGTTGTGTCCCGTATTGTGGACGCAATAGCCGGAGAGAAAATCGATGATTCGCCGGCCATCGGTGGTGAACAACTCCGCTCCCACGCATCGTTCATAGCTGACGTTCATATCAAGCAGGCTGAGCAGCTTGACCCATTGGGGATTGACATGGTCCGCGTAAGCGTTTGTCGCGATCAGATCGGCGATGGGCATCGTATGAATCGTCTTGAATGTTAGAGAGACGGAAGGGCCGCCCAGACTCTGGCTTCTTCGTAAACTTTTGTAGTCTAAACGCTTGTGAAACGGGCGACGTGGCCGGTTTCTACATGGGATGCGGAGCGTCGCAGGGCCGGTTGCCAGCTCCACGAGAATCTCGTCATGAATTGGCTGCGGTTCAGCCCATTTGAGGAATTTCTGTGTGCGGTTGGCAGGTTGGCGGGGTGCAAGCAGGACACCCCGATGGTATGTAAGTGCATCAAAACTTTTGCCTGTGAACTCGACAACGAGGTTCGATTTGAAAATTCTTGGATTCGGCTTAGTTCTTTGCTGTTTGTCATTCTCGCTCGTTGCGCTCTCCGCGCAAACGTCGACGCCTGAGGGGACACTGACTGCGAATCCCGTCTATCAGCAAAATTGCGCGAAGTGCCACGGGAAAAACGCTGAGGGCCGCCATTTCGGGGGCCCGTCGCTGGTTTCCGAAAAAGTGACTCTCGCATCTGCCGACGATCTGCGCAATATAATCGCAAACGGCAAGCACCGGATGCCGAAATATGGGGGCAAGCTAACACCGGAAGAAATCGACGCGCTGGTCCAACAAATCAAGAACCTGAGCAAGAAATAGATCCAATACAATTCCGGTACTTCTCGCCTTCGACGGGCACTGAGGGTCCGTTTCAGTCGAGTGGATTTCTGGTTCAGGGACGGACGGCGCTCCAGATCTTGGGAAACACGCTGATTGGGGATGGAGGGCGGGAACGGTTGAAAATCGAAAGTGCAGTTGAGCAGTCAGGTGAACTCAAAAATAAAGAGTTCCGAGGTGGTGTTGCGTCCATTCGTCTCAGCCAGTAGCTCGCGTTAGACCCTTGCTTGACCTGCTCTCGCTGCTTCCCTTGCGGGGCCGCTGCGCGCGATCTTTGCTCGGGCTCCGGGCTTACCGCCAACTGGACAAACCTACCCAACGCCTCGGAACTCTGTCTTGCCTTCGACTGGGTTTCCCGTTCTCCTCGACCAGCACTTTGCTATAGACCCTTACTGGCCTTCCCTCCTCATTTTGCAATGTTGAGGGTGACTCAGCTTGAGCCCCGGACGCCGCGCCAACCGGAAAAACTTAAGAAACTGTCAAAGAACGATTCCGTTGTACTCTTTCTAATTCTGCAGTCAATGAAAAGTGCGCGCCTTTATCTGATTTATTTTCAACGGAGTGCAGGCCATCCACAGCCGGGTGACCGGATTTTGTGCACTTTGGCGCAGCCACTTCGCGCAAGAAGCGGGCGGGACGCTGGTTTTCGTGATACAGATTGAGCCTGTAACGTGCCGAGGCGGCTTCTTGCAGCCCTCCAGCAGCTGTGAAAATCTCGTGAAAGCCGCACCGGACAAGGGATCTCCAAAATCCTGCGTCATCATGCCCTTCGCAGTGCCTGCCGTGAAATCGAGCGGGTTCACCCGAATCTCAATTGCTAAGGGCTTAATTCCTTGACAACACGGGTAAGTCTGCTAAAGTTCGAGAAATGCTGCTCGACCATACAACGGATTCACAGGTGCCCTGTCTATGAAGAATGTTTACGAGGTTTTGAGGCAGAAAGAGATGGAACTGACCCGGCTGGAGAAGGAAGTGGAAGCGCTGCGCCTGGTAGCTCCCTTGCTGTCCGAAGGAACGGAAATAAACTCGGACATGGTGAAACCGGCGCTGGCCACCGCCGTGAACGGACCGCAGCAGCCGATCCGCATCCCGGCGCCTCCGGTAGTACCGGCGGCGCAGCCCGTGCGCGCGGCTGGCTGGGACGATACCGCCAAGCGCTGGCCGTAAGCCTTCGCAACAGCCGTCGCCTTCACGCCCACCGCCCTCTCGTTTCCGAGCGGCGCAGCAGTCTGCCCTGAACTGCGGAAGGGATCCCGTTTCCCCTCTCTACCCCGCTCAAGCAGCCTGAGAATGCCATGAGCCTTCTGGACAAAGTTTTCTCTGGTAAGCCCAGCCGCGCCGACTTCGCCGAGACGGTAATTCAAGCCCTTCATCAGGCTGGCATCGAGCAGATCGATCAGTCCGAAAGCGATTTTTCTCTCCAGGTAGCTGGCGGAGCTACAATCTTTCTCGCCAACGTATACGCCAATTTCTGCAGTGCCCCACGCGCTGCCCGTCAGTCCATACTCTCGGAATTCGTCGCGGCGGCGGCTTCCCTCCCCGACTTTCCTTCGATCCCCTCCGACTTTGCCGCGGCGAAACCCAATCTTATGCCCGTCATTCGCGATGCCGCCTCCTACAGCACGCTTCAGCTCATGAGCCGCAAGAGCGGCAAGGATGATCCCGGCGGCGCCGACATCGTGCTCAAGAATCTCGCCGGAGGACTGGTGGTCGGCCTCGCCTTCGACACGGATCGCAACATCACTTCGATCAATCGTGAACTCTTTGAGCAGTGGAACGTTAGTTCAGAGGAAGCTTTCAAGGCCGCGAAGGAGAATCTCTGGGAGAAGACCGACCCCAATCGCTTCGCCGGCAAGGACGGCATCTATTGGGGCGAGTGGGGCGATTCCTATGACAGCTCGCGCATCCTGCTGACCGAACTGATCTACCGTCTCTCGGTAGACGGTGATCCAGTAGCGTTCGTACCGAACCGCGACCAGCTCTTGGTAACAGGCACGAACAATTCTGCAGCACTCGCCGCCATTCTAAAAGGTGGCATGGACAGTCATTTCAACCAGGGCCATCCCCTCTCGCCCGACCTCTATGTGCTGAGCGACGGAGCCTGGAAGGTGTACGTCCCAGAAGATAAATCTCTTCGAGAACTGTGGATGAAGATCAAGAGGCAACGGGACGCGATCGACTACGCCCAGCAGCAGAAACTTCTAAATGAAATTTACGAGACCGAAGAGATCGACATCTTTGTGGCCAGCTACAAGATCTACCAGCGCAAAGATGGGTTCGCCTACAGCGCCTGCGTGTGGACCAAGGGAATCGACAGCTCCCTGCCGCGCTCAGAAAATATCGCCTTCATGGCAGACGTCGACAATCCGGATTATTTCGTAGTTCCCTGGGAAGCCGCCGAGTCAGTGATCGGGAACCTGTTGGAGCTCGAACCAGATTTGATGCCGCCACGTTACCGGGCCAGGGAATTTCCCAGCGAGGAGCAGCTGGCGAGACTAAGTCCGCTCGCTCTTTGAGCTAGGCGTTGAAAGTGTAAAGAAGGACCGGGATGGGCGCGACTTCAGTCGTGCCGTAAGCCTAGCCAAACAAACGAAGGCTTCAGCCGCTGAGGTAAAGCTCTCAACTCCGCCCTCTAACAATCTCCCGCAAAGCCCCCAGCAGCCGGTGCACCTCTTCAACTGTGTTGTAATGCACAAGACCAATACGCAGAAACCCTCCGGATTTTTCCACATCCAGCCGCTCAGTAAGGTTCAGAGCGTAATAATTTCCATCCCAGGTAAAGAAGCCGCGATCCCCCAGTGCGGTGGCAAGCGCAAGCGGAGTCTGGTCTGCAGTCTGGTTAACCACGCGCAAAGCGAGCGTCGGACACCGCTCTTCGAAGCGCGCGGGATCAGTAATCCCGTAAAGCTTCAGGCTGGGAATCCGAGACAGGCCGGCGATCAAGCGCTCCATCATTCCGTGCTCGTAAGCGTGAATCGCCTCGAAAGCGGCGACAATCGCGGAGCGGCGGGTAGCCGCTTGAGGGTCTACGCGGCGGCCGAGATCGGCGATGTAATCCACGCAAGCCGCAATCCCGGCGATGCACTCGTGGTTGAGCGTGCCCCACTCCCATCGAATCGGGATAGTGTCAGCAAGCGGGCGCACTTTGTAAGGACGAAGGCGCGCGAGATGTTCGCGCTTGCCGAAAAGAACTCCCATGTGCGGCCCAAAGAATTTGTAAGTCGAGCAAACGAGAAAATCGCAGTCAAGCTCAGCGACGTCGATCAGCCCGTGCGGGCCGTAGTGTACGGCATCGACATAAGCAACCGCCCCGGCGGCATGCGCGAGGCGGACGATCGCTTTTACGGGATTGATGGTGCCAACAGCGTTCGACGCATAGCCAACCGCAACCAGTTTGGTCTTCCCGTTGAGCTTCGAAGCTAGATCTGCCATGTCAAGCGTGCAGTCTTCTTCGTGAATCTCAGCCCGGCGGATGGTGACCCCTTTCTCTTCCAGCGCGAGCCAGGGTGAAACGTTGGCGTCATGATCGAGGCGCGTGACTAGAATCTTCGTCGCCGGGACCAAGGTCGCGGCCAATCGCGCGCGACATGGCATAGGTCAGCATCGTCATGTTCTGGCCGAAGACGATTTCGTCAGCGTTGCAGTTCAGAAAGTCGGCCATGGCGGCGCGCGCATCGGCGAGCATGGTGTCAGTACGGCGGCTGGTCGCGTAAGACGCCGCAGGTGTTGGCGTTGTCGCGGCGCAGGTAGTCGGAGATGGCGTCAATCACCCGCTGCGGAACTTGCGTTCCTCCGGGCCGTCGAGGAACGACGGCGGGATGTCCGTTAACGGTTTGCGTAAGCGCGGGGAATTGCGCGCGGACCCATCGGACGTTGAGCTCGGTAGACATTGCGGTTTCAGTTGTTGGCATAGTGGCTATTTATTTCTATCATGCCGACGGAACAACCCGTCCGCCGATTACGTTCCTTGAGAAGGGACGTCTTAGATCTTGAGCGGAGGTCCGATGAGTGGACGTGAATCGGTGGGATTCTTCTTAGCGGCAAGCAGGTATGTTTTTGCGGCTGGGATCAGCATTTGCATCGCGGCCGGCCCCGCCGAACCCGCACCCAAGCCACCGGGCAAACTCGTCGACCTGGGTGGCCATAAGCTGCACGTGAATTGCACCGGGAAGGGAAACCCGACGGTTGTGGTGGAGAACGGCCTGGGAGATTTCTCCTTCGACTGGATTCTGGTGCAGACCGAGGTTGCCACCTTTACCCGCATCTGCACCTACGACCGCGCCGGATATGCCTGGAGCGACCCGGGCCCCAAGCCCCGCACTTTCGCTCAGGTGAACCTCGAATTGCGCGATGCCTTAGCCAAGTTGGGAGAGCACGGCCCGTTCGTACTCGTGGGCCACTCGTATGGTGGCCCGGCCATGAGAAATTTTGCGGTTACTTACCCGCACGAGGTGGCCGGTTTGGTTTTGGTGGACGCATCGTTCGAAGGCCAGCGAGTCGGCATTGGTGGCAAGGCGACGATGCAACTGGGCGAAGACGCGAAAGGCAAGAGCATTCCACCGCCACACGAGGAGATGAAGGAATCGGACAGGGCCGCGCCACACCCAAACCCTGGCCCGCCACAGCAAGAGGCACTCGACCCGATGTACAACGTTCTTCCGCCAGCACAACAGAAATTGCGACTCTGGGCACAGGCCCTGCCGGAAATCGACGGCGCAGAGAACAGCCAACGCGAATGGTCTGGGGAGTACTTCGCGAAGTGGCTGGCTACACCCCAGACGGGGACTTTGGACGCGATTCCGCTGATTGTGTTGACGCGCGCCGAAGGCGGCTACGGCGACGACCAGGACGTCCCTGGGGCGCAGTTGGAAAAGGAGCGCAAGGAAGGACAGGCGAAGCTTGCGCAACTCTCCACCAACAGCAAACAGATCATTGTTCACAGTGGGCACAACATGGAACTTGAGGCGCCTGGGGAAGTGAGTGCGGCAATCCGTCAAGTTGTGAACGCAGTCCGGCAGCACGGAAAATTATGAGGCACTCCCAAAGGGATGAATACGGATCTTCGCCTACCCCATCACCGTCGTGTGCTCAGGCTTAATCTTGTAAATCACGCGCACCTCGCCGGGCTGGCCGTAGGGATACTTGTCGACGCCGAGATATTTCTTTGCCAGCTTGTCGATGCTGGCGCTGGCGCCGTCTTCCGTAATCTCGACCACGCGGCCCCGAATCTCAAGATAGCGGTAAGGATTCTCCGGGTCAACCAAAGTCATAGCCACGCGCGGATCGCGGCGGACGTTCTTATCTTTCTGGCGTCCCTTGGCCGAGTTGAAAATGACATGTTCGCCGTCAAAGTCGCACCACACCGGCGTAACTTGCGGCAGGCCGTCGGGCATCAGCGTGCCCAGGTTGGCGAAAGCGCGTTTCTCGAACAGATCGCGATACTTCTCGGGGATAACTGCCGACATAAGACCTCCTGGCGTCGTGCGGTGGAATTGACAGGACATTATAGATCGGACTGAAGAGAACCAGCGCGTGATTTGCCGTTCGGCAGGCGTCCCCAGTATTCTTTCAAACCATGATCACAACAAACCAAGAGGACCCAGCCCGCGCCCGCCGGGCGAAGAACCGACAGACTAAGTTCGTGTTTCTGCTGCTAGTGCAGATGTTCGTCGCCGCCGCGCTGTCTGGCGCGCAGACCGCGAACTACCCGCAGACCATCGTCTTCATGACCGACTTCGGCGTGGTCGACGATTCCGTCGCCATCTGCCGCGGCGTGATGTACTCGATCATGCCCGAGGTGCGCATCGTCGACCTGAGTCACCAGGTGACGCCGTTTTCCATTCTCGATGGCGCGCGCTTTCTTTATGGCGCGACGCCCTACTATCCCGCGGGCACGGTCTTCGTGGTTGTCATCGATCCAACGGTGGGCAGCACGCGCAAAGCCATCGTCGCCAAGTCGAAACGCGGCCAGTATTTCGTGCTGCCCGATAACGGCCTGCTCACGCTGGTCGAACAGCGCGACGGCATTCAAGGCGTACACGAGATCACCAACCCAAATTGGATGATCGGCACCAAGCTTTCTTCGACGTTCCACGGCCGCGACATTTTTTCTCCCGTCGGAGCGCACGTCGCGCGCGGCGACGATTGGACGAAAGTAGGCCCGGAGATGCCGGTCGCGTCGCTCGTGCGGCTTGAATTGAAGGCGGCTGTCCTCGACGATCGCGGAGTTACAGCGGAAGTGATTGCCACCGACGGTCCGTTCGGCAATCTCGTGACGAACCTCGACGCCGAAGATTTTCTGAAGCTCGGCTACCAGCACGACCAGCAGGTTCCGGTGAAGATCGGCGGTAAAGAAATGAAAATCAAATTCGTCCGCACCTTCAGCGACGTGCCGCTGAAGCAGCCGCTGCTGTATATAGACTCTCGCGGACATCTGGGCCTAGCCGTGAATCAAGGGAACTTTGCTGCGGCGTTCGGCGTAACTCCGCCGGTGGAATTGTTTATTCCGCGAACTGGAAAGTAATGCTACGCTAGACAAACTTGTCTCCCGAGCGAACGAGGGATGACAGTTCGTAACTCGGGATCGCAGTTCGCAGGGGAGTCTGGGCCGTTCGCAATTACGCGGTGATGTAGTCGTCGCTCTGAACCCGCGGCAGCACAGCCCGCAGCAGAGCCTCGAAGCTGGCCTTGACGCGCTCTCCGGTTTCCATCACTTCCTTATGCGAGAGTGGCTGGTCAAGGATCCCGGCTGCCATGTTGGTGACGCACGAGATGGCGAGCACCTTGATTCCCGTGTGGCGCGCGGCGATCACCTCGAAGGCCGTCGACATGCCGACCAGGTCCGCGCCGATGGTTCGCAGATAGTTGATCTCAGCGGGCGTCTCATAACTCGGCCCAAGCAGGGCCGCGTAAATCCCTTCGTGCAGCGTCATTCCCAGCTTGCCTGCTTCTTCCCGCGCCAGCTCGCGATAGGATTTCTCATAGGCGTGCGTCATGTCAGGAAAGCGCACTCCGAAGCGGTCGTCATTCGGTCCGACCAGAGGATTCGCCCCCTGCAGATTGATGTGGTCGCGGATCAAAACCAGCGCGCCTTGCTGATAGTTCAGATTGATCCCGCCCGCCGCATTGGTCAGGATGACTGCGCGAATTCCCATACGCCCAAAGACGCGCATGGGGAACGCGACTTCTTGCGCCGAATATCCTTCATAAAGGTGCACGCGGCCCTGCATCACGGCGACAGGCACGGCGCCCGCATTCCCGATCACCATCTGTCCAGCGTGCCCAATCGCGGTGGAGCGAGGAAAGGCAGGGATCTCGGCATAGGGGATTCGCGTCGTGTCGGGCCAGTGAATCGGCAAAGCCCCCCAGGCCGGAACCTAGCACCAGACCAATCTTTGGAGACAGCGAACTACGTCCGAGGATGAATTGCGCGGCGGATTCGGCGGCGGGATAAATATCGTCAGTCATGCAGAAGGCCGTTAGTATTTCTTCTCGAACCTCGCGAACTCGCCCTCCAGCTTCCACTGCATCCGAGCGCGTTCATTGCCCGCGAGAAACTGTTCGCATCCCAACGAAGGCTTTTGCGCGCCCGGAGCGTCGCTCACGCATGCCGAAGCCATGCGAAACACCAGCTTCGTGTCCCTCCACAAACTCTGGCCCGGCAGAAAGCTATGCTCCAAACTCTGCCGCGCCATGCGCTTCAAATCCGAATACGACAAGTGGTAGCTCTCGACCGCGCGCAAGTATTCATGCGTCATGTCGGAGCGCGACACGCCCTCGTCGTCCGTGGCCAGCGCCACCGGAACGCCATACTTCATGTAAATCGGCAGCGGATGGTCATCCCCGCTCACACCCAGAATCATGTCGTTCGAGGTCAGCGCGATTTCGACCAGCACGTTGCGCTCGGCCATTTCATGCATCAAGCCGATCGGATCTTTCTCGTTCATCACGGACACCCCGTGGCCGATGCGCTCCGCATGCCCGCGCTCGACCGATGCGCGAATGTGAAACGCCAGATCCTCCGGCGGCACCAGTCCCATGGCAAGTTCGCCCGCATGCAGCGTGATGTGCACCTTGGGATAGACGCCGTGCAGATAATCGAGCATCGCCATGTGCTCGTTGAAATCGTGAAGCGGCACATACCAATCCTCGGGCATCACCAGATTCAGTCCGACAAATCGCCGATCGGAAGACGCCAGCTCGAATCCCAGCAGAATCTGCGCGAACACAATTTCATGCGGCCGCCCGCGCAGCACCTGATAAAGATAGCGCACAGTCACGTTGCATCCCGGCGCGGCATCCGCGGTTCCGCACTTGAGAATCTCCTTGGCGCGGGAATCGTCGGCCGCGAGTCGCTTGCTGGTCTCCGCGGCCACGTCTTTCAGCCCGGCGTTCAGCAGCGCTTCGCGCATCTTGCCGAAATCCTGATTCCATTCGACTTTCCCCGCCAATTGCGCCGCTGCGCCACCATCGGCCGTGTGCATGAACTCGACATATTGCAGATGATCCATACCCGCCCGATTGGTGGACGCGGCAATTCCCTCTGCCACATGCGTGTGCGAGGCCAGCCCGAATTTTTCAAATGCGGCAAAGAAATGATCATGGCCCGATTCGTCGCCCGGTCTCCAGTTGCGCATCGACCAGGCGTCAATCATCTGGTTGTAAAGCACGTGATCGCCGTAACTGCACCGCACCGCCGGCTTGGCCGTGTAGTTCTCGCACGAATCGCAAGGCGGAGCAATCAGCCTCGACGACGTCCGGTCCACGCACAGGCCTCCGTCCGCCGCGAAATCCACTAGGTCTTCGGCGTAGATCGCGCCGTCCAGATGATTGTGCAAATCTCCACCCTTCGGCAGGTCGCGCACAAAGGCCAGCAGCAACGGCGGTTGCTTGCGGACGGAGTCCAAATAACGCGCCGCACGCTGCTCCGTACTCTGACCAGCAGCCCACCCGGTCAGCAGCAGAACCAGCAAGCAACCGCGCAACACAGCGCGCATGGTTGGTGGCACGATCAACCCTCCGGACTAATCCTCGAAGTCAGGAATGGAATTGTAATCCGTCGCGGGCGGGGCATTCATGGAAAAGAATCAGTGGAGAGAAAGGATCTGGTGATTGTGAGTTCGCCGGGCTACGGAAGGCGTTGGCCGCGCCACTGCTTCTCTTCGCATTCCACGCAGAGAATGCGTCCCTGCGATACGGGAAACCCGCAAGCCTTGCACTTCTGCAAATTCCTCAATTCCGCAGGAATAGGGACAGGAACAGGAACAACTACCGACTCGGCCGTCTCCGCAGACCCGGAGGCGTCCTGCGGCGTCCGCATTACGGCAGACCAGTAAATCGGCTTCTTCGGGACGGGTTCGGGCTCCGTCTTTTGCGGCTCTGTCTTTTCCGATACCGTAATTTCCGGTTCCGGGGCCGGCATATCCTTCCCCGGAAGCACGGCTGCCAGGTCCGCGACAATCGCATTCCCAGCCGATTCAACTGGCAAGCCCCGGGCCACCACCCCACCGGACGCGTGAACTTCCGCGCCGCCCACTTCCTGCGCCACCGGCATCGCGTGCGCCGCCACCGCATGCCTAACTGCGGTTTCCACCATCTCGCTCAACCGCTGCAAGGCCGAGAGATCACGCTCCCCAAACGCATGCGGGTTGCCGGAAAAAAGCTCAAAGACGCCGAGCGCCTGCCGCTCGCTCATGATCGGCATCACCACCACAGACGCAATGCCCAATTGGCGGCAGCCTTCGCGGTTCACCCGTGGATCGACTTCGGTGTCATCGCAACGCAGGGCCTGCCCCGTCCGTACGCTCTCCCCCGAAAGCCCATATTCCATGGAGAGCAGCGAGCCCAACTCGGGCGCGTTCGATCCCGCGCTGGCCCGGCAAAGCATGTCTGCGTGTTCGGCCCGGCGCAGCGCAATCGCGGCCCCACTGGCCCCGGTAATGTATTGGGCGCGCTCAGCCAGCAGTTGCAAGGCGGCATCAAGATCGCTCTCAGCCATTTTGGCCAACGACTCCCCGCCATCCTCCCCCGGAAAACGCGGCTCGGTCCCGAGCGAGGATGCGGAATTCTGGCCGACAATCGAGTGATCATCCATGGCGAGGAGTAATCCGAGTCTCGCTCGGAGAAGGAATGGTGTCAAGCGCGCAGCAGTTAGCAGTTAGCAACTGGCAATTAGCCGGACCGTCAGGATTGTGCCCCGCACCGTCCTCTCGGCCAATGCCAACCGCTAATTGCTAATTGCTCAAAGCCTGAAGACCGCCTAAACAGCTCGCTCCCGCACTGCGGTATTAGCCAATTGGTTCGCTTCGGCATTATCCTCGCGCGGCACGTGTGAGATGGAAAAACTGAGGGCGCGAGCCAGCTTGCGGCAAGTCCAGTGCAAAGAGTAGAGGCGCGAGCTGCGGCAGATGTACTCGCCGCGCATCTGGCGGACCACAACCTGCGAATCCGAGTAAACGTGCAGCGCCTTAGCCTTCAGAGACACCGCGTACTGCAGGGCTTCGAGCAGCGCCACATACTCCGCAACGTTGTTATCCTGGTGCCCGATCCACCGCGAGATGCGGATAGGACCGCTTTCGCAGCCATCGATCACAACTCCAATACCCGATGGCCCTGGATTGCCCAGGGAACCACCGTCCACATAGGCCACGAGTTCTGACATCACGAATTCTTTTGTACTGTTAGCAAGATGCGCCGGGAATGCTTCTGCGTCAAGATGAATCTTTGGTGCAGACTGTGGATTTCTCCTGCTCTCGCGCGTTGTGAAAGTTTTGTGTAAAAGCAGTCCCGAATTAGTAGCGCCTTTTCGTAAGCTCCGTCTATGCAGCAAGTTGCAACTTCAGTTATTCACAGGACGAATCCGTCGCATTGCACCAATAGTTTGCGTTGACTTTTATGAACGCTCTGTTAAGGTTGCTCTCGTCGACGGTCGAAAGGGACAGCGAATAAAACTTGCTGACCCGAGGTAGACTGAGTGATCAGCCAAGCGGGGCAACCCGAGGGGCAGCCAAACCTGAAAAAACCGACGGCGCTGCGAGGTGCAGTTGGGGTTTGGGACTGTGAAAGCAGTGATCGCATCAAGGGGCTGTGACGGTGCATGCGTCCACGCTGTTGGCTCCCTCGCAGGAGGCGGCAGCTAGAGCATAACCAATGTCACGGCCCTTTCAATTTTTTCCAGAACCTTTTCGTCTTCCCTCCAAGCTTAGTCATTTGAAAAAGCCGCTCTTCTTGCGTCCTCCGCGGATTTTCATCGTCAACTTCGCGGTTACAAGCTCTAGGGTGTAGCCATTTTGTTGGGCGTGGGAGAGAAGCTGCCTAAGCCGCGACCGCGCCCACAATCATCTCATCCACGTAGCACCATATCCAATCTTCTCCCGGCTCAATCGAGCGCATCACCGGATGCCCGGTGTGCCGGAAATGTTTCGTCGCGTGCTTGTTCTTCGACGAATCGCAGCAGCCCACGTTCCCGCATACCATGCACAAACGCAGGTGAACCCAGGTGTCGCCGAGTTTCACGCACTCCTCACAAACGTGTATGTCGGTGGTAGTGATCTTAATCTGATCGAGATGCTTGCATTTCTTCGCCATTTCAGTCTCCTCTGTCATCCTGAGCGGAGGTTGTGCTTCGCAAAAGCGAAGCACAACCGCAGTCGAAGGATCCCTAGCAGGTCGGAAGCGCCCGCGGCCAAGCAAGGCGTTCCGCCACTGCGCTAACCTCTTTCCAGTTCCCTCCGGTCCCACCTCGCCAGATTCGCCCCCGCCTCATAAGTGCTCTGCAGGAAGCCGAGCAAGGCCTCGCGGGGTGAAGCAGCAAGGCGCACATCGTCGTACATCAGCAGAAACTCCTTCATCCCCGGATGATAAAAAGCCGCCGCAGGTTTCACTTTCTCCTCGGCAAACCCTGGCGGCTCCGGCGCGGCATAAGCATAAAACGCCGCACCTTTAACTTCGCCCCCGCCCGGCCAGAATCCCGCGCTGATTACCTCATGCGAATACGCCTCGCGCGTAATCGAATCCGCCCCCGGGCGTTCTGGAGCCCGCCGCCCCGAAAAGCGCGTCACGCAAAGATCGAAGCTTCCCCAGAAAAAATGCACAGGACTATCTTTCCCAATGAATCCGGCCCGGAATTCCTTGAAAACCATGTCGCACAACACCAACACTTTCCACAAACGGTGCTCATACTCGCGATCATAGGAAGCATTTTGCGTATCGCGCTCGAAGCGCACCGGGTTCGGCACTTCGCAGGGCAACGTCGAGATTTTCACCTCGATGCCCAGCGACCGCAAGGCCGCCATAAACTCCGCATAGAACTCGGCGACCGATCGCGGCTCCAGTTCCATCGTCTTCGACGCACCCCAACTGGTCTCAATAATCAACTTGTGGTCGATAAAATCGAACCGGACTTCAAAAATCCCGTCTCCGTAAGGAATCGCAGAAGTAGTCAGTCCGCGCGCATTGACATAAAGAGCAACCTCCCACCAGTGGTTCACGCGCGGGCTCAACGCCAGCCGCACTTTCCCCACCACCTGCGTCCACATGTGCAGCGTGGCATAAGTATCCTGCCAAGCCGCAAGCCGCAATTCCGGCCAGGAATCCTGGTTCGTGATGGAAGGCTGTGCGGCCATGTTTTCTCGACTTATCCTATGTTCACAACCCGGATCAGCTTGCTAGGACCCTTTGATTGGAGGGCCCTCCGTTTTCCAGTTGGCGGACCGACCAGTTCTCCTTGTCGTGGAACATTACTTGCACAGGATGCGTATGGGCTTGCCGAAGCTGCTCGGCTACTCCGTCCAGAACACGTTGCTGCGCCGCTGCGTCTGTTATGCCGTAAACCGAAAGATAGTTGTAATAGGAAAGGAATATGCCTCGCCTTTCTACCTCGCAACCGACAGCGGGCTGACCTGGCCCCCACGTGGACGCGGGTATCACGTTGGAGACAGAAGCGGCTTGGTTGAGACCGGGGCATTCCCCCAAACGGTCGGCTCCCGTTTGCATAAACTGCATAGCGAAAGTGAACAAAGTGTAGAGAATGGTTAATGGAATCACGATCGCGAAAGCCCGCCTTAGTAGTCGTCGAATGCTGGCGCGGCTTATCGCACCACCGACGGCCAAGACAATGCCTGTGAGCGACAGAAAAACACACAATGGCGGATAGAATACATCGGCCCACGATACCGGCGTCGAATTCTCCCAGAGCTTGAAAACGTTGTGGCGCTCGAACAGGTAGTTCATGGTTAGCCCGCTTGCTAGGAGCAGCACTCCGATTAATATCGGAGTGCTGCCGCTGCGGTCGCCGTTTGAAGGTGCGTCAACCGTGTCCGGCTTCGGCATTATATTCCGACTTAAACTAGACCCGATTTCTCTCTTCCTAGAGAGCCTTCACTGCTTCTTCGCCGGCAAATACTTCTTCTGAATCGAAGCCACGATCACATAGTTTGGATCCACCATCTCATTAAGATGAATCCTCCCAACTTGCGACAGCAGTTCGTAAGCATCCAGCTCCGACAACCCGTAGTCCTTGTGGATCCAATGCACAAGCTCGGTGAACGCGATGCGCAACGCATCGTCCAGCGGACGGTATGCGCCCACGGTCATGATAGCGTCGTCATTCTCAAACTGCGGCCACGCGATAGTACGTCCTTTGATCACACTCAACCGCACTCTAGCCTTCAGCGGAACCTCGATGGCCGTGCCCGCGACCTCTCCATCGCCCATGGCGGCGTGTCCATCGCCAATGTAGAACAGTGCTCCCTTCACGTTCACCGGAAAATAAACCGTGTTGCCCACGCTGGCTTCGGGCGAATCCATGTTCCCGCCAAATTCCGCGGGAACCACCGAACTGCGCGCCTCGCCCTCCGCCGGCGCCACGCCGATGCACCCGAAAAAAGGATGCAGCGGAATCTTCACCGAGAAATCGGAATCGAGCGCCTTGAAGGTTCCCGTGTTCGCGGCATGATCGACGTGATAGAACCAGATCTTCTCCGGCAGCGGAGCATTGAGCATGGGCGTGTAGTTGGTCTCATTGAGCGCGCCAAATCCGGGAGCGAACGCGCCCACGCCGGTGTCGCCGTCCACGTCAAGCTCGAGAATCTTGACGGCAAGCGTGTCCCCCGGCTCCGCGCCCTCAACAAAAAAGGGCCCTGTCAGCGGATTGTCGCCTTTCACCTGGCTCAGCGTGTCGCCCGGCTTCTTGATCGCATTGCCGAAACAATCCAGCGTGTTCGTGTCAAGTATGTCGCCCGACTTCAACCGCGCCACAGGCTCCGCGGTTGCGAACAAGTACTTCACGTTCGCGTTGGTGGCAGTGTAGTGAACAACGTTCTGCGCAAAAGCCGTAACTGACAGTAGTGAGACAGCAAGAAAACGACCGATCACAGGGATCCTCCGGGAGTAGCCCCCCATTTTACCCGTCATTCCGAATCGGCGTGGAAGCTCGGTGAGAAACAGTCTGTTCTCAGGTGAATCACAGAACATGCCCCCGCAGTATCAGCCCAACCACCGCCGCAACCGCGATCAACAGCGGCTCCGGTACCTTCCACTTGAACAACACGGCCAAAGTGATAACGGCGATAAGCAGCGTTGGCCAGTCGTAAATCGACCGGCGCGCCAGCACCACCACCGACCCGGCAATCGCTCCAGTCGCTGCGGCCGTCACGCCGCGCACGAAGGCGTTCAGTTGCGGGTTCTTCGCCCAGCGCTTGTAGGAAGGCGCCAGCAACAAGACCATCGCATAGACGGGAAGAAAAACTCCCAGCGCTGCAGCCGTTGCGCCCGCGACTCCCGCCACGACGTATCCAATGAAGGCCACCGTAATCACGACCGGGCCGGGGGTGATCATCGCCACCGCCACCGCGTCGACAAATTGGCGATCATTGAGCCAGTGATGCCCCTCGACCACGCCGCCGTAAAGAAACGGCACGATGGCGAGGCCGCTGCCAAAGACAAACAGTCCCGCCTTGGCGAAGAACAGAAAAATCTGCAACACCGGACCGCCGGGTGGAAGAGCCAAGCCCAACGGCAAGATGACACTCGCGACCACCGTGCTGTGCGCGGGAATTGCCTTGACTGCCAGGTTGATCAAGCCCCCGGCCACAACCAGCCAGATAATCTCGCGCGATGTCCACGCGGTAGAGACGGCAAGCACCAGAAAAATTCCCCACAGCAGCGGTTCTTTGCCAAGAATGATCTTGGTGAGCTTGACCGCAGAGCGCGCGATGATGGCAATGACGGCTGCGCCTATGCCGTAGAAAACCGCCTGCATCCAGTTCAGCCCACCGAAGCGCATGTAGGCCGCCGACAAGGCCAGCACCATCAGAAACGACGGCAGCACGAACGCAATTCCCACCAGAGTCGCTCCCAGAATGCCGGCACGCACGTACCCGAGATACATCGCCAGTTGCGCCGCCAGCGGTCCGGGCGCGAGTTGAGCCAGCGCCAACCCTTCCACGTACTCTTCCCGCGAGATCCAGCCGCGTCCATCCACCAGGTCCTGCTGCATGCGTCCGGCCAGCGCAATAGGACCGCCAAAGCCAACCGTCCCCAGCCATAGGAAGTATCCCGTGAACTGGGCGAGTGAAACGGGCGTGGGGCACGGGTTCTGGGCTTCGTCGCTCATGGGGAATCAATTGTAAGTTTCAAAATGTGGAATGAAAAGCGTTTCAGATTCAAGCAGGCCGGCTTCGTTAACGGATCAAAATCAACAATCAGCAATCAGCAATTCTCTCCTTCGCTCTCCCTCTTCTTCGCGTAAAACTTCCGCGCCTTGGCGCGGTTGCCGCACTGCCTCATGCTGCACCAGCGGCGGTGGTGATTCTTGCTGGTATCGAGAAACAGCCACTGGCAGGTGGGTGAGGAGCAGGCGCGAATAGCGCGAGATCGCTTGAGACCAGCAGGTCCGCGGCCGCCCGCGCGATCGGCCACAGCATCGCGTCGAGGTTGGCCCCCATCTTGTCGAAGCGCCATGCGCAGCGTCCTTCGTCTGGCACCAGCCGCGAATGCAGCGCTGCATCCTGGATATAGGCATTGAGCGCATCCATCGCCGCCTGCGGCACAGCTTTCCGGTTCATCAACGCCGAAAAGACCTCGTACATGGCTTCGCGCAGATTGATGGCGCGGCGCAGCGCGTCCGCGGCATCCTCGGCAATTTCATGAACGTTCTCGAAGAAAAAATCAACTATCTTCGCCGCAAGGATCCCGGTATCTTCGCTGAAACGCAACAGTTCGTAGTAGTTCCTAAGCAAATCTTTGGGTTGGGCGCTCGGACGATCGTCAAGCGTGTTGATGAAATCGAGGCAGAGGTTTCCTCCGATCAGTTCGAATTTGGGTGGGCGTCGTCTCTCAAGTTTGGTTTCGGTCATCGCGAAATGAGGGCAAATGCTCCTTGCCTATTATATAACCATCAAAATTGTATTGACAAGTTATATATGGACGGCTACTATCGTTTATAA
The DNA here is from genome assembly GCA_963771895.1 of uncultured Acidobacteriaceae bacterium. GTDB lineage: Bacteria > Acidobacteriota > Terriglobia > Terriglobales > Acidobacteriaceae > Sulfotelmatobacter. The sequence continues at coordinate 26,672 of CAVYVQ010000025.1, read as the reverse complement.
CCTATTAACAAGGTTTAACGGGTTAGTCAATTCGGAGGTCAATTTCCATGATTCTCGATCAGCCCTCTCAGATTTTGGCCATGCTCCGCAACGGCAAGATGATAAATATTGGTGGTAGACCCGTGATAGTGCCTAATCCCAAACCCGGGAGTTCGCGCGACAAGAGCGACGCCATCAAGCTGGCGCTGGCCTTCGTTGCGATCTACGTCATATGGGGATCGACATACCTCGCGATCCGCTATGCGGTCGGGACCATTCCACCGCTGGTGACGGCGGGGATCCGGCACTCGATCGCGGGTGGGATCATGCTGGCTTGGGCCTGGCGGCGCGGGTTTCGACCGACGCGGCAACAATGGGTGGCGGGATTTGCGTTGGGCGCGCTCTTCTTCCTAATCGGGCATGGCACGCTGCATTGGGCGGAGCAGTATGTGGGTTCGGGGCTGGCGGCTCTGCTGATTGCGACCGAGCCGATGTTCATCCTGGTGCTGGGCTGGATGATGGGTCAGAAGAAGCCCAGCCCGCTCAGCGCGCTGGGCCTGGGTCTCGGCGTGGTGGGCGTCGCCATGCTGACTGGCGCGGAACTCACCGTGAAGGGCTCGAGCCTGTGGGGATTGGTGGCGGTGCTTCTCGGTTCTTTGTCGTGGTCGTTAGGCGTTGTGATTTCGCCGCGGCTCAAACTGCCTTCGGACGCGCTAGGGCGAACCGCGCTGCCGACTCTCTGCGGCGCATTCATGCTGCTGATTGCGGCGGGAGTTACGGGCGAGTTCCAGCAGACGCACTGGGCGAGTATATCGTTGCGATCCGTGTTTGGTCTCGGTTATCTGATCACGTTCGGATCAGTGGTGGCGTTCACGGCTTACACATGGCTGCTGCAGCGCGTTCCACCGGCGCTGGTGGCGACGCATACTTATGCGAATCCAGTGGTCGCGGTGATTCTAGGATGGCTGCTGGCGCGCGAGCCTTTGTCTTTGCGCGTAGTGCTGGCGTCAGTCGCGATCTAGGAGCGATTGTGCTGATCCGGCGGGGCGAACGAGCAGCGGTAGTCAAGCAGCCGGAGGCAGTCTCACGGGTTGAGATCCAAAGCTCTGAGGAATGCGCGTAAGCTGCCGCCCTGCCGCTGGCTGCTAGCAACTCACGGCCTTGTCTCTCCAAAGAACGGAGAGATTAAGGACCCGAAACTCTTCTCCCCGCTGACGGCTTGTTAAGACCAATGGGCCAGATCCAGGACTTCGAAGTCTACCGGCTGTTTTTCTTCGAAGATCAGTTGCATGTCGGGCGCTGTCGTGTCTTGCTGAAAACGCGATCGAGCGTACCAGGCGACGAAGGTGATGGGAATGAAGAGGAGCAGCAACGCGGGATTGAGCAAAGCCCAATACTCAAGACGTGAGGTTATAGCTACGAACGCAGAGAAGCCAAAGAAGTAGACGAGCATTACCACAATGGCGGAATGGCGAAATGGCGGATAGGAACAGGTGAATGGAACTTTGCGAAAGCGGACGAGCAAAATGTCGGCGAGAAGCACCGACCAGATGGTGATCAGAGCAGTCTGCAGCAGGGCGGTGGTCCAGCCCCACTGATACAGAGACACGGGAAAGATAGCAGCGAAAACCCACGGAAGGATAAACGTCAGCATGACTCTTCGCACCAGCGGGGTGCATTCGCGGGCCGTCTTGTCGAGCGAGAAGCGGAAAATCCAATTGGGTTGCAGGTCGGTCGGAATGTCGAAAACAAAACGCAGGCCGACGAGGATGCAGTAGACCAGGATGAACGGAATCGAGAGCAACGCGGGCGAGGGGACACTGCCAGCATCGAGGCGTTCCCGCTGAACGTAGCGAAAAGAACCTGGGAAGCGATGACAAGTCCCAAGGCAATGAATCCTGCAAAAACCAAGGCGTGGCGCTCGCTACGCGCCAGGGTCCTCATCACGAAGCGATAGCCTGCCCGCTGGAATGGAGTTCGCAAGATGGTGCGGTCGAGAATTGAAAACAACATCGAGGTATAGCCGCGGCTTGTTTCCGGAGTTATGTCGAAGCTTTCTGGAATGCGGATGAAACATCGCCGATAGCTGAGGGCGTAGGCGGCGATTGCGATCACGGCAACGCAGAGTGACCCGAGGATCGACATCCGGCCCATCAGGGCAAGCGATGGATCGGCTCTGCCTCTAAGCAACTGGCACAATCCGAGAAACCAGACTGAGGGCAAGAGCCGAATGGGAGAATGCGGAGTTTGGGGAAGCCGATCAACCAGGGCAGGTACTGCGAAACTGGTGAAGAGCAGAGTCAGCAGGCAGACGAGAATCAAGCCACGCACATAGAGGGAAATCCGGCGAAAGACGGAATAGGGAAGAGCTACATCAGCACGCCAACGACGGCAAAGATAGCGAAAAAGCTCAGATGCTTGCCGTCATTACCACAAGCAAATGGATGGCGGCGAACTGCGCGATGTAGAGGAAAGTCACCTGCGATGCACTCACTACGGCGGGAAACAGCACGGCCGAAGCTGCGCTTACGTCGAAGGCCAGCACGAGGGTGAGAGACACGATGGCGCCCAGGTTAGCAAGAAAAATGAGAGGGGTCGAAATAGGCAGGGGAACGAGGTTGGCGTAGTCGCGGCGATCGGGGAAGATGCTATCCCAGCGCCAGACCGCGACTGTCCCGGTCACGACCATGGAAAGGACGATGAAGAAATACTCGTCGGGCAAGGCAGCAGCAAGGGGATCGAAGTTGTGCTGGCCGCGTATCCACTGCAGCAGGGAGCCATACTTGTTGAACAAGAAAATGGAATAGAATCCGCCGGGCAGAGCCAGGAGGGAAAGGATCAGGCCGAGGCCGAAGTCGAGATCATCTTCGGAGGATTCGCCGCCCCCGTGAAAGATGCGGTCTACAACAAGCTGACCAGCCGGAAGAAAGGACGTTGGGCTTGCGCCTGCCAACTATGCCTTAGCGAATTTGCTGGAAAAGATGTCATGCGGCGTTCGTCGTCATTACGCTGAGGATGTCGCTGGTGATCTTCTCCGCGTCGACCTCCTCGACCAGGTGCATGAAGGTGCGCTCCAGCGAGCGGTGCTCGATGTCGTTCTGAATGCCGGCTGTGGTGTCGTATGCGATGACGTGGCCTTTGCGCAGGATCAGGAGATGGGAACAAACCTGCTCCACCACTTCGAGGACGTGAGAGCAATAAAACACCGCTCGACCATGTTGGCCGAGGGTCCTGATCAGATTCTTCAGCACTAAGGCGGAGGTTACGTCGAGGCCAGAAAGCGGTTCATCGAAGATGAGAATCTCCGGATTGTCCATGAGGGCGGCGATTAGCAGGACGCCTGCCGCATTCCCTTGGAATAGGAGGCGATCGAGGAATGCCGGTGAGAATACAGGGCGAACAACTCGAACAGGGCATCAATTTTTTGCGATAGGCGAGAGGCCGGCATGCCACGGAGTGTGCCGACGATCTCAAGGTACTCGCGTCCGGTGAGATAGGGGTACAGATTGGGCTCCTCGGGCACGTAACCTAGACGTTTTCTGTAGCCGACAAGATCCTTGCGGATGTCCTGGCCGTGGAATAGGACCTGACCACGAGTGGGATCGAGCAACCCGGTCAGCATTTTTACGGTAGTGCTCTTTCCCGATCCGTTGGGGCCAAGACAGCCCAAGACCTGCCCGGGCTGCAGAGCAAAGGAAACTTCCTGAACGGCAGGGATTGAGGCGTAGCGTTTGGTGAGGCTGATGGCTTCGAGCACGGATGCCTCGTCGGATTGGGATCAGGCCCTGAGCTATCGAGACGTAGCTGTGCGGCGGGTCATTCTTTGGTAGACACCGTGGGGTGTGAGTTTGTTCCTGCGGCAAGTTTCGTTTGGCAGGATAAAAAATCTGCGCATCACGTTGATTTTATTTTAGCGAGCCAGGTGGTGTTTTGGCAGCTTTTGGTGGCGGTGCAGACTCGACTCTCCGCTCCAGCTTGAAACCGGGCCCCGGGCCTTTAGGTGCGTCTTGATTTTCCCACATCCATAAACGTGCCTCATTTGGCTCCTTAAGCTCTACGCGGAACTTTTGGTTGGGACCGAGTCCCGCGCAGTTGTGACATTTGTGATGCTGGAGTTCAAATGTAAGAATGTTCCCTTCCACGTGTGGGAGCAACAGCGGTGCAGGCTTTCCACCCGTTACGTGCCAGGGCTCACTGGGGTCACTGCGTTCTTGAAAATAGAAAAGCATCGTGCCGCTGATCTTACCGGTGGAATTGTCAATCTTTAGTTCGATTGCCGGAAGGTCATCCATTTTTCCTTCCCAGGTTCCGTTGTGGAGGCCTGGTGGCGCTGTCGGCGCGGTCTGGGCGACAAGCCGACGGCCCGGCAAGAATCGTTGCAACTGCTGCCAACCCTACCATGAGCGATCCTCGAAAAGATTTCATGGGGCACACCCTGTCGGTGCCAGCAATGGTTGCACGCGGTAGTGCTGGCTAGTGCCAACAGCCGCAGGGTCCATTTCATTTTACGCCACTCTTTTCTTGTAAGGGCCGCGGTTGCTGGGTTTCGGCATGTACCTATCGGCCATCATTACGATTTCCTCAAGACTCCAAACGTGGTCACTCAGGCCAGCAGCCATCCTCGGAGTAATTCGCACTGTCTTGTGGATTCTGGCTGAGGCACTAGCCCTCCTCACTCTCTTGACTTTGCAAACTATTCTTGGACTATAATGATTCTCATCTAACACAGAATGTCCGACGCCGTGCCATCCTCTCACGAACAGTTTCGCGAACTCGCCTGGAAGTGTGGACTGGCGGCCACGCATCAGCGGCAGGTCATCTACGAGGCTGTCGTGGCCAGTCCTGGACACCACTCCCCGGAAACTATTTATGTAGCTGTTCGGCAGCGAACGCCATCTATCTCTTTGGCGACAGTCTATAAGAACCTGCGGCTATTCGTGGAGCACGGACTGCTGCGGGAAGTGAGCCCTCATGCTTCCACGCTGCTGGTGGAAGGCAATCTTGAACCGCATCATCACCTGGTGTGCATGCGCTGCAAGGCGGTGCAGGATATTGAAGGGGATTTCATCAACTATAAGAAGCTGTCGCGGCATGCGCCGCGCGGCTTTGATCTGACGCAGCCGCAGGTGGGGGTCTTTGGGCTTTGTGGCCGCTGCCGTACCAAGAAGTAGCTTTTTTCACGCATCACCCAGTCAAGATTCGAAAGGAAGAAAACATATGGAAAATACACTCGCGACTTCATCGGGGAGTGTTGTCCCCGAAGCCAAGGAAAAAAACACCGCAACCGAATCGAAGTGCCCAGTAGCGCACGGCGCCGCAAGTCTTACACGAATACGGACTGGTGGCCGAATCAGGTGAACGTGCAGGTCCTGCACCAGCATTCTCCAAAATCCGATCCAATGGGTAAGAAGTTCGATTACGCGGAAGAGTTCAAGACGCTCGACCTGAATGCAGTGATCCAGGACCTGCATGCCTTAATGACGGATTCTCAGGAGTGGTGGCCGACTTTGGCCACTATGGGCCGCTCTTCATTCGCATGGCGTGGCACAGCGCGGGCACGTACCGCATCGGCGACGGCCGCGGCGGGGCCGGGGCCGGTCAGCAGCGCTTCGCTCCGCTCAACAGCTGGCCTGACAACGTGAACCTCGACAAGGCACGCCGGCTGCTGTGGCCAATCAAGCAGAAGTATGGCCGGAAAATTTCCTGGGCCGATCTCATGATTCTCGCCGGCAACGTCGCCCTCGAATCGATGGGCTTCAAGACATTCGGTTTTGGCGGCGGGCGCGCGGACGTCTGGGAGCCCGAAGAGTTGAACTGGGGCCCAGAGGGCAAGTGGCTGGCGGACGAGCGCTACAGCGGCGATCGTGATCTTCAGAGGCCGCTCGGGGCCGTGCAGATGGGCCTGATCTATGTCAATCCGGAAGGGCCGAATGGAAAGCCGGATCCGATTGCCGCGGCACGGGATATCCGGGAGACCTTTGCCCGCATGGCGATGAATGACGAGGAGACAGTTGCGCTCATTGCCGGCGGCCACACCTTCGGCAAAACCCACGGCGCTGGCGTTCCGCTCAATATGTGGGCAACGAACCAGAAGGTGCCGACATTGAGGATCAAGGCCTCGGATCGAAGAATAAACTTGGTAAAGGTCACGGCGGTGACACTATCGGCAGTGGACTGGAAGTCATTTGGACTACAACGCCTACTAAGTGGAGCAACGACTTCTTCACCAACCTGTTCAGCTATGAATGGGAACTGACGAAGAGTCCAGCGGTGCGCATCAGTGGACACCGAAAAATGGCGCAGGCAATGGTAAGGTGCCGGATGCGCACCATCCGTCAAAGCGCCACGCGCCATCCATGCTGACCACGGACCTCTCCTTGCGGTTCGACCCCGCTTACAAAAGATTTCACGGCGCTTCTACGAGCATCCGGATCAGTTGGCAGACGCATTTGCACGGGCATGGTTCAAGCTGACGCACCGCGACATCGGGCCGATCGCGCGCTATCTTGGCCCGCTCGTTCCGAAGGAGTCTCTGGTGTGGCAAGACCCTGTCCCCGTCGTGGATCATAAATTGGTCGGAGAAAGACATTGCTGCTCTCAAGGCGAAGATCCTTACATCCGGACTGTCGATCTCCCAACTGGTCACGACTGCCTGGGCATCGGCGGCGTCGTTCCGCGGCTCCGACAAGCGCGGTGGGGCGAACGGGGCACGCATTCGGCTCACGCCGCAAAAGGATTGGGAAGTGAACCAGCCGGTCGCACTGGCGAAGGTTCTCAAGAAGCTGGAGGCGATCCAAGAGGAGTTCAACAGCTCGCAGTCCAACGGGAACAAGTCCAACGGGAACAAAGGCCGGAACAAAGGGAAGCAGGTCTCGCTGGCTGACCTGATCGTTCTGGGCGGCAGCGCAGCCGTCGAGGAAGCTGCGAAAAGGGCCGGGCACAAAGTGAAAATTCCCTTCTCGCCGGGGCGCACCGATGCTTCGCAGAAGCAGACCGACGTGCATTCATTCGCCGTAATGGAGCCGATCGCGGACGGGTTCCGCAACTATCTGCGAAGTGGACAGGTCCTGTCGGCTGAGGAGTTGCTGGTGGATCGGGCGCAGTTGCTGACACTGACTGCCCCGGAGATGACGGTACTAGTCGGAGGCTTGCGCGCCCTAAATGCGAACTTCGGACAGGCCCAACACGGCGTCTTCACCAAGCGGCCTGAGCGCTGACGAATGATTTCTTCGTCAACCTGCTCGACATGAATACGAAGTGGCAGGCCTCCTCTTTCCGAAGGCGTGTTTGAGGGCCGCGACCGAGCGACGGGCAAAGTCAAGTGGACTGGTACGCGCGTCGATCTGGTATTTGGTTCGCACTCCCAACTCCGGGCAATCGCGGAAGTTTATGCCTCTAACGACGCGAGGGAGACGTTTGTGAAGGACTTCGCGGCGGCGTGGAACAAGGTGATGAACCTTGATCGCTACGATCTGGCGTGAGTTCGGCGAGAAGGAGAGCTGCAGATCCAAGCATCTCTTCAAGGCTGATCCGGCTTACGGAGCGGGCGTGGCGAAGGGGTTGGGGAGTTGAGGTGAGAAAGGTCGCTGGAGTGGAAGAGAAGCTGGTTCCGGCGGATTGAGCTGCGTTTGCCTACGGACTTCGGGCGGGCCTTTTGCTCGCCTTTTTTCTTGGCCGGGATTCGCTAGGCATCTGCGGATAACTTCGTGATAGAGGCGGAGAGCAGTGCACGTCCACACTTGGCATATTCCATCTTGTTGCAGGAAAAAGCCGGCGGGACGCCGGCGCTACTTTCCTACGACCTGGCTGCGGCGCTCTAGCAGGAGCACATCTCTCCAGGTGTCGCCGAGCTTGCCGACGCGGCGCCTCGCGCCAACTTCGCGGAATCCGCAGGACTTGTGGAGAGCGATACTGGCGGCATTCTCGGGAAAGATGCCGGCTTGCAGGGTCCAGATTCCGTTGACTTCGGATTCCTCGATCAGGGCCTTCAGCAGCGACTTGCCCACGCCACAACCCTGTGCCGCAGCAGCGACATAGACGGAGACCTCCGCAACTCCAGAGTAGACGCGGCGATTCGAGACCGGACTGAGCGCGGCCCATCCGAGGACGCGAAGCTCGCCAAGAGGAATCAAAGAATCCACGGAGTCGTCCGCAATCGGTTCCAGGGCGACTAATCGACAGTTCTGGCGATGGTTGCTATCCCACTTCTCCCAATCTGGAAGTTCGGTTTCAAACGTTGCGTTTCCAGTGGCGATGCCCTCGCGATAAATCTCGCGAACTGCAGGCCACATCCTCGGGTGCATGGGTATGATCGGGTAATTCATTGCGCGCAAGTCTAAGTTTCCGCCGGCGCGAACACCACCAGGACTGCCAGTTCTTCCGTGATGTCGTAGAAGCGATGGCTGACTTCTGCGGCGACGAAGATTACGCTGCCGGCGGATACTTCGCGGTCTTCTTCCCGTTCTTCGGGGGCAGCTTTGAACGGCCGCGCAGCGACTCCGTAGTAGATCTCATCTTCGTGATGAGGGCTCTGCAGGTCTGTGCCTCCGGGGGGCAGGACGTAGAGGCCGGCGCTCATGGCTGGCACGCGGAGAATCTTTGGTATGGCTTGCCGCTCTTGGCGCGTCGTTCGATCGACCTCGGAAAGGCTGGTGAAGGCTGTCTTCATGGCGTTTTCAGGCGAAGATGCCGCCGAAGACCAGATCGGTGAACTGCGGAATCAGATTTTGTGCCTGCAGGTCGCCTTCCGGTTTGTGCCATTGGTAGATCCAGTTGATCATGCCGAGCAGGGCAAAGGCAGCGGCACGCGGAGTGACTTTTCCCCTGGCGTGAGACGGCTGGGTTTTGCTCTGACCTTTCTCCTGAACTTTTTCCTGAACTTTTTCCTGAACTTCGGCCATCAGGTTTTCGAGGAAGTGAATGTATTCCTTTTTGCGGGCGTTGATGCGCTTGCGCAGCGCCGGGGGCAAGGGATGGTTTTCGTGCAGCATCACTGTGATCTCGCGATCGCGCGGGCTTAGCACGACCTCGATGTGCAGGCGGATCAGCGTGCGCAGGCGCTCTTCAGGATCGGCGATGCCGCGGACGGGATTGAGCACGCGTTCCTGTGTGATCTCCATGGCGTGGTTCATGATCTCGTAGAGGATTTCGTCCTTGCTCTGGAAGTGGTGGTAGAGGCCGCCCTTGCTGAGCTTGAGCGCGCCGGCAACGTCATTCATAGACGTCGCGTCGTAGCCGCGCTGCTCAAACGGCGTGCGGCGGTGAGGATCTCTTGCCGGGAGTCGACCAGGGTCTCGCGGGCCATCGGGTGACATGGTAAATAGTTGCGGCTGGAATGCCAATGGGCGTCTGGCTTCCAGCCCCAGGCTTCTAGCCGAACCTTCAGCGGAAGGGCGCGATATACCACGCGTAGTAAGTCCCGACACCGGTGATCACAACAACTAACCAAAGCACAAACTCGGTTCGCATCCATCGCTTCCAGTTTCTGAAGCGCAGCCCCACCGGAAGAACGTTAGTGGCCGCTACGAGAACTATATAAAATCCCAGAGACTCAGCCGCCATTCCCAGAGCCCCATGAATCATAGGCACAGCGTAATAAGAGCGATGAAACGCCCTGGCAAACCTTGAAGTTACTTGTCCCGGAACGCGGGCAACATCACGAGCCCGATCATCAACAAGTTGAGGAGCAGTACCGTCACCTGACAAATACCGTGTGCTCGATAACGTTTCTGTTTCGCAAGAAGGACCCCGCAACCAGCGCCACTGCCATCACCAACTGCACGACGAGGTTGAGATCAGCCTCGAAGGTGGCGCGTCCCGAGGAATCCTTTGACTGGCAACGAACACAAGAAAATCAATCATTAGCTCCATGCACCTGTCAGTAACCTGATCTTTACTTGTCCTTCTTACGCAGGATTCGGTTGTCGACGCATTCCGCTACCTTCCCGCCCAGAGTCTTGCCCGCATTGTGGTCCGTTCTGAAATGTTGGCCCGCGAAAATTCGGCTCAGTCCCGCTGCTTCAGCCCATGCGGAGAAGCTGGTGAAGTGGCACGTCACTCCTCCAACGATTCGGAAGTGACATCAAGAGTGAACTGATTACCGAAATAAGAAGTCAGCACGGTCGCACCCGCCTTGCTGATTGCGCTGTGCGCTCCGGGATACGAAGGATCGGGAGCGGTCTTCGTGCTCAGCGGAAGCCATGCTGGATCCGGGGCGCGAACGATCGTCAGAAGAGTTCGATTCCACTCGATGACTGCATTGACCTGCTGAGCCGGATTCTGTTCTCCGTTTGTCGCTGCGTTCGCAAGGGAACCGACCTGCAGGAAGGCGCAGGTTAGCGCGAGCATGGCCGAGATTCGAGACATGACTTCGTAACCTCCATTTTGTTGTTTGTTGTTGTGCGAAGGCCGGCGCTCACTTAGGCGAGGGACCAGCATGCCCCGGCTTGCATATCCTTAAACTGGAGCACTACAGGAAATATTCCTGGTGGGAGAAGAAAATTCGGAGAGATTGGCGGGTGCCCTCGCCGGGAGCGAAGGCCATGCTCCACAAGCCCCCTAGTTCGTCACAGGCTGTTGTGTCGCTAGCACTGGTTTCAGATCCGGCTCCGATGGAATGATGATCCATGCGAGCAGGTAGGTGACGACGCCCGGACAGACTCCGGTCGCGAGCGTGATGAAGAGGCAGAGGATGCGCACGAGAGTTACGTCGAGATCGAAATGTTGGGCCAGCCCGGCGCAAACGCCAGCAATCTTTCTGTCGGCTCGGGAGCGCATCAGTCTCTTCGGCGCGGGCCGCACCCCCACTACGTTGCCGCAGTAGGAGCAAAAGCGGACACCCTGAGCGATGGTCTTGCCGCAATCGTTGCAGTACATATTGTGCCTCCCCTTGTCTTAAGGTACGAGGATTTCGTGGAAATGTTCCACACCTGGCCCTCGGGGCTGAAGCCCTTGGCCTTCGATACCCTTAACGGCACCTTTCGGCTTCGCTCACGGCAGGCTCTTGAAGCCGTGCCGTGATACGAAATCCTGAGTTCTTCCGCGGCCCGTGAGGACGTGCCATGCCCAAACCATTACTCCCCTTGTTCTGGCCTCGGCGAGGGTTGACAACTTCTTCCTTGACACCCTGATTGGGGTTCGGTAGCATGACCAAATACCGACCGACCGGTCGGTACGCACAAAGTGGATTCCGGCCCTCCCCAGATTCACGAGCCAGCCGGAATCCATCCCCAAGGACACGGGGATATTTACTCCTTGTGCAACAAGACAAGTGCAACGAGAGACGAGAGGAGCACACTGTGGCCACTATTTTTTACGAACACGACGCTAATCCGGATGCCCTGAAGGGCAAAACCATCGCCATCCTGGGCTACGGCAGCCAGGGACACGCGCAGGCCCAGAATTTGCGCGACAGCGGCTGCAAGGTGATCGTGGGGCTGGAGCCGACCGCCCCAGCGCGCAGCAGGCTCGCGCCGATGGCATGGTGGTGGTGGCGCCGGATGAGGCCGCCAAGCGCGCCGACTGGATCCACGTGCTCACGCCTGACGAGACCCAGGCGGCGGTGTATGAGCAGTACATCCAGCCTTATCTGCATCCCGGAAAGATTTTGGGGTTCTCGCACGGCTTCAGCATTCATTTCAAGACCATCGTCCCGCCCAGCGATGTGGACGTGGTGATGATCGCGCCGAAGAGCCCCGGGCATCTGCTGCGGCGGGTTTATGCCGAAGGGCGCGGCGTGCCGTCGCTGATCGCGATCCAGCAGGATTCCAGCAAGCGCGCTCACGAGTATGCGCTGGCCTATGCGCACGGCATTGGCTCGACCCGCGCGGGCGTGCTGCAGACCACATTCAAGGAAGAAACCGAGAGCGATCTTTTCGGCGAGCAGGCCGTGTTGTGCGGCGGGCTGACCTCGCTGATCAAGAAGGGATTCGAGACGCTGGTCGAGGCCGGCTATGCCCCGGAGATCGCTTACTTCGAGTGCCTGCATGAGATGAAGCTGATCGTTGACCTGATCTACGAAGGCGGCTTGGGACGCATGCGCTATTCGATTTCGAACACCGCCGAGTATGGCGACCTGACGCGCGGCGAGAAAGTTGTGGGCGACGCCACCCGGGCCGCGATGAAGAAGACTCTGGCCGACATTCAGGATGGAACTTTCGCTCGGGAGTGGATCAAAGAAAACAAAGACGGCGGCTACAACTTTGCCGAGTTGCGCGAGAAAGAACAGCAGCATCCGATCGAGATTGTGGGCGCGCAGTTGCGCGGCATGATGAGCTGGCTGCCCGGCCGCGAGACGAAGAAGCCGGCTGAGGCGCCGAAGGCCAAGGCCAAGAAGGTTGCCGTGAATGCTTAAGGGAGCCGAAATCGTTCTGCAGTGCGTGCGCGCCGAAGGGGTCGATCTGGTGTTCGGCTACCCCGGCGGCGCGATCATGCCGTTGTATGACGCTTTGGTTGGAAGCGGCGTACGGCATGTTCTCACGCGGCACGAGCAGGGCGCGGCGTTTGCCGCGGAAGGTTATGCGCGGGTTACGGGAAAAGTTGGCGTGGCTATGGCTACCAGCGGGCCGGGCGCGACCAACCTGGTCACCGGCATTGCCGACGCCAAGATGGATTCGGTCCCTCTGGTCTGCATCACGGGGCAAGTGCGGACGGCGATGATCGGCACCGACGCGTTTCAGGAAACCGATGTTTTTGGCGTGACGCTTTCGCTGACCAAGTGGAGCCGGCTGGTGCGCACGATTGACGAAATCCCGGAGGTGATTGCCGAAGGATTCCACTGGGCGCGCAGCGGACGGCCGGGGCCGGTGGTCATCGACATTCCGACCGACATATTGAAGGCCAAGAAAGAATTCTCCGGGCCGGTGAAGTTCACTCCGCACGCGCGGCCGGCCGATGCGAAAGCGGATGGCGCATTCAGCGACACGATTGTGGCCTTGCTGCAACGGGCAAGCAGGCCGGTGGCGCTGGTCGGCGCGGGAGCAAAGCTTTCGGGAGCGATTCCGGAATTGCGCCGGCTGCTTGACGATTTGAATGTTCCTACGTTCGCTACGGTTCACGGATTGGGCGCGGTGCCGCCGCAATCTCCTTACTACCTGGGCATGGTGGGCATGCATGGAACGCGGGCCGCCAACACTGCTTTGCACGAGACCGATTTGCTGATGGTTTTTGGAGCGCGGCTGGATGATCGCGTGACCGGCGATCCCACGCGCTTTGCGCCCCACGCGAAGATTGTCCACTTTGAAATTGATCCGGCGCAGCTTGACCGGGTGCGGGCTTGCGAGTTGCCGGTGATCGGAAATCTGGCGGACACGATTCCGGCATTTCATGCGGAATTGCGCCGCGCTTCCCTGCCCGACTGGAGCGGCTGGCGCGCGATCGCCTGCGGGCCGGAGCGCGCCGAGCTTGATCCGCGAGGACTGGCGCAGCCGACCATTCGTTTCCTCGATGAACTCTTCAGCCGCCTGCCCGAAGACAACGTGATCATTGCCGACGTAGGCCAGCACCAGATGTGGGCGGCGCAGCGCTATCGTTCTTCGTCACCGCGCGGCTTTATTACTTCGGGCGGCCTGGGAGCGATGGGTTTCGCCCTGCCCGCTGCGGTCGGCGTGCAACTGGCGAAGCCGGAGACTTGCGTGCTGTGCGTTTCCGGCGATGGCGGATTCCAGATGAACATCCAGGAACTCGCCACCGTTCATCGCCTCGGGCTGCCTATAAAAATGGTGATCGTCGACAACAAATATCTGGGCATGGTGCGGCAGTGGCAGCAGCTTTTTTATGCGCGCAACTATGCCGAGACCGATTTGAGCGACAATCCGGATTTCGTCGAGATCGCGAAGGCTTACAAGATTCATGGGTGGCGGCTGAACGAGGCTGCCATGGAGGAGTATCCGGTGTCGGCGGAGACAGGGGATCTTATCGAGAACTTCCTGCGCTCGCCGGAACCGGAGTTGCTGGTGTTTGATTGCGCTCCTGAGGCGAACGTTTACCCGATGGTTCCGGCGGGAGCGGCGCTTTCGGAGATGGTGTTTGAAGACATTGAGTAATTGGTGAATTTAGTAATTGGGTAATTGAAAACCGTGGGTCTCCGCGTTTCTTAAATTACTCAGTTGCTAAATTTCCCACTTACCAAATTCTGTTTCGAGGGAACGGCCATGCAAGTTTTTCACATCCGCTATCGCAACGCGCAAGGCGCGTTGATGCGCATTCTCAACGCGGTTTCGCGCCGGGGGCTCGATCTCACGTCGGTGCACGCCGAGTACGCCGGGCAAGATCACGCGGTCACGCTGCTGCTCGAGGTCTCGCACAAGCAGATGGGCCAGCTTTACCGCGAGTGGTATGCGATTGTGGATGTGATCAACGTGCACTCCACTGCGGCTTTGTGGGAGCACGAAGCTGAGTGGGCGCCCCATCCGCCCGGCGAGCGTCGCGGAGGAATCGGCGCGGGCCGCGCGGGCCTGAGTTTTGTCTTCGGGTATGGACGGTGTCACAGCATGAACGCTTCCTGGGTAAGCGTCATGCGCTAGGGGAATCTGCGGTTGGAATGCGCTTCTGGCATCATTTCAGACTGCGGGTTTCCCGTTTTTGTCTGCATGCCATCCCGACGCCGGTTGCCGTCCCGAAACTCCTGTCATCCCGAGCCCTCTTGTCATCCCGAGCAACGCGAGGGATCTTGGTTCTTGCCTAAGCCGTCCCTGTGCCGTCAGTGTTGCCGGCGCAGGCAGATCCAGAGATCCCTCGCTTCGCTCGGGATGACAAGCCATTCGGGATGACGAACCGTTCGGGATGAAACGCCATTTGCGACGAGGGCTCATGTTGTAATCTTTCCCCATGGATCTTAAGCATCGCAGCCGCGGCATTACGGACGGGCGCGACCGGGCTCCGGCGCGCTCCATGTTCAAGGCAATTGGCTTCACCGACGACGACCTGCGCAAGCCGCTGATTGGCGTGGCCAATACCTGGATCGAAACCATGCCGTGCAACTTTCACTTGCGGCGGCTCTCCGCCAAAGTGAAAGAGGGCATTCGCGACGCCGGCGGCACTCCCATGGAATTCAACACCATCGCCATCTCCGACGGCGAAACCATGGGCACCGAAGGCATGCGGGCCTCGCTGGTGAGCCGCGAACTGATCGCGGATTCGATCGAACTAGTTTGCCGCGGCCAATTGTTCGACGCCGTGGTGTGCGTGGTGGGATGCGACAAGACGATTCCGGCTGCAGCCATGGCTCTCGCGCGGATGGATCTTCCCGGGCTCGTGCTCTATGGCGGCACCATCGCGGCGGGCAGCTATCATGGCAAGGACGTCACCATTCAGGATGTATTTGAAGCCGTGGGCGCAAACGCCGCTGGAAAAATCACCGACCAGGAATTGCACGACTTGGAAAATGTGGCTTGTCCCGGCGCAGGCGCGTGCGGCGGCCAGTACACTGCCAACACCATGTCGACCGTGATGGAGATGATCGGCCTTTCTCCCATGGGCTTCAACAGCGTCCCCGCGATGGATGCACAAAAAGATCAAGTCGCCTTCGACTGCGGAAAAGTCGTGCTGGATCTGCTGCAAAAGGAAATTCGCCCGCGCGAGATTCTGACCCGCGACGCTTTTGAAAATGCCATCGCATCCGTGGCCGCAACCGGCGGATCGACCAATGCCGTGCTCCATCTGCTGGCCATCGCGCGTGAAGCCGAAGTCGATCTACAGATCGACGATTTCCAAAGCGTCAGCGAGCGCACTCCTCTGCTCGCCGATCTGAAACCCTCCGGACGTTTTGTGGCCGCCGATATGCACCGCGCCGGTGGGGTGCGATTGTTGGCCCGCCGCTTGCTACGCGGAAATCATATTCACCCCGCAGCGAAAACCGTCACCGGCCTTTCGCTGAAAGAAGAAAGTGAAAGCGCGGTCGAATCTCCCGGCCAGGCGGTGATCGCGCCGCTCGACAAGCCGCTGAAAAAAACCGGAGGCCTCGTCATCCTGAAAGGAAACCTCGCCCCCGAAGGTTGTGTCGCCAAAATCAGCGGGCGTGAACGGCTCGAGCAGCGCGGTCCGGCGCGAGTTTTCGAATCGGAAGAAGATGCCATGGCCGCCGTGACCAGCAAAGACGCTGGCAAGAAAATTAAAGCCGGCGATGTGGTCGTGATCCGCAACGAAGGTCCCAAGGGCGGGCCGGGAATGCGCGAAATGTTAAGCGTCACCGGCGCCATTGTGGGGGAAGGATTGGGATCGTCTGTAGCGCTGTTGACCGACGGCCGCTTCAGCGGAGCGACGCACGGATTGATGGCCGGCCACGTTTCGCCGGAAGCCGCGCTGGGCGGCCCGATCGCCGCGGTACGCGATGGCGATACGATCCGCTTCGACGTCAGCCAGCGTGTTTTAGAAGTTGAGATCAGCGACGAAGCCTTGCGCGAACGGATGAAAGACTGGAAACCGCCGAAGCCGCGTTATCCCACCGGCGTCTTCGCCAAATACGCGGCGCTGGTCTCATCGGCGTCGCAGGGGGCGATCACGCGGCCGCCGAAATGAACTGGTTCTTCTGGAGCCAATCGGAACTCCAATAAACCAGGGCATCCAACCCAGGAGCAGGAGGAAGACCGACCATGAAGATTGCTGATGACGTGACCGGGTTGATCGGCAACACACCGCTGGTCCGGCTTAACAAAGTGACGGAAGGCTGCGCGGCCGATGTGGTGGCGAAACTGGAGAGCTCGAATCCGTGCGCCAGCGTAAAGGACCGCATTGGGGTCAGCATGATCAGCGGGGCCGAACGCGCCGGAAAGATTCATCCCGGCAAGACCGTGCTGATCGAGCCGACCAGCGGCAACACGGGGATCGGCCTGGCTTTCGTGGCGGCAGTCAAGGGATACAAGCTCATCCTGACCATGCCGGAGACCATGAGCCTGGAGCGGCGCGTGCTGTTGCTGGCTTTTGGCGCGGAGATTGTTCTCACGCCCGGCCCGAACGGGATGAAGGGCGCCATCGCCAAAGCAAACGAGATTCTCGCCCAAACTCCAAATAGTTTCATGCTGCAGCAGTTCGATAACCCCGACAATCCCAAGATTCACTTCGAGACTACCGGCCCTGAAATTTGGAACGACACCGACGGACGCGCCGACATCCTGATTTCCGGCGTTGGCACCGGCGGCACCATCACCGGCGTTTGCCAATACATCAAACCCAAGAAGCCGTCGTTTAAAGCGGTCGCCGTCGAACCCGCGGACAGCGCGGTGCTTTCGGGCGGTAAGCCTTCGCCGCACAAGATACAAGGCATCGGCGCCGGGTTTGTGCCCAGCATTCTGCGCCGGGACTACATCGATGAAGTCATTACGGTCACCAACGACGACGCGGTCAACATGGCGCGCCGCCTCGCTAAAGAAGAGGGGCTGCTGGTGGGCATTTCGTCGGGGGCGGCCGTGGTTGCCGCTCTGAAAGTCGCGCGCCAGAAAGAAAATGCCGGCAAGCTGATCGTGGTTGTCCTGCCGGATTTCGGCGAACGCTACCTAACCAGCGTTCTGTTTGACGCGCTCCGCAACCAGGCGCTGCAGATTCCGACGTCGGCGCTTCCGGGCTGATTCGTCCATCGTCTTGCCAATTTCCTTCGTAAAGACTCGCGGCTTTGATGGGGCCGCGAGCGCTAGTCCCGCCGATTGATGTGGTATCCTCACGTCCGCGTCTGGACGAAGTGCTGCTTTAATTCAAGGGAAATCCTTTTCAACGAGAGTTCTCTGGGCTTCATCAAAGAGTGAAAAGGGATACTCACGGGATATAGGGATCCCGCCCAGGATTCAGCACAGGGGCAGGAGTTGTGGGAGAAATTCTGGCGGGCGTTCCTCCGCGGTTCATTCCACTAGTGTGTTGCGAAGGTTCGGCGGAAGCGCAGAATGACCGCGTCTCGCAATGGAACAATCTGACCACGTTCCCTCGCGCGATACTCCCTCTAGCTTCGTTAATTGAACGGAACCCCGCCTGCAAGATCCTTTATTTTGTGATCCCCCGGTGGTCGCCAGGAAATTACTACAGTTTTTGTACAGTAAGGGGTTTCCCACAGAAAATCAGGCTCACAACACACAATGGGGACACCCGATTCTCAAAACAAAAGGGCAATTGTGGTGCCGGGAGGGGGAGTCGAACCCCCAAGGTACTAAGTACCGGCGGATTTTGAGTCCGCTGCGTCTGCCAGTTCCGCCATCCCGGCTGAGTGGCTTAAACTGAGGAAAGCATTTAGCTTAATTTACGAGCTGGGGCCTTTGCAACCGTAGGCAGTCGTTTCCCTTTGGGGTTATTTCGGAAGTTATTTCGTAAGCTCGCCGATGAAAACGCCGAAAGGCTCCAGCGAAACTTCACTTTCCTTCGCTTCCGATTGTCCCGTTGCCATCAGGCTCTTCGCCGCGGCGAAGCCGTGGTGCTTCAACTCGAGGGTCACTTTCTGCGGCTTGTCCGACATATTCAGCGCCACTACCACCCCATGCTCTTTATAAATGCGCAGGTAGGAAAGCACATTCGCATCGTTCTCATTGATCGCAACGTAGTTTCCGTCCATCAGCGCGGGGTAGGTGTGCCGCAGCTTCAGCACATTCTTGTAGAACACCAGTACTGATTCCGGATCCTTGGACTCATCCGCCACGTTATGCGTTTTATAAGTTGGAGGCACAGGAAGCCATGGGGTCCCTTTCGAAAATCCTGCGTTATCGCTGTTGTCCCATTGCATGGGAGTGCGCTCGCCGTCGCGGCCTTTCTCTTGCGGCCAGCCCGTCCGCCCGATCGGGTCTTTCACATCCTCCTGGCGCGTGGGCGGCGTGGTTTTCATCCCAATCTCTTCGCCGTAATACATGATCGGAGTTCCGCGCAACGTGAGGTAAAGCGCCGCCATCAGCTTGGCGATCTGGTCGTTGTGCTGGCCATCACCGTAACGGTCGTAGGAGCGCACGATGTCGTGGTTGCTGATGACAAACGTGGGCCAGCCGGAAGCCTTATCCACCGCGGCAATCTGCTTGCGGAATTCCGCGGGCGACAGCTTGTTGACCATGGTGAAAAGAAAATCCATGGGCAACTGCAGTTCGTTATTGCCTTCGCCGTAGTAACGGTTGAGTTCGACAACGTCGGCCGTCCAGGTTTCGCCGACCAGCACCGCATTATGTTCGTCGGCTACCTTGCGCAATCCGCGCAATACGTCATGCACTTCAGGCAGCTTGGTGTTGTATTTGTTTTGCTCGAACGGATCTCCGAACGCGTTCTTTCCGGGACGGTCGATGGGATTTTCCTTGAGGTTTGGATCTTCAAATAGAGTGTCGACCGCATCCAGGCGGAAGCCCGACACGCCGCGCTTATACCACCAGCGGGTCACGTCGAACATCGCGTCTTTCACCGCCGGGTTGCGCCAGTTCAGATCCGGCTGCTCGGCATAGAAGTAATGGTAGTAATACTGATTGGTGACCGGATCGAACTTCCACGCCGAGCCCCCAAAGCCCGATAGCCAGTTGTTCGGAGGCTCTCCCGGCCCCTTTCCATCGCGCCAGATATACCAGTCGCGATGGGCGGAGGTACGCGACGACTTCGAGTCGAGAAACCACGGGTGCTGATCGGAGCTGTGATTGACAACGAAATCGAGGATGATGTGGATGTCCCGCTTCTTGGCCTCGCTGGCCAGCAGATCGAAGTCGGCCAGCGTTCCGTACATGGGATCGATATTTTTGTAATCGGAGACGTCGTAGCCGAAGTCGACTTGCGGCGAAGGAAAGCACGGCGAAATCCAGATCGCATCCACGCCGAGTTCCTTCAAGTAGTCGAGCTTCGATGCAATCCCTTTCAAATCGCCGACGCCGTCGTTATTGCTGTCGGCAAAGCTGCGCGGATAAATCTCATAGAACACTGCATTTTGCCACCATTGATGGCCCGCTGCATCCACGGCCTGAGTGGATGTCTGCGCGGCGGCAGCCAGTCCTAAAAAGCACTGGCAAACTAAGAATTTTGCTATCCGTGAAATGATGCTCTTCATCATTCGGACCTCCGTCCAAGATAGGCACCGCAGCGATGCCTTGTTGAGATTGAACTCTTCCGCGCGGCGCGTCAAACAGTTTGCAGTGTTTTCTTCCTTACGACTTGCCAAAATGAATCACGACGGCGTGGTGCAAGTAGTCGCCGCCTTTGTCGTTGTCCTTGGAAGGATTGCAGATTCGCGGGCGGTCGCCCGCTACCGGCTAAAATCCTAATCGCTGCGCTTGCGCACGGCCACCAGATCGGCGTTCACAGGCACTCCGTGCGTCACCTTCACGCGCAGCAGCGCCTCGAACGGCTTCAAGTCCGACGCCCGGGCCACGCCCAGACGCTTCAACAACTCCGCCAGCGAATCCTGCCGGCAAACATATTCCGCCGCCGCTTGCGTGCCGAAGGTGGTAGTGCCGGCCAGTATCAGGACCGATCGTGCAGGATCGATGCCCGGCACCAATCCGATCACCGCGTAATCCTCGGCGATCACCTGGGTGGAAGGACTGCCTAGAAACACCTGCCCCTCGCCCGGCTGCGGGTGCATGTTGAGCACGCCCAGGTCGCCCTTGCGCGGTCCGGAAGCAAGCCGCTGAAAAACGAATTCCTGAGTCCCGGGGATATCTCGCAGAGTGAGATTCTCGGCCGGCGAACCAACAAAGATGAGATCGTTGTTCTTGGCGTCGTCCAGGGAGAACAGACTGCCGCGCTTCACTTGAAGCTGCTGATTGAAGAGAACGAAAACGCGATCGAGTTGATGGACCGCCAGCACTTCCCCCACGCCAGTGTAATGATCGAGAATTAGAACTCGCGCATCTGCCGATGGATTGAAGTAGCGCATGCCCGTCTCCGGCAGGCCCACGAAGCTCCCGTTGCTGAAGATCAGCCACGGCGGCCGCGTACCAGTGACAAAGCGGTTCCAGAATACCTGGTAGACGGCGGGAACGGATTCCTTTGCGCTGGCTTGCACCCGGCTGCGATTCGACAGCAGCAGGGCGCTGGTCGACAAGGCCAACGCCAGCAAAACCGACAGACCCACCACTGCGATCGCCCAACCGCGGTTCGAAGGCTGCGTAGCGCTTCTCAGCTCACGTCTTTCGCTAACCCGGGGGGCCTCAGCAAATCCGATCGATGGGGTGCGCACGTGGAACGTGAGCGCGTACGATCCCTTCGGCAGTTCAACCAGTACCGGGTCGTTCGGCCCTTCGCGCGAGTAATACTCCTCCAACTTCATGCGCAGGCGTCCTGCCTGCACTCGCACGGTCGAGTCGCTCTGCGGATCAAATCCTCCCGACCGCCCCAGTACCTCGGTGGCGATCTGGTACTCCTTGAGGGCAACGCCAGGATGATCCAGAGAGTGTTCGGCGAGATAGCGCAGCAGCTTGCACAGGGATTCAGAACCTCGCAGGCTATGACTATTAATAAGTTTATCTATTTGCTGGAAGCATTGCTCCCGCCCAGCGGCGAAACTGCGTGTCAAAGCCATGTGACAGAGGAGGTAACAGCGTATGCATGTTACTGCAACGTCAGTACTTTACACCCGGTAACCGTATAAAACCTAATGATACCTAATTCAATAGTCCTTTTGTACCGGGACGTGCAGACTACGGAAGCAAGTATATCTCTGCAACCGGTTGTCGGGGCAAGCGGTGTCGAGCGCCAGGAGGAAGTTCATGAAGAGGTCAGTTCTTGCGGGCTGTAGGAGCATTCGCGGTTCTCTGGTCTTTCTCGTTCTAAGCTTTGGGCTCTGCCTGGCCGGTGTGGCGTCGGCTCAGACGGATACGGCGCGTTTGATTGGAACGATTACCGATGCTAGCGGCGCGGTCTTACCGAATGCTGCCGTTACCGTAAAGAATACTGGGACGGGACGGACGGTGACGACCCAAACCAACAGTTCGGGCGAATACACCCTGAATGCGTTGAGTGCGGGAAAATACCACCTCGATGTGAAGGCGCCGGGATTCAAGACTTCGGCTGCCGATTTTACCCTGGAGGTTTCTCAGGTTCAGGAAATCAGCCTGAAGCTGGAAGCAGGCGCGACCGCCACGACTATCGACGTCACGGGTGAAGTACCGTTAGTGGACACCGCCACATCGAACGTCGGCGAAGTAATTCAAGGACGGGAAGTGACGGAGCTTCCACTGAACGGCCGCAACTTTACGCAACTGGCGCTGCTCTCTCCGGGTGTGACGCGCGGCGCGTATGGCGACGAAGCTTCTGGCGGCAGTTCGGGGACAAACTCCGAGACCTTCCGCAACTCCGAGACCGGGGGCGCGGCACTGTCGGCGAACGGTTTACGCCCGCAAGCGGACAATTTCCTCTACGATGGCGTTGACAACAACGACGCCTTGGTCAATACGATCATTTTCTTTCCGCCAGCCGAGGCAATCCAGGAATTCCGTATCACGACCAGCGTGGCTACCGCGGAGTACGGGCGTGGCGGCGGCGCAATCCTTGAAACCAGCAGCAAATCGGGGAGCAACACGCTGCATGGATCAGCCTTCTTGTTCCGCCGCAGCGGCTTTGGCGCTGCCCATGACTACGAAGCCAAAGGCCCGATTCAGTTCCGGCAGGGCCAGTTCGGTGGCTCCCTGGGCGGTGCAATATGGAAGAACAAGCTGTTTGCATTTGGCGACTACCAGGGCCGCCGCCAGGATCAACCGAACGGCGTGGAAACCGACACCGTGCCCACGGACAAGATGAAAACCGGGGACTTCAGCGAGTTTCTGGGCACAACCCTGACCACTACGCCAGGATTCTGTACAGGCGCGCCCGCGAACAATGGCTATATCTGGGACCCCACTACGTGTCTGCCCTTTGGCTGGAACGGCACGACCGCAACGAATATCATCGCCAGCCCCAACCCTGTGGGACTGAAATATCTGCAGACGTTTCCCGAACCTACTGTGGCAGGCGCCGTGCAAAATAACTACATCACGGAACGCCAGCAAGTCCGCAATTTCGATGACTTCGATATTCGCGCTGACTTTAACGCTACCCAAAAGGACCAGATCTTTTTCCGCTATAGCTACGCTCAAGACAATTTCACGGTCACGAACAGTCTGGGAGCGTGCTGTCCTTCCGGATTCGGCTCGGGCAACAACATCTTCCACGCGCGGGGAGCGGCGGCAGGTTATACCCGCTCTTTTAGTCCAAACATTGTGAACGAATTCCGCTTCGGTTATATCACCTCGACCTACGGCTACAATCCCCCAGACATCAACCAGAAATTGGGAGCCGCGATTGGAATCCCGGGTGCGAATCCATCCCCGCTGCTCGGAGGCCAGGTCCTCATCGGTGGAAACGGCGGCCCCGAACTTACTTACCAGGGTGACGGCGGCCCTTACAATGTGCCGGAGAAACTCTTCCAATTCACCGACTCGCTCTCCTACAGCCACGGCCACCACGTATTCAAATTCGGAGGCACCATCGGCAAACGGGAAATGAACTACGTGCAGGGCAACGACGCCAAGGGGTACTTCATTCTTGGCGGTCTGAGCTATCCCAACACTGGAAGATTCACCGGCTACGAGATTTCCGAGCTGCTGGCAGGCTTCCCGGACTATGAGATCGGACAATTCAACGGCCTGTACCAGACACGCAGTTGGGAAACCGGTTATTTCGCGCAGGACGACTGGCGCGTGACCAACCGGCTGACGCTGAATCTTGGCATCCGCTACGATTTGTATACCTGGCCTTACGAGATCCACAACGAAATGTCCAACTGGGTTCCGACCAATGCTGCCGATCCAACGGATGGCATGTTGATCACGCCTGGCAGCAGCGGAGCTGCCGGACTGCCGCGGAGCCTCATCAAGACTGACAAGAATGACTGGGCGCCACGCATCGGGTTTGCCTATGACCTTACCGGCAATGGTAAGACCGTGGTTCGAGGCGGATACGGCATCTTCTATTACCTCGATCGCGGCGGTGTGGGCGAACAACTGAGTAACAATCCGGATTTCAACGGAACTTCCAGCTTCGAGGCTTGCCCGGGTTTCAACAGTAACTGCTCGACCTTAAATCCACTGGGTTTTCGCAACACTCTGAGCGGGCAGGGCCCGCAGGGCGACAATAACTGGCTCGATGCCACCGGGGCGCTGCCTCCGGCTGTGAATACCGTAAACGCGGCCGATCCCAAGAACGTCAGCGTGATCTACTGGCCAACCAACAGCAAGAATTCGAAGGTGCAGCAATACAACCTACAGATTGAACGCCAGCTGGGGTCGAGTATGGCGCTTGATGTCGCCTACGTGGGCACGCGGTTGAGCAACCTGGCCACAGCCTTCAATGCCAACAACCCGATTTTGAACGGTACTGGGACGTCGCGCTGGTCCAGTTTGGGCGGAGCGGTGAACGAATACGCCTACATTGGAAACGGCAACTATAACGGATTGCAAACCAGCCTGCAGAAGCGGCTCACCCACGGATTGACTTTCAGGAGCGCCTATACCTGGTCCCACACCATCGACAACTCGAATTCCGCTTTCAGCGGCAATACCACCGGAGGCGGCGGCCGAATCTTTCTAGACCAGAACGGAAATCCAATCCTGTCAGCCAATAGGGGAAATTCGGATCAGGATATCCGCCACATCTTCGCATTCGGATCCCTATACGAACTTCCTTTTGGCAGAGGGAAGCAGTATGGTTCGGGTTGGTCACGGACGGTCGATAACGTTCTCGGAGGCTGGCAGTGGAATAACATTATCACGCTGCAAACCGGTACTCCCTTTGACCTCTACGTGAATGGAACACCCCAAGACCGGCCGGACGTTACCGGCTCGATCTCGAAGACAATCTCCGGAGGCCATGGCATTGTCAGCGGCGATTTCACCGCCCCACCGGTAAATGCGTCGGGAGTCTACACTCGCCCCGGCAATCTGGGACGGAATTTCCTGTACGGCCCCGGAGTCCACACTTGGGACATGGGCATGAGCAAGAGCGCCACATTTGCCGATCGCTTAAAGGTGGAGTTCCGCGCCGACTTCTTCAACCTCTTTAACCACCCCCAGTTCGACAATTCCAGCTTTAACACGAACATCTTAGGTGGAACGATTGTGAACGGCATCGCGACCAGCACCGGCAACGCAACGACGCGCTTTTCGTCGGCGCGCCAGATGCAGCTTGCCCTGCGCTTTACGTTCTAGACGTTCATTCTGGGCGGAGGGGACAGGCTTCGCCTGTTCCCCTCCTCTGGCTTCGCGTGCCCCAATGTTGCCTTTCCGGCCAAATCGATTTCGCACTCTCTGCCTGTTCGTGCTGGTTATTCTTCAGGGAAGTGTCTTTGCTGGCGTAAGCCACGAAATTCCGGCCGCGGGCTCGGCTGCTCCTCACATCGAAAAGATCGAACCCCCGAACTGGTGGATCGGCCTGCCCGATCCCATGCTGTTGATTACCGGCGGGAACCTGGCGGGAGCGCAGGTCTCCACCAGCACGCCCGGAGTTCGCGTGGTTCGCACTCTGGATGGTCGCAGCGCCCGTTATCTTTTCGTCTGGCTGAAGATCACCGGCGAAGCGTCGCCGGGAAAAATCAGTTTAGACGTTACCACTCAGGGTGGACATCAGGAGGTGGATCTGCCGTTGGAACGTCGAAATCCCGCAGCCGACACCGCGAGTGAAGGCGGCGGGTTCAACGGCTTCGGCCCCGACGACGTCATCTACCTGATCATGCCCGACCGCTTCGACGATGGCGACCCAGACAATGATTTCCCAGGCTCCGGCGCCTACGACCGCAACGCGCCCCGTGCTTATCACGGCGGCGACCTGCGCGGCATTCAGCAGCGGTTGACGTACCTGAAAGATCTGGGAGTCACGGCGATCTGGATCACCCCCATTTACCAAAATGACGACCGGACCGGCAGGGACTATCACGGCTACGGAGCGATAGATCTGTATGCGGTAGAAAAGCATCTGGGTACGCTCGCCGACTATCGCTCGCTGGTGAAAGCGGCCCACGAACAGGGAATGAAAGTGCTGCTCGATATCGTTCCCAATCACGTTGGGCCCGCGAATCCCTGGGCGGATAATCCCCCGACCGATCATTGGTTCCATGGCACGCGTGAAAAACATCTTGACAGCCGCTCACCCTTTGCCCTCGAAACCGACCCGCACGCGCCCCCGCTCGAATGGCGTGACGCCGTTGAAGGATGGTTCGCCAACATTCTCCCCGACATGGGAACCGACGACCCGATCACCGCGCAATACCTGCGCCAGAATGCCCTTTGGTGGGTTGAGACGGGCGCGCTCGACGGCTTTCGCATCGACACCTTCCCCTATGTCGACCGCCCGTTCTGGCGTGACTTTCACGCCGACCTGCACCGAACCTACCCTCGCTTCCGCACCGTTGGTGAAGTGTTCAATACCGATCCAACCGTGACCGCATTTTTTGTGGGTGGCAAGACTACCGAAGGCGTCGACACCGGTCTCGATACGGTTTTCGACTTCCCCATCTACTCGGCAATCCGCGACGTCGTCCTGAAGGGGGCATCGGCAAAACAACTCGAAGACGTTTTGCGCCACGACTGGATGTTTCCTCATCCCGAAAACCTAGTCACTTTCTTCGACAATCACGACACCAGGCGATTCATGGGAGAACCCGGCGCCAGCACCCAGAAACTGAAGCTGGCGTTTTCTCTATTGCTGACTCTGCGCGGGATTCCTGAAATGTATTACGGCGACGAGATCGGCATGCCCGGCGGCGACGATCCCGATAACCGCCGTGA
>CAVYVQ010000024.1:0-74984 GCA_963771895.1 uncultured Acidobacteriaceae bacterium | reverse complement strand
TGGGGTTGTCGGCCCGCCAGCATCTCTTGCGGCGCGACGAATCCGATGGCGCCGTGCAGCGGGACCTTGCAGTGAGTCACATACTGGCCCGCAGGCATGGTCGACTGATTCCCGCTTCCTGGGACCCTCGACTCATCGGCCCGCCTTTGGCGCCCCATCACGCGCATTTCATATCCCCAGTACAACTTTCCTATTGCGACTGTGGCACACCAAGCGCTAAACCAGGAGTGGGCGTTTCCTCAACTGCTTGCAGGAGCTGTGGTCATGATCTCTCATTGTGCTAACCCACGTTGCACGCTACCGTTTCACTACCTAGGGGCGGGCGCCTCTATCGGTTCGACATCACATCTCCGAGTAGGCCCTTTCCCCAACATGGTGATACAGGGACTGCGTAGCAGGCGGGAGAACTACCAAAAGAGCGACAGGGCTCATTTAGTGGAGGAGGCGTAATCGCTCAGACCGAAACCAGTGGTCCGGGCACGCTCCATTATGGAGCTTTGCACTTGTCATTCAGCGATTCCCTGATTTTCTGAGCTAGAGCTTCGGGGGCAAATGGTTTTTGAATTAGGGTGATGTTTTGCTGAGACAGCAGTCGATTTTCTACCAACGCATCTTCAGAATACCCTGACATGAAGATCACGCAGATGCCAGGATGAAGTTCGGTCACACGTTTCGCCAGTTCAAGCCCACGGATTTGGGGCATGATCACGTCCGTGACCAAAACGTCGATCGATCCGGGATGGTGCTCGGCAAGGTCCAGAGCTTCGCTCCCGTTCTGCGCCTCCAAAACCCTGTAACCCTTGGATTCGAGGAATTCGCGCAGCGCGCTCCTAATGGAAGACTGATCCTCGGCCAGGAGCACCGTTTCCGAGCCTGCCGTTACCGGACTCGGGAACTTGGGGGCTTTTCGTGGGCTTACCGGTTGCTCCACGATGGGAAGGTAGACTCTGAAAGTCGTGCCTTCATCAGGTACACTGTCCACTTCGATCGTGCCGCCGCTCTGTTTCACAATGCCGTATACGGTGGAAAGTCCGAGGCCGGTGCCTTTGCCAATTGGCTTGGTGGTGAAGAACGGCTCGAAAAGATGAGCCTTAGTTTCATCATCCATGCCGCAACCGGTGTCGGTTATCTCCAAGAGTGCATGGGTTGGGGAGGAGTTCTTCCCGCCGGGTTTCGGAACCCAAAGCCATCATTGATACTTGTGAGGTCTTGATTCTCAGTACTCCTCCCGAGGGCATGGCATCGCACGCGTTTACGGCCAGATTCATTATTACTTGCTCAATTTTGCCCGGATCGACTTCGACTGGAAGCGGCTGCGGACTGGGCGTCACCATCAACTGAACCTGCTGCGCCGGCAGAGTGGACAGCATTTCCTTCACTTCCCCGAGCAGTTCATTCAAGTCCAGCACCTGAAGCACCAACACTTGCTTGCGGCCGAAGGCGAGCAACTGCTTGGTAAGCAAAGCCGCCTTTTCGGCGGCCGTTCGAATCCGTCTCGGCGTGCTCCAAGAGTTGTGCCCGGCTGGGCAAACTCCGTAGTTTCGACACCTGGGTGAGAATCACCATCAGAAGGTTATTAAAATCGTGAGCGATCCCGCCTGCCAATCGGCCAACCACCTCCATTTTCTGAGCCTGCCGCACTTCCTCTTCCAGTCGTTGGCGTTCCGTGATGTCGCGGAAAATACCCTGAACGATCTTCTTTCCTTCAAACTCCGTCAGGCTGGTATTGACTTCGACGGCTATCGCGCGTCCGTCGGAATGAGCTCAGGTGCAATTCCTTCCGGCAACCGCCGCCCCCTTGAAGGTGCCGTCCAACACTTCCGCAGTACTCTTCCTGGTCGCTCTCCGGAACAATCTGCTCACCTCGGATGCCCACGATCTCGCGCAGCGGTCGCCCCAGGAGTTTGCTGCTGCGTTCGTTGGCTTCGCAGGATGACCCCTGTCTCCGCGTCCAGCACGAGAATTGCGTCGTTGGCGGTATCGATGAGATGCTTGTATCGTTCTTCAGTCTGGCGAATGTGCCGCAACATAAAAAAAGTGAACAACAGCCCCGCGACCACAGACATGGCGGTCGCACCGAATGTAACCAGCAGAAATGAGCCTTTTGCCTGGCGTGCTCCTGCTCCCAACGCATAGGAGAACCTGTCCTCGAGTGGGGTAAGCTGATTCCCGACGACGTCCACCTGGCGAGCAATCTCTGCGACCCTGAGAGGATCGGGTCTTCCGGAAGAGATCTCAGCGTGCAAGTTGTCGCCAAGCTTTTCTAGTCGTTCGATGAGAGCATCGCCCTGCGCCCAGATATCTACTGCTTCAGACATGTATCTGGAATGACGAAAGCGTCGGAACAACGTCGCCATCCCTTCCACGTCTTGTGGACTATTGCGGCCCTGGATGAAACCGCGGCGAACAATACCCATGTCGGGAACAGGCTTCTCGAGTTCCAGGCGGGCTTGCCTGTCTCCCAGAGGGACCAGGAGAGCCTGGCGATAATTTTGATAGTCCGCGTCGGAATGCGAAATCGAGTACCGCAGAAGGTCGTGGACGGCTTGCTTCTGAGCCTTGGACCAAAGTCCTTCCCCTCCGACGTACGCCCTCGCAGCGGAGAGATTCTCAATTGTTAAGTAGCTCAGGCCCAACAGGCCGATACAACGACGCAGAAAAAGCCAGAGAATTACGACCAGCTTCTTTGAGACCGGCAAATCTAGGAACAGTTTGCGAGCAACAGACACGACTTCTGCTCCGATTACTGAACTCTACCGGGAAGCCTCGCTTCTAAGATCGCAACCGCGACCTCAACTTTCATGAAGAAAATCTCGGTCGAGATGGGGTCGGCGTCCATCGGGATTGTCGCGCGATAAGCTCGCAGTTTTGTCCAACTCTCGATGAGCCGCTCTTTCGGCGCCGGCACAGTCGCCATGTATGCGTCGAGCTGATCTGTTAAATCTTCGAGCGGCAGCACCACGACTCGTTCATAAATCTCGTGATGACAGGCAAGCATTGCCCGATCAGCGACCTCGACCGAGAACCGTTGAGCCACCTCGGGATGGTAGTAGTGACCCGAGTTGTTGTCGCGCAGGATCGCTAAGAATATCAGCCGGGACAAGTCATTGGGCAGAGATGCGCGGAGAGCGCGCAGAATGTCGTCCCTCACAGCATCCTGGCTGGACTCTTCATGGGCGACTTCAGTCGAAGTCTCGCAGGAGAATCCGTTCATCGCTCCGGCCCGTTGAGATTGGCCTGTGAACGAGCTCCCGTATCGATCAGCAGATTTCCCACATTTGTCAGAATTTTCGCCGACACCAAGATCTGGACCTGCTGTGGGATCCCGATACTTAGCCCTCGTAATACCCCAAGGCCCACACGTGCCGATGTTGCAGACCACCAACAGGATGCGTCCTTCAGCTTCGACAGTGGAGGACCGGAGAGACGGCGAAAAGCCGTTCAAAGTAACCGCCATCGTGGGCCAACCGCTGAACGAGCACGGCGCTCGCAACCTGTAATGACAGACGGGCAAGCGCTGTTGCTGGTTTCCGAATGCGAACTCACGATCATCGGCAGGGCGCATTCGCGGCGACGAATCTGAAGACTGTTGGTATTGAGGACGCTGCGACAAACTTCCTGGAATCCCTACACTCGATCGGGCTCCGCTGCGATCGGAGCGAAGTAAGAATCGAGCCGTCCTTGGCGATTTGTCGCAGATTTTGAAAGCGAAATCAGCTACCAACATACGCGAGAATCATGCTTACGGCAGAGTCACGCTTAGCATTGCCGCCTCACATTGGCCACCTATAGCCAGTGATTATGACATCATTTTGTTGAGCAACTCGCTTTTTGTCCGGCAGGCGACTATGGATCGCTAAAGTCGTCTAGGACGCGGGAATCTCGGCGCCCGCTGTCGTATCGTCGCTCCACACCACCTGTTTAGAGCCCAACGAGGGCATCCTGTCTTGAGACTGCCATATTCTCCGGTACGCCTCGCACCTAAGGATCAACTCGTCATGCTTTCCGGAATCGACGATCGCCCCCTCGTCTACTACCAGAATTCTGTCCGCCCACAGGATTGTCGCCGGGCGATGCGAAATCACCACCAGTGTCCGAGCCTGGCGAAAGAGTTCCAGTCCCTGAAGCAATCCAGCGGCAGCAGGTCCATCGAGGGCGCTGGTGATCTCGTCCACAATCAGAATCCTTGGCTGCTGCAAAAGAGTCCGCGCCAATGCCAGTCTCTTCTTCTCTCCGCCGGAAAGCCGGCCGCCGAGTGGCCCTAATGGTTCGTCGAGCCCCCTCGGTAACGTTTGAAGCACTCGGTCCAACTGCGTCAGAGCAGCGACTGTCTCTAAGTCTTTGCCAGTTGCTCTCGGATTCCCATAAAGAAGATTCTCTCTGATCGTTTCGTCAAAAAGAATTGGATCCTGTGGAACCAGGGTCAGGAGTAGCACGAAGGCTTCGGCGCCCAACCTGCCGAATGTCCTGCCCTCCTACCAGAATCGAGCCCGCGTTTGGTTCGTACAATCGAGTCGCCAGAAGGCCAATCGTGCTCTTCCCGGAGCCATTCAGGCCCACAACGGCGACGGTTTCGCCGGCCTCAATACGAAAGCTCATATCACGCAACACCGGCCGGTCTTCGTTGTAGCAAAACCATACCGAACGGAATTCCAGTTCGGGCTTGATATCGCACCGCAGTGGTGTCATGGACTCGCGTCCTGCAATTTGTGGATCGCCGTTCGTAATTTCGAGAATGCGGCGGATGCTGGCGCCAACGCGCTGCAGCCGCGACTGGAGATCAATGGCAATGCTCACGGGCGCGAACAGGCGAAAGACATAGCCGTAGAAAGCTACGAGTCCACCAACGGTCAAAGTGCTCCGAGTTACTTCGTAGCCTCCGTAGCCAAGGATCAACCCCATGCCAAGAACGATCACCGAGACGGAAGCTGCGCCAAAAGACATTTCGGTGGCTCGCTGCCTGATCTGGAATTCTGCTCCTTCGGCTGCGAGGCGAGCAAACTTTCTGCCTTGTGTGCCGGTACGATTCAGCAGCTGCAACTGCAGCATGCCGGCCAGGTGTTCTTGCAAAAACGCACTGATCTTTCCCGACTGATTCTGAACGCTGTCTGCCGCCTCTTTTAACCTCGTCGCGTATCTGCGTTGTAATGCGTAGAAGAGAGGGAGCAATGGGACAATCACCAAGGTCAAATGCCAATTCAGGACT
The DNA here is from genome assembly GCA_963771895.1 of uncultured Acidobacteriaceae bacterium. GTDB lineage: Bacteria > Acidobacteriota > Terriglobia > Terriglobales > Acidobacteriaceae > Sulfotelmatobacter. The sequence goes on along the minus strand of CAVYVQ010000024.1, from coordinate 69,778 downwards.
CCCATGGTCACGAGGACCATTACGCCCATGATCACCATCTGGATGGTCAGGGGAAGAATGTCTCCGCTCAATTCCGCCACGCGGTCAACGTCTTGCTCGATCCGATAGAGTGTTTCTCCAACCTGAGAATTCCCGTGATATCGGGCCGGCAAAGTTTGGATTCGCCGCAGCAGCGACACCCGGATCCGAAAGACCATCTTTTGAGTGACGATGCAGCTAATGAACGAGGATAGGTAGCTCACGATCACGCTTGCCAAATACACAACGCAAAAAACGAGCGTGCCAAACAGTACGAGGCGGAGATCTCGTTTTGGGAGAGCAACGTCGATCAACCACTTTACGACCAAGGGATCGAGGAGAGAGAGTCCACTGCCTAGAACCATGAAGACGAGATTTACGGTAAGCAGCGACAGCATAGGGCGTGCCTGGCGGGTGCGACTCCAGTGCTCATGCCGCTCTGTTGGCCGTGAGTGTCGGCTTCCGGGAGGTCTTTCTGCCAATCGGAATACTATCAAGGCGATGGAACGGCGTGGACTCATCAGCCCCGGCAAAGGTCACGACCCCTTCGCTATCGTGTGGCGTTTGAAAAAGAAAGTAAACTAAGAACCCGTGTTGCGTAATTTGTTCGGCAAACTTAGGCTTGTCGAGCCATCACTTCCCAAAATCGGATATCCTGTCAAAAAGATGGCTTTCCCTTCTCCATCAACATCCTTCCAGCATTGGAATGCGGCTGCTTATGCCGATAATGCCCATTTCGTGCCCGCACTCGGGCAACCAGTGGTGGATTTGCTCCAGCCCCGGTCGGGCGAGCGTATCCTCGATTTGGGTTGCGGCGACGGGGCATTGACTGAAAAGCTGGTTGCGCTGGGGGCGCAGGTGGTGGGTATCGACAATTGTCCGGAAATGATCGCAGCCGCTCTTCGGCGCGGCCTTGACGCGAGGGTGAGGGATGCCCGTGCGCTGGTCTTTGAGAATGAATTCGACGCTATCTTTTCCAATGCCGTCCTGCACTGGATCAAGGACGATCCGGACGCGCCGATTGCAGGTGCATTCCGCGCCTTAAGGGTCGGAGGAAGGTTCGTGGGCGAGTTGGGCGGGCATGCGTGCGTAGGCGCTATTGTCGTCGCGTTAGTGGCCACCCTAGAGCGCCGGGGCATCCGAGACGCGGCTTCGTGGATTCCGTGGTATTTCCCGACAGTCGAAGATTATGAACTGCGGCTGCGGCGGGCTGGTTTTGTACCGCAAAGTGTACAACTGATTCCGCGCCCCACCCCGCTGCCAACTGGAATGCGCGGGTGGCTGGACACATTCGCCAATCCGTTTTCAGCCGCGTTGCCGCGTGAGGAGCGCAGTGGCTTTCTCGATGAAGTTACCGTGCTGCTCAAGCCTGTTCTCTGCGATGCAAACGGGAAGTGGACAGCGGATTACACTCGCCTGCGCTTTGCTGCTGTCAGACCTTAAAGGCCGCGAGTTGCTTATCAGGGTTGTCAGACTTCGAGGCGAAGGTTTCAAGCCCACGGAATCACGTCCCGCGATTCGTCCTCGGCCAATCGATTCGCCAGCGACCGCCCAGCACTGCTCCGCTGATCGCCGTACTCCGACCGGGTATGCGGACTGACAGAAGCCTTGGGCTGCCTTCATCTATTCAAGCTCAGTAACCAGTTTTCCGACAAAAAGGTTAGAAATGGGGATTGATGTTTAAAGTCGCTAGCTGGAATTTGAACTCGGTTCGCTCTCGGCTGACCCATGTCACGATATGGCTGAACGCTCGCGAGCCGGATGTGTTGTTGCTACAAGAATTGAAGGGGACGGAATTCCCGTACGAAGCCTTCAAGTCGCTGGGCTATGAGAGTGTCGCGGTGACCCAAAAGGCCTATAACGGCGTTGCCATTCTGTCGCGACATTCGATGGAGACGATTGCTAAGACTCTCGTCGGCGACGATTCCGACAGCCATGCGCGGTTCTTGGAGGTAATCATCAAGGGCATCCGCATCGTCAATATTTATCTTCCCAATGGCAATCCGGTAGGGAGTGACAAGTTCGCGTACAAGTTAGCTTGGATGGATCGACTGAATCAGCAAATGATTAGATGGAAGCAGAACGATATGCCGACGCTAATAGGCGGCGACTTCAACGTGATTCCTGAGGACATCGACTGTCACAAGCCGTCATCGTGGGAGCACGATGCTTTGTTTCAGCCGGAGCCGCGAGCCCGATATCGTGCGATGTTAGGTATGGGCTATACGGATGCGTTCCGGTCGTTGCACGTGGGCGAAATTGGACACTTCACGTTTTGGGATTACTTTCGGCAGGCGTTCGAAAACAATCGAGGCATACGAATCGATCACTTCTTATTATCGCCACGGCTGGCAAATCGACTCGAAGGTTGCGAGATCGATAAAGGACCGCGAGCGCAGGAAAAGCCGTCTGACCACACCCCCATAATCGTGACGCTATCCGATCTGCCATAATCTCCCAGTGTGTGGCCGCCATAGTCATCATCTGTGTGCAGCGGTTTCTCGGTAAACGAAAAGCACAATTTTCTAGGAATTTCCCTGCGGGCAGCAGGGCAGCGCCAGTTCCTTTGAAGGGGTTTTGAGCGTATCGCAAGTTATCGCTCGTCATAGAGCGTTCGGAAGACGGCACGTCACCCACGGCGGGCATCCTGTGCGCGTACCTGCGGGTTTTCAGAAATGAACTCCGTCGTTTCATTCTCCCTCCTCTCTTCACTAGAATGGCTGCTATGAAGAGCACGACCGTGCTACCGATGTGCTTATTCGGTCTCCTGCTGATCCTGGCGTCCTCTTTTGGCGAAGGCTTTGAAGCATCGATCCAAGACCGTATTCGTGCGGTCGAAAATGGGCTCGAATCTTCCAGTTCGTCGGGTCAACGACCCGAGCACAGGGACTTGCTGACCGAGATGAAACGGCTAAACGTGCCAGCCGTCAGCATCGCAGTTGTCCACGGACGCAAACTCGAATGGGCGAAGGGGTACGGGTTAACGGGGGCCGACGGTACTGCCGTTAATCCCGATACTATGTTTCAAGCCGCATCGATCAGTAAATCGATCACTGCGATGGCCGCTCTTAACCTTGTCGAACAGGGCAGGCTCTCGCTGGATGCTCCCATTCGGACCGAGCTTAAGAGCTGGACACTTCCACAGAACAGCTTCACCAGCCAACACCCGGTCACATTACGCGAGCTTCTATCCAACACTGCCGGAACGTCGGTCGACGGGTTCGACGGCTATGCTGCGGGCCAGCCGATTCCGACGCTTACGCAGATTCTCAATGGCACCAAGCCTGCAAACTCGGCTCCGATCGTCGTAGAAGCGGTTCCCGGAAGTGAGTTCCGATACTCCGGCGGAGGCTTCACCATCGTGCAGCAGATGATGATCGATGCCACAGGCAAGCCATTCCCGCAGATTATGAAAACCATTGTGCTCGACCCGACTGGAATGCGGAGCAGCACCTATGAACAGCCGATTGATCCCGCATTGCTTATGAAAGTGGCGCTTCCGGTCGATGCCCACGGAAAGCCCATCCCCGGTGGGTCGCACATTTACCCCGAGATCGCTGCTGCAGGCCTCTGGACCACACCTTCAGACCTTGCTCTCTGGATCATCGAAATGCAGAACTCGCTTGACGGTAAGGCAAACCATGTCCTCTCCCCTGAAATGACTCGCACGATGTTAACGAAGGTCATCGGCATGCCGAAGGAGCCGGATGTGGGATACGGGCTTGGTGTCGCTTTGCTGACGATCGGCGGAAAGCCTGCGTTCACTCACGGTGGGCGTAACGAGGGCTATCAGTGCAACTATTTCGCCTTCAAGGATGGCGACGGCGCGGTGGTTATGACGAACAGTGACAATGCGGATGCGCTCATTCATGAGATCATGACGAGCATTGCTGATGTTTACGGCTGGCCCAAGCTACAGGAACACCATTAACCAATAGCACAATTCCGGGAACTCATGTCCGATTCCGAGTCCCGGTCGTCGGGGCCTCGCTCCCTGCGTCACGCCCGCCCGAAGCCGTGCAAGCAATTCGGCGGAAGCCGTCCGGCTGAATGGCCTTGTAATGATTGTCGATAATCTCGATCACGCTCATAATCCCCCCCGAGGGCGGCTCAACCGTGAGGTCGGACGCAGCCCATTCGGCTCAACTACATTGGGGAAACCGTACTCCTCAAAGTTGGTGGCCACCTGTGTGCAACAACTGTTCGGCTGAGAGTGAGGGACGTTAGTGCCGCGTTCGACATGCTGAAGCCATACGATGCCCGGCTGATGCGGTGCTATCCAGTGATCACCAGGATCAACCACTTGGCGAATGACGATGAAGAAGTGTTCACGCCCCGTGGAGATCGCGGAAAGTCAGAATCGCCTTTTCGTCTGAAGACAACACCAGTTCTGTGAGTGACTCTGCGAAATCCATCGTTTTGGATCGCGAGCTTGAGGAAAAGAGCCACGATTCTTTCCGGCTCGCGCATCCGCTGGCTCACAGGCGAAATCCTGAACCCAGCGAGAAACCGAGTGTAGAATTTAAAGCAGAACGGGGACAAACTCCATCAGGAAGAGATTACCAAACTATGACAAGGCGACGGACTCTCGCCCTACTAATTGTTGTTGCACATTGGATCGTCGCGATCTGGCACCTTTTTCTTGCCGCGAGTGTTCTTCCAGCCTCAAACAACAGCGTTAGCTGGCTGGCAGTAGTTCTGTTGACCTTACTACATGGAGGCGTATCGATTGCGTTGTGGAAGATCAGCGACAAGCTGATTGGTTTGGTCTCGATAATTTTCTTTTTGGCTGCCTTGAGTGCCGATCTTTATGAGCACTTCCTGCATGCATCTGGAAACAATGTGTTCGTGGTCGCGCCCGGTCATTGGACTGCTTGGTTTAATGCGAGCGTCTTTATACTTCTTGCCCTCGAAATTTTGGGATGCTCCATTGGAGTTCTGTCGCTGGGCGGTAGGACAAGGAAGCACTCAACACCGGAACCTTCAAATCTCCCCAAGCAAAGCAATACCAGCCTTTTCTCCAGCGAATTCAACGCGCTCATGCAGACGAAATCTTGAGCGCAGAGACGGGTAGGACGGCGTTGTCAGGACACGCGACTCGTAGGCAGGAATCCGCCGCGATGTTGAACGACGCTGCCCAGTCGTTAGTTGTTTCGGATCGCGAGCTTGAGGAAGGTAAGGGTCACGATTCCTCCGGCCCGCGCATCCGCAGCCCACTCTGCGGCTGGTCGCCCCGCAAGGAAGACAAATGGTTCTGCGCGTGCGGCAATGAGTGGAACACCTTCGACACAGGAGGTGTCTGCCCAGCTTGTCTTCACCAATGGTCTGAGACTCAGTGTCTCTCTTGCAGCCGATGGTCGGCGCATTCCGACTGGTATGCTGAGTGACGCTCTCGGAGCGCGTGCGCTGCGCTGAGACGCTGCATCTTTGATTCCGGGCTCCAGCACGGGTTCATTACTTCCGTTACCTTTTCCTCCGACCCATAAAGCTGCACTCTACCCACAAGGCTTTAGCTGTGAAGATGTCACAAACAACTTGCGTAACGTTGGCGATGCTGCTGATAGCTGTGGCTAGCAAGGCCCCGGCCCAGAGTGGCTACACTGTCATGCCCGTAACCAATGGAGGAACGATCACGGGCACTGTGAAGTGGTCTGGCCCACAGGCGAGCGGCCTTACCGTTCCCGTGAACAAAGACCCGGAAATCTGCGATCCTGAATCGCGCAAAGAAAAGAATCTGGAACGACTAATTGTAGGGCCGGAAGGCGGTGTCGCAAACACCATTGTCTACCTAAAGAACATCTCGCGTGGCAAGGCGATGGACCTCCCTGCGCCGAGACGCTCTCTGGATCAAAAACATTGTCAATACGAACCGCATATTCTCTTGGTGCCGCAGACTGCTGACCTGGCGATGAAAAGCTCAGATGCCGTGCTTCATACAGTTCACATGGACGGCGCGGCCAGCTTTAATCTACCGTTCCCGTTCAAAGACCGGGTGATCACACGAAACATGAACACTCCGGGCCTTGTCAACTTGCGCTGCAACGGCGGACACGTTTGGATGAATGCTGAAATGATGGTCGTATCTCACCCTTATTATGTCGTCACCGACCAAAACGGCAGGTTCGAGCTTACCGAGGTGCCCCCAGGTGATTATGAAGTTGTGGCGTGGCACGAGGGATGGCATGTGCTGGGTCGCGAGAATGCACTGGATGTATTTAGCCAGAAAACAATTCAGCGGGCCATTTTCAGCGAACCGAGAACGTGGGAACAGACAGTGACCGTCCATGCTGGTGCGACTACCCTCGCGAACTTCGTCATCTCTCAGAAATAGGCATCTCTCTTTAAAGAGATTTCCACTTTCCCCGAGGAAGGCCCAAGATCGGTCATGTTGATCGCCATCTGGCGTCAACGAAGGAGAACGCGGATGACACTTGAACTGCTCACCTCTCGGCAATCGGGTGCTTGTTTGCCTGTACGCCAGAAGCAGATTCCTCGATGCGGAAGGACCTGTGCGCGGAGACTCCGCCGGTGAGCCATAATGATAGCGATTGGCTCGACGTTTATAAAGCCGCCGCAATGGAATTCGACCGGGACAAGTTGCCAGCCAGCATCGAGGTGGCTGAGAAGGCTATCCACCAACGCTTACGGGGATTGCCGATTGCAGACTCCAAGGAACATCGCAAACTAAGAGATGCACTCAACAGTCTCGCGGTTCTCAAGAGAATGCTCTAGCACATTTGGTGCGAGCCGTGAAAGCCGGGTGGTGAACCTTCACACGTTCAATTTCCAATACCCTCGCAACGGAGCCCGTTGGACTCTCTGCTCGCTCAAAAGCAGGTTCAGCGCCCTGGCAACTGTATCGCGAGGCCGCCGAAGTTGCTGTGCCAAATCTCGCTCACTGACCACCACGTTCCCGGTCGGGAAGCTCTGATGTACGCTCTGCCCATATCCTGAAATTTTGTCAGCCAACAACCGCAATTCCGTTCTTCTCTTCCGCTCGGCAGACCTTGCCCTCGCCTCGCCAGTTTGTAAAGTTCGCATGCACATCGTAGCGATCCCGAGTGCAGAAATTACCAGCGCAACCCAAGAGTACAGGGGCAGGGACGAAAGAATATCTAGGAGGGAGTGCATAACCGGGATATTTTCTCCTTGAGATCAGGCTCCCACAGAATACCCGTGCACCACCGGCTTCACTAAGATTACCGAAGTCCAACGCTGCGACGGCATCGTTGAACTATTGCTATGAACGAGCGGGAAACTTCTTCTTTTCACGCCCCATCTACGCAGACGGAACAAACGTTCCCCGCTGGCTGGACCCTGAAGACCGATCAGACTCTCCGGGTCGAGGTGTTTGACAATTAGGGCTACAAAATGGAGGAACCATCGCGCTGCAATTCCAAGAGGATTCGTATCCCCCGATAGAAGTTCTCCTTGCGGTAGGCTGTCTCCCAACGATCCAAGACCGAACGCAATTCGCTCTGCGCGTTCCGAATCGCTACTCGTGCTCGTGGTCTGCGAACCCGCAAACGTTTGAGCGAACGGAAGCCCTCGGCAATCTCTGGCTCGATGCGCTTCCGCGAACCCCGCGCATTTTTTATCCAGCGAGGCGGGATATTCGCCCGGAACTTCAGGTAACCGCGAACCGCGGAACCCGCGCTTGACGTGAAAAGCTTTGCTTCCCTCGGCATAACCTAACCTCCTGGGTGACTGCCTAGCTGCTTCTCTAAGCACCTTTCTCCACCGGAAATCCCGCTTCCATCCATCCCTGCTTCCCCTCAGGGTAGTGCGCAACTTTCGAGTAACCCATCGCTGCCAGTTCACGGGCAGCGTATTCGCTGGCGTGTCAATGCGTGTTCGCGCAGTAGGTGACAATCTCAGTGTTCTTGTTGGGCAATAACTGTGGAGCAAGTTCCCTGATCCGTTCGGGCGGAATGTTCAAGGCTCCGGGGATATGGGCTTCGCGGTAACGTTCAGGCGCGAGGGTCTCGACTACCGTGATTCCTTGCTTCTTGTCGAGTTTCGACTTCAGGTCTTTGGTCGAAATTGTGCTGTCCATTTTGATCTCCTCAATGCTCAATCTTAATCATGCAGGTCGCGAAAGCGTGGCTTGGTAGTCAGCAGCGAATTTCTCGATGCCTTTGCGCGTAAGCTCGTGTTGAATATCAAACGTTTCCCACCCTTGCTCGAAGTCAAGCTCCTCATAAGGAATCGGTTTACCGGGAGCCTTGTATTGGAACTGGTTGCCGGGCGTTGGGAAATTCTTGCTCGCCCACTGTTCCAAGAGTTTTGCGGGCACAGTTGCAAGCTCTGTTTGGAGGACGAAACAGTAGAGCAGGTGTTCGAGACTGCGGATGCTGGCAGCTAAGACAAGAACGTGACCATCACCCTTCGAGAACATCCGCTTGATGTTTTTCACGACATGCATTCCGTTTTGACCGATGTCGTCCAAACGCCCCACAAAAGGCGAGACGTAGGCAGGCTCCTCCGTCCCTTTCGTTGCGGCGTACACTGCGGCAGCTTGTTGCTGTGAAAAGCAGAGGGTAATGTTGACCCTCATGCCCTGCTTCACCGACATCTGTGCCGCTCGCAGCCCTTCTGCCGTGCAGGGATACTTGATGTATGCATTGGGAATCCACGAAAACATTTCCTGCCCTTGGCTGAACATCTCTTGCGCCGTCGTCTTCTCATCCGAGAAAACTTCGATAGATACCCCAGCATCACCGACCAATGGGGAGATTGTTTGAACGATTCTCTTGTATTCATCCATTTCCTCCTGGTTGGAGAGTTTGTGACCTGACGCGATTAGCTCTTTGATGTGGGGGTTCTTGGCAATCAACGAAGGGTTGGTGGTCTGTCCATCGACAAATCCCAGCAGTTCCTTAACCTGCCGAGTCTCCTGCGGGTCGCCGCCATCCACAAGTATTTTTGTCTTGGGTCGAGTCATTGGAATCCTCCTTCTGTTCACCGGGAACACACAGGTGTATGTTCGATGCTAAGCCGAATCAACCGGATGTCGAAATCGACTTAATCTTTGGCTGAACCTACGGATGAGGATGACCGCTATGCCGAAAACATTCAAGATCGGTGAGCATGTGCGATGGAATTCCGAGGCTGGTAGGGTTAGTGGAATCATCATCAAAAAGATCACCGCCGATACGAACTTCAAGGGGTACACACATCACGCTTCACGGGAAGCGCCCCAATACCTCATCAAGAGTGACAAAACTGAACACGTAGCAATTCACAAAGGCGGTGCTCTCCGGCTGATCCCGTCACGAGCAAGGAACTCCAGCAGAACCGCTGGGACGACGAGGCAGAGGAAACGATGACCGATGACGAATGCATGCAGCGAGAGTCCAGTCTGATCGCTACCATCAAGAAGAAGCTTCCCGACTTTGTGAGAGCGTGCGCGGCTGACACTGAATTGGTTTTGCTTCACGAAGACGCCTTCGCCGCCGACTACCAAGAGGATGAATATGTACTCCTCGGAATGGCGATCAAGTACGCTGGTCTCCGTGGGAAAGAAGTGCGTGTGATCGGGAAAAATCGAAGCACGCTCGGCGAAGAAGGCACGATCCAGTGAACGCAATCGCCCCAGTTCAATTGAACCGCCCGTATCGGGAGGCAGTGCTACAATCGCTCACCGGAGCACTCACGTGCCATTCATTGACACCAGCGCCCTCGAAGTCATCGAGCGTCTACCGGGCTGGTATGGACGCTATTTTCATTCACCCAGCATGACGTTCGCCCACTACGATTTCAAACGCGGTTCGTCCATCCACGAGCATTTCCACTCTCAGGAAGAAGTCTACGAGGTCATCGAAGGTGAAATCGAACTGACCATTGACGGCGTGAAGCAGGTTGCTCGACCCGGTATAGTGGGGATTGTACCGAGCAATGTCCGCCACTCGGTAAAAGCCCTGACCGATGGCCGCGCCATCATCATTGATTATCCAGTGAGGCGAGATATGAGCCAGACACGCTCGTAGCTTGATTGCAGTGAGCTCACGCAAGCTGCCGGGGTGAAGGTTTTGTTAGGCGCTCTTAGGGTGCATCGGAGGTGGGCGATGGCTGTTCGGCTCGAACATGCGAATCTTATCGTCCGCGACATCAATGGGATGATCCGATTCCTGCAAACTGCGTTTCCTGAATTCAAGGTGCGCGGCGAAGGCAAGAGTCGCGACGGAAGCCGCTGGGTACACGTCGGCACGGATGAAACCTACATCGCTCTGAGTCCGGGAAAGGAGGAGCCGCAAAAACACTGGATACCATATCAGGGGCAACCGGGCGTGAATCATCTAGCCTATGAGGTCGATGATGTTGAGGCTTTATGCAAACGAATGAAGTCAGCCGGATATAAAGACTCCACACCGCCCAACGCACATCCCTATCGCAAGCGCAGATACTTCTACGACCCGGAAGGCAACGATTGGGAATTCGTGCAGTACCTCTCAGAAAATCCCGCTGAGCGCAATGATTACAAGTTGCCTGATGTCTAGGATGCGCTCGGAGACGCGAACTTCGCAAACAGAAGCTCTATCGTTTGACCTCACCCTCACCACACCTAACATATCTATCCAGTGGCCACGCCCTCGCAACCCGTGGGGCAGACGGGTTCCCCGTTCCCAAGGAATATCGCTCGCCCAATGATTAACCTTTCGCCATTTGGCGAGTGCAGCCTTCAGCTATTGTGACCAAAGAGAAGTCTCAACCATCGCTGCCTGCCTGCGCTTTACGATAGTCCGAAATGCCAGACACCAGCAGTGATTGCGATCACAGGCTTAAATCAAGGGATTGGAAGCGGTAGCGGGCTACACTCAGTTCACGTTTCCGGCGCTGGGCGGATGCCCTAACAAACTTAAGAGCGTTCGGGGCGCGTTGCACTGGGGAGCAATCATTATCCCGCTCTGGTTCCGTCAGGCACTCGGGATTCCGGCACCGCCAGCACGGGGGTAATTTCGTCCAAATAGCCGATGTCGAACAGCATGCCTTCCGACACGATCCCCGCCATCTTTCGTGGGGGAAGGTTTACAACGAATAACGCTTGCTTGCCTTCGATCTCCCGTGGATTTGCACGCTCGCGTTTCATGCCAGCCAAGATCGTCCGCACATGATCACCAAAATTTACGCGGAGTGCGACCAGCTTTTCCGAATTGGCAACATCGCTCACGGATTCAATGGTGCCAACTCTTATGTCGATTTGGTTCAGTAGTTCGGGCGAGATCGGGGGCTTTACCGGTGCGGGCGTCATGTTCGCGATTTTATCTGGATGCTCATGAGTTCGCTGCCAGCGGTCACAATTCAAGCTCTCGGGATTTCTACTCTTGACGACTTTGCTAGAACTAAGCACGGGACACTGGTGCTAATTTTATTCTCTTTTTCAGACGCCACACGATAGTAAGGAGGTCGCGACCTTTGCCGGGCGTAATGAGCCCGTGCCTTTCCATCGCCTTGATGGTATTGCGATTGGCAGACAGAGGACGTATTTCTTCATTGTCTTTCGAGCGCCGCAGGACTGGGTTACCCGCCGAGCGAATCAGTTTCAAGCTCGTATCCGTCTTGGATGTGCGAAAGTAAGTCTTGTTCAGCCTCGGTGAGTTTCGGCAGGAGATTAGCAGTTTTCTTCTTCGCCATTGTTTAGCCCGTCGGATTCGATAGCTTGCAAGTAACTGGGTCGTCCGCTCCTGCATCACTTTCACACGCACTCAACTTCGTTGAATCGAGTGCGGGAAAAGAGTACGATGCGCGAGGAGAAATCCCGTGGGTTGCCTCTTGCTCGTTGTCCTTCTTGCCTTTCCTCGAGTTGCACTCGCATTGTTGTTCTTTTTCTCGAATTATTTAGAACGAGCGTACCACGGCCTGTTGTTGCCCTTGCTTGGATTTCTGCTCTTGCCCCTAACCACGTTAGTGTATGCGTGGATGGCGAATACACGACAGCCTATAGCTGGCATTAATTTGCTGATTCTGATTGTCGCCGTTGTGATTGACCTCGGCGGCATTAGTGGCGGCGAATATCATCGACGGAGACGGTGGCAGGACTAGACGTTTAAGAAGACACTGAGACGATCGAAGACTCCTTCGAAGAACTCCAGGCCGAGTTTGTAAACCTTCTCCGAAAGCAGGTCGAGGCATTGGAACTGGATGCCTATGTTGGCCTGACCGACGCAGAACGGAGCGAATACCACAAAAGGCAAGTGCGCATCCGCGAACTAGACGCGAAAATGAGGATGTCTTCGGAGGCTGCTTAAACCTACTGGCAGCATTCAAGAATAGAGCAACCGCCTAATGACTGGGCGCTGGAACTGTGGCATTCTCGGCTTCGATGATGGATCACGGAAAAGGTTGGTTCTCTCTGACTTGCCGTCGCGGTGCTCTTTTTGGTCTGCACTTTCAATAGTTTACGCATCTAGAGAGATTGTCGGGCAACTACTGAAGAGGCGTGGGTGGCAGCCTGGAAATCCATTCGAACGGCGGCGGTACGCGCATTGTGGCGCGGCTGCCAGTTGCAGTTGCTTCTGCGAGTCCAGTTGCGGCGTGACGTTGGTCTCCTAGCCTTGCTGACCCGCGTCCTGCATTTTTTGGCTGCTGCCTCTGCACTGCAATGTACGCTACCGCACCACAACATTAAGTTCTTGCGGAAGTATCGCACGTCGTATACATTTCTCCGTACCAGCCCCTTCTTGAGAGATGAGGCTCGCCCATGGCTGGTAACGGCGATTTTCAAGTGATCTGTCGCATCTGCAACAAGCCCTTAGAACTCGGAACTGACACGGCTGCGGACGAAGATGGCGAAGCCGTTCATGAGACCTGCTACGCAAAACTCGTCCTCAAAGGCAATTCTCCCGAAACCCTCACCGCTGAGTAGACGCTATGTCAAAAGACTACGAGTTAAGCCGCAGGCAACCCGCGTTTTGGACTACCCGGAAGCCATGTCACAGTACGAAATCGAAAGAAAGCGCCAGAAGCAACGTAATCTGCCTACCAAACGCAAGGCTGCTTAAATCCAGACTGCACCACTACCAACCTTGCTCAGTGTGAAAATCTCTTTAGACCAGCGACCAGATGTTCTGCGAGCCCTTCGGATTTGGAGAGCACTTCTCTGATACCGTCAGCCGGAGCGTATCTTAAGAGTTGATCGCAGTTGTGCATCGTAAACATCAGCATTACGGTGTGGGGGCAAGTTGATTGATCTGCCCGGCCGCCTCTAGGCCGTCCATCACCGGCATCTGCAAATCCAAAATCACTACATCGGGATGCAGTTCTCTGACTTGTTCAACCGCGACCTTGCCGTTCTCGGCCTCGCCACAAACTTCCCAATCTCGGGTCTGCTCGATGCAAGATCGGAGAGCATGGCGAACTAAGGCGCTCTCGTCAACGATGAGAATAGTGTGGGACATGCGGCCTCCGTTCTGCCCACGGCAAGCGGCTGACCAGCGTGCGTCGTGCAGTTCGACGTAAGGCAACGACGAAGGGCTGTCTTAACCATACCCTTTGAGGTGGCGAAGTAAATACAGCAGGGACCGTACGCTAGCGCACATTAGATTGTTTGGCACGACTCGAAGAGACGTTTGTTTCCAACGGCGGGGGGAAATCTTCATCCATGGCCGGAGTACACAGCGCCAATGGCCAAGCGCTCTTCCACCTGCTTCAGCTCGGCTCGTATGGTGATGGTTGCTTCACCGGAGGGCAGAATCGACTTTTTCCTGCTTCTTGTTCTTCATGACTGCTTTGGGAGAAAGTGCAGTCGCCAGTCTGGCGTTACATCATTGCTTCACAGCGGAATTGGCTGGCCACCTTAGAGTTTGTTGAAGGCGGTGCGATTTTGGATGGTCGCACAGTTCGCGAAATGGCATCTAAAAGGGGGAATATGGACCAGAGCAGCAGCATGTCGGAGGATTGGACTATCGAAGACGAACAGTGTCAGAGAATCGGCGGAGGGTATGAGGCAGTGAACTTCAGATTTTTACTGTTTCTCTGAATGGAGCCAAGATTTTATCTACACCGATTCAGAGTCCACCCGGGAAAATGGGGGCAACGTGAACGACAACAGTGGCAAAGTTGGGAATGGCGAACAAAACCACGGCAAGGCCGGGAACGGCACTTCGAAGTTCGACTGGGTGACTGAGCGTTCCTCCTGCTCTCTTCCAAAGGTATTCAATACCCTCAGAGTGCAAGTGGAGGAGGACGTAAAGACTCGCAACGCGCTGCGTCCCAGCTATTCCCCATACGAGTTCTCCATGAAGGAGGATAACGGCGAGTTTGCGATTCTCTTGAAGGCTAAGGAACTGCAACGGTCAGTAGTTTTCCCCCTGGCCGAGCACGCGATTTTAGTGCGGGATGATAAAACCAATCCCATGTTTGAGGTGACCGCGACCTTCAGTGACGAAGGCGAGTGCAGGCTGAAAGTGAACGGGGAGGAGCGCAACTTTTGGCAGGTACGGCGGATGGCTCTGGAAGAACTGGCTATTGAAGTGCGAACTTTCGTTTGTTCGGAAGCGGGAGCGAGGTTGAACTGGAAAATGCATGGTGGCATAGCCATAGGGTACCGACGATGATTGTTCCCGGAGGGCGCACACGGAGGTCGGTATGGCTGTGCATCGTGGCGCTTTGTATCATCATCCTCTGCCTTGCCTTCGTCTTCTACGAGGCGAAAATCCGCCCGGCGCAACCGACGACCCCGACATCTCCTCCATTGCACGACTCGAAATAGATTCAGGGGGTGTGCATAGAACCAGCGGATTGCCTTAGCGGTAAAACGAAGCGGGTGAACATCCTTTAGGCTGCCTGCCGGTTTGGATCGGACGGGCAATCCAGCCTTCCGCCAAGCTTGGAATCCGCCTCGAAGAGCCCATACCTCCTTGTACCCGCGCTGCTGAAGTTTTCTGCACTAAACTGAGACGAGCCGTTTTAGGCTGTCGAAAGAAGAAAGTAGCGTAGGTCTCGCAGCCATTCGCTCTAAGCAGCCCGAAGTCTCTTGTCGTGTGAATCATCGACCGCTAGACGCTTCAATGCTTCACTAATGGCGGTCAAGACGCGGTCGTGCGCAGTCATCAGTTGGTGTTGGCGCGAAAATTTCGTCGACCACGTAATGTGCAACTTGATAAGGTCAGAGTCTAACCCTCCAAGCTCAACAACCAGAGCCTCGGGAGGGGGGTCTGGCAAAACTCCGTCCACCGTTCTCACCGTGTCAACAATGAGAGACTTGAGCGAACCTAAGTCACCTGCGGTCTTTGTCGAGAGGTCATATTCCCAGCACCTGCTGTCAAATGCTGTGTTGACGGTGACCGAATTCGTAAACAAGTCCGCATTGGGAATGACCACCCGCCTGCCATCGTAGGTCTTGATCGTGGTGGCTCTGGCTTGAACCGCCTCCACGGTTCCTTCGTAATTGTTCAACTTGATTTGGTCCCCGACCCGAAACGGTTCTGCCCAGAGCAACAGCAAGCCTGCGAGAAAATTCTGCAATATATTCTGGAACGCGAACCCGATGGCAACGCTGCCGATCCCGAGAATCTTTATCAAATCGGCAGCTTGAAAAGATGGAGCGACGATGGAGAGCGCCACCAAAACCCCCAACAGGATGATGGCTGCCCCCGTCAATCGTGCGAAGACCACGCCGAGATTTTGGCGATGCGCCTTAGTCGCACGCCGAATTACACGGCTGACTATAATGCTGGCAAAGTAGAACATCAGGAAAAGAACGATGGCGAGAATGAGCGATGGAAGTCGAGCCAAGAAGCTGTCTCCCATGTGTTGAGCGGAGACCCAAATAGTTTGAGATGAGGGTTCATTGAGAAAATCGTCCATCCGATCTAAGTCGAGGGTTTGATCACCGTGGCACGTGAGCATCGTTATTAACGTCGAGCTTTGTTCACGCGGCTGCCCGACTATCTCCAAACCGTCTCAATCCGAGAACGCCAGTTCTGCTCACGCTCTTCTAATGCCTTAATCAATGGATCGAACTCGCTACTGCGGAAAACGCATTGTTTGCATTACTTCCGATGAGGCGAACCGTACCCACCACGAGCACCAGAATCACCGCGAGCATCACCGCATATTCAGCAATGTCTTGCCCTTTGTCTTCTTCTAGCCAGAGTTCACGCAGGCGAGCAAACATATAACACCTCCAAGTATTCGCGCAAACCAATGACGACGATTATGAGAGCGATGAATGAGGACAACAACCAAATACGGGTGGGTGACAGCTTGTGTCCAGGAGGCTGAGTTACCGTGAGCGAAATAGCTGGCGCTCACCCCAATTCGGCTAGTCGATTCTACGCCAATGCTCCGCAATCGGAAGAATTTTCATCGCGTCTGCGCGGTCGCCGGGGCAGAGCTTTGTGTCACGCACGTTATTTCAGCTTCACAAAGAGCAAAACGAAGATCGCCCACACGCCAACTGTGACCGGAAACTGCACCAAGGCTGCATCGCGCAACGAGCCTCCTCGGGGCAGCGCATACGTAAGCAACATCATCGCCAGAGCGGTGAGCACGCCTAGCGCCAATTTGCTTTTCCAACTCATGAGTAATCTCACTTTCCCCGAACTTGTCGGATCGCAAGCCGGGGGGAGTATACGCCTCAGAAGCCGCTGGAACAAGCTGCGGCTTGTAGTCGTTGTGTCTTAAATTTAAGACACTACCCTGGTAGTTGATGTAACTAGATGGATGAGAACGCCGGTCTCCGACGGAATGCTCACGCTCCCAAGTTATCGACGTGCTCGAAGCACAAGAGATAAAGGAGACCAGCAATGAAGAAGATTAGCACTGCAGCGGTACAGAGGATCGAAAAACGCTTGACACTGCCAAGGCGATTTATCGACAGTCAACGTCAACTAGCTCGGTCACAGATCTTTTTTGGGAAGACCCTGGCCCCTCCCAGACCTGGAAGGCTGTGTGCTCCCCAACTGCGGTCGCGGTGGGATTTTATGCCAACAATGGCGAGTAGGCGATGAACAGGCGAACAATCAGAATTGTGGATGGACTATCTTGAGTACACTTGTGAGATGGGGGTGAGCTCTAGCCTGCTGACTGATTCGCAGGATGACGGACCCAGCCCATGGCAGGTGGTGGCCATAGTATTCCAGGTCGTTCGCGCCATGGAGCGTCTCATGATGTACGTGCCCGAAGGGGGGAGCAAACGTCATCCACTTGGTGGGAGTGCTACCTTTGAAGCCCTTGTTCTTACCCCAGAATTCAGCCATTCCTCTATCTTGGTTCAGCACGGCATCGGTATTGATTGACGGACGATCGTACCCCGTCTGATCGGAGAAGAATCTCATCCACGACTCGGTCTGGCCCTGATGTTGCCTGAGGCTTAAGGGGGATCCTTTGTAGGTGAGATGAAAACTTGTTTGGGTTTCCGAAACCGTTGCGACCCGTGATGGAGCATCGGGAAGTTGGACAGCGCTCTCCTCTAGTGTCGACGTTCTCTGAGCCCACAGAACGTGTGTGGAAAGCACCAACAGGCTGACCAACAGAATCGAAGAAAGATGCAATCCCGAGAGAACCAAGCCCCGCATGGGATTTCCTTCCCTTAAGGGTCTAAGGCTGCCCGTCTCGTCACCGCATCGCGTAGCTGAAGTGCATCATCACCGCCGATGAGGCTACCCTCACATTCGACAATGGCCGCTTCACCAACATCATCGATGTTCAGGTCTTAGCATGCCCACCCTTCCTGCCAAACGAGAGAGGCAAGTTGATTACCAAACCGGAAAGCTGTGTTTCTTGCTAGTTAGATTCCCAAGGAAAGTAATACGGGAAAAATGGCTAGGGAACCGAGCAAATCTGCGATACAGAGAAGGCTGTATATGCAGGCGGAGGCACTCGTGAAATGAGGAGGGATTGTTGAATGTAACCGGACCATTAGCGACTCACAACCCAGTCAATGAGCATCATCGCGATTTTGCAACAACAATCCTCTTGAGCAGCCGCCAACCCCGCCGCTTTCATTGACTCGCCCATTTTGCCCACGTAAGATTCTGCTCCAGTGATCGGCCAAACCATCTCGCACTACCGCATCAACGAGCTCTCCTTGACCTGACCCGCAGTCAGTCATCTTGTGGGAGTAGTGGCCGTGAGCACGCCTCGCATCTGCCGCGCAAAGGCTGCTGGCTCCTCATAGAAAGGGAAGTGTGCAGACTCTTCAAACCATACCATGTGCTTCTCCGGCGCATCGATCTTGGAGAAGTACTGTTCCGTAAGCGTAAATGGGTCGGTATAGTCATGGCGTCCTGTGAAGAAATAGACGGGAATTTTCACTTGGGTGATGACATCCATGAGTTCGCCCGAAATCGAGTTGTAAACGAAATCTTTCGAATACAGCGATACACCCTTCGGGATGTTGCGTGCATCGCGAAGGCTGTACTCGGGAGCGGCCAACCCGCTCAGTAACAACGGCATAAACGACTTCGCCTTGTGGATTTCACCGCCAAATTTGAAGAGGAGCTCTTCCCGGACGCTCGCACCCATTTCTTCTAGCTCCTTGATTGCGACTTGATCTCCCATGCGTGTTGCACTCTGGCGAATGTATTCATCTTGAATGCCAGCGATAGGGGATGAGCGGGCGAGTTGTCCTATCCCGACATAAGCGTGGTAAAGCTCTGGGTGTCGCGCAATTACGAGCATTCCCAGATAGGTGCCCCAGGAGTGTGCTACAAGATAAATCTTGTTCTGACGGAACCGGGCGCGAAGTACATTGGTCAGTTCAACCGTGTCCGCGACAAGTTGTTCCGTGGTGAGTGTACTGCTAACGTCCTCGCGATACGACTTCCCAGCAGCTCGACGGTCCCACTGGACTACCACGAAATCCTTTTCAAGTTCACGCTGAAAGGCGTGAGCCAGATACATGGCTGGCATCCCAGGACCGCCGTGCAGGAAGAGCAAGACTGGGTGCGAGGAATCGTTCCCACGAACGAGAATGCACTGATCCGCATCACCGATGTGGATATGTTCCAGCGACGCGATACTGTTAGGACCGGGGATGGCGGGAGTGCGTCCGGGGGTGAACCATAAATACAGCGCAATGCCCAGCCCGGCTAAAGCGATCCCGGCAATTCTCCACATGGCCTTCTTCATCTACGATCCCTAGACCCGCCACGAAACTACTGTCGTACCAGCACGATTTGTTTCAGAGCAGCCGTTTTCCGTACGCTCTGGAAAGACGCTGACCCCGACATCCCCATCCTGAAAGAAGCCAAAGTGGAATACGCGAAGCTGCAATGAAGCCGGTGAGTGTTGAAGCGCTAAGCCGACATTACTCGAAACATCTTTCGGCGTCTGTGCGCGTCCCACTCCTCACGGGTGAGTTCAATCAGGTTGCAATTGTCGTCAGAGCCTCGGGCCTGAAAACGTCTCCCGGCGTCTCTGATAGTCCAGAACGGACTGTTCTTGGATAAGGTACCAGCGGCTTTTCGAGCCAGCACTTCTCCCAGAACTCGTGCAGACACTGGTGCGGGTGATCAAGCAAAAGCCTCCACAGTTCATCATCGCTCATGATTCTCAGCTTCAGACGAAGACGGTCGGTTCCGAGCCCCGTAATGTTCATGGCTGAATCTCCGAAAAGACAGACAGTTTTGCAAGAGCCCGATCCCGACGCAGCCTCTCCCACCAGAGTGGCTTACTGGATCGAACTCGCCACATTCGAAAATACGTTGTTCGCATTGCTTCCGATCAGCCGAACCATAGCCACCACGATCACCAGAATCACTGCCAGCATCACAGCATACTCGGCGATGTCTTGCCCTGTATCCTCCAGCCAGAGTTCACGTAGCGGAGCGAACATACAGCACCTCCCCCATCGTTTGTAGACGCAACAACGAAGCTATGAGAGCGATAAGTGCAGACGACAAGCCAAATAGGGGGTGGGTGACAGCTTGCGTGCAGAAGCCTGAGTTACCGTGAGCGAACTGGCTGGCGCTCACCCTGATGGAAACGCATTCTCCACTCATCGCAGGGGCTTGTCAAGGCTCTGTGGCACAAGCCCCTATGGCTTTGTTAAAGCGAGCACCTGGGTCATTCGCCGGGCTCATCTGCGGGAAAGGGGTTCCATAACCCGCAAAGATTAGCTACGCGGTGTTAAGACACTACCGAAACGACGCCATAGACAGGCTTCCCTTGCACTGTTATTATTTATATCGTAAGGCGATATGTATCTGGAAACACCCGCAAGCAGCTACAGGATCGTCGAATTGGTAGGCTAGAGTCCGCTGGCCCTCTGTTGGGAGGTTTCCATCGTGGCTCACACAGAACAATTTTCGGAAGAAGATAGGGGCATGCGGATAACATGCTATGTGATCTGCGCACTAGCGATTGCTATCTGCTTCGGTGTATTGCTGTACGTCACGTTTCTGTGACGAAAGTGTTGCTCGCATTCTGGGAAGACGGAGACCCCGACATCCCTACCCTGAAAGAAGCCAAGGCGGAGTACGCGGAGCTGCAATCAGGTCTTGGTGGGGTCACTCATTTCTTGCATCACTTTTCTGCTTCCCGTGCACTCTCATGCTCATCGCACAAAGTCTTAATCCAAACACCTTCCCGCAGTGTTCCCGGCTGCCCGCAGACCTCGCAAGTGCGAAAGGACTCGTCTGCGGCGATTCCGATGCGCTGGCGAACGGCTTCATTCCGACGACAGTTCACATAAAATCGTAGCCCACCAAACTTCTCTTTCACTTGCAGCACTTCAAACTGGATGCCGCTTGCCTGCTCGAATGCGGCAACCAAAGGCTCCAAATCCTCGCAGAGCCGCACCAGTATGTCGAACCAGCCATCGTCATGCTCGAAGCCCCGTGGCATCGCTGTGTGCCTTATGTCGCCCCCGGTTTTGAACCAGTGGGGCCAACGCTCGACTAACGTCTGCTCAAGTGCCTTTCGCATTTGGTTTTTCTTCAGCGTCGTGAAGGTTCGGTATCAAGCACAAACCCCGAGGCGGCAACCGACGTTTTCAAGTCCTGTGCTCCCGCCGCCTGAAGTTCGATGGCTTCAATGACATCTGCGACCCCTATCTCCCGCCCATGCTCGAATGCCGATTGAGCCCCCAATATGTAGGTTTCCCGTAATTGGGCGAACGAAAATCCTTCGGTCTGCGCGATGACGGATTCAAACTGCTCTCCCGTGAGCACGAGGCTGAGTCGCTTGGTAATACTCGCGGCGAAGATGCGCATCGGGATTTCGGAATTGCACTACGCGGTCGAACCTGCCGGGTCGTTTCAGGATCGCTGGGTCCAAGCATGTCGGATCGTTTGCTGTCGCGACCACGAGGACGCCATCCCGTGAGGCCACCCCATCCAAGCAGTTAAGCAAAGTCTGAAAACTCACGTGGCGCTCTCGGGTTCGTTTGCCTTCGGTCGGAAAGGCGCGGTCAAGGTCTTCGATGATCACGAGCGCTGGTGCGTTCGTAGCAGCTTTTTCAAATAGGAGGAGAACGCTTGCACTCTTCTCCTCCGTATCGCTTAAGTCCAGTGTGTAAGGCTGAATGTGGGGATGAGCCGCCATCACTCGGATAGTTGCACTTTTGCCGTTGCCCGGTGGGCCCCAGAACAGATATTGATTCGTCCGATTGTTCAAGCGCCACGTCATTTCGCCCAGGCGTATATTTTCAGCATGGGACGCCCATTCTCCCACCTGCTCGGAGCGGTCGGAATGCTGCTGGTTATGGTGCTCTGGCTTTCTCTGCTCAATCCGCCAAAGGCCGACCATCTCGTAGACAGTCTTGCGGGGCCACAACACGAATACAAGATCGTCCTGGGTGCAGCCCTGTTGTCTACCCTGTTTTCGTTCATTGCCGCAGTTCGCGGTTCCAAATGGTGGTACGCAGGGGTGGCGTTGTCGTCGGGAGCGTTGGCGTTTTTTACCTATAGTCTCTCGGTCTAGCTGTCGGATCGCAATATCCGGTCGCCATGCTTCCCCTGAGGTGGTTTCTGCTTGGCCACGAAGGGTTCTCGCGGTTCTAGAGCACCCGAACCGACCCAAACCCCATCCAGCCAGCCAAATGCCCGCAGAAGGGGCTGCCCGTGCAAGTTGCACAGTGGAGCATATGCCGACGCTGGAAGCCCAATGGCTTTTGCTCGACATCCTTCTATGCCCCGTTATCCTCTCGGGTGAACCCTTTTCACTTGAATTTCGAATTTGATGGGGGGCTTTGGTTTTGCTGGTGTCAGTTTGGCTCATCCGTTACATGGACGATCCCCGAAATGACATCTTTCCTTTTACGTCCATAAATCATTTTCTTCTTCATAAGACCTCATTATCCGCTCTCCGTGAGAGAGGCTCAAATTTCCTCCGCATTCTGGGCACAGGATTCACTCGATCCGTGCCCTGCGGCTCCGACAAGAAACACAAACGGTGCTGCGGTGGGGCGACAGCGCTGCCCGGAATCATTTGGTTCCAAATTTGGTTCCATCCGCGCCTATTCCTGCCTCAAATTACCTACTCTTACGGTCGGGAAGTCGCTGAAACAAATGAGTTAAGCCGATTGACCGTTGAACAGTAGTTGAAGGTTCGATTACTTCCGCGCTCACCAAACTTTATAGACAACTTTCAGTTGGCCGCCATCCGTCCTTCACAGTGGCTGTTGTTGTGGCCAGTCGCTCAGGGGACTGGGGAGTTCGAGTCAGGTCGCTCCGCCCTCGCTTGATGGACTCTCGCAGTAGGATGAGGGCTAATGCTCGCTGGCTTGTCAGCCTGAATGATCCGCCCTACTTCGGCCGCGAAATGTCTTTATTTAGCTCGAAGAATCACGAACACGAATGGCTCACCCCCACGTATCCGGCCAGCGCTCCTGCATTGATCTTTTCCAAGACATCCTTCGCCTGCACTCCCTTCAAGTAGACCATCGTGGATTTGATATCCCGATGTCCCATCCAGGTCTGGAGGGTGCGAATGTCCACTCCATGCCGCAAGTGCTCTGTGGCAAACGTGTGACGGAATTTGTGAAGGAAGTAGTGCTGGCAGTACGGACCTTTCGAGCAGCGGTTGCCATGCTTGGTGATGCATTGTCCACAATTCAGTTTCGCTCGCTCTGCGACCCGCTTGACGATCATGTCCGTCTCTGTGTTGGGATTGCCTCTGGAATTTGGAAAAACCAATTGGGCGGGCAATGCATTACGCCTCTCTTTAACCGCCTGGAGTTGCTGGATGAGCGCAGTTGGTAAGGGGACGCACCTCTCTTCCCAGTTCTTCGGCTTGAATCCCCAGATTGGCTTCGTCGTGACGCGAACCACGCTGTTGTGGAAGTCAATGTCACGCCAGGTGACATGCTGCACCTCCCGGTCACGGAAGCCAGACCCCACCATGAACTTGAGAAATATCCCCTCTTGGTCGTCGGCGTGGCGCAGCAAGGCCTGGATCTCCTCCGGTTCGTAAATCGGGCGAATTTTCTCGACGTAGTTGGGCCAATCACTCGCTTGGATCAACTTGGTCTTGTCATACCGTTTCAACATTTGCAGAACCACCACCAATTTGCCATAGACCGTACGGTGGCCCAGTCCCTGCGTGTAGCAATGGGTCATGAATTTCAAAATGTCCGCGCGCGAGACATCCGCGACAGATTGCGTCGTACAGGACTGACGGAAGAGTGTGTTTAGAGTGTAGCGGTAGGTCAGGTATGTGCGAGGCGAGCGGTGGTTCTCAATGAATTCAAGATAGTTGTCGATCGCGGCGCCGACGCCCAGTCGAGAGGAGGGAATGCTGGCCGGTGCTGGCCGAGTCTCGACGACACCGGCGCGCACGGCCTCAACCTCAATAGCTTTGCGCCGAGCCTCCTCCACCACCGCAGCAAAATCTGGTACGGCTTTGCGCCGCCGCCGACTGCCAATTTCATACCACTCTATGTAGTAGGTCCCTTCCGGGTGGTGTTCATCGAGGCCTGAGATCAGAACGTGGTCACGCACGAGCTTGCCGTTCTTTTCGACAACATTGGCAAACCGCCATTTCTCACCTGCTTTCACATATTTCAGAATCTTGACCCTATTTGCATACTTGTGTTTTCTTGGCATTTCCATCTCCTCAGTTGAGGGATGGACGATAGATCGGATCGTAAATTCGGTCAAATTCGGGAACGGAATGGACTCAGGAGACTCTATTGACAAAACTAGACTTGTTTTATCTCGACAGGAAGAACGACAGGAACTTGGGAACCCACTGAAAACAAAGGATGACTTTGCTGAGGCAGCGTTCTAACCAACTGAACTACGTCCCCACGCTACTTTCACCGGATTAGCGGGCAACCCGCATGTGCGACACACTAACAGCTCCCGGAGCATCTGTCCCTGCTCCGTGAGATAAATTGTAACAGACAGATCTTAGGATTGGGGGCGTGCTCCCGATCCAATTCGCATCGTTACAAAGCACGTGGAGGACGAATCCAGATCCCATATTGGCCGCGATCTATTCTAGTGGAAAACGATCTTCCTGCATCGGGCGCGCTTGTCTACCAGGCAGGATAGCCATAGCATTTCAGAAAATGATTTCGATCAAGAAAACTCAGTCCGCATACGGGGCGCGTTCGATTTTGCGCCTGCTCTGTCTGGCCGTTCTTTGTCCCTTCGTTGTTTGTCCCCACGCCCAGGGTGACACTCAGTATTACAGCCACACTCTTTTTGACAACAGTCTCGAGCCGGACGCTTACTACTACAGCTCCGGCAAAGCATCGTCTCCCTCCACACTCGAGTTGATCCACGGGAAGCTTCCCGTCAGCCGCGACCTCTTCTACACGCCTCCAAACGCTCTGCGGCTCAAGTGGCGCTCCGTTCCGGATGGCGGATGGGAGGCTGGAATAAGAGCGATTAATTTCAGAAACCGCGAAATCAATTTCCAAGGCGATACTTTTTACTTCTGGTGCTTCTCGACAGAGGGTATTTCGGCCCGCGCCTTGCCGCTCATTCAAATCTCTGATACTGACGACAATTTTTCGATTGCGCTTCCACTGGGAAAGTTCGCTTCAGATTTGGCGGCGGGAAAATGGGTTCAAGTACAGATTCCCCTGGAGGAATTCAAGACTGGATCTATTCACGAATTGCGGCCCCACCGCACGAACAAGATCGTCTTTATCCAAAACGAGAGCGATTCTGCGGAACACACGCTGATCTTGGATGAGTTCGTGATCGATAACCGGGCGTTTGCATCGATTGCAGCGCCCGGGATGGCTTCGAACCTCATGGCTTCAAATCTGCCCGCTCCCCAGAATGTTCGCGCCCAAGGCTTTGAGCTTCACGTCGATATCACTTGGGACGCAATGAACAGCCCCACACTCGAGCGCTATGTGGTGTATCGCTCGCTCGATGGCGCCGACTTCCAGCCGATTGGGATTCAAGTTCCCGGAGTCAATCGTTACACGGATTTCCTCGGCAAGACCGGAATCACCGCGCGCTACAAAGTCGCGGCTTCGGATCATCAATACAATCTGTCTTCGTTTTCGAACGTAGCGTCGGCTGCAACCAGACCGTTCAGTGACGACGAACTGCTCACCATGTTGCAGGAGGCGTGTTTCCGCTACTACTGGGAAGGCGCGCATCCCGTGGCCGGGATGACTCTGGAGAGCATTCCCGGCGACGATCGGATCGTGGCGACTGGCGCGAGCGGCTTTGGCATCATGGCGCTGATCGTTGGTGTGGATCGAGGATTCATTACTCGTGAGCAGGGACTCGACCGCCTGACCAGGATTGTGACGTTTCTGGAGAAAGCGCCCCGCTATCACGGTGCCTGGTCTCACTTCATGGACGGCAACACCGGACAGACGCTGCCGGTTTTCGACAGGTTCGATAATGGCGGCGATCTCGTGGAAACCGCTTTTCTCATGGAAGGTTTACTTTCCGCCCGGCAGTATTTCAACGGTTCCACCGAACATGAAAAAATCCTGTTCCAAAGGATTTCACAGCTTTGGGAAACGGTGGAATGGGACTGGTACCGGCAATCGCCGCAGAGTGACGCTCTGTATTGGCATTGGTCGCCGCAATGGTCCTGGTACATCAACCATCGCCTCACGGGATTTAACGAGGCAATGATCGTGTATCTGCTGGCCATTGCCTCGCCCACTCATGGCGTTCCCGCAGACCTTTACTATTCTGGGTGGGCCAATCAGGGTGAGGCGGGCGCCAAGTACCGCCAGGGTTGGTCAAATACGCACGAGGGTGATCGTTACGTGAACGGTCACACCTACTATGGCATCAAGCTTGACGTCGGCGTAGGCACGGGCGGACCGCTCTTCTTCACTCATTATTCGTACATGGGATTTGACGCCCGCGGAATTCACGACCGCTTCACAGATTATTTCAACAATAACCAGGCTATCGCGAAAATCAATCTCGCTTATTGTGTGCACAATCCCGGCCACTACCAGGGTTACGGCGCGAACTTCTGGGGTTTGACCGCGAGCGATGGGCCCAACGGCTATCTGCCTCACGAACCAACTTTGCAGGTTGACGACGGAACCATGACCTTCACCGGCGCGCTGTCGTCTTTCCCCTACACACCTACTGCTTCGATGGCCGCGTTCAAACACATTTATCGCGATCTTGGCGACCGGTCGTGGGGCGTGTACGGCCCGCGCGACGCAGTCAACTTAAGCGCGGACTGGGTATCCCCGATTTTTATGGGACTCAACCAGGCTCCCATCACGGTAATGATCGAGAACCATCGCACTGGGCTGATCTGGAAGTTGTTTATGTCGAATCCGGAGATCCAGCCCATGCTCGATCGCATCGGATTCAAGCCCGACAAAATTGCCACTAAATCTCATTAGCGCCAAAAAGGGGAGGGCGCGTCCCTTGCGGGACGCGCCCCAAGTGATAGGGTAGTTGATTTAGAAGTTGAACCGAGCTGTCAGCGAGAGGATGCGGGCACCAAGAAGAGCCTGAGCGACGCCGAAGTTCGGGCTGCTGATGTTGTTCGAGATGCTGGTCGGATCGAAGTTCAAATTGTTGAACACATTGAACGCGTCCATGCGCAACTCAAACCTGGCGTTTTCACCGAGTCCCTTCATGTTAGGCAGGCCAAAGCTCTTGGCCAGCGTCAAGTCGAGGTCCCGGTACCCAGGACCGGTGAGCGTGTTGCGATGCACGACCTGAGGAAGCGCGTTCCCATACGGGGTGGGGGTGCTCCCACTGTACGCAGTGTAAGCCGGCGTGGCGAAATATGCCGTGCCGCCCAGCGGATAGTTCGAATTAGTCGGGCCCCTGAAGGTTTTGTTACTGGTGCTGGTCCCCGCGCCGCCCAGGTAGAGAGCAGGCAGCGTCGAAACGCCGCAATCCTCGCAATAGAGGCTTCCACCCCCGCCAGGTGCTGGCGTATTCGCTAACGGGTTCCAGGGGAATCCAGAGTGCCAATTGAAGATGCCGCTGAGCGACCACCCGCCAGCGACCTTTTCCATCCAGCCTCTGCTGCCGTGGAACAAGACCGGCTGCCACATGCCATAAAGCTTGAACGCCTTGCCGACGGTGTAGTCAGAGGGTCCGTAGTTCAAACTTGGGTTATACGGATAGGGCTGCTGGGAGTACGGCCCGGAATTGTCGTCTAGGCTTTTGGACCACGTGAATTGAGCATCGGACATAAACTGGCGCGAGAAATTATGCTTCATTTCAGCGAGCAAAGCATTGTAGTTGCCGCTGCCGTTAACGGCCCAGTAATCTCCACCGCCCCCGGTCGGCGACGTGTTTGGCCATCCGGCGCCCAGGGAATAGCCCAAGGCCGCAGGGAGAGAATTCGGGTTCTGGTGGAAGTAGATATTGCGCGACAAGCTTCCCAAGTATCCCACCGTCATGATCCATTGGTGGCCCAGATCGTTTTGGATATCCAGCGAGTAGTGATGGACACGCATGGTCGGGAGATCAGTGGGGAAGATTTCGACACCAACCGGACTCGGCGGGGTACCGCCCGGGCCGGTTGTAGGCAGTCCATTCGGACCGAAGGTCGCGATCGTGTGTGGATTCGCCGGATAGCCGTTGAGGGAGTGCACATTCGACGAAGTGGCGTAAATGATGCTGGGATTGATATTTGACGGCGAGGAGCTGCCCAGGAAGGGGGCAACGACCAACCCAGGATTGCTACTGATACTGGCAGAAATAGCGATTTCCTCCTGGTTATAGTTCAGGCCGTAACCGCCGCGGACCACGATTCTGTCGTGGAATTGACCCGGACTCCAGGCAAAACCAATTTGTGGCCCGAGGTTATCCTTCTGCGCGTTCCACGAATTTCCCTTGTGAACCGTCAGGCCAGTAATGTAATTAGCCCCCGCGCCAGGGGTAGCCACGAACATGTTGCCCTCTGTGGATGAGAGCGGACTAAAGTAAGAGTAGCGCAGGCCGAGGTTGAGGGTCAAGTTCCTGCGGACTTTGACGTCATCCTGGGCAAAGATACCCCAGATATTTTCGCGTTGGTCCTGGCGAATCGTCGTCGGGATCCCAGTATTCGGATTGACCTGCACAAATTCGCTTTGCG
This sequence comes from uncultured Acidobacteriaceae bacterium, assembly GCA_963771895.1. Lineage (GTDB taxonomy): Bacteria > Acidobacteriota > Terriglobia > Terriglobales > Acidobacteriaceae > Sulfotelmatobacter. The sequence continues at coordinate 41,332 of CAVYVQ010000024.1, read as the reverse complement.
GCGCATCGTTGAGAAAGTCCCACATATTGTAGAAGTTGTAGGTTGGCACGCCGCAGCCGGCACAGTCTTGCAGATAATAGAGGCGCGTGGCGTCACCCCCAAACTTAATGGTGTGGCGTCCGTTAATCTTGGTGGCCACGTCCTTGACGCTGTACGTCCACTGATCCAGGATGCTGCCGACATTCGGTCCAAAGGATTTTATGTTCGTGTCGCCGCTGAGGCTGCCAATTTGAAGAATGGAGTCCGAAGGAAGTCCAACCGGCGATTGCGGGTTGGACGTAATCTCGTTCCAGTGCCATCCGGCGGCATTCGCGCGAGCTTCGTTGAGGAAACTCGACGAGATGGTGTGGTTCCAGATTGCGGAGAATGCCTCATTGATTTGCGTGTGATGGAAGAAGTTGTATTGACGGGCGGGACCGTTCAGGAAACTGCTTGACTGGGGAACCCAGTAGATCGCGAACGCGACGCTATCCTTAGTGCTGAGATCCGCATCGAGGCGGCCGTTGTACTGAGCCTTCGAAGAGGTGGTTGATGCCACGGTTATGAAGTTCGCAATGTCGGCCACAGTGCCGAGGGGGCTGCCTGGCGTTCCGCAGCCCGTGCCAGCTCCCCCGCAGCCCGGGTTCGTCGTTGCGTTCATCCAGCCGAGATCCTGCGTTCCCAACCCTGTCGTCAACGGAGTGCCGAGATTCAGCCCCTGGCCCGGAATCGCTGCGCAATTAAATCCTTCCGTGAGGCCGGCATCGGCGCACGTGGAATTATTGATGCCCTTATTGATGGGGCCGGAACCGGGGAAACTGAGATACGTCGCGGCAATGCTTCCAGCAGGCGCCAAGGCGTCGAAAGCCGATGTATCGTACCATCCGTTGGCAGTCTGGGGCACGGAATTAGGGGTGCGGACCGTCTCATAGTTAAAGAAGGCGAAGATCTTATTCTTCCAGATCGGGCCGCCGACGTTGCCGCCGAACTGATCAAAGAAGTTATCGTCTCTCACTGGCTTAGTGTTTTGGGGGCCGAACGGTTCATAAGCGTTCAGGCCCGGACGGTGAGAAGTGAAGAAAACACCGCCATGGACGTGGTTAGTGCCGCTCTTGGAAGTAACCTGAATCTGAGCGCCACTAAAGCGGCCGTTCTCGGCATCATAGCTATTGGAGAGGACTTTTACGCTTTCAACGGAATTTTCAGACGGCGTGATGACTGTAGCTCCGCCCCAGACGGCGCTGGTGGTACTGATACCGTCAATCGAAATGCCGTTGTTCTCAATCTGGTTGCCAGCGCCAATGATCGGGGCGAGGTTTTCGGTAGCAAAGATGCCGGTGTTGCCACCAGAAGTCCCTGCCGAGGACTGAGTGCCGGGAACGTTGTGGGCGCCACCGCCGGCTCCCTGCGCGTTATCGCCGAACGTGCCGGGAGCCAACGCCGCAAGTTTGGTAACGTCCCGTCCGAATGATGGCATGTGGTCGATCTGGTTACTGGTGATCGTCCCGCTCAGGGTAGCGGTGTCAGTGTCCAGCGCCTGCACTGTATCAGACACCGTTACAGTCGTTTGAATCTTGGCCCACCTCCAGCTGCAGGTTCAGCGCATTGGGTTGCTCGGGGATGATCACGACGTGCTCGAGCACTTTCTTATTGAACCCAGCGTGCTCCACTGTAAGCCGGTAGGGAGCCGCCGGCAGCGCGTTGAACTCGTAAATGCCATCGGCGTCGGAGGTAGACACCAGGGTCTTATTCGTACCCGTATCCACCAGAGTCACGGTTGCGCCGGCAACCGCTGCGCCCTGGGCATCGGTCACCGTTCCGCGGAGAGAACCGCGAAACTGCGCCTGCGCGGAGCCTAGTAGAAACATCGAAGAAAAGAGCGGTGATCAGCAGCAAGCGGGCCAGCAAATTCCCCCTCATCATGGAGTGCTCCTTCGCCAGCAAAATTTAGTGCGATGCTTTTCTCAAAACGCAGCTACTTCGTACTAAAACGGGAATAAATCGATTTACTTCCTATTCGCTTCCCGCTGGTTAATACCACGCTCATTAGAGCACTGTCAAGCAAATTGCCCTGAAATACCTTGTAAGCAAAGACGCGATGTGCGAGACTGCGCAACGTGCCCGGAAGAAAATCGCGCGCACATTCCGGGAAAAAGTCTTCCCGAATGCAAAATCCGACGAGCTTAAGGCGCTTGGCCGACCATCTGGGGTTTTCCCCGGCAACGGTGTCGCTGGTTTTGAATCGTTCCGCTCACGCGGACTCGATTCCGCAGGAAACCAAGGACCGGATTGTGGCGGCCGCGCGTAAGCTCAATTACCGTCCCAATTTCCTGGCCCGCTCCCTTCGCACCCGCCGCAGTTTCACGGTGGGCGTCGTCGTCCCGGAAATCAGCGAAGGCTATACTGCCACGGTGCTGGGCGGCATTGAAGATTATCTTCTAGAGGAGGGTTACTTCTACTTCGTTACCAGCCACCGCCATCGGCCGGACTTGATCGACGAATACCCGAAGATGTTCCTGGACCGCAACGTCGATGGCGTGATTGCGATCGATACGCCCTGGCACCACGAGCTGCCGGTGCCGGTAGCCACAATTTCCGGACACAACCTGGCGGTGGGCGTGACCAATATTGTGCTCGACCACGACCGCGCTTCCGAGCTTGCCCTTCAGCATCTGCTGCACCTTGGACATCGCAAGATCGCTTTCATGAAAGGCCAGGGATTCAGCTCCGATAGTGAGGTGCGCTGGAACGCCAATCTGGAAGCGGCGGTGCGCCTCGGCCTCGAAGTAAGATCGAAACTAACCGTCCAACTGGAAGGAGATTCTCCGTCGCCACAAGTCGGATACAGGGCAGCTAAGAAGCTCATCCACTCCAAAGAACCGTTTACTGCGATTTTCGCTTTTAACGATATCTCCGCGCTGGGAGCGGTGCGCGCCTTGCGGCACTCCAATCTGCGCATTCCAGAGGATGTCTCGGTTGTGGGCTTCGACGATATACAGGGCGCCGCGCACTCGAGTCCCGAGCTGACCACAGTTAAGCAACCGCTGCGCAAGATGGGCAGAATCGCTGCCGAAGTCGTATTGCGCGGCGTGGGAGCACCTTCGTCGCAGTGGGGCGCTAAGGAAATCATTGTCGAGCCGGAGTTGATCGTAAGGCAGAGCACGGGAAAGGCGAACCGCGACTGCCCGGTTGTGAAGGCGCTGCCTTGAATGTTGTCGAGGTTTTACCTTCGCGGAATTTCAGGAGGCTTGTTCGTGCACCGAACTTGTTTTCCTAAGGCTGTGGTTTCCAGTCTGCTGATCCTAATCCTCAGCGTGTCGGTTCATTCACAATCCTCCGCACCGCAAATTGTGATCGACGCCAATGCGGCCGCCACGCCGTTCCCGCACTTTTGGGAGCAGATGTTCGGCTCCGGACGGGCAGTTCTCAGCCTTCGCGAAAACTACCGCAAGGATCTTCGCGAGGTGAGAAAAGCCACAGATTTTCGCTATGTTCGCTTCCATGCAATCTTCCATGATGAAGTGGGTGTCTACAACCAGGACGAGCACGGTCAGCCGGTCTACAATTTTTCCTATGTGGACCAGATTTATGACGGGCTGCTCGCCGATGGAGCGCGCCCGTTCGTCGAACTCAGCTTCATGCCGAACGCGCTGGCTGCCCGCAACATGCCCCATGCCTTCTGGTACAAGCCCAACATCTCACCCCCGAAGGATTGGGATAACTGGGATGCCCTGATCACACAGTTCACCAAGCATTTGATCGATCGATACGGAATTGACGAGATTCGGCAGTGGTATTTCGAAGTCTGGAATGAGCCCAACCTCGATTTCTGGGGCGGCGATCCCAGACAGTCGACTTACTGGGAGCTGTACGACCACACGGCGAGAACGTTGAAAGCGGTGGACGCTCGCTTGCGCGTAGGTGGACCGGCGAGCGCGCAGGCGGCGTGGGCCGATGCCTTCATCGCCCACTGCGCGCAGAACCAGGTGCCGGTGGATTTCGTTTCTTCGCACGTCTACGGCAACGACAAAGCCGAGGATGTGTTCGGCACCCATGAGCAGATCCCGCGCAATCAAATGGTGTGCCGCGCGGTGCGAAAGGTGCATGACCAGATCAAAGCATCGCCGATGCCCCAGTTGCCCTTGATCTGGACTGAGTTTAATGCCAGCTACATGAACGAGCCGGACGTCACCGATTCAACCTATATGGGACCCTGGATGGCGGACACGATCCGTCAATGTGACGGGCTGGTCGACATGATGTCGTACTGGACGTTCTCCGATGTATTCGAAGAACAGGGCGTGGTCAAAACCCCATTCTACGGCGGCTTCGGCCTGATCGCCGCGGACGACATTCCCAAACCAGCTTTCGCAGCCTTTCAGCTGCTTGCATCAGCTTGGCGATCAACGCATCGCCGTCGATTCCGATTCGGCCCTGCTCACCCGCAGAAAGGATGGCACTCTCGTCCTGGCCGTTTGGAACTACGCTCCCCCGAATTTGAAAGAAGGTCCGGGAGGAAGCGCTAAGACCATTACGCTGGAACTGAAAGGCACGAAGGCCACGCATGCTGTGATTTCCCGCGTGGACCGCGATCACGGCGACGTTCGCCCGCTCTACGAAAAGATGGGATCGCCGCGCTATCCCACGTCAAAGGAGATTCAGGAATTACGCCATGCCGCCGAACTCCCTGCTCCCGAGAAGCGCAGCCTAAAGAACGGCAATTTAACCCTCACCCTGCCCCCGCAAGGGCTCGCGGTCATCGAGTTGAAGTAGAACGAATCGAAGTAAAACTTAAAACTGGAGATTCATGAAATGGCAGAGTTTGGTGGGCAGTGCAGGACTCGAACCTGCGACCTCCTGCTTGTAAGGCAGGCGCTCTAACCAGCTGAGCTAACCGCCCTCGGGCCCGGTTGCCTCGACATCCGCGATGACATCCCCGGGTTTCGCAGGGCAAGTTCCAAACGGTTCGAAACGAGATCGAGAAGTCTCTCGCGAACCGCTCACCAACGAGTGTACGCGAGCCGCGAAAACTCGGTCAAACCTGAAGCCGTCCGCTTCCCGATCCGCGAACCGATCACTCTCCCCTGCTAGACTGACGCGGTGCGCCGTCTGATCGTCAACGCCGATGACTTCGGCTTCACTGCCGGCATCAATCGCGGCATCGTTGAAAGTCACACTCGTGGAATCGTGACTTCCTCCACGCTGATGGCCAACGGACGCGCTTTCGACGATGCCGTGCGCTTGGCAAAGTCTGTTCCCCGTCTCAGCGTAGGCTGCCATGTCGTGCTGATCGACGGCGAGCCGGTTCTTGATGCGAAACAATTGCCGTCCCTTACTTCTACTTCTGCGCATTTCCGCGACGGCGTGATGTCCTTCGCCGCCCGTGCTCTGGCCGGCCGACTCGATCCGGCGGAAATCGAAGCTGAGGCCAGCGCGCAGATTCGCAAGCTGCAAGCGGCCGGCGTTAGCGTCTCTCACCTGGATACCCACAAACACACACACGTATTTCCGGCAGTCTTGCGGCCCTTGCTGCGGGCTGCCCGCGCTTGCGGCGTGCGCGCCATTCGCAATCCGTTCGGCCCGCGCAAACCGCTGAAGTCCAGTGAACTGCTGAAGCGCCCCAGTCTATGGACGCGCTATGCCGAGGTGCGAATTCTCCGCGCGCTTGCCTCCAAGTTCCGTGATACGGCGACTGGCGAGGGCTTCGTCACTCCCGACGGCACGCTCGGCATCGTCGTCACCGGCGCTCTGGACGAAAAGCTCTTCCGCGGCATCGCCGCAATCATTCCCGAAGGCACCTGGGAATTCGTCTGCCATCCAGGCTATAACGATGACGATCTGAAGTCGGCCAACACTCGCCTGCGCGCTTCGCGAGAGACCGAGTTGCGGGTTCTGACTATGCCCGAGGCCCGCGATCTCCTGTCGCAGCAAGGGATCGACCTGATCTCCTACCGCGACCTGTTTCCGGCTGAACCCGCCTGATAGGTGTTCCCAGCGATTCAAAAGGAGTGTCCTTTCCTCGGAGTAACTTCGGTAACGTTAAGCAAACTCTCCGGTCGGGGTTATGATTCCATTAGAACCGGCTCAGAATATTCAGGCTGGGAGACCTTTACCATGTCTGCCTCATCGGCAGCCCCGCGTGCTACGTTGGACCTCCGCATACGTGTGTGGGGAATGGGGGCCAACAACCATCCCTTCAATCAAAACGCCGTTGCGCAAAATGTCAGCCTCACGGGCGCCTGCATTTCCGGCCTCGAGCAGGAGTTAAAGGTGGGCGACGTCATCGCCGTTCAATACGACACCAAGAAAGCTCGCTGCAAAGTAATCTGGGTGATGGAGGCCGGGGGATTAAAGAAAGTTCAGGTTGGGGTTGAGTTGGTGGCGGATCAGGAGTGCCCGTGGATTTCTCAGTTGCCCGCGGAGATACGCTCCAACCTGCCGGCCCCTCGTGCCGACAATCGCCGGCGATTCCAACGCCATAAGATTTCGTTTCCCCTCGAATTCCGTGATGAACGCGTGAACACGCCGATGCGGGTAAACGCCACCGACATCAGCGGAAACGGTTGTTACGTTGAGACCGCGATGCCCTTGGCGATTGCCACCGTGTTAAAGCTGGATTTCTGGATCGACCAGGAGCGCATCAGTTCCTCAGCTACCGTTCGCACGCGCGATCCCGGCGTCGGCATGGGCATCGAATTCACGGGTCTGCCGGATCCCACCAAACAGCGCTTCCAGGCTCACCTGGACAAGCTCGACCCCGGCCTTTCCAAGCCCGGCGCAAAAGCATCCGAGTAAATCCTGCGCTCCAACCCTGCTTTTGCCGCACTCAGGACGCTACCCCTGTAGAATCTGCATCGTCTATTGTTTCCAGCCATCGAATTACAGAACCCTGCACGACTACTGGAAAGGGCGGACCACAGCGGAATGAAGATCGGGATCACCTGTTATCCCACCTACGGCGGCAGCGGCGTGGTGGCCACCGAACTCGGTCTCGAACTGGCCCAGCGCGGCCACGAGATTCATTTCATCTCCTATGCCCAACCCATCCGGCTGCGCGGCCAGGAACCCAACATTCACTATCACGAAGTCGAAGTGTCGCGGTATCCGCTGTTCGATTATCCGCCGTACGATCTGGCGCTGGCCACGCGCATGGCTGAGGTTGCCCAGTTGTACGATCTTGACCTGCAGCACGTGCACTACGCGATTCCGCACTCCGTGAGCGCTCTGCTGGCGCGCCAGATGCTGGCGGACGGTCCGCGAGGCCGCCGCCTGCCCTTCGTCACCACGCTCCACGGCACGGACATCACGCTGGTCGGGCTGGACCGCTCCTACCTGCCCATCACCCGCTATTCCATCAACCAGAGCGACGGCGTCACCGCCGTCTCCAACTACCTGCGCGACCGCACCTTGCGGGTTTTCGACGTGAGGAAAGAAATCGAAGTCATCTACAACTCGGTCAATTGCGACGTGTATTGCAGGCCCAAGAACTCCGCCGAACTTCGCCTCGAGTATGCGCCCAAGGAAGAGCGGTTGCTGGTGCACCTTTCCAATTTTCGTCCGGTGAAGCGAGTCTCGGATGTGATCGAGATCTTTGACCGCGTGCGCAAACAGGTTCCGTCAAAACTGCTGCTGATCGGCGATGGCCCGGACCGCTCCGTGGCCGAATGGTTGGCCGTGCAAAAAGGAATCCACGAAGACGTTCTCTTCCTCGGCAAGCAGGACCAGGTGCAGGAAAAGCTGGGAATCGCCGACATCCTGCTGATGCCGAGCGAACTGGAATCCTTCGGTCTGGCGGCGCTCGAAGGGATGGCCTGTGAAGTCGTGCCCATCGCGACCCGCACCGGCGGAGTCCCGGAAGTGATCGAACACGGCGTCAGCGGCTATCTGGCCGACGTCGGCGATGTGGATACGATGGCCCGCTACGCCATCGAACTCTTGAACGACGAAAGCCGGCTGCGGGCCATGGGCAAGGCCGCTCGCGCCGCCGCCCAGGCCGGCTTCTGCTCCAGCAAGATCGTTCCCCAATACGAAGATTTTTACCGGCGCGTTGTCGAGCGCTCTTCGTAGAAACCTCTCCGGAATCGCTCCCAACGCTTGCAAGAGCGGCAGGCGGATGCGCACCAGAGTTCCCTTCCCTTCGTGGCTGTCGATGGTCATGCGCGCCGTATCTCCGTACAACACCTCCAGCCGCTCGGCAATGTTAGCCATGCCAATCCCGGCGCCTCGCGTGCTCGTCGATTCCGCGAGTTGCGTGGCCGCCATGCCCACGCCATTGTCTTCTACTTCGATCACCAAGCCTGAGTCGGACAAGCGGCTGCGCAGGTAGATGCTGCCGCCTTCCACCATGGAGGAGAGTCCGTGCTTGATCGAGTTCTCCACCAGCGGCTGCAAAAGCATGCTGGGAACCATCACGTCGAGCGATGCCGGGTCGAGTTCCTTCACCACCCTGAGTTTATCGGGGCCGAAACGCACCACTTCAATGTCGAGATAGTTGTCGATGAATTCCACCTCTTCCCGCAGGGGCACGAAGGAGTCCGCGTTGTTGAGCAAGCGCCGGAGAATGGTGGCTAGTTTAGAAATCACATCGCGGGCTTTATCCGGATCGAAGCGCACCAGCGAGGAAATCGAATTCAGGGTATTAAAAAGAAAATGAGGATTGATCTGGTTCTGCAGCGCCTCCATGCGCGCGTGCAATAGCAACCGCTCCTGCTCCTCCAGCTTGATCTGGATGCGCACGCTATTGAAGATCTTGAGTTCAATTCCAATGGCCATCGCCGAGGCCGCATAAATCGCCGCCTCGATCCACCAGTTGCCGCTGTCCATGCTGAAAATGGAATGCGGAAAATATCGCGAAAACTGGCTTTGCACGAAGCGCAGCCCGATGATGGTTGTGAAAAACATGATCTGCCAGTCGAACAAGCGCGGCGTCGGCAGGTTGCGGCGGATCAGGCGGTAAATGCTGAGATCGATGAAGGGAGAAAACGACCAGATGTCATCTTTGTCCAGCGCCATGGTGCGCAGTTGCCCGGCAATAAATCCGCAAAGCACGTTGAAGGGCAGCGTCGCCCACTCGCCGTGCAGCAGCGCGGGCAGGGCCATCAGTATGCCTCCCAGAACGCCCGCCCAGCGCCCGCCGATCGCACCCAGCAGAAGCGCGGTTTCGAAGCTTAAATCTCCCGCGACAAAACTCTTGGCCGAGAACCGGATCCACACGCCGATCGTAATCGGCAAGCCAAACCACAGAACCAGATAAATCTTCTGGCGCGGCGTGCGTTCTTCGCGGAACAGAAGAGACTTGAACTCCACCGAACGCACCAGACTGCTGGACACAGCCGCGGCCACGCCCAGCTTCACGAGTAAATTGATCCAAATCAGCCGCGATTCCATGGATTCGGGCAAACCCGATTGCCCGCGAGAAAACTGTAGCACGAAGCGCGGATATGCTCATGCGGCGACAGCCCCTCGGCTGTCCCGCCGAGCGAAGCGACGCGGCTTGCTTCGCCAGTCAAACCAACCCACTGCTTCATCCCGCCCAGCTTGCGGTTTCTTCGCAACGGACGTAACATTTTCCCTCTGAAAGGATGGGCACCATGATCCTAGGCATGTCTCCATCTGCCTTCACCCTCGTGCATGTGTTGATAAGCCTGGCAGGCATCGGCTCGGGCTTCCTCGTCCTGTACGGGATGTTTCTCGGAAAACGCTTCGACGGCGCGACCGCGATTTTTCTGGTGACGACCGTCCTGACCAGCGTGACCGGTTTCCTGTTTCCGTTCGTGCATCTTTTGCCGTCGCACATTTTCGGAGTCATCTCGCTGGTGGCGCTCGCGGTCGCAATCCTCGCGCGCTACGCTCTTCACATGGCCGGCTCCTGGCGCTCGATCTACGTGATAAGCGCCATCCTCGCCCTTTATCTGAACGTCTTCGTTCTGGTGGCGCAGATCTTCATGAAAGTGCCGGCTGTGCACGCGCTGGCTCCCACGGGGAAAGAGCCGCCGTTCCTGGTTGTTCAACTGATCGTCATGGCGATTTTCGTGGTGCTTGGCGTTTTCGCGGTGAAGAAATTCCGCCTCGAGCCCGTCGCGTCGGTGCAAGCATGGCGGAATACCAAAGCGTCTTGAGTTGGATGAGTTGATTTGGTCGTTAGAACCGGTTCAGTAGCCTTTGTGTTTGTCGACGACGAAGAGTAGCGGCTCGCGGGCCAGATAGCGCCGAAGGTTCTCGGAGAACAGCGCGTAGTGGCGTTCCCAGAGTTTTTCCGTGAGCCCTGCGGTATGCGGCGTGATGAGCAGGGTTTCGAGTTCCCACAGCGGCGACTCTCGCGGCAAAGGTTCCTGCTCGAAGACATCGAGAGCCGCACCCGCGATGCGACGGCTGCGAAGCGCGTCGGCTAACGCCGTCTCCTCCACCTGAGGGCCGCGGCCCACATTGATCAGATAAGCGTCCTCTCGCATCGATCCCAGCCGCTCCGCATTGATCAGTCCGCGCGTTGCCTCGGTAAGCGGCGCAGCCACTACGACGAAGTCCGACTCTGAGAGCAGCTCTTTGAGCCGCGGCGGAGCATAGACTGCGGCGACTCCCTCGGGCTTTTCTTTCTCCGGATGTTCCCGCACCGCGATTACACGCATTCCCAGAGCCGAGGCCATGCGCGCCACGGGGCGTCCGATGCTGCCGAGCCCGATCAGCCCGAGCGTCGCGCCCGCGACCTCGCGGGGCCGCGGACCCTCGTTCCACATCGCATCCTGTCCCCAAATGCATTTCTCCTGCAGCCGCGCTGCTTGCGGAATCTTCTTTGCTAGCGCAAAGACGAGGGCGATCACATGCTCGGCCACGACCGGACCGTGTACTTCGTGGGCGTTGGTCAAGACAACATCGCTCTTCTCCAACTCCGGGAAGAGCAACTGATGCACGGCTGCGGTGGGCGCATGAATCCAGCTCAGTTTCTCAGCCAGCCTGAACTGCTCGGGGCGAGAGCGAGAACGCGAAGACGACTTCCGCGTTGCGCAAATATTCCTCCACACCTTCATAATTTGTTCTGTGGATCAGTTCGATTTGCGGAAATTCCGACTGAAGTTTTTCCGGAAACCAGGCAGGCACGTTCCACAAATCAAAGTGGTGATGAACGACGATCAGAAGTTTCATCGAATTAACGTTTCTGATTATTCTTCAAGAAGGCGCGCAGATCGTGTCCTGTCATCTCTTTTGGTTCGTCGACGCCTAGCATCCCGAGCATGGTCGGCGAAATGTCCCGCAGCGAGCCGTTGGGCTTCAGCGTGTACTGCTTCGCATCTTCCGCGACGATGATGAACGGCACGGGATTGGTAGTGTGCGCCGTATGCGGACCGCCGGTCGCGGGATCGATCATCATCTCGGCGTTGCCGTGATCGGCGGTGATGAGCATGGCGCCGCCTTTGGCGCGAACTGCGGCTTCGATACGCCCAGACAGGCGTCCACGATTTCGACAGCTTTCACCGTGGGTTCAATTTTCCCTGAGTGCCCGACCATGTCCGCGTTGGCGAAGTTGACGATGATTACGTCGAACGTTCCCTCTTCCGTAGCCTTCACGACCGCATCGGCAATGCCCGCCGCGCTCATCTCGGGCTTCAGATCGTAGGTCGCTACTTTCTGCGAATGCACCAGTACTCGCTCTTCGCCGGGAAACGGCTGCTCCACGCCGCCGTTGAAGAAATACGTCACGTGCGCGTACTTCTCGGTTTCGGCGACGCGCAGGTTGCGCATGTTGAGACCGCCCATCACGTTCGCCAGAATATTCGCCATCGATTCCGGCGGGATCACCATTGGCAGGCTGAAATTCTTATCATATTGCGTCATGCAGACGTAGTGCAGATTCTTCGGTACTCGCTCGCGCGGAATCGTGACATCAAGATCGGCCGCGCCGGGAAGATCGCTGCCGCCTTTCGCATTCAGCCCGCTGTTACGCGCCAGAGCGCGCGTGATCTGGCGCGCGCGATCGGCGCGGAAATTAAAGCAGATGCAGGCATCGTCGTCGCGAATGGCCGCCAGCGGCTGACCGCTTTTGTCGGAGCAAACGAACGGAACGACAAACTCATCAGTAACGCCCTTATTGTAGGAATCCTTCATCCCCTGAACCGGGTCGGCGCACTTGCCGCCTTCCGCGTCGGCGAGAACCATCGCGCTGTAGGCCTTGAGAATCCGCTCCCAGCGGCGGTCTCGATCCATCGCGTAGTAGCGGCCGTTCACCGTGGCAATCTTGCCAGAATTATATTCACGCATCTTCTGCTGCAGTTGTTCGAGATAGCCGGCGCCGTTGGTGGGTAGAGTGTCGCGTCCGTCCATGAAGGCGTGGACGAACACGTGGTCCACGCCATTCTGCTTCGCCATCTTCAGCAGGGCGTAGAGATGCGCCTGCTGCGAGTGCACGCCGCCATCGGAGAGCAGGCCAAACAGATGCAGTCTCCGCTCGCCCACGCGCGCGTGCTTCATGGCCGCGAGCAACACGGGATGCGAGAAGACCTCGCCGTTCTGGATCATCAAGTCGATGCGCGTGATGTCCATGTGAACGATGCGCCCCGCGCCAATGTTCAGATGCCCGACCTCGCTGTTGCCCATCTGTCCTTCCGGCAGGCCAACGAACGGACCGCTGGTATGGATCAGCGTGTTCGGATACTCACGCAGCAGGCGATCGTAGGTGGGCTTGCGCGCGAGAGCGATGGCATTGGCCTTGGTTTCGGCGCGGTATCCCCAGCCGTCGAGGATGATGAGAACGAGTGGTTTGGGACAAGGCATAAGTGCGGCTTCTGGTTCCTGGCTTCTAGCTTGAGAGGCAGAAAGGGCACGACCTGACTACGGAACTGCGGCTTCCCGGTTTGGGACAACGGCTATTTACTCTTTCATTATGGGTAGGGGTACCCCTCCCCCTCGATATATTGGAATCATTATGTTAGCGTGAAAATGCGAAATAATCTCTTGGAATCAATAGCTTGCGGGCAAAATCTTGGTAACAAAGCATTTAGCACCGGTGCTGTCGGGTTCGCCACACTGCCTCCACGACCATCATCCGCTGTTGGGGCTGTGGAACGCAAGGTTAGATGTCACAGAGCCGAGGGCGTTTCGTTTCAAACGAACAGTCTAGTTGCTTCGTGAGTGTTATGGCTGTTAACGACAGTTGAGAGTGTGAGGTGGTGTTTTCGAGTGTGGGTGCCTAGACGCCAGCTACCGACGCTGAGCGATGATGGCGTTGCCGTTTACAACGAAAGACAAGCAGCAAATCCTGCCCTGAGCGTCAGCGGTGAAGTCAACATAGCTATTCTCGGCTCCGTCGATCACGAACCTCGCTGGGGACACAGGTGAGAGGGCAAGGCTTGGGTGTCCTGCGGCAGCCAGCGAAAGCGAGAGGTGATCGCCTCTGAAGGGATCACCTTCGACTTGAATCGAAATCTTCGCCGGTGGGTACTTGGAGATGTATTTTCCGACATACGGGTCAAGCCAGATCACTCCGCGAGTTCGGACGGGCGCAGCAGGAGTAAGAGGGCTACTTGATGCGATGGTCTTACTTTGAATACCCTCCGGCTCGGTGGGAATTACATCGAACTGCTGGCGTCTCTGGGAGCCAACTTGTTGGCTTGGATTGACCACGACCCTCGGAATACGCAAATTCAGGACATGAATCCAACTATAACGGATCGCGAAGACACTCATGCAGAACAGAATCAGTGACAGCACCGCACCGTTAATGATTGCTGACGCGCGAGGCCGGAACGGATCGAGTGTCTCGAATGAAGGAATATGGTCCGCCGCTGGACTTAGCAGAGGAGCGGCGGGGAGTTCGATGCCGATGTGTGGTCGCAACGTCCACTGTCTTAAGAGCGAGAAAGCACAGTCCAGCATTACACCGAACGCAGACAGCGTTCCCTCTTGTTGATCGAAGATGTAGAGCATCTCCTCTCCGAAACGTCGGCGAAAGCTGGAAGGATGCAAACGCACGGCGCATCGATATAGATGCCTAAGCATCAGACTCTCCTAGGGTTTGGGACTCGCAGTCGCAAGCGGGCCTCGCGGACAACCTGCGTTAGGCGCGTGGTCTCGGCTATGAGGACATCTCGTCCAGCATCAGTGAGTCGGTAATAGCGCCTGCGAGGATCATCATCTCCTCGTCGTGGTCCCAATTCCTGAACCCATCCAACCCGAATGTGTTTCTGCAGATTGTCGTACAACGTGCCGGGGCCGAGTTTGTATATGCCCTCCGATTGCCTTGCGATTTCCTGCATGATGCCGTAGCCATGAAGGTCTTCCCCGGCTAGAGCGAGAAGGATGTGCAAGGCCGCCGAGGACAACGGCAAATATGAATCTAATCGTTCGGCCATAGTCGGAAATAGATATATCGCATTCCGAGCTAGTCGTCAAGTATTTTTCGCCAACTGAAAAGGGTCTTTGGACAGAGAGTGCGCCGTGTAAAGGCGCTAAACTTCAGCGGGTGCAACTGCGTGGTTGGGTGCTGGCTCACAAAATCAACAGCGACCGGCATTGCGATGGCAATTTCTTCGATCTATGTCATTACGGCGAGGACTGAAAACTTCGTTTTCAAAAAGCTCCCTTCATAACAACTGTCGTGACATCGTCATTACACTCGTTGACGAGCTCTGATCTGGTGGCACCACTTCAAGTCGTGCCCTTCCCAAGAAGCACCTCCGCTCGCTGCTAATGTATGGTTCGTTCCCCCTTGCGAACCGCCGGAGAACTAGCCGAGCCTTCGAACTTGGCGTCGCCGAGTTTCGTGATCCACAGGCCGGAATGGATGTCGTTGAAATAGATCAGGCTGTTGAGCAGAGGGCTGTCACACGTCACCGAGCAGGGTTGCCCTCCCCACGTGAACGGCAGATTCGGACGGAAGCCTTTCGCATCTCCGGTCCAGAAGCGGGCAATTTCGCGGCCCTGGCGATAGAGATCGCCGCGCAGTTCGCCGGAAATATCGAGCACGCGCGCGCCGCCGCTGTAGTAGCCCTCATAGAGCATGTCGTTCGCAGCCCAGAAATTGTGCGACCCGCCTTCCGGCACTTCATACTGCGCCACTTCCCGCGGATGCTTGATGTCGGAAACATCCATGACGTGGCAGATGGCGCGCACCGGGATGCGGTCTCGGTCATCGAGTTCGAAAATGGCAGGAAACACTTCGTCGCCCACAAATAAATAATTCTTGTAGCGGAACACGCTGTGAGTGCCCGCCAGCCATCCGTCGCCGTAAAGCTCGTAATGATTGAAGTGATATTGGCTTACCAGCTTGGGATTCTCCGGACTGCCTCCGGCCATGCCGTTGCCTACATCGAGGATGATCAATCCATCGCGCCAGTAGGCCAGATAGGCCAGACCATCCTTCACCTGCAGATCGTGCAGATAACGGCCGCTGGTCATCGATCCGTGCTTGGTGTTGATAGCTGACGACGGTCGGATTCTGCGCTTCCCAGCGGGCGACCTCCTTCGGATGTTTCAGATCCTGAAAATCGATGATGCGCAGCGATCCTGTAGCGTCGTCGGTGATGTAGACGTAGTGGCCATCAATGTAGGCGCTGTGCACGCCGCCGGTGACGGTCGCCGTGTATTCGGAAAGAACTTTCAAATGCGCCGCATCGGAGGTGTCGAGGAAAACGATTCCGTTCTTGCGGTTCGAAGCGCCCTCGCGGGTGAATACTCCGATTTTTTCGTCCGGCGTGGTGCTGATGTCGTTGATGATGCGGGCGTCCACTTTGAGGGTGTCGAGCAGTTTGGGATTCGCGGGATCGGCGATGTCGTAGACGAAAACTTTATCCGCGACGGTGGAAAGGTAGGCGTGGTGGCCGATAATCCACTCTTCCGACATCTGCAAGTCGGGCATGGGGACGTGGGCCACGACTTCAACCTCGCGCTCCACGTTGCGCGGGCGCACCACCACCGACGCCGCGGCGCTGTGCTGGCCGCTGCTGGCCATCACCACGTACGTGCCCGCTTTCTCCGCGACGAACGCTCCGTCCGGATAAACCGTAGCGCCCTCGCCGCTCATCGCCCAGCGCACCGGCGGATCTTTCAAATGGCCGCCTGCGCCGTCAAGCGCCGTGGCGCTGAAGTGGACGACGTCGCCGGTGCGTGCTTCGGCGGAGGCGGGCTTGACCGTTAACTTGCGACGGCATCGCGCACCACTTGAAAAGTCACCGTTCCGCTCACGCCTTCCGACGTTGCTTTGATGGTGACGCTCCCGGGCGCAAGGCCGGTCACCAAGCCGGCGGCGTCGACGCTAGCGATTGTGGTTTTTCCGACGTCCACTTGATTACCGCATCGGAGCGCGGATTGCCATTGGCCGTGCGCGCGATGGCCGTAAGCTTTTCCGCGCCGCCGGCCATGATCGGGTAAGCGCGGCTCAATTTCGAGGCTTGCGATTTTCGAGTTCCCCACGTTGACCGTGGCATAGCCGGTCTTCCCCGCGATCACCGCGCCTACCGTGACCACTCCCGGCGCATGAAATGTTACTTCGCCGGATTCATCCGCGCCCGCCAGGTCGAACGGAGCGGCAAACCAGACCGAAGGCTTTTCGTCGATGGTATTGCCCGCGGCATCTTTGGCAGTAGCGCTGAATTTGATTTTTTCTCCGACGTGAGCGTCGATGGTGTCGGGAGTGATCTCCACGCTCGCGGGAGCCACGGAGGTGCTGGAAGGCTCTTGCTTGGCCTCTTGCTTGGCGGCATCCGCAGCCGCGTCCTGCGACCACGCGATGGTTCCCGCTGAAAGAATCATGACCGCAACTGCCAACATCAATGCACTGTGCTTGAACATTCGCCCTCCGGTGTGAATCGTCGTTCTACTGCTTGCTCGGTTCCATCTTCCAGAAATCAATGCCTGCCGCTTGTGGCCCGACATCGACCGTGGCAACGGTTTTCAAACTGCCCAGGTCAATCACTTCGACCGTGCCGGGTTCGGAGCCAACTCCTTCGACCGAAATAAAAGCGTAGCGGTCGTCGGGCGAAACCACCGCACCGTGAACAACTTTTCTCTGTGTCGGAATTCTGGCCAGTTCGCGCCCAGTGACGGGATCGAAAATGGAGACCGACTGTCCGCGCTTGTTGGTGGCGATCAGCCGTCCGTCCTTCGTCATCGCCAGATTGTAGACGCCGGTTCCCGCCGGAAAACGGCGGGCCAGGGTCCATGTGTCGGTCTTGATGGCAACGATCTCGTTCGACTGATTGCAGGCCACGTAGATGATCGATCCATCGTTCGATGGCTGCGCCCACGTGGGCGTGCATGTGGGCTCTTGATGGTCAGTCATCGCATGCGGGGTCCGGGGCGACCGCTCATGCCCATTTCCTTCCCCTGCCCCAGCATGAAATAACGATCCACCGCGAACTTTCTGGTATCGATCTCGACCAGCATGTCGTCCATCATGCAAACCGAATAATGTTTTGTACCATCGTGGTTGAGGCGCGACCCGTGCGGCATGGTGCAGGTGGGGATGCGTTTGACCTCAATCATCTGATCCGTGGCCACCACGGAGATCGACGACGGAACCATGTCGCCATGGAAATTGGCGTTGGCCACGTAAATGAAGTTGCCGTCAGGAGTGATATCGGTGGTGGCGGGAAACAGGCCGAGGCCGGTGTACTTGATCATCGTGTCCGTGCCGGCCCGGTACTTCCAGACAGAGCCATCCGGCCTGCCGTGGCCCACGGAAACATAAAAATATTGTTTGTCCGGAGAGACGGCGATGCCGTGCGGCCCGTTGATGTCCATGGGCATCAGCCCGGTGCGCATCTGGTTTTCGATGTGCGCGCCGCCGGGACCAAAGCGAATGAGGACGATCTTGTCCGCGGACTCGCAGACCACGTAAACCAGATAATCCTGCGTGGGATGTTCCGAAGCAGGCGCCGGCGACGTTTGCGCTCTGCCGCTGAAGCCAAGCGCCACGAAAACCAGCAGACAGGGCACGAACCGACAGAGAAGAGGCCGAAAACCCCCGCGATGCTTTTTCGATGAGCGACGCTGGTAGCCTTCTTCATCGGTCGCAGATGGTCGAAGAAGTATATCCAGAGAAACCGAGGACGTGCTAGGGCACAGCTGCAAATACGGCCCACCAGATCAGATGAACATCTTAACGGGCAAACAATGGATCGAGGTAACGATGGGAAGATTCTCCTCCAGGCTCGTGCAATCAACATGCGATCGAACGGATCGCGGTGACGCATCGGGAGACGCTCGAGAGCGAGCAAATGGTCGATGCTGATGGGGAGCATTCTCGATCCCGTTCTCCGCCAATCTCCTGAGCACGCACGACGGGCAGGCCGAGGAAGATCGAGCTTGTCCGACCGGACCTTAGGAAGATCTCCCAGAAGCTTCGATGCTTAGCGAAGACCGGCGGGTCCGCCGAAAGTGTCGGGGCGAGACGTGACATCCTCGCATCCCCGAGGCGCCCAGAAGACGCGTGCGTGTCGAGGAGCGCCTCGACTTCGGTGGAAGGGGTTCGTTCTAGAAGAGGTCCTCTATTTCAGGATCGGGATCATTGAAATCGTCCGGAACTGTGAACTCGCCTTTGGCACCGCCGAAGACCCTCTTCTTGGGGTCTCTTCAGGGGCACAAGCTTAGCGACCGGAGTACCCGCCTTGGCGATGATGATCTCTTCTCCCAAGGCGACTCGCTCGAGCAGGCGGGAGAAGTGGGTTTTGGCTTGTGGATGTCGACTTCCATGGAACCCATTTTGGACTAAGTCGCGGACTAAGTCATGGGCACTCCGAGTCCAAGTTCTGCCGCGCGTCAGGTGCCCATGGTGCGCTCAGCGTACGATTCTTCACCAAGCTGGCGCAGCAGCTTGCTCGATTTTCCAGTAAGGCGATCGGTGACTCGAAATCTCACGCTCCAGCTCGGAGTGCCACCCGTGATCTCGATCAGCTTTCTTCAGCCTTCCACCCCACGTCTCGGTGTCCTGGATGCGAACTCTGACGTTAACGAACTTCTGCTTTGGGCTGATCGTTACGGCTTTCCGGCTTTGCCCCCTAGGCGAAGCCCCAAAAGCCTTAGGTAGGTCACTCGGAGTTGACCGTCGGCGGACTGAAATATCTTCACAAGCGAGTCGGCGACTCGGATGATCGACTCCGGCCGCTTGCTGATCCAGTAGCTTCTATCTACGTCCACTCGGCCAGCATCTTCGTCTCCGCTTTCTGTCTGTTCAAGTTGGTCTTGCCCGTCAAAAAACTTGGTGAATGTCAGCGCCGTTTTGCCGGACACCTTCAGTGCGGCAACTTCCAAAACGGTTAGGGGCAGCTTCTCGCTCAGGAACTCGATTACAGGGAAATAGCGGCTCTTTCGAATACTTTCGGCGGCGAGCACAGCGATTACGTTCCAGCCCTTGTTTGATGGCTTTCGTGTCTCTGCGAGCCAGTACTCAACGCATCTCACGATGTGAGACTCATCCACCTCCCCGAGCATCAGCTCCGCGCAATACAGGAAGCTATTCTCCTCGTCTAGGAGCACCAGATCTACTCGCCCTGCATTCTTATACCTACGCTGAAATATTGTCTTGGTGATTCCACCCAGGCCCAGGATTGTATGGTCCTCGCGAATCTTGCGTTCCAGCCATGACTCTGGGAGGTCTAGGTCTTTCAAGGAGACCTTCGTGGACGAAACGAATACGGGATCCGATCTTTCTCGCTTTTCTCGCGGCAATGTGCCTCCGTCGGAGAACTCACCTCAGACTTTGTAATTCAGCGCCTTCAGCCCCAAAAACCTAGCCGAATCCCCCAACTCCGCCTGAATCCTTAGTAGTTGGTTGTACTTGGCGATGCGGTCGGTGCGCGAAGCTGAGCCGGTCTTGATCTGCCCCGCACCGGTGGCGACGGCAAGATCTGCGATGAACGTGTCTTCCGTTTCGCCCGAGCGGTGCGAGATCACTGACGTGTAACCGTTGCGCCGCGCCAGATCGATCGCGTCCAGAGTCTCGCTGACCGTGCCGATCTGATTCACTTTGATCAGAATCGAATTGGCCACACCTTTGTCGATGCCTTCCTGCAGAAATTGAATGTTGGTGACAAAGATGTCATCGCCCACGAGTTGAATCTTGCCGCCCAGTTCCTTGGTCAGGTTCTGCCAGCCGTCCCAGTCATTTTCAGAGAGCCCATCCTCCAGCGACACGATGGGATAATCGTTCACCCATTTCGCCCAGAACTTCACCATGTCGTCGGAACTCTTGGCCGACTTGTCCGATTTCTTGAAGACGTATTTGCCATCCTGATAGAACTCGCTCGCTGCCGGATCGAGCGCGATCGCGATCTCCTCTCCCGGCTTGTATCCGGCCTGCTGAATCGCTTCCAGCACCACTTCGATGGCCTCGACATTCGACTTCACCGAAGGCGCAAATCCGCCTTCATCGCCGACCGCCGTGTTGTAGCCGCGCTTCTTCAGCACTCCCTTGAGCGTATGAAAGACTTCCACGCCCCAGCGCAACGCCTCGGAGAACGAGGGCGCGCCCACCGGCATCACCATGAATTCCTGGAAGTCGACGTTGTTGTCGGCGTGCGCTCCGCCGTTGAGGATGTTCATCATGGGCGTGGGCAAAGTGTTTGCGCAGGCGCCGCCGAGATACCGATAGAGCGGCAAGCCATATTCCAGCGCCGCCGCGCGCGCCGCTGCCATGGAGACCGCCAGAATCGCGTTCGCTCCCAGCCGGTTCTTGTTCTCCGTGCCATCCAGTTCGATCATCTTGCGGTCAAGTCCGCGCTGGTCGTAAGCGTCCCAGTTTGCCAGCGCGTCGGCGATCTCGCCGTTGACGTTCTCTACCGCCTTGAGAACTCCTTTGCCGAGAAAACGCGTACTGTCTCCGTCGCGCAGTTCGACGGCCTCATGCTCGCCGGTCGATGCACCGCTCGGCACAATGGCCCGGCCAATCGCTCCGTCCACGAGTTGCACTTCCGCTTCCACCGTAGGATTGCCGCGCGAATCCAGCACCTCGCGCCCAATGATTGCCGCAATATTCGTCATACAGCGCTACCGTCCTTCATCTGAGTCTAAGTACGCGAAGCCCACGATTATAGCGGATGGATGACTCCGGCAATGCGGCTGCTTCTAGGGCTTTGCGACTCTCACCGCCGGGAGCGGACCTGGCCAATCCCTCACTCTTACCTTCGCTGGTTCCTCAAGCCGTGACTCTGTTGTTCCTGGCACTCTCCTGGTCTAGAGTCAAGGCAACAAGCGGGAGATTTAGGGGTTGTAACTCCTGAGGAGGAGTCATGAAGAAGTGGACGGTTCTAACTTGCATATTGATGCTGGCATGCTCTTGCATGAGCCCGATGGCCGCGGCGCAGACCAGTTCGCCGGTACCGGCGGGCACAGCTCTGATGGTGAGACTCGAGACAACTCTCGCGACCTTCAGCAACAAAGCGGGTGACCCTTTCCACGCGCGCCTGACGCAGGCCGTGGTGCTCAACGGCAGGACGGTCATTCCCGCCGGGGCGACGATCGAAGGCCGAGTCACCCGGGTGAGCGAGCCGCGCCGCATCTCAGGCAAGCCGACCATCGGAATTATGCCCGAAGCCCTGATCCTCCCCACCGGCGAACGGCTCTTCCTCGACGCGTCTCTGGTCGATACCAATGCCGGACGCGACACTGACGTCAACCAGGAAGGCGAGTTCAAGGGATCCGGTCACGACCGGCGTGATCAGTTGGAAACTGGAGGCGGCACTGCCGGCGGTATGTTGATCGGCGGCCTCATCGGCGGCCCTCCGGGAATTTTGATCGGCGGCCTTGTTGGCGCAGGCTCAACTGGCGGTCACTGGCTCAGCAAGCACCGCTCCGCCACGCTGATGGCAGGCACCCAACTCACGCTCGAACTCAACCGGCCGCTGGCGATTACAACCTCGGTGGCCAGCGCGGGACAGTAGCAAACTCTAAATTCTGCAACGAAGCCGGAGGCACACGCCTCCGGCTTTCTTACAGCAGCACTATTCTTTTCTCACATCCCCGCCCCCAACTCCGATTCGCTCACCAACTGCAGTTCGATCCAACCCTCCACCGGCAGCGCGTCCACGGGCAGACGATTTTGCCAGAGGCTGAAGCGCAGGCGCAGCAGGCTGGTTGCCGCAATGACGACCGCTCCGGTCTTGGCTTCGGCCCCGGTGTAAGGATTCGCTGCCGAACCCGGCACCGCCAGCAACCAGCTTAGAGGCAACCGGAACTCAAAGTTGCGCCGCAGCACCGCCTTCGCATTCTCCTCGCCAATGGACGAAGAAGCTGACACTAATTCTTCCAAGCCATCAACTTTCCATCCAGTCACCGTGCGGTCTTCCGCCCTGGCATCGAGCCGCAATGCCCGCCGTGGGCGCGTCTCTCCGCTCGCCCACGATTCCAGGTTCACCACCAGGTCAAACTCCATATCTGGAACCGGACCGGCAAAATCCAATCGTCCGTAGACGAACGCGCTGTCGATCCCGGCATACACGGAATCCAGAATGAATTGTTTTCCGTGCATCGCTCCGGCACGCTGGTCGGCCGTAAAGATGGCCGCGCCCATCCACTCGAAGTAGCGAATCTTGTCGCCCGTCACGCGGGGATGAATGTAATGGGTTTGCGGCGTGAAGGCCGGCCGCACCTCGCCTCCGGAGATGGGCTGTGCCAGATAATCCGGCGGCGTCGCGCCCAATGCCTGATAAATGTTCGAAAGATGTTTGCGGTAAAGCTCGTCAAAGTCGCGATCGTTGGCCGAGTGGTGCTCCGGTCCGTACCACCAGTTCCAGTCGCTGCCCTCGGCAATCAGGATTTCTTCGAACGCCACCTTTCGTTGCGCTTCGCTGGCCCGAGCCGCATTCTGCGCATAGAATTCGCGGGCGTGGTGAAGATAGTCCCAGGCGCGGTTATCTTCGGGAGCGCCAATCCAGACATTGAAATTCGCGTTGATCCACGAGCCCGGCACCAGCGACCTTAAAGGCGAGAAGTCGCGATGACGGGCAATCGCCTCTGAAACCGTGACTGCCTCCAGACCTCCTTCGCGCTGCAGCGCATCATAGAATCTTCGCAGAAATTCCCGGCCCGACTTCGGATAATATTCCCAGGCATTCTCTCCATCGAGGATCACCGACACCACGGCATCGCGCCCCTGCGCGAGCACCGGCTGCGCCGCGTCTTTGATGTTGCGCAGCAGATGCCGCGCAGCATCCCCTGAATCCATCCCCGAGTAGACAAACCCGATCAGGTCCGAAATCGTATGGTCTCGAAACACCATGTGCATCGCAGTCTGGCCGTTTTCATAGCGATGAATGTTGTAGAGCCGCTCGGCCAGGTGCGCGGGCAGGCGGCCGTTGCCGTCGCGCTGAAAAAACACACCGGCGCTGCGGCCGAGCACACCTTCGTCGGTCGCCATCCACTTGACACCCAGGCTGTGCGCAATCGCCAGCACCTCTTCCGATACGCTGCCTTCAGACGGCCATACACCCTGCGGCCGCACTCCAAACACATCCTGATGAAGATCGAGCGCGCGCACTAGTTGTTCGCGCGCGTCCTCAGGATGCCGAAACCGGTTCTGCGGCAAGGCCAGGCCCGGCGAAGAAACCGCTCCCACGTTGGTATCGCAGACCAGCGGAAGAATCGGATGATAGAAAGGCGTGGCTGAAATCTCGATCGAACCTTTCTTCGCCGCGTCGGCATACGCGGGCAGAACCCTGGCCAGTAGTTCCCTTTCGCTCGCAATCACGAACTTCTGATCCTCGAGCGAGTAGTTGCGCTCCTTCCTGATCAGTTCCGCAATATCTTTGTCTTCAAGAAAGAATTCGTCGAACCATGCGATCTGCGACAGCACCTGCAAGTCGGTGAACTGTTGCGGCTCGAAATATTTTTCCGCTTTCTCGGCTGAATACCCATGCTCGCGCAACCGCTCGAGCAATTCCCGGTAGCGCGGATACCGCCCAATCACATTCGCGTGATTCGCCTGAAAAAGATATTGCAGGGCGAATTGCCGCTCCTTCTGCGTCAACTCCTTGGCGGGCTTGGCCGCGACGTTCAGAAACGGATCCTGCGCCGTCCCCGCAACGTAATCCTGAATTTGCCTGATCAGCGACGGCACCAGATTGAAATTCTGGTGAACATTGGGAAACTCATCCAGCAGTTTCACCATTCCGTAATAGTCTTTCAGCGCGTGCAGGCGCACCCAAGGCAGGCGATATTGGCCGGTCACCAGATCTTTGTAGAAAGGCTGGTGCTGATGCCAAAGAAAGATTAGACGCAAGGCGGGCATGGCTGGAAAGTCAGTCTAGCATGGGGATTCGGGCTGACCGGTGGCGCAGAAGAGCGCGGTCTGTTTCGCCCAGAGTCGTTCAACCATCGCTTCGCTGTCGACACCCGCCTCTTCCGGTACACTAGGGACGCGCAAAATGCCAACCACCACCACGCCCGCCGCTTCTGACCGCATGTCGCTGCTCTCCGATCAGGATCTCTACCTGTTCAACGAGGGCAGCAACTATCGCATGCACGAAACCATGGGCGCGCATTTGATCTCGCGCGACGGCAAACAGGGAGCGGTCTTCAGCGTGTGGGCGCCGAATGCGCGCCTGGTGTCGGTAATTGGCAGCTTCAACGCGTGGGGCGCGCGTACGAATGTGCTCACGCCGCGTGGAAACTCCGGAATCTGGGAAGGCTTCGTCCCCGGAGTAACCAAAGGCGCGCTCTACAAATTCCACATCGAGTCGCGCACTCATGGCTACCAGGTTGACAAGGCCGATCCACTAGGAATCCTGCACGAGAAGCCTCCACGCACCGCCTCGGTTGTTTGGGATCTCGATTACCAGTGGGGTGACCGCGACTGGATGGAGAAGCGTGCCGCCCGCAATTCTCTGCGAGCGCCGCAATCCGTCTATGAAGTTCACCTCGGCTCCTGGATGCGCGTTCCCGAGGAACACAATCGCCCGCTAACTTATCGCGAGACCGCGCCGCGTCTCGCCGAATACGTTGGACGCATGGGCTTCACGCACGTGGAATTCCTGCCGGTGATGGAGCATCCTTTCTACGGCTCCTGGGGATACCAGACCACCGGCTATTTTGCCCCCACCTCGCGCTACGGCACGCCGCAGGATTTCATGTATCTGGTGGATTACCTCCACCAACACGGCATCGCCGTAATCCTCGACTGGGTCCCCTCGCACTTCCCTTCCGACGCACATGGCCTGGCCTATTTCGACGGCACGCACTTGTACGAACATGCGGATTCGCGGCAGGGTTTTCATCCCGACTGGAAGACGCACATCTTCAACTACGGACGCACAGAAGTCCGCAGCTTTCTGATGTCAAGCGCCATGTTCTGGCTCGACAAGTACCACATCGATGGCCTCCGCGTGGATGCGGTCGCTTCCATGCTCTACCTCGATTATTCCCGCAAAGGGGGCGAGTGGATTCCGAACAAGTTCGGCGGGCGTGAAAACCTCGAAGCCATCGACTTCCTGCGCCGCTTCAATCAGGAAGTCTACAAAGAGCATCCCGACGTCCAGACCACCGCGGAAGAGTCCACGTCCTGGCCCATGGTTTCAAAGCCGGTCTACCTTGGCGGCCTGGGCTTCGGCCTCAAGTGGGACATGGGATGGATGCACGACACGCTCGAGTACTTCAAACAAGATCCCATTCACCGCAGGTACCACCACAGCAAGCTGACTTTCCGCATGCTGTATTCCTTCCAGGAAAACTTCGTGCTGCCGCTTTCCCACGATGAGGTCGTCCACGGCAAGGGATCGCTGATCGGCAAGATGCCCGGCGACGAGTGGCAGCGCTTTGCCAACTTGCGGCTGCTGTTCGCTTATATGTACGCTCAGCCCGGCAAGAAGCTGCTCTTCATGGGGGACGAGTTCGGGCAGGTTCGCGAGTGGGCGCACGATACCAGCCTGGAGTGGCATGTGCTGCAGTATCCCGTTCACAGCGGTTTGCAGAACTGGGTTGGACAACTGAACCGCGTCTATCGCAGTGAGCCTGCCCTGCACCTGCTCGATACCAATCCCGGGGGCTTCGAGTGGGTGGATTGCAACGACAATCTGACCAGCACGATTTCGTTGCTGCGCAAGAGCGAATCTCCCAAAGACACGGTTCTCATCGTCTGTAACTTCACGCCCATTCCGCGCCTCGGCTACCGTGTGGGCGTGCCCGAAGGCGGCTATTGGCGCGAACTGCTCAACAGCGACGCTTTGGAATACAACGGCACCGGCGTCGGCAACCTCGGCGGAGTTCATGCCGAAGAAGAACCGGCCCACGGCCGCCCCCATTCGCTGAAGCTAACGCTCCCGCCGCTGGGGGCGCTATTCCTGAAAGCCGGATAGGAAACTACGACGCATGGTGATCGCAGCGTCCAATCATGAAGCATCCTGATTCTGAAAACGAGCCGGATGACGAGTTGATGCGTGAACTGTTTGCGAAGTTCGGCGCGGCCTACTACCACAGCGAGTGTCTGCATCGGGAGCTTTGCATCGTCTCCGCCTGCTCGGAATTGCCCCCACCAACCCTGATTACTAAGCCCCGAGTCGAAGAGTTGTTGTCTCGTGCATTTTCACTGACGCTGGGCGAGGTAACGGCCAAGCTAGAGGCAGTCTTGCCACCCGAGCTGTGGAACAACACCCTCGCAGCGGTAGAGAGGCGTAATTTTCTTGCCCACCAGTTCTGGTTCGAGCGGGCACACCTCATGTTTAGTGTCAGGAGCGTACGTCAGCTTATCGCCGGGCTCGACAACGACATAGACCTATTCGACAAACTGGACGCTCGCGTCTCCCAATACTCCAAGTTGACCTTGGCCGAACTTGGCGTTACTGCCGAAATGCAGGCCGACAGCCTGAACCGGATCATGGCCGGCGAAGACGACGAGCCGTTGCCCGGCAGGCAAGCGATAAGAGAGCTGGACAAGCGACTGAGAGGGCTGCATCGATTGCTTCGCATGTGGGAATTTGCATTGAAGGAAGGTGGAAAGCCGCTTATCTTCGAATTGGCGGACGGGTCGTTGTGGCAGCTATCGGACGTTGGGCTGGGCTTGACTCGCTTCCAGAAGATCGACGATAGGTGGATCGAGAATTTGGCCGTTAAGCAATATCTTCCGGCCGATATACAGCTTCGTCCCAAAACCGATGGTCCTTGGAAATACGAATGGAACCTCGCCAAAGGAGTAACGCTCTGGGCGCGACCTGGGCGGAAAGAACGCACTTTCGCGTGGGGACTGCGGCAGCCCAGAAAATCAGAGGTGCTTAATCCTTTGAGGTGACCTTGCGTGCCCACGAAACAGCGGCATTGACTTGCCGTTCGTCAATTCCGATCTGAGCAAGGCGAATACGCACATCATCGGTGCGGCGGACTGCCGCCTCGGCAACCGTCACGCGTTTCTCAGCCTTTTTTTGGTTGTCATAACGGTTTATGCAGAGGAACACAAAAATCCTACCAGAATTGGCGGTCCCGTCACTCATGAGTGCCAAAAACTGACCACTGACCACTGCCGTGCTATCCTGCCCTCAGACGCGTCTCCCATGCGGATTCTCACCCGCTACATCCTCCGTGAAGTAAGCTCGCACGCCCTCATCGGCGCGGCGATCTTCACCTTTGTTCTTTTCACGCGCGATCTGGGCCGCATTCTGGAACTGGTAGTCCGCGCCAGCGCTCCTTTGCCGAGCGTTGCGGAAGTATTTCTTTACACCGTGCCGCTAGCGCTCACCTACACCATCCCGATGAGTGTGCTGGTTGGCATTCTCATCGGACTGAGCCGGCTCGCCGCCGACAGCGAAATCACAGCCATGCGCGCCAGCGGCATGGGAGTGTGGAATTTCGGCAGGGTGCTGGCAATTTTTGTCGCCGCCGCATGGGCGCTGGCTTTGCTGAACAGCCTCTATCTGGCGCCATGGTCGCTCGCTTCGCTCGGGCGCCTTGAGGATCAACTCAAAGGTTCGCAAGTGTCCTACGAAGTGCAGCCTCGCGTTTTCTACGAAGGGTTTCCCAAGCTCGTGCTCTATGTGCAGGACGTACACAGCGCGCAGGGCGGCGCGGTCTGGAAGGACGTTTTTCTGGCCGACATTTCGGACGCAGCTAATCCGCGCATCACGCTGGCGCGCGAAGGCATTCTCGTTCCCGAGGGCCAGGACCGCCTGCATCTGCACTTAACCGAGGGTTCCACGCACGAAACCGATCCCGCACAGACCGAACACTATCAGATCTCCACGTTCCAGCAGACCGATATCCCCATCGAATTGGCTTCGTCAGAGAGCAAGACCGACGAACAAGTTCCGTACAGAGCTGTTGGCACCGGGGCGCTGCATGACCGCGCTGCGGGCGCGGATCCCGTGACGGCGCGCTTGTACCTCATCGAGTTTCACAACCGCTTCGCCCTCCCGACGGCGTGCCTGGTGCTGGCCATGGTCGGAATCCCTTTGGGACTCTCGTCGAAGAAGAGCGGCAAGTCCGGCGGGTTCGTGCTCACGATTGTTCTGGTCTTCGTCTACTATTTCATTTCTCTGATTGGAGTTTCGCTGGCCAAGCAAGGCAGGGTCGGCCCCATGTTCGGAGCGTGGCTGGCCAACCTCGTATTCTTTGCCGCTGCGTTGTTTCTGCTGTGGCAAGCCGAGCGGCGGCCCTTGTCGCTGTCGGCGGTGCGGTTGGCGTGGAAGCGCGACGAAGTCTCATCGAACCTGACGGCGAATGTTCCCGTACACGAGCGCAGGCGCAGGCGCAGAAACAACGCCCCCGCCAACGCCTTCGAGCGTGCGTCCACGCGGCGCAGAGTCTTCAGCGCCAGCTTCCCTACACTGCTCGATGACTACGTGCTGCGCGATTTCTTCCTCTACCTGGGGATGATTATCTCCGCATTTCTCGTCCTGCTGCTGGTGTTCACTCTTTTCGAGTTGCTGGGCGACATCCTGCGCAACCAGACGCCGGCGATTGTGGTCGCGGAGTATCTGCTCAACGTTTCTCCTTACCTGCTCTACAGCGTTGCCCCGCTGATCATGCTGCTGGCGGTGCTGATCACGTTCGGGCTGATGAACCGGTCGAACGAGATCACTGCCATCAAAGCCACCGGAACCAGCGTCTACCGCATTGTCACGCCGGTGATGGTCGCGGCGGCGGTGCTGGCGGCGGGCCTGTTCTTCGCCGACCAGTTCTATCTGCCGCATACCAACAAGCGCCAGGAGGCGCTGCACAATCAGATCAAGGGAAAGCCGCCGCAAACCTATTTGCGTCCCGACCGCCGGTGGATTTTTGGCCAGCACAACGACATTTATTACTACCAGTTCTTCGACGCTGACCGCGATCAGTTCGCCAACCTCACCGTATTTCAACTTGACCCCGCGAGCTTCGCCATCACGGAGCGCATCCACGCCGAGCGCGCGCACTGGGCCGAGAACACGGGCCGCTGGATCTATGAACAAGGCTGGGAGCGGTCGTTGCGCAGCGCGGCCATCGCCGGGTACCGCACCTTCGACGTCTCAACCTTCCCCCATCTGAGTGAGGCGCCGTCATACTTCAAAAAGGAAGTTAAACAGTATTCCGAAATGAACTATGAGGAGCTGCGCCGCTACATTCGCGATCTGCAGCAAAGCGGCTTCGACGTGGTACGGCTCCGGGTGCAGTTAAATAAGAAGCTCTCCTACCCGCTGATCACGCTGATCATGGGTGTTCTGGCGGTTCCGTTTTCCCTGTCAGCGGCGAAGAAGGGAGCGATCACGGGAGTCTCGGTCGCTGTGGGCATCGCCGTGGCGTACACCGTGGTCTCGCGGTTGTTCGAGGCCATGGGGGACATCAGCCAGTTGCCGCCGGCGTTGGCGGCCTGGTCGCCGGACCTGATCTTCGCCCTGGTGGGCGGTTATTTGATTCTGAAGATTCCGACTTAAATCGCGCCGCGTTCGAACGCTACTTCTTCGCTGGCTTGCTCATCATAAACGCCTTCACCACGATCCCATTCGGCTGCACGCCCACGGGAATCATCGTGAGAAGCGAATATTCCGTTGGCTCCAGCTTTCGGGGCGTCCGCTTCTGGATCACCGTGACATCGCCCGCCTGCGTGTCGAGCACCAGAAGATATTGCTGGTCCTGCGACAAAGCCATGCCGTCCGGACGGCTGCCCACCGCCACGGTTGCGACCCGGCGGCCTACGTCGATGTCATAGACGGCGACGCTGTTTGAGCCGAAGCTGCTGGTATATAGCCTGGAGTTATCGAGCGTGACGACCGCATGGGTTGGATTTTGTCCAATCTGCGGGCTGCTGCCGACTTCGTCGTTCCCTGTTTCTATGATCGAAATGCTATCGGAATCGAAGTCGCAGACGATCAACTCGCCGCCATCCGGCTTCAGCGCAAGACTAACGGGCGTCTTTCCTACATCCAACAATGCCAGCACGCGGTCGCCCGCCGGAACGCTGCCCGCTTTGTTGCTCGCTAAAGCGATGGACGCCACCTGAGACGAGCCCGGACAAGCTACGAAAGCTTTGCTCGAATCCGGCAGGATGGCGATATCTTCCGGTTTCTGGCAAACCGGCAAGGTCGCCCGCACGCGGAGCAGTTTCGCATCCATCAGAGAAACCGTGTTGTCGCCGCGATTCGATACCACTACGGTTGTGCCGTCGGGCGAAACCCGCGCCAGTCCTGGCGCGGAACCCACACGCACATTCCCGAGAACCGCGCGCTTCTCCAGATCGATCACCGAAACGTTGGCCGATGCCGAGTTCGCTACATAAGCGCGCTTGCCATCCTCCGAGACGTCGATGAAGTAGGGTTTGCCGTGAACTCCGATCGTGGCCACCACGGCGTTTGTTTCGGCATCGATCACGCTGACGTTGCTCGACCCCGCGTTGACCACGTAGATTTCATTCTTTCTTACTGTTGGCTGCAACCCCGGTTGGGTCCAGGCCCACCGCAATGGTCTTTGCCGGCTCGAACGTCCGTAGATCGATTACGCTGAGGGTATTACTCTTGCCGTTGGTGACGTAGGCATATTCGCGATACGCCGGACCGTAATCGGGCAAAGCCTGCTCCCGGAAATACCACCATCCAAGCCCGCCCAGCAGGGGAATCAGAACCATGATGGTGAGAAGGAGTTTTCGCAAGATGAAGGCCGATTCTTTGGAAGAAATAAGACTACCAGAGAGAAGTTCTTCCCGGATGGATAGCGCCGAGCGGTACTCGTTGATAAAGGAAGCGACCCATTAAGGACGATGAGTGTAATCGCGAAATTTCGGCAGTTTGACGATTCCGTTCGTGTTGAAATAGCCAGGTGACCGTACGCTGGGACCAGAGCCAGGCTGGACGATTACGCTTCATCTCTAGCGATCTTGCCGGATGCAGTCTCGTTCGGATAGTTGAAGAAGAGCTGGTTGCCGTCGGGATCATCGACCACCAGAAGCCGGTAGCCCCACGAACCCTCCTTGACTGGAGCTCCCTTGGCCTCGAGTTCCGCGCGCAGGGCGTCCAACGCTGCGACAGCGGCCTCGCGCGTCTGCGGCTCGACGTTCAGGGAAATGAACATCAGCCCCTTGCCAATCTTCTCCGGCCACTGGCTGGAAAGGATGAGCGCGCAGCCCTGCCGCTCCACCTGGGCGACGAACGTCTTGCCGCCCTCCTCAAAGCGCCAGGGGCTCGTGAAGCCGAGCCGGTTAACGTAAAAGCGGAGCGAGGCCTCAACGTCCTTGACGAGTAGGACGGGGCGCGCGAACCAGTCTGTCATAAGCTATGTATCCTCGAACGAAGACAACTTCCTCCAAGATCAGATTAAGAAAGGAGGTGTCATGGTTCTGACTTTGCCAGGTTTTGAACCGCGGTCAACCTGTCTCCGGCAGCCGCGCCCATTCGGCTCCAATGGGGCTCGCATTCCCTCGGTAAGCTCGGGATAGCCTCTTCGCTGCGAAAAGAACCGCCTGCTCAGGATGACAACGCAAAAGCGCTAGCGTGGCGCGGTTGCCTGAACTGTCGCCGGCGTGGAGCTGCGTTCCTTCAATTCGGCGGCGAATGATGTTACCTGTTCGTTGGACATTCGGATCTCCCCGTCTAAAACCACCAGCAGTTTGCCCGAGCCCGTGCCTTGAAATTCAGCGCGGTGGAGTGTGGCGCCGCCCCGCGCTGCGGGAGGAAGCGTCGCGCTAAAGTCTCCGCCCCGGCGGACGATAGAAAGAAGCGACTCCGTGATCGTGTCGCGCATCGTCTCCCCTAGAGAACCCGAGCGCAGGAGTTCGCTGATCAAGCCCTGGGCATCCACGCGCCCGATTTCTGCCGTCAGCCGCAAAGCACCGTCTGCCGCAACCGACGGTGTCAGTTTCACCTCGATCGTGCCGTTGCCTTCCACCATCTCGTTCACGTCCCTGCCCAGGCACGCCCACCGCTCAAAATGCAATTGCACAACCACCAGGCTGGCGGGGGCTGACGGAGTAAGGGTCGCGTTCTGAATCGCAATGCGCTCTCCACAGCGCTCCGCTTTGTTGAGCTGAGTACGCAGGACCTCCGCAATGTTCAGCTGCAGATCCGACAAGTCCGCGATCAACTCAAGTTTGAAAGTGTTTTGGCCGCCTTCCGCCTTACCCTTGGAAATCACTCCCGACGTTGTGACGGCGACCGGCTGATTCGCGAAGGTAACCGAGTTCTTCACCGGCGGAAGATTAAAAGCGGAGTCTAGGCTGTTCTTGCCGGCCCCGATGCTCATTTCGTCTCCCAGAGCAATCTGCTGGCTTCGGAAATTCGCTAAGCGCGTGTTCCAGATTCTGTGCCGAGCCCGCGACTGGTGGGCTGACTGCTTTTGCGCCTCGGACCTCCAGGTCCAGCGCCCTGGTCTGTTGCGCCAGGTCAGCATCCGCCTTGGTGAGTCGTTTAGTGATTTCCTTCAGACCGGATTTCTGTGTGTCGGAGAATCCGTCGAGAAATTTCTTATTTTCCGTCCGCGCCGTTTCGATTGCCTGATCCAGAGTCGCACTGCGACTGGCAAGTTCGAGGGCGCCGCCGGATTTGCCGAGCTGTTCCAGAAAGGCCTTCAATTCCGCGTTCGCCGCTTCCGTGCTCTTGATCATCGCGGCGTAGGCGACGATCTGCGAGCCGGTGGCTTGCGCCGCCATGGCCGCGTGAAAGTCTTTCAGATCGTCCTTCACATCCACGCCGGTCGCTTTGCCTGTGCTGCTCAATCCGCCTCCGCCGACGGTGCCGCCCCCAGTCGTGCCCGCCGCCGGCGCCGCGCTGGGCGAGCATGCCGCACGGACGTGCCGATAGCACGGCTGCGAAAATAGCCATCCTTGCTCGGGTGCACTTCATAACCTTGGTTCGATCACCTTCAGCCCGCGTACCCGGGCAAAATGACGCTGGTTGAAAGTCGCTACCACGCTTCCGCTTTCCAAAGCCGTGGCTGCTACGATCAGATCATAAAAGCCGATCATTTTTCCGGAAGACTCCAAATCCGCCCAGATGCGGGCGTGTTCCAGGGCAGTCGCTTCAGTGTAGGAAAGGATCTCTATCGAACTCAGCATTTTGCGAATGTAGTCTTGCCGTTCAACCCTGTACGCGCTCGATGCGCGTTCTACGCCATGCCACAACTCAGCGATCGTAATCGCCGCAATCTGGAACTCCTCGTCCTCCTCGGAAGCCAGCCAACGACTGAG
Source organism: uncultured Acidobacteriaceae bacterium (assembly GCA_963771895.1). GTDB lineage: Bacteria > Acidobacteriota > Terriglobia > Terriglobales > Acidobacteriaceae > Sulfotelmatobacter. The sequence goes on along the minus strand of CAVYVQ010000024.1, from coordinate 7,800 downwards.
GTCGAAGGTTCCCTGTTCGCCTCGAATTGATGACGTCGGTGTCCAGAATTATCGCCACTTATCTTCCGGGGCCTTGAGAATCTTCCGTCCTTTCTGCAGGTCCTTATACCAAGCCTTCGCGTTCTCGGTAGATAACTTAACTTTGCGCAACGCTTCCGCCAGTTCTCTGCCCGTGCACGTTTTGCTCTCATTTGGCACGATGCGGGCCACCGGCGAGCCATTCTTGAGCAGCACGAACGTCATATTCTGATAACGCACGCGGTTTACACATCGGCGAAGTTGCGGGCGGCATCGGTAACCGAAATGGATGTTTTCTTCATAACATCAGATTATCATATTATACACAATGACGGGCGAAGGCCACCTTGGCCGGGCTCCTGTTGGGTGATTTGCACGGCGGAGCGTGCGAGCATAACGTTTCTGGCGAAAGCTCTCGTGAGGTCCCTCATAAAACCCTCCAGAAATCGAGCTGGATCGATCACCACTTAGCTGCTAACGGCCACCGTCTCCGGCACTCCAATCTCGGGGACGGTCCTTCCCACGACCGCGGCGATCTGCCGCACCTGCGCCATCAACTCATCGAACTGATCGGGGAACAGGGATTGCGGACCATCCGACATGGCCTCGTCGGGCTTGTTATGCACTTCCACCATCAATCCATCCGCGCCCACGGCTACCGCTGCGCGCGACAGTGGAGTGACTTTATTGCGCTTGCCGGTCCCGTGGCTGGGATCGACAAAAATCGGCAGATGGCTCAGCCGCTGCACCGCCGGCACCAGGCTGAGGTCGAGCGTATTGCGGGTGTGGTCTGCAAAGGTGCGCACGCCGCGCTCGCACAGCGCCACGTTATAATTGCCTTCGCTCAAAATGTATTCCGCGGCCATCAGAAATTCTTCCAGCGTGGCCGACATCCCGCGCTTGAGCAGGACCGGCTTCCTGGCCCGTCCGGCACGCTTCAGCAAGGAAAAATTCTGCATGTTGCGGGCCCCAATCTGAATCATGTCGGCATACTCTTCGACCAGATCGAGCGACTCGTTGTCGATGGCTTCGGTAATGATCTTCATGCCGTACTGCTGGCGAATCTCCGCTCATGATGCGCAGGCCTTCTTCGCCGAGACCCTGGAAAGAATAAGGAGACGTCCGGGGTTTGTAGGCGCCGCCGCGAAAAAACTGCGCTCCGGCGCGATGCACGCGCTCGGCCACGGCAAAAGCCTGCTCGCGGCTCTCGATGGCGCATGGTCCCGCAACAATTGCCAGCCCTGCGCCGCCGATCGTGGCCGCCGTGCCCGCAAATCGAATGACTGTGTTGTCTTCCTTAAGATCGCGGCTCACCAGTTTGTAGGGCTTCGAAACCTTGATGACTTCCTGCACGCCCGGCATTTCTTCCAGCGTGCCCTGCTCCACTTCACCCTTGTTTCCGGTGATGCCGATGGCGGTGCGCTGCGCGCCCGGCATGGCGTGTGCGCGATAGCCCAGCTTCTCGATTTTTTCGCAAACGCCCCGCACCTGCTCTTCGGTAGCGTGCGCTTTCATGACGACTAACATAAGTTCCCCTTAGTGGCGCGGCCAGCTACCAAGTTTACCTTTGCCCGCTCATGCACCGCAAACGCAGCATTTTCCGCTCGCAATACGGCCATCACGCGGGCCGTGCGAACCGCTCCTGAGTCATGAGGCGCCACGTTGCCGCGGCCCGCAATGGCCTGCGGCCTATTCTTCCCGCCGGAAAATGTACAGGTACGCGTGATCCCCCCACAAGTGTTCCGGATCGCCCGCAACCGCGACCTGATCGACCAACTCGTAGTTGCGGTGAGCATAAGCCCAGGCCGTCTCGACGAAGCCTCGGTTTTCGTCCAACTGGGTTTGCGTTCCCCATGAATGGATATCGTCTATATAGACCAGGAATCTTGGCCGCTCGTCTCGAACTTGCTGCATCATCTCATTTTGCATTTGCCGGGCAAACTTCTGCCTCTCCATCAAAGGATATACATAGAGATAATTGCTGGCGCAATGCCGGTCGGAATAGAAACAAATCTCGGGCTCGGAGCCGAACAGTCCAATCGTATCCTGCTGTGACGAGTGCGCTTTGATATAGCTGCCGACGAGGACTGCCTCCGGGAACGCTTCCCCCTCCTGCATTCTTCGCACCAGGGAAACGGCGTCGAGGTGGAAATACTTTTTGTACTCTGCGCGCGTTGAAATCACAAAGGCGACGGCGAAGTACAGCACTGGAAACCAGACGATAAGCGGGCTGAGCCGTCTTTTCCGTCAAGATTTCTTGCACCGCGCTGACGGCAATTCCCGCTCGCCAGCGCCGCCGCCGGCATCGACAAGATGTAGTAGTGAGGGCGAAAGTAAAATCCAGGGCAAACCGCCAGGCAGGAAAACAGGATGAAACTCGTTACGAACCCTCCGTGGGTGCGGGCGTAGCGGCTCCACAGGGGAGCGGCAACGCCGACTGCAACGATCTCCCAGATCACGAAGGGACGTATAACCCACGGAAGATAGGCGCGCAGCACGCTCCGCACTTCCGGCAGAGTTGTCATGAAGCCGTATTCTCGTGCATAGGTCCAGGTCCAAAACCAAAAACTGGGAAAGACTCCGGCGCGAAAAAGTATCAGACACGTGAGCGCGAACGGCAATGCCACCCCGGCGAAGAGCGCGCCCCCGTGAATCGCTGCATTGCGCCACGGGAACGGCCGCTTCCATTCCCGCCAAAGCCAGTACAGTCCGGTGAAAATAGTAAACAGAATTCCCGGCTGCTTCATTAGGAACGCCAGCCCGAGACACAATCCACTGCCAAGAAAGAGACCAGTCCGCCCGGTGTCGATGGCGTGCAGTAGCAGCAGTATTCCAGCCATCGCCGCCAGAACCACAAAATGGGTTGCGTGCACGTAGAAGCCAAGCACCGCAGGACGGCAGGACAGTAAACTATAAGTCATTCCCGCGGCCGCGCCCGCCAGCGAGCCATAGAGATATTTCGCCAGAAGAAAAAGCAATATCGTTGCCGCAATATTGACCAGCATCAATCCGATGCGAATGCCGGAGGCTGTCTCCCCGAAAGCCGCCATTATGGCCGCATAGGCCGCGTAAGTCCCCGGCAACTTCATGTTGCAGGCCATCTTGTAGGGCGGGATCCCTTGCAACATGAGCTGGCCAACATAGGCAAACTCTCCTTCATCGCGTTCGAGAGGCATGTTGCGCAGACGCATGCGGACGAATGCGAAGAACACGATTACCAGCAGCAGGGTAGCTACAGAGCCGTGTCGAACCCAGTTGGTTTCGGGCCGCGCAGTCTGGAAGGTCACAGCTGCCGAACCGGCTCTGTTTTCGTTCACGAAAGCTGTCATACAAAACCCGATCGCGGATCGTTGCGAAAGAAACCTATTGTACTGGGAGGCGCGTCCCCGATGAACCAGGTCGACGGAGCCAAAACAGAACTGTCGTAGAGACGTAGCTTGCTACGCCTCTTCTCGCTATGAGCCGGACGCACTAGCTGACTCATCCTTTCCACGTATGCCTCACCCCGCCCGGATCGCAGCACGGTCGGCAAGACGTAGCACGTCTCTACGAGAGTGTCGCTTATACTTTCCTCATGCCCCGCTCCATCTCTAGCGAACCAGACATCCTCGCCCGGCCTGCGCCCAAACGCCCACCCCGCCTGACTTCCCGCCGCATAGGCATTCACACCTCAACCGCCGGAGGAATTCACAACGCCGCCGAACGCGCCTATCGCCTCGGGTGCAACACGCTACAGATTTTCTCCTCCAGCCCGCGCCAGTGGGCTCCCTACGAACTCAGCTCTCCACTGTGCGAGCAAATGCTCCGCCTGCGCGCGCAATATGATCTCAAACCGCTGGTGATCCATACCAACTACCTGGTGAATCTCGCCAGCGCGAACCCGTTGTTCCTGAGGAGGTCCATAGCAGTTTTTCGCGGCGAAGTCGAACGGGCGCTCGCGGTCTGCGCTGACTACCTCGTGCTGCACCCCGGTTCGTTTCGCGGAGCCGATCGCGAAGCCGGACTGCTGCAAACTGCCGCCGCCATCTCCGCCGCGACCCACGGCCTTGACCTGGCAAAGACCGGACTCACTATCCTGATCGAAAACACTGCAGGCGCCGAGTTTTCTCTCGGAGGCAGCTTCGAGCAAGTCGCCGAAGTCATCGACCGTCTGCGCGGCATCGTCCCTATCGGCGCCTGTATCGACACCTGCCACACCCACGTCGCCGGCTACGACGTCGTCACCCCGGAAGGCATCTATCAAACGCTTCTCCATCTCGATGCGACGGTTGGCCTGAACAACGTAAAAGTAATTCACTGCAATGACGCCAAAGCCATCCGCGGATCGAAGCTCGACCGCCATCAGCAAATCGGAAAAGGAACGATCGGCACCGAGCCGTTTCGCGTCCTGCTCAACGATCTCCGCCTCGCCCATGCCGCCTTCATCGCCGAAACTCCCATCGAAAAGCCCGGCGACGACCGCAGAAACATAGAAGCCCTGAAGAAACTCGTGGCATAGCCCCACCGTTTTCCGCATCGATGGCATCTTATGGTGATGACTTCCTCGCCCGCCGTCCGGCCCGTCTGCCTGGCAATACTCCTTGTCACTATTGTCCGTTCGCCAAACCCCGCCCTGGCTCAGTCGAACGGCACATCGGATATTCACGCTGTGCAGATCGCCATGAAGAATGTGACTTATCATTACACCGTGCCGATCGCCGTTCACATCGTTCAATTGCAGGGAGAACTCCTTCCAACAAAACCCGGAGCGATTGTCGTCTTCGACGAGAAGAATTCCTTTACCCTCGCTCTGGCGTCGGCTGAGATTTCCATCAGTTGCAATGCCCTCGCGCAGGTGCTGAACGAAAATGTCTTTTCCGCTGCCGATTCTCCCATTAAGAATCTGAGCATCGAAAGCCGGAATAATCGGCTGATCATGAAAGGCAGACTTCGCCAGAAGGGTGACATTCCCTTCGAAGCCGCGGGCGTTCTCGCAACAGAGGCAGACGGACGAATCCGCTTGCATACGGAGCATCTGAAGGCCTCGCACTTGCCGTTGAAGAGCCTTCTAGATTTGCTCGGGATCAACATGGCCCGCATGATCGATACAAAGAAGATTCGAGGGATCTCCGCCGACAAAGATGACTTGATACTCAATCCTGAACAAATCCTTCCGCCGCCGCATATTCAGGGAAGAGTCTCCGCCATTCGCCTGCAAGGCAACGACATCGTCCAGGTATTCGGCACACCTCAACTGTCGAACTTCGCCGCCAAACAGCCTGGGAACTACGTGGCATTCCGACACGGCGACATGCAATTTGGCAAGCTCACCATGCACGATTCCGACCTGATCATGATAGACATGGACCCGCGCGATCCCTTCGATTTCTTTCTGGATCGCTACCAGGACCAACTCGTTGCCGGCTACACGAAGAGCACGCCGCAATATGGCCTTCGCGCTTACACCCGCGATTACGACAAACTGCGGAGTCGGGCTCCCTTAGAACACTCGGGGAACTGATGACCATTTACTAAATATGGGACAGGAACCCTGGGCTCATCTAGGGCAGATCTTCGCACATGCTTCACTCGCCTCATTGTAGAATCTAAGGCTGACCCGAAGTCGCCCTATTTCCTATGCCGCAGCAAGAAAAGACGCAGGAAGAAACCGCATCCGTTGGCGGTAGCCAGCGCAGCAATGACGAGCGCTACGATCCCCAGCGCGTAGAAACGAAGTGGTTCGAGCGCTGGCAAGACGTTCCACAGCTCTACGCCGCCGAGCCCGACTCGACAAAGAAGAAATATTACGTGCTCGAGATGCTGCCTTATCCTTCCGGCGCATTGCACATGGGACATGTACGCAACTACTCCATCGGCGACGCCCTCGCCCGTTATATGTGGATGAACGGCCACAATGTGCTTCATCCCATGGGCTGGGATTCCTTCGGCTTGCCCGCGGAGAACGCGGCCATTCAAAACAACACTCCGCCGCGCCAATGGACACTCGGCAACATCGCGAAAATGAAGGAGCAGATGAACCGCCTTGGCTTCGCCTACGACTGGTCCCGCGAAGTCACCACCTGCCTGCCTGACTACTATCGCTGGAACCAGTGGTTCTTTCTCAAGTTCTACGAAAAGGGCCTGGCCTATCGCAAGAAAAGCAAAGTCAACTGGTGTCCGAAGTGCGCGACGGTACTGGCCAACGAGCAGGTTGTGAACGGATGCTGCTGGCGTCACGAAGATACGCCCGTTGAGCAACGCGAGCTCGAGCAGTGGTTCTTGCGCATCACCAACTATGCCGATGAATTGTTGCGCGATCTGGACCAACTCGAGGGCTGGCCCGAGAAAGTCCGCACCATGCAGCGCAACTGGATCGGCCGCAGCGAAGGCACGCTGGTCGATTTCAAACTCGACTACACGCAACCCCATAGTGGCTTTGGGCCGGCGGGTGCGACTATCAGCGTGTTCACCACGCGCGTCGATACGATTTTCGGCGCGACCTCGGTGCAACTCGCACCCGAACATCCCGTCGTCGCCGATCTCGCCGCGAACAATCCAGATTTGCGCGCCAAGGTCGATCAACTCATCGCCGAACAGCGCAAGGCAAAAGAGACAGGCGACATCGGCGAAATCGAGAAGCACGGCGTTCCCACCGGGCGCTACGCCATCAATCCCTTCAATGGCGAAAAGGTACCGGTCTGGGTGGCGAACTATATCCTTATGGATTACGGCACCGGCGCCATAATGAGCGTCCCCGCGCACGATGAGCGCGATTACGAGTTCGCGAAGAAATATAAACTCGAGATCCGCCTTGTGATTCTTCCCGCTTCCGGCGACCAGGAGGAAACCGTTACTGAGCCGCCGCTTCCGTTTACCGCGCACGAGGGCATGTTGATCAACTCCGGCCCCTATAGCGGACTTGAGTGCGCCGATGCCATCAAGAAAATGTCCGCCTTCGCCGAGCAGAACGGCTTCGGCAAGGCCACCGTCACCTATCGTCTGAAAGATTGGGGAATCTCGCGCCAGCGCTACTGGGGTACGCCCATCCCGATGCTCTATTGCGAAAAAGACGGCATTGTCCCGGTGCCGGAAAAAGATTTGCCCGTGATTTTGCCCGAGGCCGTCGATATCGCGCACGCCGTTGGGTCGCCTCTCGGCGGTTTGCCGGAGTTCGTCAACGCGACCTGCCCCAAGTGCGGGGGCACGGCGCGCCGCGAAACCGATACCATGGATACCTTCGTCGATTCGTCCTGGTATTTCTATCGCTACACCGACGCGCACAACGACCGCGCTCCCTTCGACTCGAAGACCGCGGAATATTGGTTCCCCATCGACCAGTACATCGGCGGCGTGGAACATGCCATCCTGCACCTTATTTATTCGCGCTTCTGGACCAAGTTCATGCGCGACATGGGCCTTGTCACCAACGGCGAACCGATCGAGCGATTGTTCACGCAAGGCATGGTGATCAAAGACGGCGCGAAAATGTCGAAGAGCCTGGGCAACATCGTCAGCCCGGACGAGATGATCGCCCGCTACGGCGCCGACGCCGCGCGTCTCTACAGCCTGTTCGCCGCTCCGCCTGACCGCGATCTTGACTGGCAGGATTCCGGCATCGAAGGCATTCGGAGATTCCTGGGCAAGCTCTACCGCGTTGTGACGGAGCAGACTAAACCAATCGGCGTGAGTGAACTGCCCTCAGAAAACAAGCGCGGTCCCGCTGCCCGGACTCTTCAGCGCAAGCTTCATCAGACGATTAAGCGAGTCTCCGACGACTTCGCGGGCCGCTGGCATTTCAATACT
>CAVYVQ010000023.1:0-5856 GCA_963771895.1 uncultured Acidobacteriaceae bacterium | reverse complement strand
GCCCTTACGCAGGATTCGCCGCAGACTTCTGCTCCGGGCTCTGCCCCGCAACCTGAAAGCAAGCAGACCTCCGCGGAGATCGCCACTCACGATGAACCCACCACATTCAAAGTAAACGTGAAGCTGGTGGTGGTTCGCGCCGTGGTCCGCGACTCCCAGGGACATGCCGTCGGCAATCTTCAGAAAGAAGACTTTCAGGTCTTCGACAAAGGCAAGCCGCAGGTGATCACCCAGTTCGACGTTGAGCAGCCCGGAACTGCGGCCGCGAAAGCGCGCGAGAAGTCCGTCGAGAACGCCGCCGACACTCTCTCCAGCGAAGCCGCTGCCAACACTCAGAAGGCTCCCGTTGCGCCTGAGCGTTTTGTAGCATATATGTTCGACGACGTGCACTTGGTGTTCGGCGATCTCGCACGTGTGCGGGAGGCTGCGGAACGCCACTTTGCCACTGTGAAGCCAACAGATCGCGCCGCCATCGTCACCACATCAGGTGTTACGACGTTGGATTTCACCGACGACCGGGCTAAGCTGCACGAGACCCTGCTTCGTCTGCAGCCACGCCCCATCTCTCGCAGCGTTGCAGTCGATTGTCCGGATATCAGTTACTACCAGGCAGATCTGATCGTCAACAAGCATGACTCTGACGCGACGCAGGTTGCTGTCAACGAGGCAAATGAATGTGGCCCCAATGCCTCCTCCGGAGCGGGCGGACAACCCATACCGCTCGGGAATACCGGACTCTTGGTAGAGAGCATGGCTGTCGGCATTTTGAGTGCCGGGGAGCATGAAAGCCGCGTCTCACTGGACTCTCTTAAGAATATAGTTCACACCGTTTCCAGGATGCCCGGTCAGAGGAGCATCGTCCTCGTGTCGCCCGGGTTTATCGTTCCAGATCTTCAGTACGAATACATAGAGATCATTGATCGTGCGGTGCGCTCGCAGGTTGTAATTAACTCACTCGACGCCCGCGGCCTATACGTTTTCATCCCATACGGCGATGCGAGCCATCAAGCCCCGGTCATACCGGGAGGGAGCTTATTACAATCTTCTCAGCCACCCACAAGTAAGAGCTTGATCGAACTTGCGGCCGCTTCCGCTCAGGACGATCTACTCGCCGTCCTGGCTGACGGCACTGGCGGCGTTTTTTTTCACAACAACAACGATTTCAACGAAGGCTTCCGGCGCGTCGCGGAGACTCCGGAATATTCCTACGTTCTGGGTTTCGTCCCGCAAAATCTCAAGCTCGATGGCAGCTTCCATAATCTCAAAGTTACGCTCAAGAATCCGCAGAAGCTGACCCTGCAAGCCCGCCGTGGCTATTACGCGCCCAAGAACTTCACCGATCCGAACGAGCAGGCCAAGCAGGAAATCGAAGACGCAATGTACTCCCAGGAGGAGTTGCACAATCTTCCGGTTAACTTGCACACGCAGTTTTTCAAAGCCAGCGACGAGGATGCCAAGCTTGTCGTCCTCGCTCACGTGGACGTAAAACGTTTGCACTTCCGAAAAGTAGAAGGACGGAACGACAACACTCTGACCTGTGTGTCGGCTTTGTTCAATCGCAATGGCAATTTCATTCAGGGGACGCAGAAGGTCGTCACCATGCACTGGAAAGATGACACTCTAGAACACAAGCTTGCCTCGGGGATCACGCTCAGGACGAGCTTCGACGTGAAGCCAGGGAGCTATCTGGTCCGGCTGGTGGTAAGGGACGCGGAAGGACAATTGATGTCCGCGGAAAATGGGACGGTTGACATTCGTTAAGGAGATTGGTTTAGACGAACGCCAAGGAGGTTAGTATGCGCGATCGCCGGCTGGTTCTTCCGATTGGCCTGATCTGTCTGCTCAGTGGCTGGATGTTCCTCGAACCGGGCGCCGGCCACCCCATGGCGCACGCCCAGCAGCCCGCCGCGCCTGCTGCGTCCGACCTACAGGTGTTCCGGGCGGAGACCCGTCTGGTTCTCGTGGACACCGTCGTGACTGACAAGAAGGGCAACTACATTCGCGATCTTGCTCAGAAAGACTTCAAGGTTTGGGAAGATGGCAAGGAGCAGCCCATCACCAGTTTCTCCTTTGAGGAGAATACCGGTTCCCCTAATGCAGCGCCGCACTACCTCGTCCTGTTCTTTGACAACTCCACGATGGATTTTGGCGATCAGGCCAAAGCCAGGGATGCAGCCGCGAAATTCATTGATGCGAATGCCTGCCCAAACCGCTTGATCGCTATTGCGGATTTCGGCGGCAGCGTCCATATCTCGCAAAACTTCACCGGCGATGCCGCACGACTGAAGCAGGTGGTGATGGGCATAAAAGGATCTGCGGTTTCGCCCAACGCGCCACCGGTCATGGTGGCGTCCCTGGGGACTCCACCCGCGTCGCCGACCCTCGCGAACGCCGAAGCCGATTACGGCATCCACAGTGTGCTGTCTGCTCTGCGGAGTCTGGCGAAAGGCCTCTCCACCGTGCCCGGCCGCAAGACGGTGGTCATGTTGACCTCCGGGTTTCCGCTGACCATGGAATACCAGTCGGAAGTGACCGCAGTCATCGATACGTGCAACAAGTCGAACGTTGCTATCTATCCCATCGATGTCCGCGGTTTGACGGTTCCAGACCTGCCCGGTCTGCAGAACCGTCTGGTGCCGCCATCAATCCATTCCGCATCGGGATCGGTTGTTCAGGCCGCGTTCCACTATTCGGGCGAGACGATCTTGCGGCTAGCTGCCTTCGCTGAACCGGCTGAACCGCTGCCCGCGCAACATGGCGGCGGGGGTGGTGGCGGCGGAGGCGGCGGTCACGGTGGAGGGGGTGGTGGCGGAGGCGGCGGTCATGGTGGAGGCGGAACCGGTGGGGGCGGAACCGGTGGGGGCGGAACCGGTGGTCGCGGAGGAACCGGCGGTGGTGGCAGGACAAGTGGTGGCGGAGTCGGAGTGTACGGCAATAACCTCTACAGCAATACCTACAATCAGCCCCGGCAGATTGTTCCGTCATTTCCTCCCAGCGCTTCTGACAACCAGCAGGTTCTCTATCAACTCGCCGACGGCACCGGCGGATTCGTAATCCTCAACACCAATGATTTGCTGGGCGGCCTGGAACGGATCGCTAAGGACCAGAACCAGTATTACCTGCTCGGCTACAAGCCCGCGGTTTCGTCCGAGGGAAGTTGCCACACCCTGAAGGTCAAAGTCGAGCGTGGAGGAACCGCGGTTCGCGCCCGCAGCGGTTATTGTAATGTCAGGCCGACGGATCTTCTGGCCGGCAATCCGATCGAGAAAGATCTCGAAACCCGCGCCGGCGGCGAGATGCAGGGCAACGTCGCTGCCTTGATGCAGGCTCCTTTCTTTTACACCTCGCCCAACACCGCTCAGGTCCATCTTGCCGTGGAGATTCCTTCCGCGGCCCTCAAGTTCGAAAAAGTGAAAGGGAAACAACATGCGGCGATCAACATTTTGGGTATCGCATACAAGCCGGACGCGTCGATTGCCGCGCGCTTCAGCGATACCGTGAACGTTGACTTCGATGACAAGAAACAAGTTGACGAGTTTCAGAAACATCCGTTTCGCTACGAAAACCAGTTTGACGTTGCCTCCGGCAATTACAAACTGAAAGTCGTGTTCAATTCCAGCAGCGAAAGCTTTGGCAAGCTCGAATCGCCACTTTCGATCGACCCCTACGGTGGTGGGGAATTCAGCATTAGTGGTGTGGCGCTGAGCAACGACATTCGCCGTACCGCCGACATGAATCTGGACAGCCAATTGCTGGAAGACAGGACCCCCTTGTTGGTACAGGGAGTGCAGATTTCGCCCTCTGCATCCAACCATTTCAAGAAGACCGACACCGCCGCCATCTATGCCGAGGTATACGAACCTCTCCTGAAAACTCCCAATCCGCCGGAGGTAGCATATGAGCTCATTGTTGTAGAGCGTAAGAGTGGACAGGAGAAACTCCACATTGGTGACCGGACCCCCAAGGGAAAAGCCGGCGACCCGGTCATTGCGCTTGGGCTAAAACTGCCGGTTGCTTCGCTGGGTCCCGGTTCTTACCGTGTGAAGTTACGGGCCGTTGACTCGGTAAATAACTCCAGCAAGACGCGCACCGCTGATTTTGAAGTGGAATAACAGGTGGAATGAAGGGTTGGCGCGCGTTGCGCTCTTGCACTCGACCTGCGAGAGCCGCTTCGCATATCATTTGAGGATGATTCCTGCGACTGCGTATTGCCCCGGATGCGGGTCTGCTCGATGATTATCACCCGGAGTCCGCTGAGAATTTGTCTTGGCGGTGGCGGCACCGACCTCCCCTCCTATTACCGGCAGCATACTGGGTTTGTCATCTCCGCCGCGATTCAGCGCTACGTCTACATCACCATCAACGAAGCCTTTCGTCCGCGGATTATCGTCAAATACTCCAAGTTCGAAGACGTGGAGCGCGTCGATGAGATCCAGCATCCCATCATCCGCGAGGCGCTGAAGTTGACTGGAATCACCGGGCCTTACCTGGAAATCGTCAGCCTCTCCGACATCCCAGCCGGCACCGGGATGGGGTCCTCCGGCAGTTTCACGACCGCCCTGCTGTGTGCTCTGCATACCCTGAAACGAGACTTCGTGCCGCCGCGAGACCTCGCGGAGCAGGCGTGCCACATTGAATTGAAGTTGCTCAACGAACCCATCGGGAAGCAGGACCAGTACATCGCCGCTTTCGGCGGAATCACCTGCTTCCAGTTTCTGCCGGATGATAGCGTGATCGTCGAACCCCTCAAAATTCCTGCCGAAACTCTGGCCAATCTCGAAGACAACCTGCTCTTGTTCTTTACTGGAAGCTCTCGCAATGCGTCCGACATTCTCCGCGACCAGGATTCGAGAACGAAACAAAACAACTTCGAGATGATAGAGAATCTTCACTTTACCAAGCAATTGGGCGTTGACAGCCACGACGCGCTGCTCGCCGGCGACCTGAGGAAGTTTGCCGATTTGATGAACGTGCATTGGGAACACAAGAGGAAACGATCTCCCGGTATGAGTAACGGGGAGATCGATCAATTGTATGAACTCGCGAGGGCCAATGGAGTGCTTGGCGGCAAACTCGTTGGCGCCGGCGGAGGCGGATTTCTAATGTTTTACACGGAAGAGAAAACTCGCCTTAGGGCAGTCATGCGCCATGCGGGGCTTCGCGAAGTCCGTATGCAGTTCGACTTTGCCGGAACCACGGTGGTGGCACATTCGTAGGAGAAATTCGTTGAATCCAGGTTCGTTGAATCCAGGGTTGACGGTTGCGATTCTCGCGGGCGGGCTTGCTACCCGTTTGCGTCCCGTGACAGAGCGAGTGCCGAAGGCTCTGCTGGAGGTGAACGGCGAACCCTTCGCCATGCATCAATTGCGCTTGCTGCGTTCTAAGGGCATCCGGCGTGTCGTGCTCTGCGTGGGGCATCTGGGCGCGCTCGTTCAGCGCGCCATCGGCGACGGCTCAACCCTGGGCCTTCAGGTAGACTACTCATTCGACGGGCCTGCCTTGTTGGGCATGGCTGGGGCGATTCGAAATGCCTTGCCAAAGTTAGGGGAGGTTTTTTTTGTGATGTACGGTGATTCCTATCTTCCCTGCGACTACGCCGCCATCGCCCGGACCTTCGAGTCCGCAGGCGTGGAGGGAATGATGACGGTCTTCCGCAACGATGGGAAGTGGGACGCCAGCAACGTCGAGTTTGAAGCCGGTGGATTAGAAGCAGGCGGATTGGAAGCGGGAAAGATTCTCGCATACAGCAAGAAAAACTGGACTCCCCGCATGCGCTATATCGATTACGGACTCGGAGTGTTTCGCGCCGAAGCATTTCAAAGTTTGCCCGCCGGAAAGGTTTGCGTCTTACCCAGT
>CAVYVQ010000022.1:0-11915 GCA_963771895.1 uncultured Acidobacteriaceae bacterium | reverse complement strand
GGAGAACGTGCGCCCAGAACAGAATTGAGGTTTGCGCATCTGCCGTTCGCCACACTCCCGGAGGTCCGCATGAGCGCTCTGACCATGGAAAAGCCAGAAAACATTTCCAACCTGCTGGCCCTGGATGAGGAATACACAGCGCCTGCAATCGTAGCGGGCAACGCCATTCAGAAAGACTGGCTGGGAGAATGTGCCCGCGCGCGCAAGGATCCAGAGCGGTTCTGGGCAGACTGCGCGTCCGGCTTTGCCTGGTCGCGCAAGTGGGACAAGGTGGTCGAGTGGGATGGCGTCCATCACAAATGGTTCACCGGCGCAAAGACCAACATCACCATCAATGCGCTCGACCGGCACGCCGAGTCCGACCGGCGCAATCGCGCCGCCTTCATTTGGCTGGGTGAAGATGGCAGCGAACGCATCGTCACCTACGGGCAACTTCACCGCATGGTTTGCCGCTTCGCCAACGGACTGAAGTCACTGGGCGTGGTGAAGGGCGACCGCGTGGTCATTTATATGCCTCTGACGATTGAAGGCGCGGTGGCCATGCTGGCCTGCGCTCGTCTGGGAGCGATTCACTCGGTCGTGTATGCCGGTCTGGGTCATACTGCCCTGCGGGACCGCATTGTCGACGCTGAGGCCAAGGTCGTGATTGCAGGAGACGTAGGCTTCCGCCGCGGCAAGACTGTCGCCCTTAGAGCCCTCGTCGACGAGGCTGTCGACAAGCTGGAATTTGTCGAGAAGATCGTTGTGTATTCGCGGTGCAGCGCCGAACTTACGGCTCCTCGCGAAATTGACTTTAACGAACTTCTTGAATTCCCTCCGAATTGTCCCGCCGAGGAAATGGACGCGGAAGATCCGCTCTTCCTGCTCTACACCTCGGGTTCCACCGGCAAGCCCAAAGGCGTATTGCACGTGCACGGCGGCTACATGGTTGGCACAACCTACCACTTGGAGAACTATTACGATGTGGGCGACCGGGACATTTTCTGGTGTACGTCGGATATTGGCTGGGTGGTGGGGCATTCCTACATCGTGTACGCACCTCTCTGCGCGGGCGTGACCACACTTTTCCGCGAAGGGGCAATCGACTATCCGAATCCCGGAATTGCCTGGGAAATCGTGGAACGCTACGGTGTGACCAAAATGTTCACTGCCCCTACTGCGCTCAGAATGTTCATGCGTTATGGCGAGAGTTACCCGGCTGCACACGACCTGACCAGTTTGCGCGTGATCGCTTGCGCGGGGGAACCGCTGAATCCCGAAGCCTGGCGCTGGGCCCAAACCCACCTGGCCGGCGACGGCAAGTGGGGCTACGTGATTGATAACTGGTGGCAAACTGAGTTGGGCGGACCCACGCTGGGCACGCCACCGACCATGGCGATGCGTCCCGGGAAGTGCGGCGTGGCCATGCCCGGCGTCGAAGCCGATGTACTGGATGAGAACGGCAAGTCGGCGCCGGCTGGAATGGGAGGCCGCCTGGTGCTAAAGCGGCCGTTCCTCACATGCTGCGCACCGTGTGGCGCGACCCGGCCCGCTACGAACGGGACTGGCAGGTTATTCCCGGTTGCTATGTGACGGGCGATGTCGCGATGAAAGACAAAGACGGATACATCGCAGTACTCCGCCGCTACGATGACGTGCTCAACGTCGCCGGGCACCGCATCGGCACCGCTGAGGTGGAAAGCGCCCTGGTGTCGCATCCCGCAGTCGCCGAAGCAGCGGCCATTGGCGTACCCGATCCGATGAAGGGCGAGACCATCAAGGTGTTCGTGCAGGTTCGTTCCGATCATGTGGCTTCCGACGCCCTGTCCGCCGCACTGATTGAACATGTGCGGCGAGAACTGGGACCGATCGCGACTCCATCGTCGTTAGAGTTTGTGGCTGCTTTACCCAAGACGCGATCGGGGAAATCCTGCGACGTTTTCTTAAAGCTAAAGAGGCAGGTATTGATGCGGGAGATGTTTCCACCATGGAAGGCTGATTCTCCGCGAAATCGAGATCGATCGGTCCCGGAAAGATTCCCGTTTCGGGGCCGATTGAGACTTTTGAGCGCAGGATTGACCATCTCTCAGGTCCGCGATGTTAAATAATGTTGATGTGCAGCCTGAAAAACTCACCCAGCGACAGATTTTGTCAGTCCGTTGCCCGATGTGCCGGGCGCTACCGAAGGAGCGGTGCACTCTCAGCACAGGGCACCCGTCCGCCAAGACGCATCTCGCTCGGAGTGCAGCCGCCGCCAATGCTCCCCCACCTGAGAACGCTGGTCTAACGATTCTGCGAATCGTGAAGAACGCTGCGAGCCGGCTCTTTCAACACAAGTAGCCACAAGCTAGACTCGCGGCTTTCGACCTTCAGTCTGTCATCGACCGCGGCTAGGCAGCACATCATAGAGGCTGCGGCGGCTTCACTGCCAGATTCTCATCAGCCAATGACGTTGCCAGAATGCGTATCTTGTCGTTATCGGGGGGGAAATACTCCTTCATGAAACCGTAACGAGGATAACGCTTACGGTGGGATCAGCGCGTTTCCTGATACCCTCAATCTGAGTACCCGGAGAGACCAAGTCGTTTGCCGCCGATCATCAATGCGCAGGGAATATCGAAAGCCTTTGGAGCGAATCCGCTCTTCCAGAACATCTCCTTTACGGTTGCGGAGGGCGATTGTATCGGGTTGATTGGCCCCAACGGCTCCGGCAAATCAACTCTGCTGCGGATACTGGCGGGCGATGTCAGCCCTGACAGCGGGGAGATCGCAGCTCGAAAACGGATCCGCCTCAGCTATATCGAGCAGGATTCGACATTCAAACCCGGGGTTACCGTCCGCTCTGTTGCACAAAGCGCGATGGAGCGAGCCGCAGTGCCGGAATCGGAGCGGGGCACCCGTTTCGCCGAGACTCTGGGGCGCGCGGGTTTCGAAGACGTCGATGCAGAGGCGACTGTTTTGTCGGGCGGCTGGCAGAAACGCCTCGCGATCGTCGAAGCGCTGGTTCAGGGCCCGGACATTCTGCTCTTGGATGAACCGACCAATCATCTCGACCTGGCGGGAATCGAGTGGCTGGAGACCTTGTTAGACGGGGCAGCATTCGCCTGCGTCGTGGTCAGTCACGATCGCTATTTTCTTGAAAACGTCGCCACCGAAATGGCCGAGCTGAACCGGACTTATCCGGACGGGTTGCTGCGTGTTTCGGGTAGCTACAGCCGGTTCCTGGAGAAGAAAGAAGAGTTCCTGCACGCTCAGTCGAAGCGGCAGGAGGCGCTGGAAAATCTGGTTCATAAGGAGATCGAGTGGCTCCGCCGGGGCGCCAAAGCGCGAACCAGAAAGTCGAAAGCGCGCATTGATAAAGCAGGCAAGTTAATGGGCGAACTCGCGGACTTGAACGCGAGAAGCCGGAGCGGAACTGCGCAGATCGATTTCTCTGCAACCGACCGAAAAACCAAACGCCTGATCGAAATGGAAGACGTCTCTTGCGAGATTGGCCATCGCACCCTGTTTACCGGCCTCAACTGCGTGATCACCGCCGGAATGAAGGTGGGATTGGTGGGGCCGAATGGCAGCGGAAAGACTAGCTTGCTGCGGCTCGTGCGTGGAGAGACGGCTCCGACAAGTGGACAGATTCACCGTGCCGACTGGCTGCGCATTGTTTATTTCGATCAGAGCCGAGAACTGGATCCCGATATAACTCTGCGCCGTGCTCTCGCGCCGGAAGGCGATTCTGTAGTGTATCAGGACCGCATGATCCATGTGGCCTCGTGGGCGGCAAAGTTCCTGTTCGTGGGCGAGCAGCTCAATCAACCGGTCGGGCGGCTTTCCGGGGGCGAACGGGCGCGAGTTTTGATCGCTCAACTCATGCTGCAACCTGCCGACGTTCTTCTGCTCGACGAACCCACCAATGATCTCGACATCCCGACGCTCGACATTCTGGAGGAAAGTCTACTGGAGTTTCGCGGTTCGCTCGTTCTGGTTACGCATGACCGCTACGTGCTGGACCGCGTTTCAACCGTGGTCCTCGGGCTCGATGGATTGGGCGGCGCGGGACTCTTTGCCGACTACTCGCAGTGGGAATCGTGGCAGGAAGAACACGAGCAGTCGGCGAGAAAAGGCGCGCGCACCGTCGCGCGCGCCGCGCCCCCCGCGGAGAGCGTGGGGCAGTCGCCCGGGAAAAAGAAGCTGTCGTATTTGCAGGCGCGCGAATACGACACGATTGAGCATCGAGTCGCCGCAGCCGAGCAGATCCTCCAGGCCAAACGTGCCCAGCTTGACGATCCGGAGATTGTCTGCGACGGTCCGCGGCTGGTAACTGCCCATGCGGAGATGGAAGAGGCCCAGGAAAAAGTGGATGCGCTCTACGCACGTTGGGCCGAGCTGGAGAAAAAGAAAACCTGAACCGCCGTCTCTTCTCTTAATCTGCTCAGCGTGCCAGACAAAAAGCGATGATCGTGTCTCCGTGAGTTCCCGTGCTGTCTTCGACTTTTTTCAGCAAGGCGGATTCCAGGTCGTCCGGATCAGGAATCATCTCGCAGGCGGCAATCTCCCGGTCCGAAGCTCCCTGATAGCAGAGTTCACAAACTCCCAAGCCATCTTCGGAGCGAACCGGGGGTCCGAAAACGCGACAGGTCATGGGGCGTGATTCGTAGAGTTCGCAATTACCGGTTTCAGGATCAAGCGCGGGGCAGGGCTCCTCGTTCGCAAAATCGGAAAAGCGCGCGGCCGCGTCGTCTCCTTCGTCCAGCACGCCGCTCACGGAATCGCCCGGAAAAGCTGGTGAAAGCCGCGCGACCGCTTCGCGCGCGCGTTCGCGTACGCGGCGGCCGCTGGGGCGCACGCTTTTCAAGATCGGCCAGCCCGCGCCGCAAGCGCAGGGCGTCGAGCTGGTTGATGGGAAAAACTCCGATGCAGCACTGCGTACAGCCGCGGCGGCAGACCAGCCATTTGCCGCTGCGCCGCGCGGCCTCGGCTAAGGCCGAGTCGACGATCTGAATCAGCGCCCGGTCTTTGGCGCGTGGAAACAAGTTCGACATAACGTTGTTCCCATCATATAACTCAGACTCGCTTCGTTCATTTCTGTGTCCGGGATGTTCAACCTCTTACATCCTCCCGTATAGTGAAAATAGTTTCCTGGTGCGAATGGCAGAACAATACTTCGTAGGCGTGGACGTCGGCGGTACGAAAGTTGCGGCGGGTCTAGTAAGCTCCGCCGGCGAAATCACTCACCGGATTCGGGTCCCGATGCCAGCAGCAGACGCCGCCGCAGGTTTGGCTGCTGTGACTTCCGCGATTGACTCGGTCCGCGCGGCGGCCAAACCCGAATCAGGGGCCCTAATCTGCGGAATCGGGATCTGTGCTCCCGGCCCGCTCGATCCGCGGACAGGCATCGTGATTAATCCTCCGAACCTGCCTGGCTGGCGCAATTTCCCTCTTGTCGACTTGGTATCGAAAGCGTATCGCGTGCCGGTTCGTGTCGACAACGACGGCAATGCCGCGGCTTTGGCGGAAGCCTTGTGGGGTGCGGGCCGTGGTTATCGAAACGTCTTCTGCGCCACAATCGGCACCGGGATCGGTACCGGGATTGTGTTCGATGGTCGCATCTATCACGGCCGCACTGGGGCAGCGGCGGAAGGCGGCCATGTCACGATCGACTATCGCGGCCCGCGTTGCCGTTGCGGCAAGCTCGGTTGCATCGAAGCTCTGGCCTCCGGACCCGCGATCGCTCGAAGAGCCTTCGAAAAAATTGCCGCCGGCAACTCCTCTGCCATTCTGAAAGATGCGGGAGGTCATCTGGACCGCATCACCGGCGAGATGGTGGGTCGAGCTTACGGTGCCGGCGATTTGCTGGCCAAAGAAATCTTAACGGAGACGGCAATGTTTCTCACTGTGTGGCTGGGCAACATCGTGGACCTGATCGAGCCCGACGTAATGATTGTTGGCGGAGGCGCAGCTTCTATGCTCCAACCGTTCTTGGGAGAAATACGCGATCGCCTTCCCACTTGGTGTGTGAATTCGCATTGTCAGGAAATTCCGCTGGTAACGGCCTACTACGGCGCCGATGCAGGACTCGCCGGCGGTGCCGCACTCTGCCGTGAAATCTCCCGGACTTAGCAGGCAAGGTTGACGTCCCCGACGGGATTTGAACCCGTGTTACCGCCGTGAAAGTCGTCCTAGAGTTCGTAACTGATTGAAATTAAACGGTACGGATAGCGTACTAGGGCCCTTATCGGACTCTGAAGACGGGTTATCGGACTGTGATGGCCAGGTGTTAAGGAGCCTGAAAATCATGGACCCGACCATTTTTTCCCTGCTGGATTCGATCCCGCAGAAACCACCTCGCTCCAAACTCGAAACTCACCGCGAACTGATTCGCCAGTTGCGGTGCAAAGGCTGCACGTATCGCGACATCGTTCGCATTCTTCACGAGCGTGTCGGCCTCGACGTGGCAGTGAGCACGATTCACTCCTACATCAAGGTTCGTGCCAAGCACCGAAAGCAGGTGCAGTACGAACTGCCGCCGCCCGAACCGAAATCGTCGCTGACCACGCGTTTGAGGTCCGATGATTTCGCATCACGGATTGCGGCGCTCAAAGCGAAGCCAGTCGAGCAAAAGGCAAAACCCAAGCACTTTCACTTCGAAGAGAGCGAGCCGTTGAAGCTCGTCGATCAAGGAGAATCGCGATGAAGATCGAAAAGAAGACCAAACGAGTTGTTTTCACGATGGGTGGCAAAGGCGGAGTTGGCAAGACTGGCTTGATGGTCGCCCTGGCTGAGTGGTTCGAAGCCAATGAGATTCCATACACGCTGCTCGACCTCGATACAGAAAACAAGGCCCGGGGGGCGGGCTATCTTGTGTATTTTGCGCTGGGGGCAGCAGTTCTGACATTCATCATTACTCACAATGTCAGGTCAACTATCTCGGTCGTAATCGTTGCCGGAGCGTGTGGCATCGCGGCTCGGTTCGGTGGCCAAAGGTGAATATTCACACCACCGCCGGTCTCGACGCTTTCGTAGATCATCTCGAATCCGGCGCGGCGATCATCTCCGCTGACATGGGAGCTGGCTCGGGGCAGGTAGCGAGCGATTGGTTCGACGCGATGTATGAAGATGTGGTTCCGGTGGAATGGCTGAAGAGTGAATGGCGGAAACGGGGACTGCTGAAGCGAGTTCAGCTGACTATCAGCGGCTGTGTTGGACCATGCGATGTGCCAAACGTGGTCGTGATTACAAGCTCATCGGGCACGGAATGGCTCGGAAATATTGTTAAGTTCGACCAGTACCGAACCCTGATTGAGTGGGCCGTATCCTGTCGGAATGCCGGCGAGATGCTAGCTCTGCCACGCGAATTCCATGGATGCAAGATCAGCCCGTTTTGCTCGTAGTTGCTTCGGAACTCCGCGCGGGGGAGCTGTCGAACAGCCTTATAGACAATAAAGGGGTACATAAGCATGCACAAGGCGGAGCAACCAACACCGCGATATCTACACAGATTAAAGCTTCCGTGGATTCGTGCATTCGTATTGGAGGCGAAAAACAGTGACCTCATGGTATCAATCCTCAAGAAGGGTCAGAGCCGGAACAAGAAAGCGAGCGGGTCGTTGATGAAGAAAGCGGCCAGGCCACCATTGACGCCAATTGACGACAGGACGTTAGGCGGCGAATTCGGGACTGTGTAAATGTTGGAAAAGTGGTTGTACTGATGCTGGAAGAATCCGTAGACGCCGGCCCTGAATGTCGTTCCGCCAGACGTTGGCGTTTAGCGACACCTGCGCTCCTGCTTATTGGGCGGTCTGAGTGACCGAGGAGATAACGGGGACGTCGTTCGGCCCTCCTTGGTAGTCGGCGCCATTGTAGTGGTAGAAGGGGGAAACGGTGAGCAGAGTGTTTGGATCGAATGTATGAACCCACCAGAACGTCGCATAACCATCTGGGCTCACGCTTGCCGTCACGCAACCCATTGCTGGGAGTATTTCCCCCGTTGAACAACTACTGATTTCCGATTGAGTTGGGATTGGGGTCGTAGGGGATCTGGAAATAATCCTGCCTCAGGGAACCGACCACACGAAACTGATTTTTCGGATCGGAGTTGAAGATGAAGGAAGCGAATCCTCCGAATCCATTCGCGGCGTCGTGGACAACCTGAGAAATCGGGGGGCTGAAGACCGTAATTGCTGCGGTTACCGTTCAGGCTGGCGTAGTAGGCGGACCGGGCCGTGTGCGGTCCACAACTGATCTGATTGTCGGTTTGATAAAAATTTCCCACCGCGATGACCAAGTCGCATTCGCGATCGTGCCAAAGCCAGTTCGCGGCACGACGTTGAAAATTCCGTAGGTGCGGTCGCCGTAGTCGGCGTCGTAACTGCCCCGCTGCACTTCCAGATAATCAATGTCCTTGGGATCGATCTGCGGGCCAAGATTGTTTGCGATATTGGTGTTAGGGATTGGAACGCCGTCAATCAGCCACTCGAATGTCCACCTCGCATATGAAGCATGTCGTGCGTTACATATGCGGCAGGGACGTAGTCAGTGATCATCTCCATGCCGTTGGTGCGGTCGGCACCGGGAGTTCGCTGAATATCGATGCGGTTCAGTATAGTCGTGGGTGTTACTGTTTCGGTGGTTGCTTCGACGGGAATTTCCGAAACCTCAACCCTCTCGCTTGCTCCTGCAACAACCAGGCCGAAATGAAGTACCGGGCTGGTGTCGGACTGAACAATCACATCCTGTTGCATATGCTGAAAGCCATTCGACGACACGGTGACGGTGTAATTGCCGAGGGGAACGGAGGTAAATTGAAATTCCCCGCTGTCCTCGAATCTGAGGAGCGTGTCCAATCCGAGTTTTGAGCCTTCAACGTAATGTGCGCGCCCTGGATGGGGCGGTGCTGGGGGTCATGAATCACGCCGCGAACAGAGCCGAAGATCGAGGCGAATGCGAAAGCACCTAGGAACGAAATAACGCCGATCAACTTGGTGACTTGTCTCATAACAATATCTCCATTCTTCACGGCTGAGCAGGGCTGCCGCTCTTCTGGTGCTGAGCTCTGAACCTTTTGGATTTTGCTGAGGAGTTTTATCCCCACAATCAACGGCGCAATCCCACGCTGCCGATCCCCTCGCTCCACAGAGCGAGCTATGGCAAAGGCAAAGGGGAAACAAAAGATTCCTGGTGAACGAGCTAAGAACGACTAAATGTGGAGGAACTCAAAGGGAGGACCGCGTTGAGTGATTCTCGAATGAGAGCAGGAGCCTGCGACGAGGCAATCGGCTTGGACGGCCAGAATCTCGGACTGAGTGTGATGCAGTCGTCCGTGAAGCCTCTAAACTGACCACCAAAGTGGTCGTGGCAATCTGTGAGAGGTAAGGGCAACGAGAAGGAAGTGCGTAATGCAGGCTGTTGATCGTTGGCCGCGCCAGACGCTGCCGACATGCAATGGTGTTTGCCATTGCGGCGACAGCACGATGCAGGAGCACTTGTTGTCAGCGATAAGGCAAGTGGTGCAAAGAAACTCTAGGCAAGTACACCGAGCACGAAACTGGCGAGAACCCGCCTCATAGTAATTTTGAAAACCTAGCACATCAGAACCCCATGTGACGACCAAGACGGTCAAAGATTGGCCATGATGACGGATCACAGGCCACTCGGAATTCGTGTTACCCCTCTTGCAACGGGATCTGACTTCCGGATGGATTTTTGTGATTTAATTGTCAGCATGGAACAGGCTGAAATCAGTCCGCGCCCGGCGGTTGGAGCGATCGTCGTGGTGAGCGGCCTCGCTGTGTCATTCCTGCTGTGGCTGCTGTACGTGCATCATGCTTCGGCTGACTTCGCCGGGCGCTGGATGTTCTTGCCGGCCCTCAACGCGCTTCTGAACGGATTGTGCGGGATTGCGCTCTGCGTGGGATTGTATTTCATCAAACGTCACAACCGGGAAGCGCATCGCGCGAGCATGCTGCTGGCCTTCGCGTTCTCTTCCGTTTTTCTCATCAGCTACATCGTGAACCACACGCTGCACGGCGACACGATTTTCCCCGGCCACGGCCCGGTGCGCACGCTGTACCTTTCCGTTTAAGCCAGCCATGTAATCCTTTCCGTCGTCGCGCTGCCGATGGTGCTCACGACGTTCTTTTTCTCGCTGACGGGCCGGTTCGCGATGCACCGCCGAATCGCACGCTTGACCTTCCCTATTTGGCTGTACGTTTCGATCACCGGCGTGGTGGTTTTCGTCTTCCTCAAGGTGTATGCGTACTAGACCAGCGTATTGACCACGCCGGATCTAAGAGAAGCAAGCCAAGAATCGCCGTTTCGGGCCCTAGATGACGGGCCAAGCTTCGACAAGCGTGGTTGAGGAAGGGTTTCCGACCAACCATCCAGAATCGTGGACGCTCAAAACTCCAACCGCGCCTGAAAGGCGATCATGCGGGGACTGCTATCGCCGCCCAATCCGACTCCCAACAAGCCGGTTGGCGGAGAAGTTGTTGACGTAAGCGCTCCAAATCCACTCTGCGTGGAAAGATTTCCTGGAATACCGGCCTGCACCATGCTGGGAAGCGCGAAATTCGGGTGGTTGAAGGGTTGTGCAAGAGTTCCAGTCTTCGACCTGACTATAGAACTCGGTAGCCTGCACGATGATCTCTTTAGCTTCAGTCTCAGTGGCGACGTTAGAAAAGGTGTAGTCAATTGTGTTTCGCCTTCGCCGACAGGTCTCGAAATAGTCGGCGTGCTTGTGCGCGGCTTTGCCCAACACCAGTTTCGTGCTTTCCAACGACACCCGGTGATGTCCGACCTTGCTCATGATCCGATACCCCGCACAGGCTATAGCCATATTTGCAGCCTGGAGTGCAGCGTTGTACGCCGTCGCGAATCTCCGATCTGCCGAAAGCCTCGCAATGCCGGCGTCTGCGAGGTCGCGGGCGATCAGCGCCCGCATGTTGTCCAGTTCCCTCTTGGAGGTCTTGTGTCTCTCTGCTTCCTTATTCGCCAACAATTTCGTCCAAGTCACTCTGACCTCCTTTCACAAACTGCTTCCGCCTCCGCAAAACGGCAGTGAGAAAATGATCGTGCGATTTGATTTGTTTCCGGAACTCCTGTGACGAATAGGCCGTGACGTTTACCTCTCTTCCGAGTCGCTCCTCCGCCTTGCGAAGCGCTGGAGACAGGTCCGCGAGACCTGCGCTACCAATGACCATCACATCCACGTCACTAGTCGCATGTTCCCGGTTCCGTGCTACCGAACCATATATGAAGGCACACCGAATCTTGTTCCCAAACGGCTTTAGTATCTGGGCTAAAATCGGAGCCAAGCCTGCAGTTTTTTCGAAGAGCTGCTGCAGGTCTTGAAACACCGGGGACTGGGTCTCGGCCTTAAAATAAGCCCTGGTACCCTCACGACGATGCACCAGTATTCCACTTGCGACCAAGGACGACAGTTCCCGCTGAAGGCTCGATGGGGTAGTGCCCAAACGGTCAGCAAGTTCCGAAAGATACCACCATTTGTCTGGCTGGCCGAGCGTAGCCGCGAGCACACCTTGCCGCACCTGTGGGAACAACGCAGTCAGCACGGAAGAGTTACGCATATTGCGTATATTATTACGCATATTGCGTAGGTCTGTCAATGGTTAAGCGGGTCATGCAGGTTGCGGCCTGCGACGCTCCTTAAGGGGAACGGCGAAGACGTGAGGGTTGTGCAAGAGTTAATGCGGCACGCAAACATCTCGGTCACTCTGAACATCTACGCGCAAGCGATCACGCAAACCAAGCGAGATGCGCAGAGCCGAGTTGTGAGCTTGTTGCTCGACAAAAACGTAGAAAAAACAAGGACTGAGGCTTATCGGACGTTAACGGACGTACAAAATTCTGGAGGGGATTTGCAAGTGGTTGATAAGGTTGGCGTCCCCGACGGGATTTGAACCCGTGTTACCGCCGTGAAAGGG
>CAVYVQ010000021.1:0-14048 GCA_963771895.1 uncultured Acidobacteriaceae bacterium | reverse complement strand
TGAATCATTGTCATTCCTCACCGGGCTGAAAGCCCGGTGAGGGACCTGTTTTTCTTTCGGTGCCGTCACTCACCCGCCGCTTTCGGCCCCCGGCGAGGCTTATCGCCCTCAGCTTCGAGCATCACCGGCGCCGGCCCCGAGATTCCGCCATCCTTTCGCACCCGCCAGAAATGCACGATCATCAGGATCGAAGCGACAATCGGAATTCCGATGCAGTGCCAGATGTAGGACCGGAGCAGCGCATTGGCATCCACGATCGACCCGCCCAGCAGGCCGAAGCGCACATCGTTATATGGAGTCATGCCCAGCATCGAGCCGAACGGGCCTTCGTGCCCGAGCAGCGGTGTCGCTCGCGCCATGTTGGTGCCTACAGTTACGGCCCAGAATCCGAGTTGATCGTCGGGCAGCAGATAGCCGGTGAACGACAGCAGCAAAGTAAACACCAGGAGCAGCACGCCGATGTTCCAGTTAAACTCACGCGGCTTCTTATACGAGCCGGTCAGAAATACGCGGAACATGTGCAGCCAGACGCCAATCACCATCAAGTGGGCAGCCCAGCGGTGCATGTTACGCAGGATTTTTCCGAAAGGCACATCGTGCTCCAGATAGAGCACGTCGCGGAACGCCTGCACCTTGCTGGGATGGTAATAGAACATCAACAGGACGCCGGTATAGGTAAGGATGATGAAGAGAAAAAACGTGATCCCGCCCATGCCCCAGGTGTAGCTGTAACGCACCGCATCGCGATTGATTTTCGCAGGATGCAAATGCAGGAACACGTTGGAGAGCACGCCCAGAGCACGGTTGCGCGGGGTGTCATCGTGTTTGTGGCGGAAGATCGAGGTGTAGACCTGGGTCTTGGTGGGATCTTTCAGGCCCTCGATTTGCTCTTTCGCCTTGGCGGGGATGTCGACCTTCATCGCCTGGATGTCTTCTTTGACACGGTCGACCAGGCCCACTTTGCCATTCTTTCCGTTATTTTCGTCAGCCATAGATAAGTCCTGATTCTTCGTGGTGCCTACTGCAAGCGGGCGAGTGCGTCCGCTCCACACTTACACTCCCGTTAAGAATGCTCCTGGATCGTTGAACTTGCTGGGCTGTCCTTTCGGCCACTGATAGAGTCGCGAAGTATCGACGATGATCTGCCCGTCTGGCGCCAGTTCCACGTGTGCGCGGTCCATGGGACGCGGGGCTGGCCCTTCGAAGTTAATGCCCTCGCTGTCATAGCCGCTCCCGTGGCACGGACACTTGAACTTGTTCTCGCTCGGTTTCCAATCCGGTGTGCAACCCAGGTGTGTGCAGCGCGCGTAGATCACGAACACACGGTCCGGCGTGCGATCGACCCAGATGCGGTATCTCTGCTGAAACTTGGTGTCGACTCCCAGGGCAAACTCCGAGGGATAACCAATCTTGAAAACTGTGTTGGGTTCGAAAAGAGTGCGGGGAAGAAAAAATCGGAAGAAGGCAAGGAACCACGCGGTCAGGAACGCGGTTACCGCAACCCACACCAGGCGCCGGCGCCGTCGATCGATGTCGGTGTTCGACGGACCGGACGAGGAAAGTCCGGCGGCTGCAGCCGCCTTCGAGGTTCCCACCGCCGGCGTGCCCACGTACTTTGCGGCATCGACCGCGCCCGTGGCTGCGGGCTTTGCCGCTTCTGGATTCGGGCTGGGCTTACCGCCCTCCGGCTCCGCCATGAGTCTTCCTCCTGTTCCTTATTATTCTCTACTTGTCGACCTAAATTTCTCGCTCCGCTAATCGGCCGCCATCAAAGCCGACGAGGAGACCTGACTTTCGGTCCCGCGAACCGCGATGCGGCCATGAACTCTCTCGCCCAGCGCTTCCAGCACCAACTCACCCAGCGCCGAAATAAACTTGGGAGAATCGTTCAGGCCGGCGCTCATCTCGAACTGCCGAATGCCCAGCCGTCGCGCCTCTTCGCGCATTTCGTGATCGATCTCACCCAGAGTTTCCACATGGTCGGAAACAAACGCTACCGGCACGATGCAGACTTCCCGCGCCTTCTCAGCTGCCAGATCGTGCAGCGTGCGGTGCAGGGAAGGCTGCAACCATTTGCTGGCGCCGACCTTGCTCTGGTAGCAAAGCCGGTGATGGTTTGGCCATCCGCCGCGCTCCATCAGCAGGCGCACCGTCTCCTCGATATGCCGCTGGTAGGGATCACCCTTGGCAATCACAGACATTGGAACGCTATGGGCGCTGAAAACAATCTCGGCTCGCTCGGGATCGGGAAATCGAGCCAGCGCCTCTTCAATCTTTTCGATTACCGCATCTAAATACATCGGATGCTGGTAGAAGGGACCCACGTTGTGCACGGCGGCGTCGGCGCGGAACAGCCGCCGCCACTCGTTCAGGCTTGATCCCGTGGTGGTTGAAGAATACTGCGGATACATGGGCAGCAGCACCACCTCGCTGCATTGCGCCGCCTCCAGCTCCGCGATAGCTTCGCTGGTGAACGGGTGCCAGTAGCGCATCGCCACGAAGCAGCGCGCATCCAGACCGTGGTGTGCCAGTTCTGCTTCCAGCGCCCGCGCCTGGCGCTCGGTGAAGCGCCGGATGGGCGAGCCTCCGCCGATAGTCGCGTAATGATGCTGCACTTTACGGGCGCGCGTGGTCGAAATCAGTTTGGCGAGAGGCTTGCGCCCGATGCGGGCAAAGGGAAAGTCAATGATATCGGGGTCGCAGAAGAGGTTATAAAGGAAAGGTTCTATCGCAGCCAGCGTGTCGGGCCCGCCGAGCTGAAACAGAACTACCCCCACACGGCGCGTTGTCTTCGCCATCCCTTCAGATTCCCCAGAACCCGCGAATTTACTCCCATCTTCGACGAGAGTCAATGACGGAAATGAAGTAAGAGCTAAACAGGAAACGGCGCGGCAGATTCCGCCGCGCCGTGTAGGACGGATCCGTAAATACTTTTTACGGCAGCCTTAACTCGCCATGCTCCGGAACCACGACCTGATGCCGCTCCCCGGCTGCAAAATAGAGAACCCGCAACACTTTGCGGACGGACGGGTCTGGATCGCCGCCCATGCTGCGATTATCCACCCCCACGAAGAGCTGACCTTCATGTTGATAGCTGCGCAACTGTTCCGTTACATCGACGAAATGCCCAGCGCCGCCATAGAACGCGCGCATGATGTGGAGTTGCCGGTCATGGTACTCGTATCCTCGCTCGGGATCGAGAACAAGGTTTACGTGAGCGTATTCCGGAAAGCGAAACTCCTCGACGTTCCCGTCCCAATGCTTGATGCGGATGAAAAGTTCTTTGACATGACCGCGGGCGGGATCCGCGCCGAAAGTCTGGTCGGTCACATCGAAGCGCAGAACACCGTCGTGCATAAAGGACCGTACCTGTCGAGTAACGTCAATGCGGCGGTTGCCGGCGCCAAATTCGGCGGCAACCAGTTCGCCGCCTTGCGCCGACGCGAAGCCGGCGAAAAGAAACATGCATGCCAAACAACTAAAGAAATATTTGAGTAGACTCTGTTTCATAACGCCCCTTTTCTGCCCCAGTGATGGATGAGGCCCCAAAGCATAAAGTGAAACGACTCTAGGGAACCGCTGCCGGCGCGGTTTTCGCCAGGGCCATCTCTTCGATCACCGCGTCCGCGAATTCGGATGTGCCCGCCTGACCGCCGATATCCTTGGTAAGCTTTTCGGGATGCCGGTAAACCTTCTCCAAGGCATTGCGGATCTGGGTAGACGCGTCGAACTCGCCGAGATGCCGCAACATCAGCAGTCCCGACCGCAGCAGGGCGGTTGGGTTTGCTAGGTTCTTGCCGGCGATGTCGGGCGCAGAACCATGCACGGCTTCGAAAATCGCGCAATGGTCGCCAAGGTTGGCGCTGGGCACAAATCCCAGCCCGCCCACAAACGCCGCGCACAAGTCCGAAATAATATCGCCGTACAGATTCTCCATCACCAGCATGTCGTACTGATAAGGATTCATCACCAGTTGCATGCAGGTGTTATCGACGATATGCTCGCCGTAGGTGATCTCAGGATATTCCTTGGCCACGCCGCGGCAGCAGCGCAGGAACAATCCATCCGACAACTTCATGATGTTTGCCTTGTGAATGGCGTGAATCTTCTTGCGCTGATTCTTGCGGGCATATTCAAAAGCAAATTTCGCGATCCGGGTCGAGGCCTTTTCAGTGATGATTTTCAAACTCTCCACTACGCCGGGAACGACCTCGTGCTCCAGTCCTGAATAAAGGCTCTCGGTGTTCTCGCGCACGATGATGAGATCGACATCCGGATAACGGGTGGGAATGTGCGGCAGATTCCGGATCGGGCGGAAGTTCGCGTACAGCTCAAACTTCTTTCGCAGGGCAACGTTAATGCTGGAAAAGCCGCCACCCACCGGCGTAGTCACCGGACCTTTCAGCCCCACATGCGTTCGTTCGATCGATTCGATGACTTCTTTGGGAATGTACTCGCCGTACTTCTCGAACGCATCCGCGCCCACCGCGAAAGACTCCCAATCAAACCTCACGCCGGTAGCTTCCAGAATGCGCACGGTCGCCCGGGTCACCTCAGGACCGATTCCATCGCCCGGTATCAGCGTTACTCTATGACTCATGAGTAAATCAGTGGCTAGTGATCAGTGGTCAGCGCCTTTTGATTACTGACCACTCTTTTTCGCCTTGACTTCAACTGCTTCCTTCACTTTAACCAAGTCCCTCAACTCGTTCATGAACTCTTTCACATCCTTGAAATCTAGATACACCGAGGCGAATCGCACATAAGCCACTTTGTCGTAGCGGCGCAGCCGGTTCATGATCAGTTCGCCCAGTTCGCTGGTCTTGCGCTCGCGTTCCTGCGACTCGATCACGAACGACTCCGCCTCGTTCACAATCTGCTCCAGCTTGCCGATCGGCACCGGACGCTTCTCGCACGCCCGGAGCAGCCCGTTCAAAACCTTCTGGCGGTCGAACTTCTCCCGCCGTCCGTCTTTCTTCACCACCATGTAGGGGATTTCGTCGATGCGCTCGTAGGTGGTAAAGCGCTTGCCGCACTTCAGGCACTCGCGCCGCCGGCGGATCGACTCCGCCTCCTTGCTCTCCCGCGAGTCCACTACTTTATCTTCGGCAAATCCGCAAAAAGGACATTTCATGCTGATGTCGGTCGAGAAGAATCTTTCCAGCTAAGTCGAATGTTTGGGGTCAGTATGAAATTGTAACAGGCGAGTACGTCCGCGCCGCCCATGCAGCACCATGAAACAGATGATGAAGGTACCTTGGGTTTTAGTGACCACTGACCACTAGCTACTGGTCACTGGAGTTCACCCTGGCCGCCCGCCGATCTCCGCTTCCTCCGCCTTATGGCTTTCCTCCGACAACTTCCGCAGTGACAATCTCTCGTGATGCGCCAAGGCGAGCCCCAGCGGCACAACCGCCGCAAACGTGACCAGCCACAGTAAAATCCCGCAACTCGCGGCGAGTTCAGCAGGCACCGCGAACAAGCCTGAGAGAGTAGCAATCGTCGCCATCTGCGATCCTCCGCCCACCGCGGGCAGTTGCAACATGGAGCCCAGCATGCTAGAACCCATGAGGATCAAAATCTGCAAAGGCCAAATTTTTAATGCATCGTCGCGGTAAGACTGTGTGACTTCGATGTATGACAAGGCAATGACGCACCACATTCCCACAGAGACCAGGGTGAGCCATACAAATGATCCAAGTCCGTGGATCGTATTCAGGCCCGCCCTAAACTCTCGTACCCTCTGCGATGCGGAGTGCGCCAAGTCCGCCGACCTAGGTGCAAGGCGCCGTTCCAGCCACTGGGCCACGGCTTCGCCTTTTCGACTGATCACGACTGCAGCCACAACTATCCCGGCTGATAGGGCGGTCAAGAAGTAAACTCCAAAGTATAATTTCGGATACCACTTCGGCTCGGGTATCGAAATCATTCCACTTTCCCAGAACACTCCCACCAGCATCAATACGGTGAACGCTCCAATGTCAAACGCCCGCTCCACTGCCCACACAGCGAGCTGTGAGGAAAAAGGTTGATTCGTGCGCTTGGCGATCAAATACGGACGAATGAATTCTCCAGCGCGCCCCAGCAGTGCCAGGCCCGTGAATCCAACCAGGGTCGGGGAGACCAAATCTATGACTCTGGTCTTGGCCTGCACTGGCCGCAGAAATATCTTCCAGCGGACTGCCCTTAGCACATATGCGAAGTAGATCAGCCCTACCGCGAGGAGAATACGCCACTTCTCAACGCGGTGGGTCTGGCTCCAGAAAGTGCTCCAGTCGAAGCTCCGCCATTCTCGGTATTGGAAATAAAAAAGAGCGGCCAGGATGACGAACACCACCAGACTGGCCACGATGCGCTTTTTGTCCATGAAGAGGAGAAACGGCACTCCAAAGGTAAATGAGTGTGCTCGGAGGGTCAAACCACACAAACCGCGAAGGACAAGAAGTATCACAAAGGCTGCGGATTCGGGGCCTTCCTTCGTATGACTTGGTGTCCTTAGTAGTCAGGTTTCTTAAACTGACCACAACCGAGGGCACTCTGAATCACCGGTCTCTGAATCCACATCGAACAGTTATGGACTTACAAGTGCAAGGAAAGCGCGCGCTGATCACCGGCTCGTCGGCGGGCATTGGATACGCCATCGCAGAAAGGCTCGCTCTTGAGGGCGCCTCGGTCATCGTCAACGGACGCACCCAGCGGCGCGTCGATCAAGCTCTCGCGGCTCTGGCTCGATCTGGAGCTCGCGGCTCCGCCGAGGGACTAGCGGCCGACCTCGGCACTGCTGAAGGCATCAGCCAAGCCCTTAAGCAGTTTCCCGATGTCGATATCCTGGTGAACAATCTCGGCATCTTCGAGCCCAAGGCCTTCGAGGAAATCTCTGACGCGGACTGGCTGCGCTTCTTCGAAGTCAACGTGATGAGCGGCGTGCGCCTCAGCCGGCATTATCTTCCGCGCATGAAGCAGCGCAACTGGGGACGCATCGTCTTCATCTCCAGCGAATCAGCCGTGCAGATTCCCGCCGAGATGATTCATTATGGAATGACCAAGACTGCGCAGCTCGCTATTTCCCGCGGGCTGGCCGAAACCACCGCCGGCACAAACGTCACGGTCAACACTGTGATGCCCGGTCCTACTGGCTCCGAGGGAGTGTTAGGTTTTGTCGATCAGTTGGCGTCGCAGCAGAAGAGTGATCGCGCTTCCGTGGAGAGAGAATTCTTTACGAGCATGCGGCCTACATCTTTGCTGAAGCGCATGATCGAACCCAAGGAGATAGGTGCATTCGTAGCATTTATCTGCAGTCCGCTTGCTTCGGCGACGAACGGGGCGGCGCTGCGCGCCGATGGCGGCGTGGTGCGCTCGATCTTCTGAGGTCGTGTGGTTGGAGTGAATTAGTTCTGGCCGCTGCCGGGTGCGGGACTTGCCTTCGCCTGGATTGGTGGCGCGGACTTGTGAGGCTTGGCTGCTGAAACGCCAGTTCCCGTAGATTTGCTTCCAGAAGTCTTTGGAGTCACCGGTTGAGATGCGGTCTTCGTGGCGAGTTTCTTTTTGTTGAAATCACGTACGATCCGGGCCACGTAGACTTTGGTTTCGTAATAGGGAGGTACGCCGCCGTACTGCTCCACCCTCTGCGGACCGGCGTTGTAGGCGGCCAGAGCCTTGACGATATCGAAGTTGTAGCGCTCCAGCAGTTCGCGCAGATAGCGCGTGCCACCTTCAACATTGGCCCGCGGATCGAAGGCATTTCGCACCCCCAGTTCCGACGCGGTCTGGGGCATTAACTGCATCAGTCCTTGGGCGCCCTTCGGCGACACCGCCCGCACATTGAAGCCGCTCTCGGCGCGGATCACGCTGTTCACCAGATCCGGGTCCAGGCGGTAGGTTCCGCTGGCTGCCTTTATTACCTCATCCAGATCAAGCGGCAGGCGGGCGTTCTCAGTTGGAACCTGCAACGCGGCGTGCGGCGCCGAATCCCCCAGCTTTGGTTCTGGCGGCAGTGATTCAAAGTGATCGATCTCCGAAGTTGGCACATCGACAAAACTCGAATTGTCTCCATTCACATACAGACGAGTGATTATCCCAATGACTTGCCGGCGCTCATGGCGGATGGAGAACCCATTGCGCAGCACGGCAGAATCGTCCGCCGGGCAGGGAAGCGCGGTCAGCGCGAAGAGAATCATCGCTGCCCCCCAGCCTCCGATCTGGATCGCCTTCCTCATATTTGAGATTCTACCGACCGACTACTTCGGCCACGGCCGCGGCTACGCCGCACTGGTCATTGCCGAGGGTTACATTCCAGCCGCGCCCGCGCAGCTCCTCGCAGGCATTCCCCATGATAACCGGATGCCCGGCAAACTCAAGCATTTCCACGTCATTGTGGTTGTCACCGATGGCCATGACCTGTTCGCGCCGGAAGCCCCGATGCGCGGCCCATCGCTCCAGAGCGTGTCCCTTGGAACAGCCCGCATTCAACACGTCGATCATGGACAAATCGCGCTCGGGATATTCGGTGCGGAGCACGGTGATCCGGTTGTCCAACCCACTGGCTTTTAGCGTCCGCAGGGCTTCGCTCATGCGCGCCATCGAGCCGCAAAACATGACCTGCAGGGGATCTGCGGTCAGCGCATTCTCGAGGGGCACTACGAAATCGATGAAGGCCATGTTCTTCTCGATCCAACGCCGGATGCTTGCGTTCAAATCGTCCAGGTGCTCCAGCACGATTGCGCCCTTGGTTTCGTTGTCAAAGGTAAGAACGGTGTTCCCGCGGAACTCTTGCATCGCTCCGCACAATTCGCGGCAGGTTTCGCGCGGCATGAGGTCGTGATGGAAGGTTTCTCCGGCCAGCGACCGCGTTACGCCTCCATTCGAGCTGATCAGCCACAGATCAAAACCCAACTGTCGGGCGATGGGCAGGGCGAATGTATGGCGTCGGCCGGTGACCAATACGATTTCGATGCCGGAATCGTGGGCTTGGCGCAGGGCCGAAAGATCGTCCGGTGAAATCTGGAATTGCGGGTTGAGCAGCGTGCCGTCGATATCGGAAGCGATCAATCGAATGCGCGAGGGCTTCGGGCTTCGGCTGTCGGGCTTCGGCAAGATTGGACTTCGGGCTTCGGTTATCGGGCTTCGGCCATTCCCATTCGCGTTCGTCACTCTTTCATTGTGACATATGCCGATCTTTGCCGAAGCCCGATGCCCGAAAGCCGAAGGCCGGCTCTCAAGCCGCTGGCTTTCGCACAGATCTGATAAGGCCGTTCAAGAGCCGTCCGACTTGGCCGCACCGTTTCGACAGCTGCTGCGTTTGCGCTTCAGCAAGAAATCCAAGATCAAAGGCGATAGCGATCTGCGTCTCGATTTCGAAAACCGAACCACCAGTGATCGCAAGGAACTGACTTAACTCGCGATCAGAGAAACGACCCTTGCCTTCAGCGATGTTGCTGGCCACGGATACAGCCGCTCTCCGGAGCTGGGCGGTAAGACCAAACATTTCCACGCGCGGGAATCTTGCGGTACTCCGGTAGACCTCCAGGACGAGCGCCATTGCGCATTGCCAAGCTTCAAGGTCTTTATAAGTTCCGCTCATCACAATAATCCTCCTTCGGCAGGCTAAGCTTTCCCATCCCGACGGTGCAGTGACATCCGTCACAAGGGGTGCAAAAATGCGCAAAAGGTAATCGAATCCCGAAGCCCGAAAGCCGAAGCCCGAAGCCCATGTTATATTTCGCATTCCATGGGATCGCTTCTCTTTTTCTTGCACGGATGGGGATTTGTGCTGCAGGCGGTGGCGATTGTACATTTCATCCGCCGCCGGCCTGATACCTACTGGATCTTTATCATCGTGTTCCTCGGCTGGATTGGGGCGCTGATTTACATTGTGGCCGAAGTCGTTCCCGATGCCGGGCTGCTTAGTACTTCCTTTCAGGCTTTCCCGCGGCGGCGGCGCATTCGCGAACTCGAGCGGGCTGTCCTGGATAATCCTTCGGCCGGCAACTACGAAGAACTTGGACTGCTCTATCTTGACGACGGCGACTTTGCCCGTGCGCGCGCCTGCTACGACAAGGCGATCTCGTCGCGAACCGACTCCGCCGATCCCTTCTACCGCCGCGGCATCGCGGAAATCGAACTGGGAGACTTCGCCGCAGCTGCGCCGGATCTCGAGCGTGCCGTAGCCGCCGATCCCAACTACGACTTCCAGCGCGCCAAGGGTCTGCTGGCTCATGCCTACGCGCAGACCGGACAACCTGAAAAAGCCGAAGCGCTCTTTCAGCAAGCCACGAAGACTTCGACCAACTCCGAGACTTACTACAACTACGCAACTTTCCTCCACGCGCAAGGCCGCACCGAAGAAGCGTGGCTGTGGGCGCAGAAAATCCTCGACAAACGGCCTACGATGCCGGCCTATCAGCGGCGACGCGAGCGCACCTGGTTTCGCAAAGCGTATGCGCTGTTGGCGCGGTTGAAGCTGCAGTAGGGACTGGGCTTCGGGCTTCGGCTTTCGGCACCTTCGTCTGACTTCCCGCTTCGGGAATATCGCTATTTACCATCTGATAACTATGGGTACCCCCTCCCCCCTGGTCTATTGGAATCATCTGCTTGGCGTGAAAACGCAAAGTAATCTATTGGAATCAGTCAGTTGCGGGCAAAATCTTGACAACATACGACTTAGCTCTTGGCTAAGCTATCAAAAATCGCATTTGCGCACTGCCTCCGCTGCCATGATCGGATATTGGGGCTGTGGGTGACAAGGTCAGATGTCACATGACGGCTGTGGATATCGCGCGAGAAAAGCGGTTCCCTTCGGCTTCCGCTCAGGGCAGCTCTCGCCCGTCCTTCAGCCCAGTTCGGAATGACAGGCCTCCAGTGGAGGGCTGCCGCTTTACGCGCTGCTTGAAGGGCTGCTCTTCCGCGTTATGGCTTTGCAGTACAAAGTTATTTGTGATAATGTGAAGCTTTAGTAACTTGTTTCTGTTAGCGCTGACCCGTTGAATCGGAATGAGCTTGCAAGCTTAGGAGGGCCGCTTGGATCAGCTATCGACTTCACCGTTGAACGTCCAGATTCGGAATTTATCCCGCTCCATGGGACTAAAACTGATCGTCGTCTGCGGACTCGCTTTGCTGATGACCATCCCCTCTCTTTTCGTGAACAGCGCAGTGGAGGAACGGACCACGCGAGCCAAGGGCGTGATCGAGGAAATCAGCGGACGCGCAGGTGGTCAGCAGACATTTCTCGGGCCCTCACTATCGATTCCTTACAGCATTCCGTCGCCCTATAAAAGCGGCTTGCCCGCGCTTGGCGTTTATGTGGTGTTTCCAGCGAAAGGCGATGCCAGCCTAAAAGTTCGCACCGAAGAGCGTCGTCGTTCTCTGTTCAAGGTGCCGGTCTATCAGGCCGAACTGAAATTCGACGCGACATTCGACCTGACCGGCGTCCCTTCGGCAGCCCCGGCAGGCGCAGAACTTGACTGGACACGAGCCAGGATAGTCATCGGTGTCAGCGACGCCCGGGGAGCCCTGGCAGATGGAACACTCACGGCGAACGGCAAGACCAGCACCTTCGTCCCGGAAGAAAGCGTTGGAGACTCAAACCCGCGCCTGCCTCTGTCCTACTTTGGCGTCAGCGTTTCCGATCTGGCCAAGCCGAACGCCACGTTCAACGTCGCTGCAAACCTCCGCTTTTCAGGCGCCAAGCGGCTTGCGGTCCTGGCCTACGGCAAGAGCACGCGCCTCGCTGCAGAGGGCGATTGGCCCAGCCCAGGTTTCGACGGAGGGTTTCTGCCCGTAAAACGTACTATTTCTGCC
The DNA here is from genome assembly GCA_963771895.1 of uncultured Acidobacteriaceae bacterium. GTDB lineage: Bacteria > Acidobacteriota > Terriglobia > Terriglobales > Acidobacteriaceae > Sulfotelmatobacter. The sequence continues at coordinate 2,252 of CAVYVQ010000021.1, read as the reverse complement.
CAAGGCTTTACGGCAGAGTGGTCCATACCCTTCATCGCCCGAGGGGTTCCAGCCGAAGGCACAAATACCGCGGTCAGCGCCCTAGATCGCACAGCGCTTGGAATCTCGTTCGTCGAATTGGCCGACCCTTATCAATCCGTCAGTCGCGCGCTCAAGTATTCACTCTTGTTTGTCGGATTGTTATTTCTCTCGTACTTCGTCTTTGAAGCAACGGCCGGCAAGCGCGTCCACCCAGCCCAATATGTTCTAGTCGGCGTCGCGCAAATGATCTTTTATCTTCTCTTGCTCTCATTTGCCGAGCGGATTGGCTTTGACTGGGCCTTTCTAGTGGCTGGTGGCGCCACCGTGCTTTTGCTTTCGGCTAATGCCGAATGGATTTTTGCCAGTCGGCTCCAAGGCCTTCGCGCTCTGTTTGTATTCAGCTTGCTCTACTTTTTTATCTATCTGCTATTGCGCTTGGAGGACAACGCGCTTCTGGTTGGCGCGGTTGCAAGCTTCCTAGCCATAGCCGCGGTGATGTATTTTACCCGCAACATCGATTGGTACAGTTCGATACCAGCCGGTGGCGTGCGGCCCCCCGGGGCTGTCGCAAAGGATGCGGTGTAGGAACTGGTCGCGCCCCGTCCAAGCTTCGCGTGGGCGGGGATTTTAGCTTTCCTCCTCCGACAACAGCCCTAACCACTCTCGGAAAAGTTATTTCGAGACAGAAATTCACAGCGACCGCGCGAAGTACTAATTGCGGTCGTTGGTGTCGATGTTGAAGCCGAGGATGGCGTTTACTTCTACTGGCTGGACGCCGCGCATGGCGGGGCGGAACTTCCAACTGCGCAGGGCGGTTACGATCTTAATAGTCATCGCGGCGGGGCCGGGCTCGAGGACCTGCAGATCTTTCAGGTTGCCGGAAGCGTCGAGGCGGCATTTGATCACTACTCGGTTGTGGGGAAGGTTCGCCGGCAAATCGGTGCGCACGCCTTGCGGGCCGACGATTGTGCCTTGGCCACGCGGGGCGGGATTTACCTCGGCGAATTGCATCACTACCGTCCCGATCGCTGTGTCCACATAGACGGAGTAGTTGTCGCCGGGGAGCTTGCCGTAGAAATCAAACGCTCCGCCGGATCGCGACGTGGCGACGATTGTGATGGCCGGGCCTTCCTGCTTCTTCACTGTAGAGCGGGCGGGAAGATTGGGATCGCTGCTGCCTTCCGATCCGAAGCTGGGCAGAGTGACGACGGTAGTGGTGCTGCCGCCGCGAACGTCGACGCCGGGGACCGCGGGAGCGCCGGTGGTCGCGTCGCCCGCGCCGCCGGGACCGGGCGTGGGAGAGATCCCGCCGCTCGCATTAGGATCGGCGCCGCGTGCGGCTCCACTCTTGCCCGCGCCCGGGCCTTCGCCCGTCAATCCGCTGCCCGGGCCTTCGCCGCGACCGATGCCTGTGCCTCCACCGGAACCTCCTAAGCCGGGCTGGTCTCCACCGCCGGGCGACATCGCCAGCGAGCCTTTACCGCCGGTGCCTGGTGTTCCAACTTTAGAGCCGGGCTGCGACGAGATCACGATTCCGGAATTGTCGCTGTTTCCTCCCGAGCCTTTGGGAGGAGCCAGGACTGAGCCGGCATCGCCGGGACCTCCGAGGCCAGTGCCTCTGCGCCCGGAGCCGGAGAGGCCGGAACCAGAGCCGACGGATGGAGGCGGCGGAATAACGTTTTCTGCGAGAAGCGTGCCGTTGCCATATCCGCCGGAATTTCCTGAGCCCGACGGGGAGCCTTGACCGGTGCCGGTGACGGATGGCGGCGGAGGGATTACGTTCGATCCGCCCAGGGTCGCGCCCTGATTTCTTCCTGACGAACCACGCGACGTACCCGAGCCTCCGGTCGAGCCTCCGACAGATGGTGGAGGCGGAATGACGTTGCTGCCGAGCGATACGCCCGGCGCGCCGTTGGGGCTGCGGCCACCTCCTGAGTCGCTACCGGCGGAGACTGTCGGCGGTGGCGGCACGACGTCCTGCGTACCAAAGATCTTGCCGATGATGTTGCTCAATAGCGAATTGCTGCCTGCCGGAGTTGGCGGCGGAGGAACCACGGTTGGCGAGGCGCGGCCAGCGCCGCTTTCGAGGCGGCGGAGGTCGCGCGCGGAATCGGCAGATGGTGGCGGCGCGATGACCGAGGGCGCGGGAAGGTTGAGTTTCGCATTGCGTCCTGCCTCGCGCTCGGGCGCGGAAACCGGCGGAGGCACGACGGCGACGTCGTTCATCCTTA
>CAVYVQ010000020.1:0-191907 GCA_963771895.1 uncultured Acidobacteriaceae bacterium | reverse complement strand
TGCAACCAATTGATTTGGATCGAAGCTGTTGAGCGTTTTGCTCTAAACCTAAGATCGGAAAGTATCCATCACAAAATGCGAGCGATGCCAAGCCCTGTGGGGCTGCTCTCTACCGCACTCTATCTTACCGATGCGTTTGCATTTGATCGGTCAATGTTCTTGGTAAGCAAAGGCGGAAAAAGAGAACGTAGACGTTTCGATTTGAACTGCAACAACCTGTAAATAATGATGTGGTGGCCAGGGTGGGAGTTGAACCCACGACGACCAGCCTCTTCAGGGACGCGATCTGCCGGCCAAATTGACGGCTCCTTTCATGCTACGTCCGAGCTATTGCCGCAGGAAAGCGATAACTTTCCTCGATTTGTTGCGGTTTTTGCCTTTCCTCATCGACAATCTGTGCCTGAATTGTGCCTACAAGTCCTGCTAGGCAATTGTCCGCATTTGAGGCACAGAAAGGAAAATCCATGCAAAACGGAAGCATGATGCGAACCGAACGACACGGCGGACCAGACGTTTGGGAATTCAGATGGCGAGAACCTGGACCTGATGGCAAACGCAAACATCGCAGAATGGTTGTCGGGACAACGAATGAATTCGGTGACGAGGTTGCGGCTCGCCAAGCGATTGCGGGCCTTCATCTCTGTATGAACTCACGGAGTGAAAGAGTGAGAGTGCGTCAAATCACTGTGTCCGAATTGGTGGATCACTATCGGCAGCGAGAGTTGAAGCCCGACATTCTTTGGAAAACCCACTCGACAAAAGTGACATACGACGGCTACCTAAATAAATGGATTATGCCGAGGTGGGGGAACTACACGCTGAACCGTATCAGCGCCGGGGAGGTTGAACTTTGGCTGAGATCGCTAGCATTAGCGAAGTCAAGCTGCGCGAAGATCAGAAATATCATGAGCGTTCTTTTCAACCATGGAATTCGGCATGAAATCTGCAAGTACAATCCGATTCGATTGGTGCGACAAGGCGCGAAACGGAAGAAGTTCCCGACCGTGCTAAGTGCGAGCGAGGTTCAGCAGCTGATTGCTAGTCTCGGGCTGCGCGAGCGAACCCTTGTCTTGCTGGACGCCGGCACCGGCTTGCGGATGAGTGAACTGTTTGCTCTGAAATGGCGGGATATCAACTTCCAATCAAAGGAGATCAGCGTCACACGGTCGATCGTGTTTCAGGTAGTTGGACCGTGCAAGACCGAGGCGTCCCAGAAACCGATTCCGCTCGATGCTTACCTAGCGGAAGCGCTGAGGAGATGGCAGGAGTACACACCTTACCGAAAACCAGATGACTGGATATTTGCCAGTCCCGCTACGTCCGGCAAAAACCCGTATTGGGGACAAACTCTCATGAGGAGTTTTATCCGTCCTGCTGCGGTGAAGATCGGAATCGCACACATCGGATGGCATACGTTCCGGCACACCTACTCGTCCCTGCTAAGGGCAACAAAAGCAGATATCAAGGTAATGCAAGAATTGCTTCGTCATGCTTCCAGCCGAGTCACATTGGACACATACACTCAAGCCGTCACAATTCACAAACGAAGAGCTCAGAGTAGGGTCATTCGCCTGTTTCGCGTACCCGCTGTTGCGGTTGCCTGTCTGGCTGAATTGTGCCCTTTTGTGCCTAGAAGAACCGCTCCGGATGCCTGAAAACACTGGCGATTAGCCAAACCGGGCCACAAATTGGCGACCGAGTTGTGCCTTTTTGTGCCTGCGCCAAAAGTCTCCGTTCCCCCTAAGCTCCTGAAAAGATTTGGCGTCCCCGACGGGATTTGAACCCGTGTTACCGCCGTGAAAGGGCGATGTCCTAGGCCAGGCTAGACGACGGGGACGGTGATAAGCGCTGAACATTTGATCGTAACAACCCCGCGAAAGGCTGTCAAAACCCAGTGGCTACTCCTTTTCCCGCAAACCCAACACAATTTACAATAAAAGAAAACCGGCCACCGGAGCGCGGTCTACGAACACTTGAGGCGATTGTGTCTGATCCGCTTTATCTCAGTCTATGGTTTCCCGATTTCTCCGCCCCGGAGATGTTGCCGCACACCTTTGCCGTGCTGCAGCAGCTCCCGTTCTCCACGCAGCGTCCGGGGATCAGTTACTTTGCCGTGCACCCTATTTCCTGGGACGAAGCCACCGTGCTGGAGCGCCGGTTTCCCTTCGGAATCGATCCCGGGCAGGCGACGCTGATCGCCGCCGAGCTGGTCCATGACGACTACGCTTACGTCTTCGAAGCTCATTGGGATTTGTGGACGCCCGACGCGTCAAGCGCGAACTGGGTGCTCGAGCCCGCGACCGTGAGATTTATCGTCCAGGGCGAACAATTCGACGAAGGCGCTTACCAGCAAACGGGACACATCCAGGTGGACTTCGGCCTCGATTCGTACTTTCTTCAGCCCGAAACTTCCCTCACCGAGCAGACTCGCGCCAAGATTCGCGACAATGTGGCGAAGCTGGTGGAGTTCTCGGTGAACGTGGAGAAAAACAGCGGCACCAGCGCGCGGTTGCTCTGGTCAGAATCGGAAGAGAGCCTGGCGCAGAAACTGATCGCCCGCCTGCAGAAAGTGCAGTAGCATTCTTCCCCATCTTCTGCGTTGAGCCGATCTATTTCGTCCGTCCGCCTTCAACCTTCAGTTTTTCGGAAGCCCCCGCTTGCGCCCCAGCCAGCCGTGCCGTGAGCACGCGGAACGGGGAGCACGACACATAATCCATTCCCACCTGATGGCAGAATTCCACCGACGACGGCTCCCCACCGTGCTCGCCGCAGATTCCAACCTCCAGTTTAGGACGCGTCTTCCGTCCGCGCTCAATCCCGATCCGCACCAACTCGCCCACACCGTCTCGGTCGATCGCAGCAAACGGATCCTGCTTGAGAATCCCTTCCGCCAGATATGTCGGCAGAACCTTGTTCACGTCGTCGCGCGAGAAGCCGAACGTGGTCTGCGTCAGATCGTTGGTGCCAAACGAGAAGAACTCCGCTTCCTTGGCAATCTCATCCGCAACTAGGCAGGCGCGGGGCAGTTCAATCATTGTGCCTACGAGGTAGTGCACGTGCCTTCCCTTTTCCTTGAATACTTCTTCCGCAACGCGCCGGACAATCGCTCCCTGGTTCGCCATCTCTTTGACGGTCGCGATCAGTGGGATCATCACCTCCGCGTGGGTCTTGATACCTTCCTTCTCCACGGCTACGGCCGCTTCGAAAATGGCCCGCGCCTGCATCTCGGTAATCTCCGGATAGGTAATTCCCAAACGGCATCCGCGATGTCCCAGCATCGGATTGAACTCATGCAACTCTTCCACCCGCGCCAGCAGACCGGAGAGAACTTTCTTCAGGTCGCCGGCGCCTTTCGCACCGTATTCGTGGTATTCCTCTACTAATGCTTTTTTCTCCTTCGCGTTGGCGCTGGGCAGGCTGGCGATGTCGACCATGAGCTTCTCGCGTTTGGGCAGAAACTCATGCAACGGGGGATCGAGCAAGCGGATCGTTACCGGGAGACCGTTCATAGCTTTAAGCAGACCAATAAAGTCGGCCCGCTGCATGGGCAGCAATTTCTTCAGCGCGACGCGGCGGTCTTTCTCGTTGTCGGCAAGGATCATGGCGCGCATGTGTGGAATCCGATCGGGAGCGAAAAACATGTGCTCGGTACGGCACAGGCCGATGCCTTCGGCGCCGAAAGCCTTAGCCTGAATCGCGTCCCGTGGAATGTCCGCATTTGCGCGCACGCCGATTTTGCGGAACGGTTCCGCCCAGCCCAGCAACTTCTGCAGGTCCGCGTCATCGGTCGACGGATCGAGCGTGTTCAGCTTCCCCTTGATTACGCGCCCGCTGGTCCCGTCGAGAGAAATCCAGTCTCCCTCCTTGAACACCTCTCCTTTCACGCGCATTTCGCCGGCTCGTTCATCGACCTGAATATCGCCCGCACCCGCCACGCAGCATTTGCCCATGCCGCGCGTGACCACGGCAGCGTGGCTGGTCATGCCGCCGCGCGAGGTCAAAATGCCGGCGGCAACTTCCATGCCCTGAATATCTTCCGGAGTCGTTTCAGCGCGCACCAGAATCACAGGATTCTTCTTTGCACCGTGTCCCGCTTTCTTGACCGCCTCCTCGGCGGTGAACACAATCTGCCCAACTGCCGCGCCCGGCGACGCGGGCAATCCTGTCGCCAGCACTTCCACCTTCGTGCTCTTCTCATCCAGCCGCGGCACCAGAAAGTCATAGAGTTGGTTTGGCTCGACGCGGAAGATCGCATCTTCTTTGGTGATCAATCCTTCCTCAACCATTTGAATCGCCACCCGCACCGCGGCCCAACCGGTACGTTTGCCATTGCGCGTCTGCAGCATGTAGAGCTTTCCATCCTGGATGGTGAATTCAAAATCCTGCATATCTTTGTAATGTTTCTCCAGCCGCGTTGTGATGTCGCGCAGCTGGTCGTACACATCCGGCATGATTTTGTGTAACTCTGAGATATGCACCGGGGTTCGAACGCCGGACACCACGTCTTCGCCCTGCGCGTTCATCAGAAACTCGCCATAGAACTCCTTCGCGCCAGTAGCTGGATTGCGCGTGAAGCCCACACCGGTGCCGCTGGTCTCACCGAGGTTACCGTACACCATGGCTTGCACGTTGACCGCAGTTCCGAGCATGTCATCAATGTTATTGATGCGGCGGTAATGCTTGGCGCGCTCGTTTTGCCAGGAGCGGAACACCGCGTCCCGCGCCATCACCAACTGGTCGTGCGGATCTTGCGGAAAGTCGCGCTTGGTGTGCTTCTTGACCACCTTCTTGTACTCCTCGATCACTTCTTTCAACGCCTTGGCGTCAAGTTCTGTGTCAAGCTTGGCCTTCTTTTGCTTCTTCTTCGCATCGAACACTTCGTCAAATGCAGACTTCGGAATCTCCAGCACAACGTTGCCAAACATCTGGATCAGCCGCCGGTAGGAATCAGCGGCGAACCGCGGATTGTTGCTGCGCTTCGCCAGCGCCTCCACACTCTTGTCGTTCAAGCCCAGGTTGAGAATCGTATCCATCATCCCCGGCATGGAAAACTTCGCGCCCGACCGTACGCTCACCAGCAATGGATTCTCGCCCGTGCCTAACTTCTGACCCTGCAGTCCTTCGAGCCTCGCCAGCGCCTCTTCCATCTGCCGGTCGACTTCCTTCGACACACCGCCGCTCCGCATATATTCCCGGCAAGCTTCGGTCTGAATGGTGAATCCCGGAGGCACGGGCAGACCGGCATTGGTCATCTCAGCCAAGCCTGCGCCCTTGCCGCCGAGGTCATCCTTCATCTTGCCGTTGCCATCCGCCTTGCCACCACCGAAAAAGTAAACGTACTTGGTTGAGTTCTTCGTGCTTTCCTGAACGCCAGCTTCTGGGAGGGTAATTGTCGCCATGATGATTAATCCTTTATAGTTCGATTCTCGTAGCACCGGCGTCCCGCCGGCAATCCATAGAACTAAGCTTCCTTACTCGGGAGCGAGGTCACGCTTCCCCTTCCGTCACAATCTCTGAGAAATCGGCGATCGTGGAGAATTTTTTCAACAGAGTCCCCAGCAGCGCTAACCGGTTCGCTCGTACTTTTTCGTCGTCAACCATGACCATCACCTTGTCGAAAAATGCATCCACTGGCTCGCGCGCGGTCGAGAGTAACCTGAGCGCCTCGCCATACTCTTTTTTCTTGCGAAGTTCTTCGACCCTGGGCCCGTTAACCTCGATGTATGCAGCAAGGTCTTTTTCCTCAGGACCGGATTCACACAGGAATACAAAGGCCAGCGCCGGAGTGATTCCCTTTTCTTCCGCCTGCTTCAAAATATTCCGCATCCGCTTGCAAGCCGCGCCAATTGCGAGGAACTCGGGCATATGCAAAACCTGTTTCACGGCCTCGGCCCGGGCCAGAGCATCCACCACGTCCTCCGCGTCCGCCCCCAGCACTGCCTTCACCACGTCATACGCGTACCCGCGCACATCCTTCAAATAAAACTCAAGCCGCTCGCGGAAGAACGTTCTCGCCGATTCGTCGAACTTCGCATCCTCGACAAACTTCTTCTCCGCTTCCGATCCCTGGTACCCGGCGCGCGCGTCCCGCATCAAGTCGCTCAGCCGGAGCGGCAGTTTGTATTTGTCGATCACCTTCACAATCGCGTTCGCTTGCCGACGCAGCGCAAACGGATCCTTCGACCCGCTCGGCACCAGCCCCAGCGCAAACATTCCCGCAATCGTATCCGCCTTGTCGCCGATGGAGAGCACCGCACCCTCAAGCGACCGCGGCACCTCATCTTCAGTGGACTCCGGTTTGTAGTGATCGTAAATCGCGTCCGCAATCGCGAATCGCGTCGCCTCGGGCAAACTCGAATCAAGCTCCTGCGCCCGCGCGTACAGCCCGCCGACGATGCCCTGCAGTTCAGTGAACTCCTTCACCAATTCAGTGGTCACGTCGGTTTTGGCCAGGGCAGCAGCTTTATGGATTACACCCGGACGAACCGCCATCCCGCTCTGCTTGATAATTTCACTCAGCCAACTGCACAAACGCTGTACGCGCCGCGTCTTCTCGTAGTAGCTACCGAGGTCTTTCTGGAAGGTAACCTTCCGCAACAAGTCCAGGCGCTCCAGCAGCGACTGTCTCTGATCCGTCGCCCAGAAGAAGCGCGCGTCGTTAAAGCGGGCCCGCAATACGCGCTCGTTGCCGTGCCGGATCAGCCCCTGCGGATCGCCGTCGGTATTCAGCACCGCCAGAAAATGCGGCAGCAGCTTATGATTCGCATCCTCCACCGCAAAATACTTCTGATGGTCACGCATCACCGTGACCAGCACTTCTTCCGGCAAAGCCAGAAACTGCGGATCGAACCCGCCCAGAATCACCGAGGGAAACTCCGTCAGGTTCACGACCGTGTCGAGCAGAGACTTGTCTTCCCGCCACCGTGCCCCGGGAATCGTGCGCGTAGCCGTGTCCAGCGCTTTGCGAGTCTGCTGCTCGCGTTCCGCGCGGCCCAAAACCTTGACCGCGCGAAGCGCGTCCACATAAGCGGATCCAGCCCGCGAGATCTCCACGCCGCCAAGGGACAAAATCCGGTGCCCGCGCGAAATTTTTCCCGCCCAGATTCCACCGAACTCCAGCGGAATCGTCTCCCCGTCGAGCATGGCAACCAGCCACCGCACCGGACGCACAAACCTCTCATTCGCCTTGCGCCAGTACATATTCTTCGGCCAGTAGATCGAAGCAATTTCCTTGGGCAGGTTCTCCGCGAGAATGTCGGCAGCGCCTCGGCCTTTCTTCGTGATGTTCGCGGCCAGGTATTCACCCTTCGGGGTTGTGACCTTCTCCAGTTGCGAAACCTCGACTCCCGCTTTCCTGGCAAACGCATGCGCTGCGGGAGTAGGCTCACCATTCTTATATGCAACATTGACCGAAGGCCCGGTCGCCTGTTCGGTGACGTCCGCCTGAGCTTCTGGAATGCCGTCAACCATCACAGCCAGGCGCCGTGGCGTATCGAAATGAGAGATCTCGCTTGCGGAGAGCCTTTCCCTGCGCAACAAAGCGCTGACGCGCTCGCGCAACTCCTGCGAGGCCGCGTCAATCATCCGCGCCGGAATCTCTTCGCACCCGATCTCTAACAAAAAGTCTGGCATACCTTAAACCGCTAAGTTTCTCAAACATCTTGCGAAACACGTGTGACGCAGATCACATGGCACAGCTCACATTCCGACGGGCGACAACTTCTCCTTCTTGGCTTTCTTTTCGCGGACAGGTTCAGGCTCGTCTGGCTTCTCTGAAGCCGCAGGCTTACTTTTCTGCTGATCCAATTTCTGCTGATCTACCCAGGCCTTCGCGATGCCCACCGCCAGCGCCCGCACTCGTGCAATCACGCCCACGCGCTCAGTCACAGAAATTGCCCCCCGGGCATCGAGGATGTTGAACAGATGCGAACATTTCAGGCAGAGGTCGTAAGCCGCGAGCAGAGGAAAGCTCTCCTTAGGCTGCGGAGGAGGTATCGGCTTGCGATCAAGCGCGTCTTCTACCTTGACGAGCTTTTGATCCTCAAGAGGCTTGTACCATTTCCCATACGTCTCAAGCAGCCTTTTGCACTCCGCCTCGTACAAATTAAAATGTTCCCAGGTTTTTTCCACATCAGCTTGCTCGAAGTTGTAGACAGAAAACTGCAGTTCATCCGCCAGCCGCACATCACCGTAGGTCGTCGCCCGCCCGGTCTCCGGATCGCGTGCCCACACGATGTCGTAAATCGAATCCGCGTCCTGAAGAAACGCCCCGATGCGCTCCAGGCCATAAGTCAGTTCCACCGAAATCGGAAGCAGATCCAAGCCGCCGCATTGCTGGAAATAAGTGAACTGCGTGATCTCCAATCCATCGAGCATCACCTGCCAGCCCACTCCCCAGGCGCTGAGCGTCGGAGCTTCCCAGTTATCTTCCTCGAACTTGATGTCGTGCCGCCGCAGGTCGATGCCAAGCGCCCCCAGCGACTCCAAATACAGCTCCTGCACATTCTCCGGCGGCGGCTTCAGAACCACTTGCAACTGCATGTGCTTGAACAGCCGGTTCGGATTCTCCCCGTACCGCCCGTCCGCCGGCCTCCGCGACGGCTGCGCATAAGCCACCTTATAAGGCTTCGGCCCCAGCACGCGCAGAAACGTCTCTGGCGCCATCGTCCCCGCACCCACTTCCACATCATAAGGCTGCTGCAGCACACACCCGCGCTCCGCCCAAAACGCCTGCAGCCGCAGGATAAGTTCCTGAAAGGTAAGCCAATTAGGTTTCGTATGAGGTATGTCTGGAAGCTTGTCGAGATCGATGATCTCCGTAAACTTATTTTGTTTCTTCTTGGCCATGAGCAGATCGGATCGAGGCGAGCACCCAGCGTTAAGCCGAGCGCAGGTTAATGCTCGATTGTAACGGATGGAGGCACGAACCGTCAGCCGCGAAGATGGAGGGACTGTCTGAAAAGTTTTCCACCCAACATCAGATTGGTGCGGCTATTCGAATTGCAGATCGTTGGCGCTATACTCCGGTCACAATTCACATGGCTCGGTGGATTCAAAACATAAACCCTAACGACCTCGACGTTTTAGGCGACACCATCGTTGCAGGATGGTGGCCATTTACCTTTTATCGAGTCATGATTTGGAGGATCAATGCTCAAGATTCTTTTGTGACCATTGTCCAAAAGACTGACCGCAACGGATTCGCAAAATCTGAAGATACACAGTTTGAAACAGCGTACTCCGATAAAACGTCGGCCCGCGAAGGTCACTCTCGAATCGTAGCTGCCGTCGCCCAGGGAAAGCGCTCTCCTGCAGACCTTGTGCGTTATGTGCACCGGTAGGAGCGGTGTCCCACACAGAATTTTCCCAAGGGGGCTAGCTGCCGACTTTTTCCAGCATCCCCGCTGTGACCAATTTCTTCTCAATATGCCGCTGCAAAGCCTGAATCAGAAACTTGCGCAGATCCGCTCCCTGCGCCTTGGGCCACGGCAGCCCCGCAAAACTCTCCACCGGAGCGCGAAACATTTTCGCGGCCAACTCCCGCGAGTCCTTCGAAATCTCGGAAGACGCCAGCCTCTTATCTTCGCTACACATCAGCCCGTCGGCCAATGCGTGAAAATAAGCACGGCTTCCGTTCAGACTTCGGCCGCACACGATGCACTCCGTCAATTCCGGCAGAAAGCCGACCAGCCGCGTCAGCCACAGATCAAAATAAGTAATCGGCATCCACACTTCCGAGCCCGTCAAGACATGCAGTACCGAAAGCGTCAGCCGGAAGATGGCGTCGTTCGCTTCGTGGTCAGGCAGCAATTCGTCGAGCAACTCAGCCACATGCGCCAGCGCCACTGCCCGCGCATAGCTCACTTCGGTGGCCAGCGGAGACTCCAGCACCTCGCACGCATCCAACCGCACCAACTCCTGCCGCTCGCGGACGTCATAAAACGCCCGCACATAAGTCATCGGCTCCAGCGCCCCGCCAAAGCGCCGCTTCGACTTCTTCGCCGACCGCGCCACTCCGCTCACTTTGCCTTCCGCGCGCGTGAACAGCGTGACCAGCAAATCGGCCTCGCGCAGCGGATACGTCCGCAGCACGATCGCTTCCGACTCTCTCAGTGCCATGGATGCCCAGCAGATTCAGTAATGCACGATTGTAACGGACAGATCGGAGTGCAAGAAGCCCACGGCGGCCGATCCGAAGGCAGGTGACAACCCAAAAACAAAATAAGGACGGTCCTAAGGGTCTGAACGTCGCCATTCTTACCGCGACACTAACCCATGACCGTCCCAAAATTCACTCTATGAAAAGTTACTAAAACACAATAGCCGGCGCGCCATAAACCCACAATACAGTTGATTCCGTAGTGCAATCCGTCGTCCGCGAGGCGTCGCGAGCTTTGAAGGCGAAAGGAATCGACGACCCACGTTTCGTCGCTTTTTCCGATTATTCAGACAACTCTAACCACAGTTTGGTGTTCTCTTCTGTTTGAATCTCGACTCCGGAGGGAAATGTGCATAAACCAGTTTGGATGATCGTACTCTTGGTGCTCGGACTGACTATGTCGGGGTGCGGCAGCGGATCAAACTCCACCACCATCAACGGAAACTGGAGCGCCACCCTGATGAGCACGCCAGGAGGGCCGCCCGTCTACGCCTTCACCACCACGCTGAGCGAAACTAGCGGAAGCGGGCTGAGTATTACGAATTTCACCTTCACAACGACCGGCTCGTGCTTCGTTTCGGGGGAAACAACTCAGACCGGCAGCTTCACCCTGAGCGGGAACTTCAGCGGGAGCGTTACCGGCACCTTCGGAATGACGGTAACCGGCGCCCAGAACGTGCTGACTCTTCAGGGTGGTATCGGCCCTAATAACACGGTAATAGGCACCTGGAGCATAACCGGGTCAACCTGCAGCGGAGAAGGAAACTTTACCCTCACCAGAATGTGACGTGTCCGAGGAAAAAGAGCGCGCACCCGAAGTACTGGTGCGCGCTCTTTAACGCGGAAAGCTCCCCAAATCAGTTGACTGTGAATCGCTATCTGCCAAAGTACGCTGCGTTTTTCGCGGTGAATTCATTCCACTTCTCCGGCAGATCGTCGAGCGCGAAGATGGCCGATACCGGGCACACCGGCACGCACGCGCCGCAGTCGATGCATTCCACCGGATCAATGTAGAGCAACGGTTCCGTCGCATACTTGGGATCATCCTTCTTGGGATGAATGCAATCCACCGGACACGCATCCACGCACGCCGTGTCTTTGGTGTTGATGCAAGGCTCTGCAATTACGTAGGCCATATGGGTGTCAATCTCCTGAGATCTATGCAGACTATTTTACTACTACCGCGACGCCTCCGCGAATCGCACATTCTAGCAAGAGTGCGGGCGGCAGGTACAGGCCATCAATGCCCTGGGTAGTGGCTGAATTTTCAGCCACTACCAATGCCTGAGCCACAAAAACGAAACGACCGGCAGCGCTTGGCTGCCGGCCGTTTTTGCGATTCGGCTCTCCTCACATTAAGCTGCAGACGAGCTTACCGGTGTCCACCGCCACCATGTCCGCCGCCACCGCCGTGGAATCCACCTCCACCACCGTGGAACCCACCTCCGCTATGAAGCCCTCCGCCGCCACCGTGGAAGCCGCCCCCGCTGCGAACCGCTCCACCGTGAAATCCACCAGTTGCGCGTCCGCCCGCAAATCCACGTCCACCTGCAAATCCACGGCCGCCCGCAAACCCGCGTCCGCCAACGAACCCGCGACCGCCAACGAAGCCGCGTCCACCCCAACCACCGCGACCCCAACCGCCGTGCCAACCCCACCACGGGCCGGCGCCGATAAACAATCCGCCCGCAAACCAGTCAGGTCCGTAGAAGCCGTAAGGCGCGCATGCGTAGGGATAATATCCGTAGTAGCCGTACGCGCATGCCGGTTCTACGCCAATTCCAACCGCGACCTGCGCTTGCGAGTAGGTCAGCGGCAGCATCAGAAGCGCCACCAAAGCCAAATATTTCATGTACCGCATGATGTTCCCCCTTGTCTCAGATCCGTCATCTAACCTCGAAACCCACCGGATCCAGGTCTTCTAGATCTTGTTTCTATCCGAAGCGCCTATCTATTTGAACTCGGATACTAACAAAAAGTTGCAGCTCCAGCACTGGCTGATTTCGGCCACCCCGCCTGAATTCAACCACTTGCGGGGGCCTGTCGGATCCGGCCCTGCAGCGCAACATTACGCGCCCACCAATGCCTCGCTAGGCTCGTACTCTACGATATATCCCGCTACCGCGCTCGCCGCCACCGTCAAAGGCGAAGCCAGGTACATCTGTCCCGGACCGCTGCGCCCCGGGAAGTTGCGGTTCTGCGCGCTGATCACCACCTGCTCGGGACGCGTCGAAACTCCCGGCCCCGCATTGATGCACGCTCCACAACTCGGCTCGATCACAATCGCCCCGGCCTGCTGAAACACATCGATGTAACCCTTGCGAATGCAATACTCGCGGGTTTCCTGCGATCCAAACTGGATATAGAACTTCACCGAGTCGGCGATACGCTTGCCCTGCTTGAGCGCATCCGCCAGCACGAGCGCGTACATGTCCATGTCTTCGTTCTTGCCCGCTGTGCACGTGCCCCCATAGGCGATTTCGACCGGCACCGACGTATTCAACTCGCGAACGTATTTCCCATTGCCCGGATCGCCCGGGGTCGCAACCATCGGCGTAATCTCCGCCGCATCGAGTTCGATCACGTGCGCATACTGCGCATCGGCATCGCTGTACAAGCCTTCAATCATCGCCTCGGCTTTCTTACGGTCCATGCCCCTCCGCTCCACTAGGAAGTCGGCCGCCTTCTTGTCCGGAGCAACAATCCCCGTAAACCCGCCAATTTCCGCTGCCATGTTGGTCATGGTGGCGCGCTCATCCACGTTGAGTTCTTCGATGGCCTCGCCCGCATACTCCATCACTTTCGCCAGCGCCTTGCCGCTGCGCACATAGTCGAGGCTCAGAATCTTCAGGATGAAATCTTTCGCCGTGGCATTCGCATTCTTCTTGCCGCGAATCACGATCTTCACCGACTCCGGCACCTTCACGCGCACATCTTTCGTGATCCAGCTATTGAACACGTCCGTGGTGCCGATGCCGAAAGCGACGCAGCCAATCGCGCCCACGTGAGGAGTGTGCGAGTCCGAGCCAATGTTCAATTGCCCCGGCAACGCGTAGGTTTCGAGCACGATCGAGTGGCAGATGCCCTCCGACCCCTTGCGGTCTTTCAACTCGCCATGCAGCTTGATTCCCTGCTTCGCTGCAAAGTCCTGCTGCTTCATCTTGAGTTGCGTCGCCAAGTCGAGCAGCCCCAGCTTTTTTTTCTCCTCGGAGATCACCTCGTCGAGAAACGTCAGATGGTCGCGGAAAAAGATAATGCTCGAGGCGTCGTTGACCTTCGCGTTCTTGCCGACATAACGTTCAAAAAAAATTGCCGCCATCGGCGTGACGTACTCATGGCTGAAACGTAGGTCGGCTCGTGCAAACCCTGTGTCGCCTGGCTTTACAGCCGCAACCCCAACCTCACCTTTCTCGTTAATCATGTGCCGCGCGAATATCTTCTCCGCCAACGTCATGGGACGCTTGCCTGTCTTGACTGGTGGCAAGAACACCTTCCCTTGCATCCGCGCCACATTAAACGGAAACAGCCCGCCGTATTCTATTACCTGACGAGTAATCTCATCTTCCCCAGCCGTGAATTCTGCCAGCGCAATCTCTTCTCCGCTGCGGATCCGGTCGATCAGCGAAAAGTCGATCGAAGTCAACACCCCGAGATTCTGGCAATTCTGCTTGTAGATGCGCTCAATGTTTTCCGCGATCACGACCTGAATGCCGGCACACATCTCCGCGTAAGGAGACTGCTCGCGGCTCGACCCCTTCCCGCGCCGCTTCCCGCTCACCGCGCACACAAAGCCGCCGCGCTTCACATCGCCTCGCCCGATCGGCGTCACGCTGCCGCACTTCAACCCAAGATAAGGAATCTCGCCCAGCGTCTCGTCAAAATAAAAACAGTAGTGCGCGGGCGTAATCTCATCGGTCGAGATATCGTCGCGCAACTTCGGATTGTTCGCCGGATTCTTCGTGTCCCAGGGCAGATCTTCCCCGGCCAGTTGCCGCTTGATCAGTTCCGGGTCTTCGGTGAGAAAAAGAATGCGTCCATGCAGCCGCACTCGGTCAGGCCGCTTTTCGATTTTGCGTTCCAGAAGAGAATTGATCACGTTGAACCTGTAGGAGTTATAAATTTAGAACAGCCGTAAGCGGAGAACAATCCCACAACGTAATTGTAACGCGGCAAAGAAATCGGTGTACTCTGTGTTCCGCTGTGCCCCTGTGTTAAAAGACTTTCCTATCTCTCGTAAACCCGCGGATCTAGCAGCGGCTCCAAACCCCGCCCCGCAAAGATGTCCGCAAACTCCCGCAACACCGCCTCATGGATCAGTCCGTTCGAGGCCACGGTCTCGCGGCTGTTGAGTTCGAATGGAGATCCATCGAATCGCGTCACTTTGCCGCCAGCTTCTTCCACGATCAGCACCCCCGCCGCCGTGTCCCAGGGATTCAGATTGAACTCCCAGAAACCGTCGTAGCGGCCGCAGGCCACGTTGCACAAATCAAGCGCCGCCGACCCCGCTCGCCGCACCCCGTGGGTATGCAGCGTGATCTGGTGATAGAAATAAATATTCGGATTCTTGTGCCGCTTGTGGCTGGGAAAACCCGTGCCCAGTAGCGATTCCTTCAGCGCAGCTGCTTTCGAAACATGGATCGTCTGGCCATTAAGCTGCGCTCCTCTTCCAACTTCAGTGGAAAACAGCTCGTCGCGCGTGGGATCGTAAATGACTGCCGCGATCCGCCGGCCCTGCTGTTCCAGAGCAATCGAGACGCAGAATACCGGATACCCGTGAGCAAAGTTCGTCGTCCCGTCCAGTGGGTCGACGTACCAGCGGTACTCGCTGCCCTGATCGTTAAGCCCCTGCTCTTCCCCCAACACGTCGTGCGTCGGCCACTGCTCGCGGATGCGGTCGCGGATCAACACCTCGGCAGCGCGGTCCGCCGCCGTCACCAGATCAGCGTCGCCCTTGTATTCGATCTTCAGATGCTGATGAAAATAATGCATCAGCAAAGCGCCCGCTTCGCGAGCGATGGCTGACATGTCGGGGAGAAAACTGTTGTTGGGGTTAGTCACAGGTCTGAATACCGGGCTGCGGGTTCGGCTATCTGGCTTCGGGGTCGAAAGCAACGTGGGCCAGGACGGAAGAACCGAAGCCAGAAAGCCGAAGCCTGAAGCCCGCTTCACTTCTTCTTCCCGCCGTCTTCTGCGATGTACATAATCTCGTGCTTAAAAATGAAAAGATTAGGAGCGCCTTCGCGTGTCAGCCGCACCATGTGCTTGTCGTAATACTCGATCCAGCCGCTCACCATCTGGCCATCCATCAGCTTGACCGTGACTGGCTTCTGCTTCTCGCCCAGACTCTTCAGGAAGCTGGCTTCTTCAAGAGTTTCTTCAGGGGGCGGGGTCCGACCGTGCTTAGCGGCGTTCGGATGGCCTTGGGCGCGGAAAGGCATCCCGATATTGTACACGGAGCTTTGAGCTAGATTGTCATCCCGCGCAAGTTGGTAGTGGCTTAACTTGAACAAATTCAGCCACTACCCGCAAGTTCTCAGTTTGGCGGAGATGCTCATCTGGGGACGGAAACGCTTATGTCCTAGAAACTGATCCTCAGTCCGAATTCGAACCGCCGTGGAGCTCCGAACGCATACGTCCCCGACTGGAAACCCGCCCGGAACGGCGCAAAACCCGAAGGCGAACTGACTCCACCCAACACATTCGGCGCCAGCAAACCATTCTGGCCAGGCAGCAAGGAAGCACCCGGCAAGTTGCCCGGCAGGAATGCGTTGACCAGGTTGAAGACGTTAAAAACGCTGGCGCTCGGCTCGATAGTCACACGTTCTTTAATCTTGATTGGCCACGACGCCCTCATATCCATCGTCTTCAACCATGGGATTCCCAGCGCATAGGGAGCCACCGAACCCAGCGTGGGCATGACCCAGCCGAGAGCGACCATGTCGCTAGGGGTCATAACCGGCGGACCGGATATCAGCCCCGGGCATGTGAAGTGGGCACCAGTAGGCACGTTGTTTGCGACCAGGCAAGCGCCTGCAGGCGTCAAGTTGTTGGCAAAAGTGTGGTTGTAGCTGTTGATCACGGCTTGCAGATTGTCAATGTTGGTGCCGTGCTGGAATTGGCCACTCTGTGTTCCCGGCAAGGGCTCGGGGGCCCCAGCCGAACCCAGCCCGGCACCCAGCCAGTCGCTGGCAAAGATTTCGCCACCATTGGTCAGCTCAGGCAGTAGCAGATTCTGCGGAAGCGGGCTGTAGAAATGGCCGACCATGCTGAGCTTCGCATAGAACGGAAGATCGAAGATTGCGCCAAATGAGATCTGATGTTTCCGGGACAGCGCGTCTGGCCCCGTGAACCGCGTAGGGTTATCGTTATCCGTCGCCAGGTTGATGGAGTTCTCGTCCTGCGCCTGGCTAACAAAACGGGAGAGCGTGTAGGAAAGCTGGAGGTTCGCAGTCTTCACACCCCGCACCGGCCTGTCGATCCGTGTCACCAGTCTCGCCTGCAAGCCGTTGTACACCGAGTGGCCATCTGGAAAGAGCACGTCCACTCCGCCCACCGCACCAATGTTGCCGGTGATCGCATTCGTCCCCGGAAACGCACAATAGGAGCAAGGGCCGCCGCCCGCCGCCTGCAGGTTCGAATCCAGCCCCGCCGTAGAGTAGGCCGCCTGGGCGCCCGCTTGGCCTAACGCCGTGATCATGCAAGTAGCCTGACCAAACCCGGTGGGGCAGCCGGCAGCCGTTTGTGCGGCGTCCCTGGCGGCAACGGCGTTGGCTTGATTGAAGCTGCGCGCCGCTCCGCTGTGGTTAACGTCCTGGCCGATCAGGTAATGCTCGCCGATGTTGCGGATGTAATCCAGGCTGAGCACCGTTCCCGGACGAATTTCCTTCTGGATGCCGAGGTTCATCTGCCACGAACGCGGCGTGCGGTAATTCGGATAGAAAAGGTCATAGTTAGGATTCAGTGCCGACAGTGCGGTACCCACGAAGTTGCCATTCGGCTGGTTCCCCGCAACGCTAGCGGCCGCCGCCTGATACGCTCCGTTGAGCGCCAGAATTGCAGGCGCGGCGGTCGAGATGGTCTGCCCGCAAAACGTGGGCCGCGCCTCCAGACCGGTCGGCGTGGTCACAACCGTAGCCGCGCCTCCCGCAATCGAGGTCATCCCCAGCAGGCTGGTAGGCCACGCAAATGGTGCAGCCACACCTCCAGAGCAGACTTGCGGAGCATCGTTGAAAATTCCCTTCGTAAGACGTGCGGCGCTGTCCAGTGAAGTGCTGTTCCAGATCGTGTTCTCATAGAACAGCCCGGCCCCGCCGCGGATTACTGTCCTACCGTCGCCCCCCGCATCCCAGGCAAACCCGAATTGCGGCGCCAGATTTAGGTTCGGATTGCGAACCTTGGCGCCCAGTCCCGGCAACCACTGATTCAGATCCGGCAATGCACCCAGGCCGCTGTCCGTGCGCCCCGTGTCGTGCACATAGTGCACGCCATACGTCAGAGCGAGTTTCGGGCTGTACTTCCACCGGTCCCCAACGTACATTTCCACCCGGTTATCCGGACCCAGTCCTCCGCCAGGGAATCCAAATGCCGCCTTAGCGGTGGAGAACCCAATCCCGTTCCCCAAGCTCACCCAATCCGCGGGATAAGACGCCGGATCGCTCGAGGTCAACCCCACCAGCGAAGTCGTCCCCGCCTGCGGAAAGGCGGAGTAGGCCGCCAAGCGTCCGGCGTCGATGCGATTGAACGTCACGCCGTAGCGGATGACGTGCTCGCCCAGTACCCTGCTGCCGTCGTAGCGCGCGAGCTTGTCCGACTGCGTCGTCCTTTGCGGCGCCAGCCAGCTTGGCCCTCCGCAGTAGCTCCCTCCGCTGCTAAGGATGCAATTCCCCGCAGTGGACGCGCCAATATTAATGCCGAGCCCGGCAATGGGATCGTCGGCTCCGCTCAACCCACTCGTGACATCCATCACGGAATTGCGCAGCTTGAGATATTCGAAGCGCAAGCTGTGCGCGTATACGCCGGTATTGAAGTCGACGCCCAGGGTGTTCGTCGCAGTGTTGTTCGTGCTACGCAATTGCTGCGTCGAGCTGGCGGAACCACTAGGCCGCAGATCGCTGTTCTGAAAGTAATTGAAACGATAGAAAGCCCTCGTGCTGTCCCTCATGTTCCAATCCAGGCGCTCATCCGTGTCGAACTCACGGTAGGGCTGCGAGAGGATAGTGTTCAGCCCGCTAAACGGATAGCTAAAGGCCTCGGCCGCGGTTAGATTCTGCTGCGTGCGCTCGGCATCGGCGAACCCGAAGACTTTGTCCTTGACGATCGCTCCCCCTGCACTTGCGCCAAATTGTTCCCGCTGAAAAGAAGATCGCGAAGATGCCGTCGAGCCCGGCAGCGCCGCTGCTCCTTGATCGCCGCTGTACACTCCAAACGCCGCGCCATGGATCTGATTGCTTCCCGACCGTGTAATCACGTTCACTGCGCCGGAGGTCAGCCCGGTCGAGAGATCGAGCAAAGACTCGGGAATCTGAAATTCCTGGATCGCGCTCGCGGGAATGTTTTGCGTAGTAGTTCCCGCCGTCTCGTCGGTGACGTCGACTCCATCCACTTCGATCCGCGCCCCGCGGCCATAACGGTTTAGAACTGAAATCGACGAGAGCCCATTTTTACCAGGACTGAAGAGGCCGCCGTCCTGCATCTGGATCCCGGGCTCAAGCTGTGCTAGATCAAGAAAATTTCGCCCGCTGATCGGCAGCTTCTCAACCCGGTCTCCGTCGATCACGCTTTGCACGGTGGCTTGTTCGACGTTGACCGCCGTACCTCCCGGAGCCTCGACCTGAGGCTTCTCCGGCCCGACCAGCATCTTTACATTGCCGCGAGTTGTGTTTCCGACCCGGACCTCGACTCGCAGCACCGCCGGATTGAAGCCCTTCAGTTCAACCCGTACCACGTAATCTCCGGGCTGAATCGGTCCCGAGGAATACAATCCCGCCGCCGCCGTGGTCTCATGGATCACCATCGCCCTCGCCTTATCGGTGATCTCTACCTTGGCGCCAGTGAGTTCCTTCTCTTGCGCATCCGTGACCAGCCCCACAATGCTGCCTGTTCCCACGGTCTGAGCCATCACCAACGGCGAGGTCAGTACGATCACTACAGCGAACACCGCGACTCGCGCGGCAAAACGGCGAGAGGACTTCCGGTTCAAGATCGTAAACCTTCCCTTCGGACTATTCACTGAACCTCTCTTAAAGTTCCCGTTTCGAAAACTCGGAAGCTGGATCGGCAATCGCCGTTCGATGGGACGAGAAACCGCGCATCTCAACTTGGCGCGAGCAGTACCGGCTCAAAAGCAAGTGCCCGCATACCCAAGCTGATTCTTGGAATGGAAAAGCAATCCTTCAGCCATGTCGAAGCAGTCCGAACAATACCAAACCATCCACCATCCTTGTCAATCAAGATGCCGTTCTTACTGGCCACTGACCACTAGCTACTGACTATGATTTCAAAACTCCGACTTCACCGTGTAGTAACCAGCCCGATGTCGCACACCGTAAGCCGCGGCCTCGGCGGCCCCGCAATCCCGACCTGAATGCGCCGAAACTGTGAGCTTGACGTGCGTTGGGATGGATAGTAGGCCAGCAGATATTGCGTCCGGAGTTCGTCGCTGATCTGGCGAAAGGCTTCGTCCAGCTGCGACATCGAAGTCGCATAGTAGTACTTACCTCCAGTATCTTCCGAGAGCTGGATCAGCGCATTTTCGCCGCCGGTTTCTCGCCCCGCGCTGTTCTCGATCGGTACCACTATGATGCTGTAGACCAGAGCCTCCGCCTCTTCGGCCGCTCGCGCTGCTTCTTTATAGTCGACCCGGCTGATGGTATCTCCCCCGTCGGTAATAAGAACAATCACTTTCCGTCCCTGCCGGCGATCCAGCGAGCGCGAGACCACATACACCGCGTCGAATAGCGCCGTGGCCGCGCCCATGCGAATGTGGTCGATGCCCTCGTCAATGCGTTTCAAATCCGCAGTGTAAGAGGTGGCCTGCGACACGCTCTCATTAAATCCGTACACCGACAACGCATCCACCGGCCGCAAGATCGCCTTGGCAAACCGCTTGGCCGATGCCTGCTCTAGCGGCAGGTCGTGACGCGTACTCAAGCTCGTGTCAATTGCCAGCGCAATCGAAAGCGGCAGCGCCGATTCCTTGTCGAACACCGAAATCTTCTGCTCCCGCCCATCTTCCTTCACCACGAAATTTTCTTTCTTGAGCCCGGCCACTGGAGCCCCGTGAGCGTCCGTCACAGTCACGTAGACATTTACCAGTTTGACGTCAACCTTAAGCGTGGCCTCCGGCTCCGCCCTAGCTGGCTTCTGCGCCGGAGCCTGCTGCGATTGAGCAGCGCAGGCCAGCAACAGCACTATCGCAGGAAAGGATTTTTTCATTCAGCAAAAAGAAGTATACGTGGGGACAGCCGCCTCGGCTGCCTGCCCTGAGCGAAGTCGAAGGATCCAGTCGAGCGCAGCGAAACGGGTTCTGGCACCGCCAGCCCGCTCACTTAGATGCGGCCTCGCGTCCAGGGCTGCCTTGCGCCCGGCGAATTTCGTCCGGAAAGGGTTCGCCATCCGCCCACACCGCACCGTCCTCGAAATACTCCTTCTTCCAGATAGGGACGGTGCGCTTGAGCGTATCAATCAGCCAGCGGCAGGCATCGAACGCGGCGGTGCGGTGAGGCGAAGCCACCACAATCAACACACTCGTCTGGCCGATCTCCAGCCGCCCCAGCCGGTGTATCAGCACAACCTCGCGGACCGGGAATTGTTTCACGGCCTGCTCAGCCAGACCCTCCATCTGACCAAGTGCCATCTCCTCATAGGCCTCGTAATCCAGATAGAGTGTCCGGCGTCCCCGAGTCTGGTTACGCACCACTCCCTCAAACACCACGGCAGCCCCATCTTCACCACCCTTGATGCGCGCCAACACACCCTGGGTGTCAATAGTGTCGCGGACGATCGAGGCCGCCTTCCCCAACCCACCACTAACCGGCGGCAGCAAACCAACCTCGTCGTCCGTCTTCAGCACCGCCTCCGGCCCTGCGTATTCCTGATTCACCGCTACGGCAATCGAAGCCAGGGATTCCCTCATCGGCGGAACCTCAAAAAAGTAATGCGACAGCAAATCGCGCACCACAGCTCCATCAGGCAACTCCAGTACTTCGCTGGACTTCCCCGCCAGATCTTTCAACACCCCGAAAAAGAGCACCCTCACGCGCATGGAATCAGTTTGCCCGTGGTCAGTGTATCGCGAGCACACCCCAAAGGGATGTCATTCCGAACCGGGCTGGAAGCACCGCGAGGAACCTGCTTCCCCTGCACCTCATCCGACCTGAAGTTGCACCTAAACTTGATTTGGCGAATCGAAACACCAGCCCTTGATCAAGCGAAAGGAATAGCTATACACATGAACCCTCCCCTAACCATTCTCGGTATCGCAGGCAGTTTGCGGCAAGCTTCGTACAATCGCATGGCGCTGTGTGCGGCGCAGCAACTTGTTCCCAACGACGCAAAGATCGAGAGCTTCGACCTACACGGAATCCCGCCCTTCAACCAGGACGAAGAAAGAACTCCGCCGCCTATTATCGTCGAATTCAAGAAGCGCGTTCGCGCCGCCGGCGCCATCCTGATCGTGACCCCGGAGTACAACTACAGCGTTCCCGGAGTTCTGAAAAACGCCATTGACTGGGCTTCGCGGCCTTACGGCGACAGCGCGTGGAATGACAAGCCTGATGAGCGCGGCCGGCGGTGTGCTCGGCGGGGCCCGCGCTCAATACCATCTCCGCCAGACCTTCGTTTTTCTCAACATACATCCGCTGAACCTGCCTGAAGTCATGATCGCGAAGGCGCAGGAGAAATTCGATGCAAATGGGAGTCTCACGGGTGAAACCGCAAAGCAGCTGATTCTGCAACTGTTGCAAAATCTGGTCGACTGGACCCGCCGTCTCGCAAAAGTGACTACGGATGACCCGCTTCGGTATACTGAAAGAGCATGCCGGTCCTGAAAAACATCGCTGCGATCGCCAAAGGCATGAGCATCACCTTCATGGAGATGTTCCAGCCCACGACGGTCGAAAACTATCCCGACGGCAAAGGTCCGTTGAAGGGCGCGAGGTTCGAAGCCCGCTTCCGTGGAGCTCACGTCCTGCAGCGCGACGAGAACGGACTGGAAAAATGCGTAGCCTGCTTCCTCTGCGCTGCGAACTGCCCCTCGAACTGCATCTACATCGAAGCCGCCGACAACACCGCCGAACACCGCGTAAGCGGCGCCGAACGCTACGCCAAGGTCTACAACATCGATTACAATCGATGTATCTTTTGCGGGTATTGCGTGGAGGCTTGTCCGACCGACGCGATTACTCACGGGCATGGGTTTGAGCTGGCTACGTTTAACGCCAGCAATCTGGTTTACCGCAAGGAGCAAATGCTGGCCTCACGGCCAGCACACATGGGAGCCAACGTGGTGTTCAATCAGGCTGACGTGGATGGTGGAGCTCCCAAGGAGATGGTTGCGGGGAGTTAGATTTCGAAGCGAGTTTGGAGTCGATCACACGCCGGTCCTCGGGGGCCGGCGTTTGTGCATGATTCGGCCAATGATGGATTTCTTACAAACCGTGAAGAAACGCGTTGTCGTTTATGACGGCGCCATGGGGACTAACATCCAGTCGCGAAATCCTACTCTGGACGATTACTGGGGTAAGGAGAACTGCAGCGAAGTGCTGGTGCTGAGCCGTCCCGACATTATTCGGGACATTCATGCTGACTTCTTTAAGGTTGGCTGCGACATGGGTCGAAGGCTTCGACCGAGACGCAGAAGCTGTTTGAGGGTGAGGAATATACAAAGTATTTGTATCTGCACGGGCTTAGCGTGGAGACGGCGGAGGCGCTGGCGGAAACTCCATCATAAGACGATGCGGGAGGAGTTGGGCATTGCGGGTGAGGATGCGCCTGCGATCCGCGATTTGTTTCATCAGAAGTATCGTGGGTCGAGATATTCGTTTGGCTATCCGGCGTGCCCGAATCTGGAGGATCAGACGAAATTGTTCGTGCTGCTGAAGCCGGAAGAAAATGTGGGTGCGGCTGACGTCGGGATTTTTGCTGGAGCCGGAGCAGAGCACTTCAGCGCTGGTGGTGCATCATCCGGGGGCGAAGTATTTTGTGGTGTGAGAGATCGAGATTCATGCCTTTGGCAGGAACACCCGGCAAGCTTGTCAAAGCATCGCTGCGAAAAGAGGGGACGCGCAAACCTCCCCTCTTTATTTGCCAACCAGCGGAGAGAGAACTGCATCTTTACTTCTACATGATTCGCAAACTGCAATCCGGGGAGTATCGTCTGTATTCCCGCAAGAAAGATGCGAAAACGGGGAAGCGCAAGAATCTGGGAACTTTTTCTTCGCGCGCCGCGGCGCAGAAGCATGAGCGCGCAGTGCAGTATTTCAAGCGCGCCTAGGATCGAGTGGAGAGCCGCATGCGACTCCCCCGCGGCCCTCGATCTCTGCCGGTATGCTGGGATCGCCTTCGGCTTCACTCACGAAACTCAAAGATAGAACCTCGCTGCGCTCGACTGGACAGCCGAGGCGGCTATCCCCCACATGATTCCCTCTTATCCCCACATGAACTTCTCTCTAACCATGAACCCTCTAGAACGTTGCGGCCAAGCGGAGGGAATAGCTTCTAGGAGGGCCGATGGCGTTGCCGGAGAATAGGCCGCCAAAGTCGATTACGTTCAGGCGGTTGTTCAGGTTTTCGAAATCGGCTTGCAGGCGGAGGTTGCGTTTTTCTTTTTTGTAAAGATCGGCCCCGGCTGAGAGGTCTACTGACAGCGTGGGTTTGATGCGGCCGCGATTGAAGTCGATGCGATCGACGACGGCTTGCCCATAAGTGGCGAGGGCGTCGGCGGGATCGCCGGTGAATTCGAAGGGCAGGCCGCTGCCGTATTCAGCGCCGATGGCCAGCCAGAAGCGCGGCGCGACCTGGTAGCGGATGCGGATGCGGGCGGTGTTGCGCTGATCCTGTGAGTCGGGAAAATGTCCGGTGAGGAGGCAGGTATTCGCTACGGGACACAATCGTGGGTTGGCGCTGACGGCGTCGTCACCGAGGAAAAGGCCTCCGGTCACGGGAAACCAGGCGTTGCCTACGATGTAGGAATAACTCAGAAAACCGGAGAAGCGGTTCCAGTGGGGGACGTCGATTTTGGCTTCACCGCCGTAGATGATGGCTTTGCGGAAAGCTATGGGAAAGCTGACGGCGGTGCTGAGGATCTGATCGTCATCGGCGTAATTGCTGACGTAGCGGCGGAAGTAGCTGGCGGCGAAGCGGAGCTGGCCGGCAAAACCCTTCGTGGCTCCGAGTTCAAAGTAGTTGCCGTGAGAAGGTTCGACCGGCAAGCGTAGAACGTCGGGATCGAGCGAGACGACCTGCGGCGAGCTGGAGAGGAGGATGTTCTCGAACGACGGGGTTTGAAAAACGCGGTCGTAGGAAGCGTGAACGATGAGGTTCGACGAGGGAAAAAAACGGGCGACGGCGAAGCGCGGGCTGACGGCGTTCTGGTTGACGAGGAGCTGATAGTGGTCCCAGCGGAGGCCGCCGTCGATGGTCCAGTTTCCGAGCCTAATGAGGTCCTGGATGTAGGCAGCCTGCTCGAGATCAGGGCGGGCGCCTTCGGTGGGGAACATTCCGGGGAAGGCGAAGGTGAGCGGGGTGCCAGGATCGAAGGGGTAGTCGGGGTCGTTGGGGTTGCCGGTGGTGACGTCGCTGAACTTTTCGTGGAGGAATAGATTGTCGGATTCAACTCCGGCCTTGAATTCGTGGCGGCCGTGATGGATGGAAACGGAGGCGTTGAAATATCCCTCTTTGAAGTCGTTGTGCTGAAACGCCATGATCGGCGTGGAGTTGGGGTTGGAATTGAGGTCGTTGGAGTTGTCGCGAACCATGCCGCGAAAATCGGCGAGTAGGTTCGGCGAGAAAATGTGCTGGTAGGAAACGATACCCATCGTTTCGAAATTGTCAGCGGTCTCGAGTTGGCCAGCGGCTTGCTGAATCTGCTCATTGGGAAGTTCGAAGCGGGAGAGCGCGTGGCGGACGCTCAGGCTGAGATGGTCGCTGGGCGTGAGATCGCAGGCGAACGAGAAGGCGAAATCGCCGGTTGTGCCGCGGTTGGTGAAGTTTTCAGGGACAACTGGGTTGAGATAGTGGGCGGTGGCGTTGCCGGCTGCGCTGACGCCGAAGGTGTTGTGTCCCCAGCCGTATTGAAGTTGGGTGAAGGCTCCGGCGGTGTCGAAGCTGCCGCCGGCGAGAATGGCCTGGCCATGGAGGCCGGGCTGCGGGTCGCGGAGCGTGTTGACTTCGATCACCCCGCCCATCTTGCGTCCGTATTCGGCGGGGATGCCCGCGGTGTAGACGGTCAGGGAGTCGACATCGTCGGCTTCGATTTCGGGGCCGAAACTGGGGGAGCGGTTGTCGGTGAGCGGAATGCCGTCGACGACGAATTGCGTTTGATACTCCGAGCCGCGGGGATGAAGGACTGCGTTGCCTTCGTAGAGCCAGCCGGGCTGGGAGTTGACGAGGTCTTGCAAGGAGCGGCCGGGGAGGGATGCGGGACGCTCGGCGATGTCCTGCTGGTCGAGATGATTGGAGGCGCCGGCGCGGTCGGGATCGAGCAGGGTGGCTTCGGCGGTGACGTTTACGGCGGTGCTGATGGCGGCGATGCTTAGCTTAATGATATATTCGGCGGGAAGCGCGGAATGGATTTCGATGAGGCCGTCGTACGAGGAAAAGGATTCGCGATGGACCTGGAGACGATAGCGGCCGAAAGGAAGATTGCGGGCGACCAACTGGCCGGAGTCGTCGGTGAAGGACGAGCGGTGGAACTGGATAGCGTCGCTGGAAAGTTCGACGGCGGCCTTGAGGGGGACGCCGTCAGGACCGGTGACTTTGAGGCGGAGTTCTCCGGCGTTGCTCTGCGCCAGAAGCGGAAGAGCAAGAAAGAGAATGCCGAGGTGGAGCAACGCGCGCACGGTGTTGGGTGGAGGAATCTTTATGCTACCAGTTTCGAGTGGCGGAATTGAGTTACGAAGGGAACGGTGAGGATGCAGGGGGAGGCACCCAGTTTGTTTTTTACAAACTGTTGACATGGGTCTGACAACTGCGGGCGGCGGGTGGGGCATGATCGGTGCGAGATCAGGAGTGGCAGAGTTCTGATCGGCGACCTTCACGCCCTCCGTCACCGAGAGGGAATGGGGAAACCGGCGTTCCCGCCGCAGGGGGTGGGGCCGCCGGTTTTATTTTTTGATGCACGGAGTACTCCCTTCCCCCTGGGCATCTGAACTGCCTCGCTTCGTCTCGGCAGACAGCCTCCTCGCGGCTGTCCCTACATGGTTCTTTTCAGCTTTCCCTTCTATTTTCGCAGCAACAAATCTGCCGCTACGAAAAGGGCGAAGACTACTGAGATTACACCGTTCATGGTGAAGAAGGCGGCGTTGAGATTGGAGAGATCATCGGGCTTGACCAGGGAATGTTCGTAGAACAGGAGCAGCGTCACGGCGACAACGCCGGCGAGGGCGAGCTTGCCGAGAGCGAAAGCTGGCAGCAGGGCGATCAGCAGTAGCAGCATGATCAGATGGAAGGCGCGAGCGATCCAGAGAGAATGGGGGATGCCGACGTGACGAGGGATGGAGTGGAGTCCGGCTTCGCGGTCGAATTGGAAATCCTGGCAGGCATAGAGGATGTCGAAACCTGCGACCCAAAAAGTTACGGCGGCGGTGAGAATGAGTATCCGGGGATCGAGAGAACCGCGAACGGCGATCCAGGCAGCAGCGGGCGCAATGCCGAGAGCGAATCCGAGCATAAGGTGCGACCAGCGCGTGAACCGCTTGGTGTAGGAATAGAGCAGCAGGATGGCGAGCGCGACTGGAGAAAGCCACAGCGTCAGGCGATTCAGTTGGGCGGCGGCGAGAATGAAAATGGCGCAGGAGACGAGGACGAAGGCGGCGACGAAGGCCGGCGAAAGATGGCCGGCGGGAAGAGCACGGGTGCGAGTGCGGGGATTGGCGGCGTCGATGGCTGCGTCGGCGAGGCGGTTGAAGGCCATCGCGGCAGAGCGCGCGGCAACCATCGCGACTACGATCCAGAGAAGTTGATGGGCGGCGGGAAAGCCTGATGCGGCCAGCATAGCTCCGCAAAGGGCGAAGGGAAGAGCGAAGATGGAGTGCTCCCACTTGATCATTTCCAGAGTGACTCGAAGGTCATGGAGGACGGGCACGGAAAGATTGTAGCAAGCCAGTTCTCAGTTCTCAGAAAAGCGAATCGCGCGTCCGGTGCATTTTCAACATTCTGGGCAGGATTGGTGTGTCTTAAAAAAAGACTACCGACTTCATTCACCTGCAGGGCGGTGGGGGTGGTCTTACTGAGAAGTGGGAACTGAGAAGTGAGAACTGCCTGCTGATTTCCACGATTGACAAGCAGTACCCGGTGCGGCATTATGGGTGCGGCCATTTCGTTCTTCCCTCACGCAGGGGATAGATGCAGGGACTTGGAGGGATAACATGTCCGACTTCATACGCAGGGTTTGGCGGGAAGAGGCAGGGCAGGACATTGCCGAATACGCGGTAATGCTGGCTGTCATTCTGGTTCTGGTGGTAGGGACGATACGCCTGATCGGGTCGAACGCAAACAATGCATTCTCCTCAGTAGCCAGTTCGATCCAGTAGCGCGATTCAGCCTATACAGCCTCCACCAGTTCAATCATCTGGTGGGATCATTTTTTATGACGCGATTTACCTCGTTTACCGGGCCGTTTCGCTACTGCTGGTTTAGCGCAGTAGCGGCTGCGGCGGAACTTGCGAGGAGATCGGGTCAGCCATGATCGCCTAGATTCAAGCAAGGTTCAGCCAAAGGCCGCGGCGAAGATCGCGGCCTTTTACTTTTGGCAGGAAAAAGGCATTTACCACGGAGGCACAGAGACACTGAGAAAATCTTTAAATTGTTGTCATTCTTGCTTTGCGTCTTCTCCGTGTCGGAGCCCGCCCTCAGCGTAGCCGAAGGGTGCCTCACTGGTAAAAAGGTTTATCCGGGAGAGAGCCAATGATCGTCAACATGTCCGAGAAAGCAACCGAGCAGGAGATTGCGCATATCATCGAGCGCATTCGCGAGGCGGGCTACCAGCCCCACGTTACGCGCGGAGTAGAGCGCACCATCGTGGCTGCGGTGGGAAACGGACGCCGCCACGAAATCGAGGCGCTGCAAGTGGCGCCCGGCGTGGACAACGTGGTGGCCATCGCCCAGCCTTTCAAATTAGTGAGCCGGCAGGTCAAGCCGGAGCGGACCGTGGTGAGTGTGCGCGGCATAGAGATCGGCGGCCCAGGGGTGGTAATTATTGCCGGACCTTGCTCGGTGGAATCGCGGGAGCAGTTGCTTAGCACAGCTCACGCGGTCAAGCGGGCCGGGGCGACCATGCTTCGCGGTGGAGCCTACAAACCGCGGACTTCTCCCTACGATTTTCAGGGGCTCGGCCTGGAAGCGCTGAAGATACTGCGCCAGGCCCGCGAGGAATCAAGACTGCCGGTGGTGACGGAAGTGATGAGCACGGAAGATGTGGACATCATCTGTGAGCATGTGGATATGCTGCAGGTGGGCGCGCGCAACATGCAGAACTTCGCTCTGCTGCGGCGCCTGGCCACGGTAAACATGCCCGTGCTGTTGAAGCGCGGTCCGTCGGCGACGGTGAAGGAGTGGCTGTTGGCCGCGGAGTACTTGCTCTCCGGGGGAAACAGCCAGGTAGTGCTTTGCGAACGCGGCATCAAGACGTTTGAAACGGAAATGCGCAATACATTCGATCTGGCGGCGGTGGCGCTGGCGCGCGATCTTTCTCATTTGCCGGTGATCGCCGATCCCTCGCACGGGACCGGCAAGCAGAGTCTGATTGCAGCCGTCTCGCGGGCAGCCGTGGCGGTGGGAGCGGACGGGCTGATCATTGAAGTGCATCCCTGCCCCGAGCGGGCGCTTTCGGACGGGGCGCAGTCGCTTGATTTCGCCGGGTTCGAGAAGGTGATGAAGGCCATCGCCGAACCGCTGCGAAGGGCCTTCGTGGCGACCCCGGGAATGGATGCCGCGCGGGCGTGAGCAGAAGCGGCAAGAAAGGCTTTACCACGGAGGATGTAGAGGGATAGGTGGTGTTATCTGGTGAGCGCGGAAGGATTCGAACCTTCGACCCATGCCTTAAAAGGGCATTGCTCTACCAACTGAGCTACGCGCCCGCCTTTCTTTCAATCTAACATATTCCATAAAGGATTCATGCTCAACCTTGGAACCTGCGCGCCTTTGCCGCGGGCCGATTTTTTCAGAGATTTTCAGAGAGCGCCAGGGCCGAGGGTGGAATAGAATAGGCTGCTTACAAGTGATTGGCCCATGAACGCTCCGACCAAAACTATGAGCACTGCGACCGAGTTCTGGAAAAGTTGGGAAGGCCGCGTAGTGGATGAGAAGTTCCCACTGCGGCAGTGGCTGGGATGCTCGGATCACAGCGCCGTATTTCTTACGGAGCGAAGTGGGCCAGGATCGCAGAAGGTCGTGATCAAGCTCATTCGCGCCGAGGGCTCGGAGGAAGACGCTCAACTTTCTCGCTGGGCCAGCATCGCGAGGCTTTCCCATCTCCATCTCATTCGCCTATTTGAATGCGGACGCGGCACCATCGACGGCGTGCAGCTTCTCTATGCCGTCATGGAATACGCGGAAGAGAATCTGGCGGAGATTCTCCCGCTGCGGCCGCTCGCTCCAGAGGAGGCCTCCGAGATGCTGCGGCCTACGGTCGGAACGCTGGCTTACCTCCATCAGTTGGGCTTAGCGCACGGCCGCATCCGACCCTCGAACATCATGGCCGTCGCCAACCAGTTGAAGATTTCCGCAGACGGGCTTGGCATGATCGGAGAGCACGTCGGCGCGCGCTCTGCCAGCGCCTACGACGCACCTGAACTCGCCGGCAGCGGACTCTCGCCGGCGGCTGATATCTGGTCGCTCGGGGTCACCCTGGTTGCCGTCCTCACCCAGAACCAACAAATGTTCGAGAACTCGAAAATGAAAAACGGCGATCGGGAACGGATTGCCGTACCTGAGACGATTCCGCAACCCTTCCGTGAAATCGCGCGGCAGTGCTTGCAGGTTGATCCGCTGCGGCGCTGCACGGCGACCGATATACTCAGCCAGCTCCGCACACCGACTCTCCAAACTCAAACCCGCCGGACGCAGACTCTGCGATCCCAAGCTTCCGGGGCGAGGGTCGAGGCACATATCCCGCAAACGCGTTTGAAGCGCTGGATCATCGTAGCCATCGTTGTGCTTGCGCTGTTCCTTGTAGGTTGGGTGGGCAGCAGATTGATGGTTCATCAGCCGCTTCCAGCTGCGGAGACTCGCCCTGCAAGCGCTGCCCCCGCCGCTCCCACTCCAGCGGCGCAATCGCCCGCGCCGTTTTTAACGAAAGAAAAGCCCGCCAAGAAAGGAGCTGTGCGAGGCAGCGTGCTGGAGCAGGTTTTGCCGGACGTTTCGCGCGGCGCCCTGAACACGATCACTGGTCATGTAAAGGTCAGCGTACAAGTTTCAGTGGATGCTTCCGGGAATGTCGCGGAAGCAAATTTCGTTTCTCCTGGACCGAGCAAGTATTTTGCGGACCGGGCGCTCGCAGCGGCGCGCCGCTGGAAGTTCACTCCATCCCAGGTGGGCGGACAAGCGTCCGCCAGTGAGTGGATTCTGCGCTTTCAATTTGGGCGCGCGGGCACCGAGGTCTTTCCGGCAGAAGTCAAACCTTGAACGATCGGCCTTTTGCGGCGCCGCTATTGATTCGTCTTCATTTTCCAAACCATCTGCCGCAACATGCCCAGCAGGAATTCCACGTCGCCGGTTTGCAATTCGAGCCGCCGCACCAAACGGCGGACTGCGCCCTCAAAAGAATCCGACGTGTTCAGCTTGGGATAGCCGCTGGCTCGGAGCGCGGTTAGCAAGGTCTCGGTGATTCGCTCCACCTCGGCTGACGAGGCCGGACTTCCCTTCTCCGGCTCCGGCGTCACCCCAGGATCGCGCATCAATTCATACAAGCAAATAGCCACCGCCTGCCCCAGATTCATGGAGAAGTGTTCCTGTCGCGTGGGGATGTGCATCAGCCAGTGACAGTGGCTCATGTCTTTGTTGGAGAGGCCGAATTTTTCCGATCCGAACAGCAATGCGCACGCACCGGACGCAAGATGGGCGCGAATGATGGGGGCGCCCGCTTCCAAACGCCGGAGGGAATGCTGCAGGTCACGATGTCCGACTGCGGTGGTGCCGACCACCAATGAGCAATCGGCAACCGCCTCGGCGACGGTTTCGTACTTTTCGGCGCTGGCCAGCAATTCCGCAGCACCCACGGCAGAACGCGCGCCTTGAAATGCCACATCGTAGGGATTCACCACGCGCAGATGGTGAAATCCAAAGTTGCTCATGGCTCGAGCGGCCGCGCCGATGTTGAGGGGATTGCGCGCGTCCACCAGGACGACGCGCAGGCGATCGAATTCAGCAGAAACCGGCAAGCTGGTTGTATTCTACGGCAGCCTGAGTTCGTAGCAAGCCTCTTGCCGCAACGCCTTTTTACACCGGCGTGAAAATGTAAAAAATTTGTCAAACCTTTGGCCCCGCGCCTGAAAACAGGCAGAAACGTTGTAAGCTTCACTTGTTGCAGACCAAGTTGGGAATATTGCAGAGCTCTCCAAGTTCTTAACACCAGGCTCTGAAGACGGTCCCGAATCAAGTGAGGAAAGCTTTATGGGTCAAATCGCCACACCAATGAGCACGATTAGATCGGTAGATCCAATGACCACCACGCGGCCGATGGGAAGAATTCTCGTAGTCGAGGACGATCCGGCGGTCCAGAAAGCGCTGAAGCGGCTGTTCGAGTCCGAAGGCTACACGGTCGAGGTTCAGTCGAATGGAAAGTCGGCGCTGGAGAGCTTCCAGGCGGCGCCGCCGGCAGTCGTCATTCTCGACCTGCGCTTGCCCAAGCTTAACGGCGGCGATGTCTGCAAGGAAATCAAGGCCCAGGCTCCGACGCTGCCCATCGTGGTTCTCAGCGCAACCAGCGACGTCTCCGACAAAGTTCTGTTGCTTGAGTTGGGCGCGGACGACTATGTCACCAAGCCTTTCAGCCCCCGGGAGTTGCTGGCGCGCGTGCGCGCGGCACTGCGGCATACCTCGAGAACGGCGACTGTCAATCTGGTAAGTTTCGACGGCATCACGATTGACTTCAAGAAAATGGAAGTCCTGCGCGACGGCAAAGCGGTGATTTTGACCGCGCAGGAATTCAAGACCCTGCAATTCCTGGTGCAGAATGCCGATCGGGTGATCGGCCGGGATGAATTGCTGAACGAAGTCTGGGGATATCAGAATTATCCCTCGACCCGCACAGTCGACAACCATATCCTGAAGCTTCGCCAAAAACTGGAACGCGACCCCGCCAGTCCGGTACACTTCCGCACGGTGCACGGCATGGGTTACAAGTTCGTTCGTTGAGATCCCTTGGCCCCTTCATCCGAATCCGTCTCGCAAACCTCGCCAGCATCGTCCGGAGGCGCCCTGGTGCCCCGAACGCGGCTGCGGACACGTTTTCTGCTCTCGATGGTGCTGATCACCGCTGGCCTCACGGCGCTGAGCCTGCTCGTGGTGCGGCACAGCATCCAAAGCCACGTGCGGGAAGACATCGTGCAGGATCTTCGGAACTCCGTCACCACCTTCCAGAATTTTCAACATGATCGCGAACTCATGTTGACCCACTCCGCGGAACTGGTGGCCTACCTGCCAATCACGCGAGCCATCATGACCGCTCACGACCCGGCCACGATCCAGGACGCCTCGAAAGATGTATGGCAGTTAACCGGCAGCGATCTTCTGGTGTTGGTCGACCGCAATGGCAAGGTCGTAGCGCTGCATACAAAATCGGAAGGATTAACTCGCGAAGCGGCGCAGAAGTACTTCGAGCGGTCCTTGAACGAAGAGGACTCCAGCCACTGGTGGTTTGGCGCGCACCATCTCTACCAGACGTTCGTGCAGCCGGTTTACTTCGGTTCCAAGACGGAAGGCCCTCTGCTCGGCTTTCTGATGATCGGCTACGAAATTGATGACCGCTTCGCCCGTCAAGTTAGCAAGGTGTCGTCCAGTCAGGTTGCTTTCTCCTATGGCGACGAAATCGTAGCCACCACTTTGACTGCCGATCAAGCTCACGGCGCAGGTGTGGCCGCATTGGCCGCTAGATCCTCACAAAGCGGCCCTCGGGATATTGAAGTTGGCCATGAGAATTTCGTGGCCACTTCGCTCGACTTGTCAGGCCAGCAGGAAACACCTGTCCGCTTGAC
The DNA here is from genome assembly GCA_963771895.1 of uncultured Acidobacteriaceae bacterium. Classification (GTDB taxonomy): domain Bacteria; phylum Acidobacteriota; class Terriglobia; order Terriglobales; family Acidobacteriaceae; genus Sulfotelmatobacter. The sequence continues at coordinate 158,337 of CAVYVQ010000020.1, read as the reverse complement.
CGTGCTGGGATCCTACGATCAGGCTGCCAGGTTCCTCGGCGACCTGAACCGCCTGCTGTTGCTGCTCGGTCTCACCGCTGTGCTGTTAGGCAGTGGATTGGTGTTCCTGATCTCCTACACCTTTACTCGTCCGTTGGCCAGCCTGGTGGAAGGCGTGCGCGCCCTGGAGCACGGAGATTTTTACCATCCTCTCGATCCCCGGGGCAGCGACGAGGTTGCGGAGCTGACCTCAGCTTTCGACCGAATGCGGGCGAGCCTGCTCAAGACCCAGCAGGCGCTGCTGGAATCGGAGCAACTGGCCACGATCGGGCGCATGGCCAGTTCGATTTCTCATGACCTGCGCCACTCGCTGGCCGCGGTGGTGGCTAATTCTGAGTTCCTTTGTGACGGCCGCCTATCTTCGGTACAGCGCGAGGAACTCTACCAGGAGGTCCGCACCGGCGTGAACCAGATGACGGACCTGATCGATTCCCTGCTCGAATTTGCCCGGACCCGGGAGTCCCTCAGTCCAACCTACGCCAGCGTAACCGAAACGGCGCAGCGAGCCATGCAGGCGGTGCGCCTGCACCCGCGCCATCAGGGCACTCTGATCGAGGTCCACTCGAATGGCCAGGGTTTGGCCTGGTTCGATCCCCGCAAGCTGGAGCGCGCTCTCTACAATCTTCTGCTGAATGCCTGTGAGGCAGCGCCCGGCAGGGAGGGCAGAGTTCAAGTCACGATCGACCGGATCGGTCACGCCGTCGCAATTGCCATCTCGGACAACGGTCCCGGCATCCCAGAGCCGATTCGAGACAAGCTCTTTCATCCCTTCGTGAGCTTCGGCAAAGAGAACGGAACCGGGCTTGGACTTACAGTCGTACAGAAGATTGTCCAGGATCACGGTGGCGAGGTTTTGCTGGAACGGACCGCGGATGCTCGAACCGTTTTTCGCATCACGCTTCCCGGACGCGCTCCGCAAATTCCAGCGGACGCCGGCGATGACGAGATGCCCGGCCGTCCCTTTTTGCCTTTAGATAACGATCACGCGACTGAAAACTCAATTCGACATTCGGATAGGTAGTTCCCGGCCGCACTTTCTCGGATTTCACAACGATCCGCATGTCGCGCAGGAGGATGTGTGAAGAACCCTGAACTTCGTGCCGGTGTCATGACGGCAGCCGCCTTCGTCCTTTTGAGCATATGCAGCTTGAGTAGAAACAGCCTGGCGCAGGAAAGCACGCCCGCGGCGGCATCTCAGTCCGGCGATGCCGCACTGCGCGACCTGGTCTCGCAAGTGCGCGAATTGCGTGCGTCGATCGAGCAGATGCGAAGCGAGAATGCGCAATCGCGTGTCCAATTGCAGGAGTTGCGTCAGGAACTGCAGGAAACCCGCAAGCTTCTGGCCCCGCTCGTAGCGACGAATGCGGGCCCATCTTCGTCGGCGGCCGTAGAATCCACGCCCAACAGCGCGAATTCAGCCGCCGGCGCTGGTTCAGCGCCACCTGCCGATCTCGGAAGCCGGGTTCAGAGACTGGAAGAATCCACGCAATTGCTGGGCTCGAAAATCAACGAGCAGTACCAGACCAAGGTCGAAACCGCCGCCAAATACCGTGCCAGACTCTCCGGAATTGTGCTCATGAATGCCTTCCGCAATGTCGGGGCTTCCGACAACCTCGACTTGCCCGACTACGCACAGCCGGCTGTGCCGGGTAACCCCGCGGCCAGCTTCGGCGCTACGTTGCGGCAAAGCGAGATTGGCCTTGAGATTTTCGGGCCAACCCTGGCCGGCGCGAAGAGTTCGGCCAACCTGCAATTCGATTTCGCAGGAGGCTTTCCAGCCACCAACAACGGCGTCAACTTTGGCATTGCGCGCATCCAGACGGCCAGCTTGCGGCTCGATTGGGAACATACCTCGGTGATCGCCGGTCAGGATTCGCTGTTCATCTCGCCGCTCTCTCCCACGTCCTTTGCTTCACTTGCGATTCCGGCCTTCGCCTACGCGGGGAATCTATGGGGATGGACGCCGCAACTTCGCGTCGAGCATCGCTTCGATCTTGCCGGCCAACAAACGCTAACCTTACAAGCTGGAATTCTCGACAACCTGGATTGGGAACCTCCCGCCAATTCATTCTTCCGCTCGGCACAAGCCGGCGAACTATCCGGTCAACCGGCTTACGCGCTGCGTACCGCATGGTCCCGGCCTGTGTTCAATCATCCTCTGAGCTTTGCTGTGGCTGGTTATTACGGCCGCCAGGACTGGTCGTGGGACCGCTACGTTGACGCCTGGGCCGGCATGACCGACTGGCAGATTCCGATTCTTCGCCACGTGATTCTTTCCGGTGAATTCTATCGGGGCCGCGGCGTGGGAGGCTTGGGAGGCGCGGTCGGCCAAACCATTGTGTACGGCGGCAATCCGGCCGACCCCAGAACACCCATTCGCGGCCTTGATTCCGCCGGAGGATGGACCCAACTCAAGTTCCAAATCACGCCTAAGCTGGAAGTGAACGGCGTATTTGCCGAAGACAACGCGTTTGCCGGCGACGTTCGCGGCTTCGCCACCGACGCCAACAACTTCGGAGAGATTCTGGGGCGTAATCGCGGATCCCTCGGCAATCTGGTTTACCGGCCGCGGTCCGACTTATTGCTCTCCGCCGAATTCAGACGCCTGCACACTTTCCCCATCTTCGACAGTGCCAGCGTCACCAATCAGGTGAATCTTGCTATAGGAGTTCTGTTCTGAACATGCCTGCTTTGAACATATATGGCTTCCCTCATCGTCGGACTATCTCGTGCATCCTGTTGCTGCCCTGCGTCTTTGTATCTGTCTTTGCCGCGGCCCAAGATGTGGAACCCAAGGGCATGGAACTCAAAGGCAAGGTACAGCTCACAAGAAACGGACGCTACGTCAGGGACGCATCGAAGGTTGTGGTCTGGCTCACTCCTCTTGGGACCACCCCCGCGCCCGCGCCGCCGCAGCAGACGCAGCCGATTCCCCAGTTGGTGCAGAAGAACAAGAGTTTCCAACCTTCGCTGTTGGTAATCCCGGCAGGGGGCCAGGTCGAGTTTCCCAACCGGGATCCGTTTTTCCACAATGTCTTTTCGTTGTTCGACGGCAAACGCTTCGATCTCGGACTCTATGAGAGCGGCAGCAGTCAATTCGTGAAGTTCGACAAGCCCGGCATTTCTTTCATCTTCTGCAACATTCATGCCCAGATGAGCGCCGTAGTGATCGCGCTCAACACGCCGTACTACGCGATCTCGAACGGGCGCGGCGAGATCAGCATCGGCGACGTCGTCCCCGGCCGCTACCAGATGCATGTTTTCCATCCATCGGTCTCGCCGGATGCGCTGCAAGCGTTGGAACACGAAATCACCGTAACTCCCAGCGATACCTTCCTGGGAACGTTCACCCTGGCCGAATCCGACATCGACCTCGCCCACCAGAACAAGTACGGCCGCGACTATGACCCCCCCGATCCCAACAGCCCCGCCTACGCGCGACCCTAGGCCGGCGGGGCCGTTAGCGGGGCGCCCGAGGTCTCGCCTCCTCTGTTAAGAACAGTCGCCTACCGCAGCTTCGCGTACTCGGCCTTGGCTTGCTTCAGGATGGGGAGGTCCGGATCAGCATTCTTCCAGTTTGCAAACAGGGTCGCGTAGGCTGCGCGGCTTTTGGCAACGTCTCTCTGCATCGCGTACGCACGGGCCAGGCCCAGTTGCGACATCACCAGTATGGGGCTCAAAGGGGACACTCCGCGATGCGCCAGAACCGCGCTGAATTCCTCGGCGGCATCTTCCGGATGCCGGAGGCGAAGGTAAGCCGACCCACGGATGTAGTTTGGAAGGAACTCGGCCACCATGCCAAACTCGAAAGGCTTCACCCGATCAAGCGTGCGCAATGCGGCTTCGGCTTGACCAACACCTAACTGGGAAGCGGCGAGGGTGAGCGGTGTATCCAACTCATTCAGAAAGATATCAGCAGGATAGTCGTGAAGCAGGTCGTGGATGGTCTTCTGGGCTTCGCGTTCCTGGCCGTTGAGCACCATGACTCTGGCCGCGCGCTCTTTGATTTCCTTTGAATCGGATAACTGCAGCGCCTGGCTGAGGGTTTGCTTGGCGGCGGAACCTTCACCGTACAGAGCTTCGGCTCGTGCGAGATCGAGGAGCATGCCAGCCGCGGCCTCCGATAAACCAGAACCGACCGCTATGTTCACACCATGTCCCACCCGTTGACGGGCGCTCTCCAGCCGCCCGTCGTAGAGGTCCAACGTCGCCAAGTAAGCGATTGCAGATGGGTCATCCGCGTTTTGTTCCATCCAGTTCCGCTCTTTGGCGAGCGTCGCTTGATCGGACCTGAGCATTGCAACCTCGTAGCGCACTCGGTGGTCATGGAAACTGACCGCTTGATCGGCATGGATGTGCCGGAGGAGGGCTTCCGCCTCGTCAGAGCGGCCTTGTGCAATCAGGATAGCCGACAGGTTGGAGATTGCGTGCGGCAAATTGGGAAAAAGGTCTGTGTTCTTCCGAAGCTCAACAGTCGCTTTTTCGTAGATACCGAGGTCCGAATAAGCTAACCCTAACTGATTGTGGGGGGCAAACTCGTTCGGCTGCAGCTTTTCCCACGTTTGCAGGGCCTCAACGGCCCTGTAGACCTCCCCGGTGACTATCCTGTAGTAATCCGCTTCAACGCCCGCCTTTTCAGGGTCAGGGAGTTTCTCGCGTAAGTCGAAGGCGTGCTTGAGATCCTCGACTGATCGCTTTGTCTCATGCAGGTTGTGATCTGCAAGCGACAGTTCCTCCCAAGCGTCCACAAAATTAGGGTCGAGCTCGGTCGCACGGCGGAGCATCGCGGCGCTCTGCTTGAGCTGGGTTCCGTAGAGCCTCTCGCCGACCAGGAAGGCCTTGAGGGCTGGCAAGGAAGCGGTAGCGAAAGGAGCCGGCGTATTGCCTGAAGAGTTGGCCGACTTGCCGGAAAGTTGAAGACGAATGGCAGAAGCGAGCTGACTCGCCGCGAGCATCACGTCGTCTTGGCTCATGGCCTCGCCGCGTTGTTGGGCCACAATCCGGCCTGAGCCGCATTCCCGCACCGAGAGATCGAGCACATAACCGTTGCCCTGCGGCTTGATTTCTCCATCCGTGAAAAAACTTCCTTTATTGCGTTCGCACAGTTGCCGGGCGAGTTCCGCAGTGAAGCGTTCATCCGGATTCTTTCCCGCGCTCTGCAAAAATCTTACGATGTCTTCGGGGTCAGAATCCGCGACTCGAACAGCCGGGGAGCGATTCAGTTCCCATGCAGACGATGGCGCGCAGCACATCGTCGAAGACGGTGTCACCGGTGGAGTTGGTAAACTCCGCGACGTACAGCGGCACGCGGCCATTTGCGGGTAAGACAGAGCCGGAGAGGTATTTGTAAATACCGACGCCGATTGCGGCCAAGACTACGAACGCAGCCGCCAGGATCATTCTGTTGCGGACACCCGGACGAAGATGCAGCGTGGCCGTTGCTCCGCTGAGGTTGCGCGCTGCCGTTACTGTTCCCGACTCCGTGTCCCGCTTCGCTCGCTGCAGATCCGCACGGATGTCGGAGGCGTGCTGGTAGCGCAGATTGCAGTCCTTTTCCAGCGCTTTGAGGATCACTGCTTCCAGAGCCTGTGGAACCTGTGCATTGATCTGCAATGGCGAAACCGGTTCCTGATGAAGAATCGCGCCGCATATCTCCCCGGCGCTCGTCCCATCAAACGGCGGCTTGCCGGTTGCCATCTCGTACAGCACCGCTCCGTAAGAGAACAAGTCGCTTCGGGCATCCAGCTCCTTCGCCCGTACCTGTTCCGGCGACATATAAGCCACCGTTCCCAACAGAGCACCCTCGCTCGTCAGTTGTGAGGCGTCGGAATCGAGCGAAATCGTTAACGAATCGCTTCCGGACGAGGAGGGTTTGGCTAGTATCTTCGCCAGTCCGAAGTCGAGAATCTTGGCGTGGCCTGCCTGAGTGACAAAGATGTTCGCTGGCTTGATGTCGCGGTGGATAATTCCGGCCGCGTGAGCGGCATCGAGTCCATCGGCGATTTCAATGGCCAGCGGCAGCAAAACCTCCATGTCCAGCGGGCGTCCGGCAATGCGATGCTTTAGAGTTGCGCCCTGCAAAAACTCCATGGCTATGAACTGGCGATCTTCGTGACGAGCCGATTTCATAGATCGTGCAGATGTTGGGATGGTTCAGCGCGGAAGCGGCACGGGCTTCCCGCCGGAAGCGTTCCAGGGCCTGCGGGTTCTCGGCAACATTGTCAGGAAGGAATTTCAGAGCGACGAAGCGCCCAAGATCAAGGTCTTCGGCTTTGTAGACCACGCCCATCCCGCCGCCGCCGAGCTTCTCGACGATGCGGTAGTGCGAGATGGTCTCGCCAATCATTGCGCTGAAATCTTAGGGTCAAGATCCGGCCAAGTCAACGGGGGGAGAGAGTTTGGCTGCACCCCGAAGAGTAAGTTGGCACGACATCGCCATATCAATCATTGACCCTACTTTAGAAATTTCTTCAGCGTCCCAAGAATTTCCACAGCCCCGTTGTGACGTCTGACCTTGTGCACAGCCCATCACTTGCGCAATCATGGTCGAGGCCGTGACGGTTGGCAGAAGCCAGTCCGCAGTGCCCAGAAGTCCTTTGTTGTCAATATTTTAGTACCCAAGTTCTTTGACATCTAGATTTGCGGGGAAAAATGCGGTAACGTGATGATTCCAGAGATTGAGGGTGGAGGGGGGATACCCCCCGGTTGGGCATCGGAGGGCAGCCCAGCCATGCCGTCCCGACGCCCTCGGCGAAGATTTATTTTCCAGCCGAAATCAACAGGGCTGATCGGCAGTCTCGCTGGCACTTGGCGTACCGTACAACAAAAAGGGCGTGCCGTTTAGCACGCCCTCTCACTCCGACCTTCACTCATTTACATCGTCAACATCGTCACGACTTAGACTTAGTGGTGGCCTCCACCTCCACCGCCCGAATGTCCGCCGCCACCGGAGGCATGACCACCGCCTCCACCGGAGGTATGACCACCACCGCCTCCACTCGGCGCACTATGCGAACCACCGCCGCTATAACCGCCGCGGGGGCCGCCGTAGCCTCCGCTTCCAGGAGACCGCGGCTGCGCGATGGGCTGCCTCATGTTGAGTTGCGGGCGTGAATAGCCGCTGCGCCCGTAACCAGACGAAACGGAGCCGCGCCACACGCTGGAGCTCGACGCCGTCCGATTCCAGTAGCTCCCGCTCTCGCCCCTGCCGGCAGATGCAGCGTCGCCGGCACCATCACTGCGGCCCGCAAACTCGCCGCTGTGGGAGGACGGAGTAAACGACTTCCACTCGCCGCCAGTCGATTCGCTACGAGCAGGGGACGCCGACTCCACGCGGTTCCCGGCAGACGCCGGACCCGCTGAGCCCCCACGATTTCCATTCACGTTCGCAGCATTCCCCGCACTCTTCGTCGCCGGACTATTCGTCTCCCGACCCGGCGAAGTTGTAACAGCAGTCTTTCCCGTTCCCGCAGCCGCGGTGCCCCGGGATTCCGCAGCGCCCGAACCCGTCGCCCGCGTGCCAGCCGCAACCGGTGAGAAGTGGCTCTGCCGCATGGATTGCTGCAAATGCGCTGTCTGCTGCTGGAACGATTCCGGATGCGACGCGCTCTGCGTCCCGAAGAAATGTTGCGACCCGCTATTGTGAATCGTGGAAGGCGCAGCAGCCCGTCCGCTGGCCGACAAACTCGCGCGCGTCGGTACGACGGGCAGGTTGCCGGTCATCATGCGTGCGCCACTCAACTGCGCGTGCGTAGCTGCCACCGCAGTGGTTCGGCCCGCTCCGAACTTTCCCGCGCCCACAGTCGAGAGCGCACCGCCGATGTGCGAGTCGTTAATGTGCGCCACGTTCGAGAAACGCGTTCCAGCGTGCAGCGGCGCGATTCCACCGAAGCGGTTCAGCGTGCCAAACCTGTTAAAGCCAACGACCCCGAAGCGGCCGCGATATCCGCCCCACCACGGAAAGAAGCGGTCACAAGGCCCAATCGGCAACCATCCAAAGCCGCCCCATCCGCCCCATCCAAAGCCGAAACCAAATCCCCAACCACCCCCGAATCCGAAGAACGAAACATACGCCGGCGCCCAGAATGGACGATAGAATCCGCCCCAAACCGGTCCCGGCCACCATGCCCACGCACCGCCATACCACATCCATCGCCCATAGTGATACGGCGCCCAGCCCCAGGGCTCAAAGCCAACCCAGGTCCAGCCGTAATAAGGCTCCCACACCCAGTTGCCGTCGCGATATGGAGCCCAACCGTCCGGTTCATTCGGCACCCAGACCTGACCGTACTCTGGCGCGTTCTCCCAGGTTCCATTCGCATCCAGATCTTCCGAGCCAACGTAATACTTGTTGGTATGCTTCCACGCGGCCGCTTCGTGAATCATGCGGTCACGATCGGTATTCCACCGGTCCCAGTCGTCCCGTTCGGGAACTGCGCTGATCTTGTACTTCGCATCGGCGCCGGAGCCGCGCACCGTCGCCATTTCGCCCTGCTTCACCTGTCCGATTCCCTGGGGAGTTGAGATCTCCGCCTCACCCTTACGCACAATGACGATCGAGTCGCCATCGGGGCGCACTTCAATCCGGAACACGCCATCTTTATGCGCGGGATGAACCGCTACGTTGGGCGTATCGATTTCCGGCTCTGCCTCGCTCTCGCCGAACACGGAGTAATTGGCCAAGCCCTGCCCCACCTGAATCTGAATGTTTTTGTCAGTAAAGTTCGCGATGGTAGCCTGCGAGTTCGGTCCCAGGCGGAGAATGTTGGCGAAGTCGAGCTGCACCTCGGCCCGCCCGCCTGCTCCGGTGGAAACCTTGTCGCCGTTCACCACGGGCTGATTCAACACGGCGGCAGACCACGAGCCCGAATCTCCCCTCTGTGTCGACACGTCGCCATGAATCATGCTGACGCGGCCCACACCTTGGTCAGTCTTGGCCGCAGCTTCGCCCGACGGCCCACCCGGCTGAGCTTCCCCTGACAGTTTCGGTGGTTGCGCAGTCTGCGCCGGTTGGTCGGGCTTAACTTGCCCTATTTCCATCGGCGCACTGGGTTGCTCCGAGGGTCCGGGACCTTCCTGCGTAGTTTGCGCCTGCACGCTGATCGACAGCGCGCCCGCCAGCGCCAGAGTTACGACCGCGAAACTTGCTATCGGTTTGCTCTTCACGATACACCTCACTCCAAAACCGTCACATCAGCTCGAAGCTCAGTCTTGAAGGATTGATGCCGCTATAGTACGAAGCAACCGCCATGCCAAAGGCAGACGGGAAGGAAGTTCAGTAAGCCATTTGTTTTCAGAGAGGAAGGAGAGGATCAAAAGATGGAACTTGAGATGGAATCTCGGGTCGGTGGCCGTCCTGAACCAAGGTGGTGGTTTTCAGCCAGTATCCCTCAACGTGACTTTGGTCGGCGTCGCCGCCGCCTGGCTTGCGCACCGTGCCAAATCGTCGCAATCGTAACCCGGTTCGCCCGCACCCGGTAGAAAATTAAATACGGAGTACCGCCGACTACCAATTCTCGCAAGCCCGGCTCGCTCCCCGCGCGACCTAAGTGCGGATGTTCTTTCAAAGCTTCAACCAGTGAAACAATCCGCGTCGCCAATCTTGCCGCAGCGTCAGGCTTGTCCCGGGCCACGTAATCTCGTATCTCTCGCAACCGCGCCAGCGCCCGCGGAGACCAGACAATCTCTACTGTCACAGCGCCTCATCATCGTGTTGCCCGCCGCAGGCGCACTTCGGCGGCGGCAGTTCGCGGTCAGTGCCCCACGAGAGCAGCCAGGCCTTCATGTCCTCGTGCCTCACATAGTGCCCGGACTTTACATGGCGGTCTGCCTGGCGGATTTCCGACAGCATCCTCTCCTGGTCCGCCACGTAGGATTCAACCGCGTCGGAGATGAGAAAGTTCGAGCTGCGCCCGGAAACCTTGGCCAGCTTGGCCAGCCGCTTCTTAGTTTCCGGCTTCAGCCGGATGCTGAGCGTCGCACTTCGTGTGTTCGCCATGAACACATAGTATCATGCAGGCTTAAGCGACAATCGCCGGCCCGCCCCAAAAACACGAAAGCCCCGATAGTCAGTCGGGGCTTGGATCAAAAGCATGTTAGTGGACGACGCCGATTCTCAACATTTCCAGAATAACCCTATCGATAGTGTTGTCAAGAAAGTTCTTAAGTCGTCGGGTGACCGAGAGCACGTTGAACAACTCGCCAACGCTCGGCCTTTTGTTCTGGAGTGGCGTGGGTATTAACACCGCTCGTCGAGGGCAGAGCAGGACAGAACCGAAGATCCCCGGCACCCAGGTTTGATTGAGGAACTACAAAGTCTCGAAAATACTGCTCCGCACGGCCACCATTAAAGAATACGGTCCCTATCGATTGATGGCGACGGAAGAAAGTCGCGAAGTCGTTTGGCACCTCGGTTCCCCCTACGATTTTGTTGTCTTGGCTGCCGTTACGCTCCGCCTTCTGAAGGACGTCCCAAATCGCGATTCTGAGCCCTTTCTTACGCGCATCGTAGCTCCCGCTCCTGACAATTCCGAACAACTTCTCGACGATGAACCAGAATGCGTTGCCACCATCCGCATAATACTGGCGAAGCCTGAGAGACTCGCCACCCGGCAGGGTACCGAGGATGATCACTCTTGAGTCTTCATTAGCCACCGGATCGAAGCCTTGAACGACCATGCCGTAATAATATTGCATCAACGAGAGCCAGTTTCGGTTTACCCTTCCTTCTCCCCCTCATCCGCAATGCCAATCTTCGACAGCCGGTAGCGCAACGCATTCCGCGACAGCCCGAGCAGCCGCGCCGCCTGACTCTTGTTCCCGTTCGCCCGCCGCAGCGCCTCGCGAATCATTTCATCCTCCCAGTGCTCCAGCGTCATACCCTCGGGAAGAAATCCACTCGCACCGTTGGCTGCCTTGGCTGGACGAAGATCCAGATGAATATCCGCTGCCTCCAGCACCGTGCCCTTCGCGAGTGCACATGCCCGCTCGATGATGTTCTGCAACTCGCGAACATTCCCCGGCCAGTGATAGTTCACCAGAATCTGCATCGCCTCCGGCGTAATATTTTTCACTGGTTTGCCGGAGTCTACAGCAAAGCGCGAAATAAAAAGATTCACCAAGTCCGGGATGTCTTCCTTGCGCTGGCGCAGCGGCGCTATGTCGATGGGGACAACGTTCAAACGATAATAAAGATCCTCGCGAAACGTTCCCTGCTCCAGGGCTTCGCGCAGATCGCGGTTGGTGGCCGCGATCAGCCGCACATCCACTTTCACCGTGCGCGTGCCTCCCAAGCGTTCAAACTGACGCTCCTGCAGCACACGGAGCAGCTTCACCTGTGTTGCCGGCGGCACATCTCCGATTTCATCGAGGAAGAGCGTTCCCTTGTCGGCCAGTTCGAACTTCCCTGGCTTGCTTGCGGTTGCGCCCGTGAACGCGCCCTTTTCATAGCCAAAGAGTTCGCTCTCCAGAAGATTCTCCGGAATCGCCGTGCTATTGATCTTGATAAAAGGTCCAGAAGAACGCCGCGATTTCTCATGAATCGCGCGTGCAATCAAATCCTTGCCTACACCGCTTTCCCCGCCCAGCAGCACGGTCGAATTCGTAGGCGCAACACGCTCCACCGTTGCCAGCACCTCCTGCATTTTCGGGCTGCGCGCCACAATGTTGGGATGCGCATAGCGCTTGCCCAGCGCCTCACGCAACGACCGGTTCTCCTCGCGCAAGCTGTGGACATCCAGTTCCTTGCGGATCACCATGCGCATCTCGCCCAGCGAGAACGGTTTCAAAACATAGTCGCTGGCCCCGGCCTTCATGGCTTCCACCGCCGTTTCCACACTGCCGAAAGCCGTCATCACCACCACCGGCAGCGCAGCATTTTGCCGTTTGATCGCCAGCAACAATTCAAGGCCGTTCATCCCCGGCAGCTTTAAGTCTGTAACCACAAGATCAACAGCGTTCTCCCGCAGAAGTTTCAGACCAGCCTCTGCGTCACCCGCGGAAAGCGTGGTGAAGCCATCCTCCCCGAGATTCAGCTCTAGCAGGCGGCGCATCTTCGCTTCGTCTTCGACAATCAAAATCGTTGGCATATTGGTCGGCAGTCGCTCGCCGCTTTCGGTATCTCCAGCACAATCGGAACGCTACTCATCACAACGCTACAGGCACTAAGATGCTTGTGCTGCGGAAACTTCATCCCTCGCGGGAAAAAAGATTACGAAACGGGCCCCCCGCCGATCGTCCCCCCCGTCCTCGACGCGAATGGTCCCATGATGCCCGTCAATAATCCGGGAGACAATCGACAAGCCCAGCCCCACTCCCGTTTTCTTGCTGGTCACAAACGGATTGAAGATCTGCTCGCGCAATTCAGCCGGAATTCCCGGCCCCGTGTCTTCGATTCGCACTTCCACTCCATCCCGGCTTGCATTGTTTGCCCTCGCCGCCGTCACCCGCAATATTCCGCCGTTACTGCCCATCGCATCATAAGCATTCTGAATCAGATTGACGAAGGCCTGCTCGCTGAGACTCTCGTCCAACGGAATCAGAGGCAGATTGGCCTCGTACTGCCGCTCCACGCGCACCAAGCCCTCTTTCTGCGTTAACGCCACCGTGTGCAGAGCGCGGTCAAGCACCGCAGTAATTTCAGCCGAAGCTAACTCAGCGTGCAGCGGACGGGCAAAATCGAGGAACCGCGTCACCAGTGCGCTCAAACGATTGGTTTCACTCGAAATATATCCCGCCAATTCGCTGGCTAGCGGATTCGATTCCCCCAGCTTCTGGTGTAGCATCTCGGCCGATCCCTTGATCACTCCCAGCGGATTGCGAATCTCATGCGCCAAGCCGGCGGACATTTGCCCCAGCGCCGCCAGGCGCTCCGAACGCCGGGCCTCTTCTTGCGCCTGCTCCAACCTGCGGTTGGTCTGCGCGAGAGTCTCAGCCAATTCCTGATAGCGCTGGGTCTGACGCCGGCTCTCGACTACAAAACGGTTGACCACCATGGCGGCGAGAAAGAAAAAAACGATGCGGATCGTAAGTCGGCCATAGTTCTCTGGCGTGATTTCATATTCCTGCAGCGCCGGATAAAGATACGAGCAATAGGCAGCCGAGGCCAGCGCCGTCCACAGCAATGTCGCCAGCGGGCTGAAATATTCCGCCGCGGTGACGATTGGCACATAGAAAATCGGATAGTAGCTGCTGTTGATTCCGACCTCGCCGGTGTGATCGATCAGCAAAGTCGCCAGCGCAATCTTCAGCAGAACGATGTAGGCCGCGCCCCGCCGCGGAGACCGCGCCAAGAGCCAGCCCTCGCTTAGCTGCACTACTCCAATGGCCAGCAGCGTGAGCTGTTTATGGATCTCCGCCACCGGCGGCAGCGCCGCCAGTCCGGCCAGGAACAGCAGCCAGAGAACATCCATCCAGTTAAACACCGCACGCTTCTGTTCGTTCATGGCAGGATCGCAAAAAATAAATGCGCCGGGAGCGGGCTGGTCCGCAGCCTTCCCGGCGCTATGGTCTTTCCACTCTCACTTCGGCCCGCTTGCAAGTCGCATCGCATGCGAACCCTATCAAACCGCACGCAAGCAGTTCGCGTCAATGTCCTTTCTTAGGAGCGCTTCTCGTGAAGCGTCGCAAGCGGACGCAAATCCTGAATCAGCGAGTCACGGGCTTCGGCGAGATCTCATCCAGCGTGAGATTCAATTCCAGGACGTTCACCCGCGGCTCGCCTAGAAATCCGAACTGCCGCGACTCCGTATGCTGCCGAACGGCTTCGCGAACCACATCTTCGCTCAGCCTGCGTTCTTTCGCGATGCGCGGCACCTGAAATTCCGCCGCCTCCGGTGAGATATGCGGATCAAGCCCCGAACCTGACGTCGTCAGCAAATCCATCGGAATCGCGGCTCCAGGATTCTCTGCCCGCAACCGGTCAGCATCTCCCCGCACCCGCGCGATGAGCGACTGATTGGTCGGCCCAAGATTCGATCCGCCGGAATTGCCCGCATCATAGCCAGTTCCAGCGCTCGATGGGCGCGAGTGGAAATAACCCGGCGAGGAAAATTGCTGACCGATCAGTCGCGAGCCCACCACATGATTATTCCGCGTAAGCAACTCTCCATTGGCCTGGTGCGGAAACAATACCTGTGCCAGTCCCGTAACCAACAGCGGAAACAGCAGACCAAACAACACAGTCGTCACCAGCGTCATCAGCACCGCACTGGTCAGATTCTTTTTCATGATTGCCACTACGCCAACCCCGCTCGCACAATCAGCAAGTCAATTAGTTTGATCCCAATGAATGGCACGATGACTCCGCCAACGCCATATACCAGCAGATTCCGGCGCAGCAACACAGCAGCTCCTTGCGGAACATATTTCACTCCGCGCAATGCCAGAGGAATCAGCGCCACGATGATTAGCGCATTGAAGATGACCGCCGACAAGATCGCCGACTGCGGCGTCGCCAGTCGCATCACATTGAGCGCTTGCAGCACTGGGAACGTTCCGGCAAACATAGCGGGGATGATGGCGAAATATTTGGCCACGTCATTCGCGATCGAGAACGTGGTTAGCGCGCCGCGCGTCATCAACAACTGCTTGCCGATCTCCACGATCTCAATCAGCTTCGTTGGATTCGAATCCAGGTCGACCATATTGCCGGCCTCCTTTGCCGCCTGCGTGCCCGTGTTCATAGCGACGCCAACATCGGCCTGCGCCAGCGCCGGAGCGTCGTTGGTGCCGTCGCCGGTCATGGCAACCAGTTTGCCCTGCCCTTGTTCGCGGCGGATTAGATCCAGTTTGTCCTTAGGCGTAGCCTGTGCCAAAAAGTCGTCCACGCCGGCTTCGCTCGCGATCGCCGCCGCGGTCAACGGATTATCCCCGGTGATCATCACGGTCTTGATTCCCATCGCGCGGAGTTGGTCAAAACGTTGCCGCATCCCGCCTTTCACAATGTCTTTGAGCTGAATCACGCCCAGCGCCCTGGCATTTTCCGCCACTACCAGAGGCGTTCCACCCGAGCGCGAGATGACCTCGACTGCGGCGCGCACTTCCACGGGAAGCGAACTGCCCTGATCTTCCAAATACTTGGCAACAGCGTCGGTCGCGCCTTTGCGGATGGCGCGCCCATCCAGATTCACTCCCGACATGCGAGTCATCGCGCTGAAGGGAATAAACTCGGCGTCATGCGAACTTATTTCGCGCCCGCGCAATCCGTATTTTTCCTTGGCCAGGACCACGATCGAGCGCCCCTCGGGAGTTTCATCGGCCAACGAAGACAGTTGCGCCGAATCCGCCAGCATCGCCTCGGTGACTCCCGGCGCGGTGACGAACTCCGTGGCCTGCCGGTTGCCTAGAGTAATGGTGCCGGTCTTATCGAGGAGCAGAGTATTCACATCGCCCGCGGCCTCCACCGCGCGTCCCGACATCGCCAGAACATTGTGCTGCACCAGTCGATCCATGCCCGCGATACCAATCGCCGAAAGCAATCCGCCAATCGTGGTTGGAATCAGGCACACCAGCAAAGACACCAGCACGAAGACCGTCTGCGGCGCGCCCGCATAAATGGCAAAAGGCTGCAGCGTGACCACCGCCAGCAGAAACACAATCGTCAGCCCAGCCAGCAGAATGTTCAGCGCAATTTCGTTCGGAGTTTTCTGCCGCTCCGCGCCTTCCACCAGCGCGATCATGCGATCCAGAAAGGTTTCGCCGGGATTCGATGTGATCTTTATTTTCACCCAGTCCGAGAGCACCCGTGTTCCGCCGGTCACGGCCGAACGGTCGCCACCGGCTTCGCGAATCACCGGCGCCGATTCACCCGTAATCGCCGACTCGTCCACCGACGCAACGCCTTCCACAATCTCGCCATCACCGGGGACGAATTCGCCCGCCTCCACCAGCACCAAGTCTCCCGAGCGCAATTTCGAGCCGGGCACCGTCTCTGTCTTCCCGTCAGGAAGCAGGCGGTTCGCCATCGTCTCTGCTTTCGCGCGCCGCAACGCATCGGCTTGCGCCTTGCCGCGTCCCTCGGCCATGGCCTCGGCAAAGTTCGCGAACAACACCGTAAACCACAGCCACAGCGTGATCTGCAGATTGAATCCGAACCCGCCGTGCGCGCGCTCCACAAAGAGCAACGCGGTGGTCACCACGCTGCCCACTTCCACCACGAACATCACCGGATTACGCATCATGGTCACGGGATGCAGCTTTACCAGCGAATTCCACGCCGCGCGGCGCACAATCTTCATGTCCCATAAGCTGCGTTTCGATTTCTTGCTTGCCATAATTACCTGAGAAGCCTGCCTAAAAAGTCTTGCCCGCCATCATCAACAGGTGTTCCAGAATCGGCCCCAGACTGAGCGCCGGAAAAAATGTCAGCGCACCCACAATCACCACCACGCCGATTAGCAGCACCGTAAACAGCGGCCCCGTCACAGGAAAAGTGCCCAGCGTCGCCGGAGTCTGCTTCTTCCCTGCCAGATTGCCGGCAATCGCCAGCATCGGCAGAATCATCATGAAGCGCCCCAGCAGCATGGCGATGCCAAGCGAGGTGTTGTACCAGGGCGTATTTCCGCTGAATCCGTTGAAACCGGAGCCGTTGTTGGCTACGGAAGATGTGAAGGCATAAAGCACCTGAGTAAATCCGTGCGGCCCCGCGTTCGAGATGGCAGACGTACCAAAGCTATACAAAACCGAAATTGCCGTGAACACCAGAATCACCAGAGGAAAGATCAGTATCACCAGCATCGCCATCTTCACGTCGTAGGCTTCGATCTTTTTTCCCAGATACTCCGGCGTGCGCCCCACCATCAATCCCGCAATAAAAACGGAGAGAATGACGAACACCAGCATTCCATACATCCCCGCGCCCACTCCGCCGAAGATCACCTCGCTCAGCATGAGGTTGATCAACGGAACCATTCCACCCAGCGGAGTGAACGAATCGTGCATGGAGTTGACCGCGCCGCAACTCGTGTCAGTAGTCACGGTGGCAAACAGGGCCGAGTTCGCCACGCCGAAGCGCACCTCTTTTCCTTCGAGGTTACCCGCTGCTTGCCCAACCAAGCCTTGCTGAACCGAAGCCGGATGTTGCGAGCTGTGCTGGGCCGCAGCCGTTACTAAGGGATTGCCTCGCGACTCCGCCCAGTATGCCGTCGTGATTCCAGCCAGGAACAGCAGAGCCATCGCCGCCCACACGGCCCATCCATGCCGCGCGGAGCCAGTCATCTTGCCCAGGGTGTAGGTGAGGGAGGAAGGAATCGCGAGGATGCAGAACATCTCCAGAAAGTTCGTGAACGGTGTAGGGTTCTCAAACGGATGCGCGCTGTTCGCATTGAAGAAGCCGCCCCCGTTCGTTCCCAGTTCCTTGATGATCTCCTGTGAAGCCGTGGGCCCTTGCGCGATCACCTGCTGACTCACGGTTTGCATCAACGGTTTGCCGTCGGGTCCGTTCACGGGCTTGCCGTCGGCGCCCATTTGGGGCGTCTGGTACGGATCGAGCACCTGCACCGTGTCATAAGGCTTCAGATTCTGCACGACTCCCTGCGACACCAGCACCAGCGCCCCCACCAGACACAGCGGAGCCAGAATCCATAACGTGCCGCGAACCAGATCTACCCAGAAGTTGCCGATGGTTTTTTGCTCGCGCCGGGCAATCCCGCGAATGAACGCAATCGCCAGCGCCATTCCCGCTGCCGCCGAAACCCAGTTGTGATAAGCCAGAGCCATCATCTGCGTCAGATAGCTCATGGTGGTCTCGGGCACGTAGTTCTGCCAGTTCGTGTTCGTGGTGAATGAAGCTGCGGTATTGAACGCCAGCGCCGGAGGCACACCCGCCAGCTTTTGCGGATTCCACGGCAGCCACAACTGCACCCGCTCCAGCACATACAGCAGGATCATGGAAACACCGCTGAACAGAAGCAGCGCCAGCGCGTATTCCTTCCAGTCCATCTCGTGGCTTTCGTCGACGCCCGTCAGCCGGTAGAGAATCCGTTCGACCGGCCGCATCACCGGATCAAGCCAGGTCCGTTCCCGGCCAAACACCCGCACCATGAACCCGCCCAGCGGCTTGGTAATCAGAAACACAACTAGCAGGAAAAAAAAGATTTGCAGCCATCCATTTGCCGTCATCAGAATTTCTCCGGCCGCAGCATGGCGTACACGAGATACACCAGCAGCCCGGCGCAAATGATCAGCATGATGATCGATCCAGAATTCATATCCGCCTCAACGCACGCGCTCGCAGAAATGCACGTAAGCGAGGGCAATCATAAAGAACAGAATCGTCACCGCCAGGAATATCACGTCCTGCATCGTTCCCCTCCAATCCCAGGTCGACTAGAACTTCACCAGGATTGCCATGGTGGCCCGATCCTCGGTGTAACGAAGATCCGGGAACCAGGTAGCTCCGTTAATGGTAACCATCGAACCCGGACTTCCAGTATTCCCCCCCGGCGGTGTAACCCCGCCCGGGCCGCTCCAGTACGGCACATTGGCGTGCCGGTGGTTGAACTCCCAGCGGAAGGTAATGTACTGGCTGGGCATGTAGTCGTAGGTTCCCGAGATGTCCCAGGCCTTGAACGGATCTCCGGGATTCTCAGTAAAGTAGGGAGTTCCGGAAGTGGCCGTTGCCCCGTTGATAGGCGGCAGCAAGACCAGATAGCGTCCAGGGTTGTTGATCTTTCCTCCGCCAATGGTCACGCCGTAACGGTCGTGGTGGAACCACCACCGGTTGTAAAGCATGTAGCCGAGAAAGCTCTGCTTATACGAAGTGATCTTCCCGGTAGAGTCCTTTTGATTGGTGGTGCAGTTCACTCCCCCGCCGCTCTCGCATCCAGCGTCGCCAGTTAGAGAGAAGGCCATCTTGTCCATGAAGCGTTCCGGGTGGTCATAATACTTCACTTCAATACTGTTGTCGGTGTGATAGCGAGTGCGGGTAGGAATGCCCAGCGCGTCGGCTCCAGCCCCGTAGTTGTTCGACAGGATGGAAACCCAGCTGTTGGGGCGATACAAGACCTGCCCACCAAACCCGAGCCGGCCATTGTATCGAGCGTAGGACTGCCATCCGTTGATGATCCAAGGCTCAATCTTCAACTTCTTGGTAGGAAATACCTGAATGCGCATGCCTGTGAAAAACCACGGAGTGTTCGACGAAACATAGGACGGCTGGTAGGCCCAGTTATCGAAGTTGTAAAAGCTGAAGAGGCCTACGTAGGACAGAAAGATACCGGCATCGATGTTGATCCCATGCAGCGCATCAAAGTGATATCCACCATAGGCCTCGTTGACATACCGGTAAGCATCGGCCAGATCCCACTGCCCCCGCGAATAGCTGGCGTCGTTGCGCGGCGTTGCGGTTGAGTACAAACCTATCTGGCTGAGCACGCGCGCACGAACGTGGTCGTAGTGAAAGTCTCCACCTATGCCCAGATGCGTAAGGCCAACTTCATTCGAACGAAATACTTCGCTGGAGCCGACAATCGTATCGTCCTGGGGGTGGTTGAAGTCGTAGTGGTAGGCAACGTCGGCGCGGATTTCAGGCGTGAAGAATTTCGAGTCGAAAGGTAAATCTTTCGTGCGAGGATTGCCGTTCAGCCAGGTCCAATCGGCAAAAGCGAAGGGCTCCTCCTTAGCCGGCTTCGTTGCCGCAGAGTCGCCCTGCCCCGCCACCGCCGCAGCAGGCTGTCCAGAGGCCATTAAGCTCGACGAGTTGGCAAAGTTCGCCGCGGTCACCGAGGGAACGCTTGGCCCCGCGCCGGTTGCCATTGCCGCTGGCTCGACGCGCGTTTCGACCGGCGCCGTGCCCTTCTGCTGCTCCACTTCCGCGCGGAGGCGCTCGACCTCGGCTCGCAATGCCTTCAACTCATCGCGCATTTCCTGCTGTTCGGTGGTTGCAGCCGAACTAGAGCCGGTGTTCGCGGAAGCCGGAGCCGCGCTTTGGGTGGATTGAGCGCCAGCCCAAGCCGCCAGAAACAGGACGAACGTCGCGAGCAATAAGACCTGAAGAGCACTTTTCCTTCGCATAATCCTCGTTCTCCACTAATTCCAAGAGATAGTCGCCGCGGCCGCTTTCTATCGCGCGGCAATCGTCATCGAAATAGATGCCGCACAGAACTTTAAGGTGTCCCTTTTTCACTCGTTCCCTTCGGGCCGGCACCACCCAGTACCAAACCGACGGCGCACGCTCACTCAGCAAAGCGATCAGAAACCTGAGCATGAACGCGGCCCCTGCCAAAGCGATGGCTCCAACTATCCAGGCTGCCCACATACTCCTGCCTCCTGCACGTTCGCGCGGACTCCTGCGCAAACGTTTCAGTAAAACATTCCAGGTATAAGAAGAGGGTAAGAAGTTCCTAAAGAATTCGTAAAGGCACGCGTCTCATCCCCCAAGTGAAAACACTCATATCGGAGAATAAAGCGGATGCACCATTGCCAACGTTGACTCGACGACCGGAATCCGTCACTTCCCCACGCTGGTGAAGTGGCTGACACGCAATTTCGATTGTGTCAGTTCCTCGACGTCGAGTTCTCCGTTCTTGGCCTTGTCCAGTCTGTCAAACTCCGCTTCCATAAACTTCATCCACTCCTGTTTGGAGATCTTGCCCTTCTTGTCGGTATCTATCAGCAGCAGCAACTGCTTGGCTTGTTCCTCTCCGAGTGCCACCCTATCCTGTGGCTTCGGAGCCGTTGCCTTGGTTTGTGCAAGCCCACCCGAAACTATGGCCCCCGCCATGGCCAACGCTGCGATGAATCCGAAGTTCGTTCGCCCCGACATGATTGACCTCCCCGGAAAATTATTTTCCGAATCGCGCCTAGCAACCCCATTCGGCTTCGCCCGGCTGGGCAAAATACTGCCGTGACTCTGCCCGTTCGCGCGTCATCGATTCCAGTTCGAGCAACGCCAGCCGCGCTGCCGCGACCAGGCGACTCTTTTCCTGTTGCGAAACTTCCTTCCATGACCCCCGACCTTCGCTGCCTTTACCCGATATCCCAGGCGTCAGTGCCTGATGATAGTGATGGAAAAGTTCTGCTAACCGCTCCGGTCCTACTTCGTTAACCCACATACCCTTGATCTCCATGAATCGCGTTTGTGCTGGACTCTTTCGCGGCCCCACAACCATTGGACACGGAGTTGCAGAAAATCCGAATAAAGGGTCCATAAAATATTCATAAAGCCCGGGGGATAAAGAATCGGGTTGGGACTACGACCCGGGTTCGAACCGATACCCCACCCAGGGCTCGGTAAGCAGATATTTCGGCGAGGAAGGATCCTTCTCGATTTTCTTGCGGAGTTGCCCTACGAAGACGCGCAAGTACTCGGGCTGTTCGGTGCTATTCGGACCCCAAACCGCCGCCAGCAGCGTGCGATGAGTTACCACCTTACCGGGACGCCGCGCCAGATAAACCAGCAAGTCGAATTCTTTCGGCGTGAGATGTACCTCGTTCCCCATAACCTTCACCGAACGCGCATCCAGATCAATGGAAAAGTCGCCGGCGGTAATCGCGCTGGGTTGTTCCTCGACTGCCGGAGTCCGCCGCAATTGCGCCCGGATCCGCGCCAGCAGTTCGTTCATGCTGAACGGTTTGGTGACGTAGTCGTCGGCGCCCGCATCCAGGGCTTCCACCTTCGAGCGATCTTGTCCGCGCACCGAAAGCACGATAATCGGCACCTGCGACATCTTCCGCACCTTCCGGCACAGTTCCACGCCATCAAGATTCGGCATCGCCAGGTCCGTCACCACCACGTGCGGCGTCCAATTCTTCATCAATTCCAGCGCCATCTCCCCGTCATTGGCCACCCGGATGTCGTACCCCTGCGCCGAAAGCGTCGTGCGCAGCACCCGTGTGATCTGCGGCTCGTCATCCACCACCAGGATTCGCTTGTGCTCGTTCGTCACTTCCTACTCACCGCATTTCCTGGGTCACGATATGCACATCGACCGCGGGCGTATCACGCAGAAACTTGTGAATCGCCGATAGATAAAAATATCTCTTCCACCCCTTCGTCGCCGAGCGCCCGAAAACCACCTGCGTAATATGATTCTCGCGCACGAACTCCGCAACCTTCTCCGCGACGACCTTGCCTTCGCTCTTCACCACCTTCGCGCCCACACTCTCCGCGAAACGGACATTCTCGGCCAGCGTTCGCTGGTTCTCGTCGCTCTCATCCGCGCCAGTGTCCACGTACAGCACAAACAGGTCGCCATCCATCGCCTGGGCCATGCGCGCTCCCCGCGCAATCAGGTACTGCGCCGCCGGATTCGAGCTGATGCACACGGCAATCCGCTCCCGCACCTGCAATAGTTGGCCATCTTCGTTCTTGAGTTCCGATAGCGTGCGGTCGACCGCCTGCGTCACCTGGCGCAGCGCCAGTTCCCGCAATGCCACCAGGTTCGTGTTGCGGAAGAAATTTGCCAGCGCCCTCTCCGCCCGCTCCAGCGGATAAATATCTCCGCGCCTCATGCGGGTCTGCAGCGCCTGCGGCGTCAGGTCCGCCATCACAATTTCGCCCGCGCGCCGGATCACCCAGTCCGGCACTGTCTCCCGCACGTGCACGCCTGTCAAACCCTGAATCGTCGGCGACAGGCTCTCGATATGCTGCACGTTCAGCGTGGATAAAACATCGATCCCCGCATCCAGCAGCTCAAACACATCTTCGTAGCGTTTCGCGTGCTTGCTGCCTTCAATGTTTGTGTGCGCCAGTTCATCCACCAGCACCACGTGCGGCTGGCGCGCAAGAATCGCGTCCACATCCATCTCTTCAAAGATAGTCGCCTTATATTCCAGCTTCTTGCGCGGAACCGTTTCCAGCCGCGAAGAAAGTTCCACAATCGGTTTGCGCCCGTGAGTTTCGACCACGCCGATCACTACTTCTTCGCCCCGGCTCGCCCGCCGCACGCCTTCACTCAACATGGCATAGGTTTTTCCAACACCGGGCGCGTAGCCCAAAAACAGCTTGAACACCGCCGGCCGCTTTGCGGTATCACATTCCTTAAGCCATTCTTCAGGAGTCTTAGCCATCGCCGCTATTCTCCACGCCGGAACCAAAATTGTCGAATCTGTTCACCACTGAGCCACGGAGATACGGAGAATGCAGAAGAAACAATTTAAGAACTATTACGGATTTTCTCCGTGTCTCTGCATCTCCGTGGTGAACGGCCTTTCTTCAGTTACAATCGTGCCCGTGAAGGCTCGCTGGCCACAACACCTGCTGCGCTATGCCGCTTGCGTCGTGGCCGCCGAGTTGGTGCCGCAAGTCTATCGGCACGTCGTCCGCGTAAATCCCACCACTGTGGCCTTGACGTTCCTGCTGATGGTGCTGTGGGTTGCGGCTTATTGGGGATTCCGCTTCTCCGTCTTTCTCGCCATACTCGCGACGCTCGCCTTCAATTATTATTTTCTTCCCCCCATCGGGACTTTCACTGTCGCCGACCCGCAGAACTGGGTGGCGTTATTCGCCTTTCTGGTGACTGCCGGCATCGCCAGCCAACTTGCCGACCGTGCCCGCCGCCAGACTGCCGACGCCCATCAACGCCGCCGCGACGTGGAACGCCTTTACGCCTTCAGCCAGCGCCTGCTCGCCACCGACAACGTAGCCGAATTGCTGAATGCGATTCCCGCCTACATGTGTGACGGATTCGGCGCCAAGGCGGCCGCTATCTACCTCCTCAGTTCTCGCCAGGTCTACCGCACCGACCCCGAAGCCACCTGGCTTGCCTTGCAGGATCTTCAGATGGTCAGTTCGCGCGGTGAGCCGGTGATCGACTCGCAGCGCGGAATTTCTCTGACCCCATTGCATCTGGGCACGCGCACCACCGGAGCCGTCGGCATCGCCGGGCCGGCGCTCTCGCGCGCCACTCTCGAGGCTCTGGGCAGTATGATCGGCATCGCCATCGAGCGCGCCGGCGCCATGGAAAAACTTTCTCAGACCGAAGCCGCTCATCAAAGCGAAAATCTGCGCGCCGTCCTGCTCGATTCCGTGACTCACGAACTACGCACCCCTCTCACGGGCATCAAGGCCGCAGTCACAGGTTTGCTCTCGGATTACAACCTCGACGAAGCCCAGCGGAAGGAGTTGCTGACAGTCATCAACGAAGAAACCGATCGCCTCGACCGCCTGGTTGGCGAAGCCACGGAGATGGCCCAGCTCGATGCCCATAAGGTTGAACTCCACATGGCTCCCGTGGATATCGCTTCCGTGATCGAGTCTGCTGTCGAAGAGTCCAGAACGGTCCTGGCGCAGCACCCACTTGAGGTGCGCGTAGCCCCGTCCTTGCCCAAGGTCCGAGTGGATTCGGACCGAATCGCGGAAGTGCTCAAGCAGTTGCTGGAAAACGCAGCCAAATATTCGCCCCCCAACGCGGCCATTACCGTTACCGCCGAACGCAAGGGAGACCGCGTCGTCACCAGCGTCACTGATCACGGCCCCGGCATCGACGATTTCGAGCAAGGGATGGTCTTCGACAAGTTCTACCGTGGCCGCGACCAGCGCTACAGTGTGCAAGGCACCGGCATGGGGCTGGCCATCGCAAAGGCCATCGTCGAAGCTCACAACGGATCGGTCAGCGTAACCAGCCAACTAGGCCGCGGCTCCGTATTCTCCTTCGATCTAGCGATCGCCTGAAGATGCTCTGCCGCCGCCCATGCCCGCCCACACCGTTGTCATCCCGAACGACACCCTGTCATCCCGAACGAAGTGAGGGATCTTGGCTTCGCTGGTACCTGTTCCATCAGCCGGCCTTCGAGTGCCGCAGCTGCTTCAGCGCCGCAATCAGAGCCCCGAGCTACATCAGTTCTTCATCTTCGGCCTCTCGCAAGTGTCCACAATCTTCGTCGGATCGATCGCGTCCTTATCCACCTGCTCTTCCAGGATCTTTCCATCTTTCCCAATGAGAAAGTTAACTCGGCGAGCGGCCTTATATTTATCCAGGTAGATTCCATACTGATGCGTAACGTCCCCACCCCAATCGCTCAGCAAGGGAAAGGTAACTCCAATTTGATCGGCAAAGGCTTTATTGGAGAAGGCACTATCCATGCTCACACCCAGGACCTGGGTGTCCGTAGCTTCCAGCCGTTTCAAATCCTGCTGGAGAGCCTTCATCTGCGCCGTTCAACCACCAGTGAAAGCGAAGATAAAAAATCCCAGCACGACGTTTTTCTTCCCACGATACTGGCTTAAAGAAATGCTCTTCAACTCGGTGCCGTCGAAATACTTCAGCGTAAAATCCGGCGCCACATCGCCTACCTTAGGCATTTGTAGCGCCGGAGCCCCGCCGGCTCCCGGCTTATTCTGCGCGGCAATCGATCCCACGCCACTAATCGCCAACAACCCCGCAAGCAGCGAAGCTGCCAGCGCATTCGGTGTTTTTTCCCGCATCACGAACCTCCTGCCCGATAATAGCCCGCTCAGCTAGGAGACATTGTAATTTCGGCCGGAATAGCGCCCCGTCAGGACGCCAACCAGTACCCGCCCGCTCACCTTTCACATTGCCGAAAGCAACCGCAAAACAGTACATTGCTGTTCAGAAGCATCTCGAGCCCCGATGACTCTCGCCACGCTGAACGATATCTTCTTCGCCGCCACAGAACGGATTCTTCGAGCGCATGATGCTCTCCCGCGCATCCGGAAAGTGGCTGCCCATCTCCTGTTCCGATTTTCACCGCAATGTAGCTGGAACCGTCCACGCGCTGCAAGAATGGGGCATTCGCAAAGGCGATCGCGTCGCCATTCTCAGCGAGAATCGGCCCGAGTGGCCTACCGTCGACTTTGCCATACTGCTGCTCGGCGCCGTCACCGTTCCCGTCTACTCCACATTGACTGCTGAACAAACCGCCTACACCCTGCGCGACTCGGGCGCGAGCGTGGTGTTCGTCTCTACAGAACACCAACTCCGCAAGATCCAAGCCATTCTCCCCCAAACGCAAATTCAGAGAATCGTGGTCATGGATCAAATCGAAATCCCCGCCGATCTGGCCGCAATCTGCGCACTCATGTCCCAGTTCATGACCCAGGGCCCGCGCACCCTCGATGCCCAGGCCGAATCTATAGCCCGCTCTATCGAGCCCGACGATCTCGCCACCATCATCTACACCTCCGGCACCACGGGAACCTCCAAGGGTGCCATGCTGACTCACGGCAACATGGCCTCCAACATCAGTTGCTCACTGCTCGGCTTCGACATGAGTCCCGGAGAGATCAGCATTTCATTTCTCCCGCTCTCTCACGTGACCGCACGCCACGTAGATTTCTCCCTGCTCTACCATGGCGTCACACTCGCCTACTGCCCCTTCATTGAGAATCTTTCCGAAACCTTGCTGCAGGTGCGCCCCACGGTGTGTGTGTCTGTGCCCAGGGTGTACGAAAAAATTTACGCCAAGACTGAAATGTCAGCCCGCGGCTTCCCCAAACGCGCCATCTACCGCTGGGCGCTTTCCGTCGGCCGCGCCAATAAGCTGACGATTCTTGCCGGAAAAACTCCGGCCTCGCCCAGATGGAAGCTCGCCAACCACCTGGTCTTCTCGAAAATACGCGCCGGTGTGGGAGGCAATGTCAAAACTTTCATCTCCGGAGGCGCGCCCCTGGGCCGCGAACTCGCCGAGTGGTATGCCACGGTCGGCATCCGCATTCATGAAGGCTACGGCCTAACCGAAACCTCTCCGGTGATCGCCGTCAACACGCCCGTCAACCATCGCATCGGCACCGTCGGCAAGGTCCTGCCCAACCTCGAAGTTCGCATCGCCGCCGACGGCGAAATTCTGGTCCGCGGCCCGTCTGTTTTCAAGGCCTACTGGAACCGCCCGGAAGAAACCAGCAACGCCTTCGAGGACGGCTGGTTCAAGACCGGAGACATCGGCAACATCGATGCCGATGGATATCTCTCGGTCACCGACCGCAAAAAAGAACTCATCAAAACCTCAGGCGGCAAGTTCATCGCCCCGCAACCAATCGAAAGCTCTCTGAAGTTGAATCCGCTAGTGGGAACCGCCGTCGTCATTGGCGACAAGCGCAAGTTCGCTTCTGTCATCGTCTCCCCCAACTTCGCGCTCCTCGAAGACTGGGCCCGCACCAACAACATTGCGTTCGCCTCACGCGCCGCGCTGGTCGCCGACCCGAGAGTCCAGGCGCTTTACGGGCGAGCTGTAGAAGAGGTGAACCAGAACCTCGCAAGGTTCGAGAAGCTGAAGCGCGTCTTGCTGGTTCCCGACGAGTTCACCGCCGACAACGGCGCGCTAACGCCCACCATGAAACTCCGCCGCCTGGTAATCGAAGAACGCTGTCGCACTCAGATCGACGACCTCTACGCCCAGGCGGAAGCCACATCGCTCTCATAATCTTGTGGTTCCGAAGGGACTTACCACAACCTTGTCATTCCGAACCGGTGCAGCCACAGAGGAATTTGCTTCCCTGTCCGCTAGGACACCCCAGCTAAAGTCACCAATATCCCTTCCCAGCCAGGTTTTCATTACAATATCCCCATGACCGACCCACTCCAAATCGCCGGACGCACTTTCCGTTCCCGCCTGATCGTCGGCACGGGAAAGTACAAATCCTTTCAGGAAACCGCCCGCGCCCTCGAAGCCAGCGGCGCCGAGATGGTCACCGTTGCCGTCCGCCGCGTCAACCTCGATCGCACCAAGGAATCTTTGCTCGACTACATCGATCCCAAGAAATATTTCCTCTTGCCTAACACAGCCGGCTGCTACACCGCCGACGAAGCCATCCGCGCAGCTCGACTCGGCCGCGAGGTCGGCCTCTCGGACTGGGTAAAGATCGAGGTCATCGGCGACCAGGCCACGCTTTACCCGGACGTGCAAGCCACGCTCGAGGCCACGCGCGTGCTAGTCAGCGAAGGCTTCACCGTTCTGCCCTACACTTCCGACGACATTGTCTTCGCCAAGCGCTTGGTCGATGCCGGCGCAGCCGCGGTGATGCCGCTCGGCGCGCCCATCGGCAGCGGCATGGGTATTCAGAACCAGGCCCACATCCGCATCCTGCGCGAAATGATCACCGGGGTTCCGCTCATTGTGGACGCGGGCGTAGGCACAGCCTCAGATGCCGCGATTGCAATGGAACTCGGCGCCGACGCCGTCCTCATGAACAGCGGCATCGCCGGAGCGCAAGATCCGGTCTTGATGGCCGAAGCCATGCGCCACGCCGTACTAGCCGGACGCCAGGCCTATCTCTCAGGGCGCATGCCGAAGAAGCTGTACGCCACCGCAAGCTCCCCGCTGGAAGGCATAGTTAGGTAGCGCTTGCGTCCCGCCGACAACCGGCCACCCGCGTCAGCGGCGGACACCTCCCAAGTCTGTTTTGCGCCCCGGTTCAACGACATCTTGGATAGGCATATCGGGATTGTACGTACATTATCGCCAATTCTCCCGTAACATTCTGGTCGTTTTGCTCCTTCAGGGCCTGCCCCTCAGCCGTCATCAAGGCCTCAGGATTCTTCGCCCTAAGAGGCCTTGTACATACAATAAGATCACAACAGAATTGCACCCATAAACGCCAAACTGGAACATTCAGTACGAATGTTCCAATTGGAACACTCACCATGAACGTGGCCCACCAGAACATATCTCCAAAAGCGCTAGGTCTTCCGCACCCAAGGATCATTGGGAAATCGGCAAGCCCTTTTCCCAGTCGCGCCGGCGTCTCGCCGGCTGTCCCGGCGGCGTCCTCGCGGCCAGGTCTCGACTGTAAAGAAATGCCGGAAAGAATAAAGGGGCGGCCGCAGCCGCCCCAATCACGACTAAATCTCCTTCACAACATCTTCACGCCATTGACGTGAATGGAATCCTTGGTCATAGTTCCGGTCACCGCGACGTGGTGTCCCTCGTGGCCTTTGAGCGCATCCTGATTCTCCACTGTGTAAACCTTCTGGTCCCCGTCAGTCACAACCACCAGTTTCTCGCCGGCTGCCTCACATTTTTTCGAGCAAGCCTCATGATTGGCATTGGCCCCCTTCACTCCGCATTTGCTATCACTTACATACCCGTTCACGGTTGTGCTCTTGCCCATGTCGTCGAACGCCAAAGCTGTCAGCGCGAGCGCGAAGCACATCGCAAAACAAATCGCTAGGACTTTTTTCATGACCCGGTTCTCCTTTTTGAAATCCCGATCGCGGCCCCAGTCCGCAGGTGAAGGCAGGAATTCTAATCCCATGTGCAGCAGCAACTCAACGCCCTGACCGGCGACCAGCGTCCCGAACTATACCACAGAGGAACTTTCCGATTGTCAAAGCGCGAGCACACCATTCCTCGCGAGCGGCTTGCGCAACCAGCCGCTGCACTCTCACTTTTTAGCTGCGTGATTGGCTGCAAGCGCCGGACTGGACGCAACTGCCGGGACGTACACGTATTCTCCAGGACGGAGATAGCGCAACTGCTCGCGCGCTTCTTTCTCGATCGCTTTTTCGTCCGTCTTCAATCCCCGAATTTTCTGCGCGTAGAGTTCATTTTCCTTCTGCTCCAGCGCGATTCGCTTCCGCAGCGACTCGTATTCCATCCGCTTCTGTTTGTAGACAATCATCCCGTTCGTGCCAAACATCACATGCACAAACAGCTGGCACGCGAGCACCATGACGGTGATCGTCGCAATGCGGCGACGCAAGGCATACAATTGCGTCCCCAGCGGACGCAAAATCTCCACCCACGATGCGGCCAGCGCCTCGGCCTGTGGCGCCCTATCGGCCACCGCCCGCAATCCTTGTTGCGTCGTGGGGAATCGCCGCATTTTTGAAATATCCTTTACTCGTACTCGAAGATCCATTGCCTGGCCGCCTCGACCAATTCTCCAGACCCCGCGTGGCAGAACTCTTGGGATCAAACCTCAGCTTCCCAGTGGACTTCTCCTTGACCAGCGGCGTCAAGCGGAAGTTCTCTGGTCGCAGATCAGACGAACCAACTTGGTTACATAAGGCCTTCGTTTGCCTGATCGGCGGCTTCCCACGCCGCGCCACACACCTGCTACATTTGCTCGTAGCCGTCGACGGCTCCGCGTGATTTCTTATATGACCGACAAAAGAATCGTCCTCACCACTGCTGCCTCGGAAGAAGAGGCCCGCAAAATCGCGCGCCATCTAGTCGAGCGCCGCCTCGCTGCCTGCGTCAACATCGTCCCGCAAATCGCGTCGATCTACCGCTGGCAAGGCGCGGTAGAAGAAGCTCGGGAATGTCTGTTGATCGTCAAGACAACGGCGGCGGCTTTCGGGCAGGTGCGCGAGTCGATTGCAGAACTCCACTCCTACGACGTGCCGGAGTGCATTTGCCTGACCGTGGAAGACGGATTGCCCACGTATTTGGAATGGATCACGGAATCCGTATCTGCGAAAGAATAGCTACTCAACATTCGCGAATAACAATTACGTTTCTAGATCGCCGCCAACCCCATTTCCAGATCGTCAAGAATATCCTCAATATCCTCGATGCCCACCGAGATGCGTACCATGCCGTCGGTAATGCCAATCGCCTTTCGCCCCTTCTCGCCAAGCCCCGCGTGGGTCATCGTCGCCGGATGTGAGATTAGCGTCTCCACTCCTCCCAGCGACTCTGCCAGCGAGCACACGCGCAGTTTCTTGAGCATCTTGTTGGCGTTCTTCAGCGATCCCGTTTCAAACGTGATCATCGAGCCGAAGCCCGTCATTTGCCGCCTCGCCAGTTCGTGCTGCGGATGATCTTTCAGTCCCGGATAGAAAACTTTGCTTACCTTCTTATGCTTGGCCAGAAAATCCGCCACAACGCGGCCATTGCGGTCGTGGATCTCCATGCGCGCCGCCAGCGTCTTCACCCCCCGCAGCAACAGCCAGCATTCAAACGGAGAAAGTATCGCCCCCGCTGCCTTCTGCAGAAAGGCCAGCTTCTCGCCATGCTCCGGCGTGTTGCATACCACTACGCCTCCCAAACCATCGCTGTGTCCGTTAAGAAACTTCGTGGTCGAATGCACGACCATATCCGCGCCCAGCGCCAGCGGCTGCTGAAAATATGGAGACATAAAGGTGTTGTCCACCACCAACTCGGCTTTCTTGCGCCGGCAAATCTGGCTGATCGCCGCTAGATCGCTCAAGCGCATCAGCGGATTCGTCGGGGTCTCCACGTACACCATTCGCGTGTTCTTGCGGATCGCTCGCTCAACGTTTTCCGCATCCGACGTATCCACATAGGAAAACTCCAGGCCAAATCCGGTCAGCACCTGGTTAAACAGCCGCGGCGTTCCGCCATACAAATCGTTCCCGCAAACCACATGGTCGCCCGACTTCAGCAGGCAGGCCACCGCATTGATGGCCGCCATCCCGCTGGCAAAGACTGGCGCCGCGACACCGCCTTCGAGCGATGCCAGGTTCTCCTCGAGCCGAGTCCGCGTGGGATTCGACACCCGCGAATACTCGTAGCCTTTATTCTCCCCAATCCCCTGCTGCACGTACGTGGACGTCGGATAGATCGGGACGGTAACCGCGCCGGTCAAAGGATCCGGCTCTTGCCCATCGTGGATGGCGCGCGTCGCCAATCCAGCTTTTCTATTCTTGTTCATGCAAACCTTACTAAACGAGCCGCGCCTTCGGCTACGGAGCGAAATCGACAAAGCGCGATTCAGTCGTCCGCGCCCACAACCCGGAAGGTATGGCCTTGGCCCGCGAGGTCTTCGGCCAAGGCGTCCGGAACTAAATCCCGCCTTCAAAAATTTTCTTCGACAAATACCGCTCCGCGGAGTCCGGAATAATCGTCGCCACCCGTTTCCCTGCGCCCAGGTGCCGCGCCACTTCCAGAGCCGCGAATACCGCGGCGCCGCCGCTGGATCCCGCCAGCACGCCTTCCCGCGCCGCCAATCGCTTCACGGTCTCGAACGCATCTTCGTCGTTCACCATGATCACTCCATCGCACACCGAGGCATCGAATGTCTTGGGGATGAAACTAACTCCAATCCCTTCCACCTTGTGTGGACCCGGCTCTCCCCCGGCAAGAATCGAGCCTTGCGTTTCCACCGCGAACGCCCGCATTCCCGGCACATGGTCTTTCATGTAGCGCGCCACGCCGGTAAAAGTTCCGCAGGTGCCGCAACCCAAAACCACGGAATCCACTTTTCCGCCCATTTGCTCGAACATTTCCACCGCCGTGGTTTCGTAGTGGTAATCGGGATTCGCCTGATTCTCGAACTGGCCCGCCATAAACGCACTGCGATCGCCGGCCACCAGTTCCTTAGCGCGCCGGATCGCTCCCTGCATCCCCTCTTCGTCGGGAGTGCGTTCCACTTCGGCTCCCAGCGCGCGCATGATGATTACTTTCTCCTGCGAGAAGTTTTCCGGGACAAACAGTTTCACCTTGTAGCCGCGATTCACCCCGATCAGCGCCAGGCCGATTCCAGTGTTCCCGGCCGTCGCTTCGACAATCGTGCCACCGGGCGTGAGCTTTCCTTCCTGCTCTGCCCTGCGGATGATCCCGATGGCGGCACGATCTTTCACGCTTCCACCGGGATTCAGATATTCAAGTTTGGCGAAGACGTCGGCCGACCCGGCAGGAACCAGCCGTGTCAGACGGAGCATGGGAGTGCCGCCGACTAATTCAGTAATATCGTCGGCGACCTCCAGACGGCAGACTTCGGAGTTTTTCAAGTGCACGCTACAGGGTAAGGGGAGACTCAGGAATCGTCAATTGCAACAATTGGCCGGTGTCGGTAGCACATGATATGTCCGGTTGAGATAGCAAGTGATATGTCCGCTTTGCGGGCGGTGAGGATAGGAGACCATGCGGAGCATGGAAGCTTATCCGAGGGCCGCGATGGAGCGGGCGATGAAAGTACAAGATGTGATGTTGCAGGCGATGGCGAAAAAGATCACCTGGTGGCAGGCGGCGGAGATTCTGGGCATCAGCGACCGGCACATGCGGCGGTGGCGGGAGCGCTACGTCGAACAGGGCTACAACGGATTGCTGGACCGGCGGCGGGGCAAGCCCTCGCGTCGGCGGGTGCCGGTGGCGACGGTGGAAAAGGTGTTCGCCCTGTACCGGGACAAGTATTTTGATCTGAACGTGCAACACTTTCACGAGAAGTTGCAAGCCGAGCATGGGATCAAACTGAGTTACACCTGGGTCAAGCAGGCGCTGCAGGGAGCGGGCCTGGTGGCGCGCGGACGCAAGCGCGGGGCGCATCGCAAGCGGCGGGAGCGGCAGCCGTTGCCGGGGATGCTGTTGCATATCGACGGCAGCCGCCACCAGTGGTTTCAGGACGAACGCTGGTACGACCTGATCGTGATTCTGGACGACGCCACGAGCGAGATTTACTACGCGCAGCTGGTGGAGGAGGAATCGACGGTGACAGTGATGGCGGGATTGAAAGAAGTGATCGAGCGCAAAGGCTTGTTCTGCGCGCTGTACAGCGATCGGGGGAGCCATTTCTGGTTGACGCCGAAGGTGGGCGGCAAGGTGGACTCCCATCGCCGCACGCAAGTAGGGCGGGCGTTGCACGAGTTGGGAGTGCAGATGATCCCGGCCTATTCGCCGGAAGCGCGTGGGCGCAGTGAGCGCAACTTCTCGACCTGGCAGGGCCGCTTGCCGCAGGAGTTGCGGCTGCGCCAGCTTCGCACGCTGGAGGCGGCGAACCGGTTTCTGCGGCAAGACTATATCGCCGAGTTTAACCGCCGTTTTCAGGTCGCGCCCAGGCAGCAGGGCCATGCTTTTGTGCCCTGCCGGAGTCGTGACCTGGAACGGATTTTCTCGCTGCAGTTTGAACGCAGTGTGAACCGCGACAATACGGTGAGCTTTCAGAATCTGAGCTTGCAGATCGAACGGGTGCGCTGGCGGGCGACCTTGGCGGGTTGCCAGGTGGTGGTGCACCAACACCTGAATGGAACCTTGAGTCTCACCCACGGACCGCACTGCCTGGGTCGCTATGACAGCGGCGGAATGCCCCTGCCGGCCAAAGCTTCTACAGAGACGAGCAGGGGAAGGGGAACTGCCCCCTTCCCCTGCAACCCCATCCCCCAAATCAACCCAACCCAAACGGCGAGGGTACAACTTTGAAACCGGACATTTCACTTGCTACAAAAAGCGGACATTTTAACTTGCTACCGACATTGCAACAATTGGCCGGTAGTACTGCAATTTGTAAGGAAGCGAGTCAAACGCGCGATATTATGCCGCAAAGAACCCTTCGGCTTCGCTCAGGGCAGGCTGCGATACATCGCGCGGCTCGCTCAGATTCACTCGGCAAGCTCGGGACAGGCTCTTCACTGTGTAAAGAACGCTTGTTCAGGAACAATAACAATTATCGCGATCCCAGCCGGAGTACTGCGTCTCGCAGGTGCGGGTGATGCTGCGTCTGGCGGAGGTAGGGCATTTCGTTGGGAGCGGATTTGGCGCGAATGATTTTGACGAGGTGCCGCTTTTCGTCCGGCGTCCAGCGTGCCAGGTCTGGGATGAGCGCCAGAACCAGCGACCAGTTCTCGAGCGCTTGCTGCTGGGGTGGAGTCCAGCGCGCGGGGTCGATTCTTAGGGCTTGGGTTACGGCGGTGGTGGAGGCTTGACGGATCTTTTGGCTGTCGCCCTCGAACGCCCGAGCCATGCGGTCATTGATTCGCAGGCCGAGATTGCGGGTGGAGAAAGTGTCCCAGGGGCCGGAGTCGTATCCGGCTGCCCCTGGCGGATACAACTCATAAAACATGTGAGTTTCGGCGAGGCGCTTCAGGGTTCGGGGCGGTGTACGGTATTTCGGGTTGGTAGAGATTTTTTTCTCTTCTCGTTCACACAATGCCCGCAGATCGGCGCGTCCCGGGCGGAAGCCCAGCTTGCGATAGAACCAGAAGGCGCCGGAGTCAATGGCTTCGTCGTTGTTCCGCCCGATCTGATAGGGATAAATCGAAATACATTTCGCATCGGTGAGAGCGCGGAGGCAGCGCAGAGCCTGGGCGTAGATCCAGGCGGTTTCGCCCTGGCGATAGGTGTAGAAGGTGTTGAAGCCGACCTCGATCCACTCGCAGAGTCCGATGGCTTCGACGTAGTTGATGGGGACGCCGTTCTTCAGGGTGTAGCCGGCGAGGTAGGCCCGCAGTGGGAGACGGCGGGTGGGCGGCAGTCCCCAGAAATGCATGACTACGCCGCGGCCGAGGTCGGCGCGGACTACGGTGTGCGGATCGCCTAGGGTGGTTCCGTAAAGTTCGCGATAGCGCACTACCATGATTTCGCGGATGGCATGCATCACGGATTCTGCGGCAGCGATGGAGAGCTTTCTGAGCTGGGGCGCGGGTTGAGCGAGTTCGTGCGCCAGAAAAACTTCGCTGCGCTGGATGAGCGGGGCATCGTGGAAGAAGAAGCGGCGGGGACGCATCCAGTTGCGCGTGCGGGAAAGTTTCAGGTTTTCGAGTTTCCAGCGGAGAGGAAGACGAAGCGAGTCGTAGATTTCGGCGCGCTGGCGCAGTGGGATTGGGAGTTTCGCGAATTGGCTTAGGAGCCAGGGGAGCGCATCTCGGCGGCCTCGGGCGACGTCGAGCCAACGCTGCCATGGGATGTTGGCTTCCACGTCGGCGTCTTCTTCGAGAAACGGAATGAAACGCGGCCAGATACTGCCGCGGGCGCGCTCGGCTTTATAGTCGTCCCAGTAATCGTCCCAAGCAATTTCGACATTGCGGGGAATGCGGCGCACGAGCCAGTCAGCGACGTCGAAGGAGAGAGTGTCCTGCATGGTGGTACCAGCGATGCCGGATGTGTCGAAGTCGTCGAAGGGCGACAAGTCGCCGTTGAGGGTGCGAAATTTCTCGATGCGCTGGTGAAAAGTGGTGAGCAGATTTTCGACGCGCGGAATTATCGACGGCGCTCCGGAGAAGGCTCGCAGGAAGAGCAGAGCTTCGTGGAAGCGAATGAGTTGGTAGGGATCGTTGAGTTGGAGCTTTGAGAGTTGGGAGAGAAGTTTGGCGACGAGGGCGGCGTGGCCTGCGCCGAAGCGGCTCTTGGCAGTTTCGAGTTGGGTCAGGAGTTGGTTGGCACGGTGGGAAGTAGGCGGCATGGGCGGCGAGATAGTGTAACGCAGGGGGACAATTCGAGTCGTCATCTTGCGAGCGCCTCGCTCCCCTCAGCGGGACAGCCGAGGCGGGCTGTCCCCACATGAGCCCCTTGACATCAGGCGTAGCCTTTTTTCTTCCAGACTTCCCAATCGGAACGGACGGCATCGAGCATGGCTTCGGAGGCGTGGTGCAGCCACTTGGCTTTCTGTTTGTCGAGATTGCGGAGGATGAGTTTGCGGGCGGATGGCGTGCCGAGATGGATGTTGGCGGTTTCGTATCCCATGGCGTGAAGCAGGCGGAGTTCGGTGTCGGGGGCGCGCAGGGATGCGAGTTCGATGCGGGAGCAGTGTGGGCCGAGTCGGCGGACGATCCAGCGTCCGCGCAACTGGACGAAGGGGTCGGGGCAACGGACGGCGCGGTTGATGATGGTCTGGTAGAGGATTTCTCCGGGGCCTTCGTTCTGGTGAGCGTCGTGCTTTTCGGCCGCGACGGTCTGAGCCCAGTGGGATGACGACGGGACCAGGGCCTTGGCCTCGCGAGCAATGCGGCCGCCGTGCCAGTCCGCAATCGCTACATAGCGGGCGTGGCCGAGACTGCCGAGTCCGGCAGTGCGGTGAGCGAGGCGATATGCGATGCCGGGCGCGGGCATTAGATGCTCAATGGCATCGATGGCGCTGACCGGGGCTTCGGTTTTGAGGGTCGGGAGCGCGTCCATCTTTTGCCAGAAACGGACGGGATCGCGAAGTTCGCCTTCGGCGATGCGGCGGAGCCATTGATGTTTTTCGCCGAGGACGAAGGCGCAACCTTTCTCTTGCATGGCGTCGCGATAGCCTTCGAGCATAGCGGTGCAGATGTCTTCGCGCTTGAGGGGGAGACGTCCGGCCTCGACGGCGAGATGGGCGCTGACTGCCAGACGTACCAAGTCGATGGTGTAGGGCATGGGCCAGGCTTCATCGAAATCGTTAACACCCCAGATGAGGCGGCCTTCGATGTCGCGCCAGGTTCCGAAATTTTCGATGTGGAGATCGCCTACGGCGAGGACTTGTGTGGCGCGGGAGAGATCGGGACACACTTGCGGCCAAACTTGTGCCCAGCGATAGTAGGTCGCGCGAAGGAACATGAAGACATCCGCCTTCATGTTGGAGTGCTTGAGGCGGAGATCTTTCTGGTCGATGCGAGTGCGTAGGGCGAGCCAGGTTTCGAACTGGCGGGTAGCTTTAACCACATTCATGCGGGCAACGATAGCGGCGGGGGGAATAGGAAGTCAAATGAGGAGTTTTCACCACGGACGGAGAAAGCAAAAGGTTTCCGTAGCCGATTTTCTACAAAGTGAGCGTGTTCGTGCGGACACACTGACCTTTAATAGCCACTCTTCACTCTCGCTCGATCTCCAGGTAAGTCCTTATTCGTCAATCCTCTGAACATTGGTGTTGGTATTGCAATGGGAGTTGGCGTGCGGCACGCGGCGAACGGAGGGCATGTATGCAGATGGCGATCACATTCATGGCGGTGGTGGCGGGCCTGATTTTTTCGGTGGCGGTGGCGTTGCTGGCGGAGGAGCTGATTTTCGGGCAGGTGTTCCGGCTGTTCTTTGCCCAACAACCGGCCCGGCAATACGTCCGCCAGACCGCTCCGGTAAAAGCAGAGCAGAAGCGCTGAGGCGCACAGGAGAACTTCGATGCTGGCGTTGAAGTATTTGCTGATCACGGGCGGCCTCGGGATGATGGTCGCGGCCGTGTGCATTCTCACCTACGATCTTTATCGCGAAATGTTGTACAGGCGGTCGCTGGAGACGCCGGGCGGGGCAGTGGGAGCGGCGCCGGTGGTGGTTCGGTGGCGGACTTCGCTGGCGCTGGCGATGCTGGCGTGGGGGCCTCTGCTCATAGCCTTCAGCATTGTTGTGGTGCCGAGCGGAACCGCGGGCGTACGGGTGAGTCAGATGAGCGGGACGGTTGCGGGGACGCTGTATCCGGGGGCGCACATGGTGATGCCGCTCGTCGAGGATGTGGCGCTGTTCGACACGCGGGATCAAGTGTTTACTACCGGGGTTTCTGAAGGCGCAAAACCCTCCGCAAGCGGCCTTCCCACTAAGCCCCAACTTCTGGATGTGCAGGCTAAGGAAGGACTGACGCTGGGACTGGCGATTACGGTGCGATATCGGCTGGATGCGAAAAAGCTGGATTACATCCAGGGAAATCTGCCGCGTCCGGTGGAGAAGGAAATCGTACCGCCTACGGTGGCTAGCGTTTGGCGGGAGATCGTGCCGAACTACACGGTGCGGGACGTGTTTTCGGCGAAGCGTGAGGAAGTGCGGCAGCGGGCCGCGGGATTGATCACGCAGAAGCTGGCGGCGGATGGGATTGTGGTGAAAGAGGTGATGCTGCGGGACATTCAACTGCCGCCGGAATATGCGAAAGGACTGGAGGCGCTGCTGTTGAAAGAGCAGGAAAACGATCGCATGGGTGTAGAGACGGAGCTGAAAGGCAAGCAAGTGCGGATCGCCGAGTTGGAGGCCGAGGCTGCGAAGGTACAGCAGGTCAAGCAGGCGGAGGGCGAAGCCCAGGTGCACGTGCTGCGGGCGAAGGGCGAGGCGGACGCCATGCAATATACGCTTCCGTTGAAGGAGAAGCAGATCCAGCAGAGCCGGTTGGAGGCGCAGGCGCGCAAGGAAGCGACCATCCAGAACGCGGAAGCGGAAGCCCAGGCCAAGGAGATAGACAGCAAGGCGGAGGGGGAACGGCGGAAACTCCTGGCGGACGCGGAGGCGCAAGCCAAAGTAATGGACAGCAAAGCTGAGGGTGAGCGGCGGAAATTGCTGGCGGAGGCGGAGGCGGACCGCATCCGGGTGACGGCAGTGGCGGATGCCGAGCGATTGCACAGCGAGGCGGCGATTTTGAAAGAGAACCCGCTATTGATTAATAAGATCGTGGCGGAGCGGCTCTCGGACAAATTGCAGATCATGATGGTGCCGGCGGATGGGAAATTCTTTTTCGCCAACGATGTTTTGCGCGGCATGGATGTGGCTAGCCAGAGCAGGCAGGCGGAAAGACAAACGAGATAATTTGTGCCGGCAAGGCTGCGGCCGGTCCGCTGAGGGAAATCCCCGCGGCGGGCCGCCCCAGCAAGCTGACGAGCTTCATTCATATACCGGAACGCGCGGCTGCCTGACGCGCAAATATGGAAACACTCCCTCGCCGTGAGACTTCTCATCACAGTTGCACCAGCTCCGACCGAAAACTGATCACTCCGCAAACGGTTTTCACACCGGCGAAACTGAAGGGCTGAGATATGATGCAAACGATTCCGTGGCATCCTACAGAACCCGGTCCTGGTGGGAAAAGAAAGCGAATGATGTTTCGGCGCAAACTGCTGGGCGTGTTCACGCTGACGGTGTTTCTGTCGGTGGCCGCGGTGGCGTTGCTGGTGTCGGCCGTGACGCGCCGGGCCTTTGATCGCAGCGAAGATGACCAAACGGCAGCGCTGGTGACGCAGTTCCGGCGTGAGTTCAACCGGCAGGGTGAGGACGTGGCGCGGCGAGTAGAGGCGATTGCGGCGTCGGAAGAGGCGAGCCGCATGACTTTGAAGTTGAACCAGCCGCAGGCGGACCCGGGTCCATATTTCGAGCTGGCGAAAACTGCGGCTGAGAATCGTCAGCTCGACTTTCTGGAGTTCGCGAAAAGCGATGGAACCATTGTTTCTTCGGCGCAATGGCCGGCCAAGTTTGGATATCCGGACGTCGCGGCAGGGAGTTTTCCGGTGGAGGCTGACCAGGCAGCATTTTTGAAACAGGAAGAACTGCAGGATGGAACAGCGCTGGGTTTGTTCGTGGTGCGCGCGACGCGCGCGGGGGAACATCCGGTTTATGTGATTGGCGGACGCCGTTTGGATAAGCATTTTCTCGCTGGATTGGACATGCCCGTGGGCATGCGGGCCTTGCTGTACCAGAATCGCGGCGATCATTTCTCGCCAGACTCGCTGATCGATCCTTCTACGCCATCCCCCGACAAGTTGCGATCTCCGGAAAAACTTCAGCCGGTGATCAACGCGGTGCGGCAGTATGGGCAGGAAATGACCGCGGTGGTGGCGTGGTCGGAGGATCAGGCGGAGGAAGAAGTATTTCATGCGATCCCGTTGCTGGGGGCGGGCGCGGGCAAGGATCGGCCGCTCCTGGCGATTCTGCTGATCGGAAATTCGCGGCGGACGTATGTTGAGTTGAAGCGGCACATCCGCTCGGCAGCGTTGCTGGTGGGAGGCGCAGGGATTCTGCTGGCGATTCTGCTGAGTAGCTGGGCAGCGGCGCGGGTAACTCGCCCTGTGGTGCAATTGGCAGGCGCCGCGCAGGAGGTCGCGGCCGGAAACTGGAACGTGCGAGTGGACGTGGCCGGTGACGATGAATTGGGGCAATTGGCGGATTCTTTCAATCAAATGACTGCGGAATTGCTGCAGCAGCGGGAACGGCTGCTGCAGGCCGAACAGGTGGCAGCGTGGCGGGAGCTGGCGCGGCGATTGGCGCATGAATTAAAGAATCCGCTGTTTCCGCTGCAGCTTACGGTGGAGAATCTAGTGCGGGCGCGACAGCAGAATCCGGAGCAGTTCGAGGAAGTTTTCCGGGAGAGTTCGCGAACGCTGTTGGCGGAGATCGCGAATCTGAAGGCGATCATTGGGCGATTCAGCGAGTTCTCGAAGATGCCGCAGCCGCAGTTGCAGCGGGTGCAGGTGAATGAGGTGATTCGGGGCGTGGCGCAGCTTTTTCAGGCGCAACTGGAAGCACCGGGGCGTGCGAAGATCAGTTGTGAGTTGCAACTGGATCCGCACCTGGAGCCGGTGGCGGCGGATGCAGAGTTGCTGCATCGGGCGATTTCAAATCTTTTCCTGAATGCGATGGACGCGATGCCGCAAGGCGGGACAGTGACATTGCGCACTCGGGATGAAGATGGCAAATTGCTGATTGAGGTGGCCGACACAGGTTCGGGGTTGACGCCTGAGGAGTGTGCGCAGATCTTTACTCCTTATTACACGAGCAAGCAGCACGGCACGGGGCTGGGGCTGGCCATCGTACAGTCTGTGGTGAGCGATCATGGAGGAAGAGTCCGAGTGCAAAGCGAGCCAGGACAAGGCACTACATTTGTGATCGAGCTGCCTAGGGATCCGGTGCGGAACGCCGGATGAAGTGCGTCAGAGATTCGGAGGATGTTTGGCAACGAAAGCACATCTGCTGATTGTGGATGATGAAACGAACACGCTGGCATCGCTGGCGCGAGCGTTCCGGCTGGCCGGGCACGAGGCCACCGTGTGTGACAACGCGGGCAAGGCGCTGGAACTGGCCAGGGCGCAGAACTTCGACGTGATCCTTTCGGATGTGGTGATGCCGGGAAAAGGCGGACTGGCGCTGCTCGAAGAATTGAAGGGGCAGGGAGTGACCGCGCCGGTTGTGATGATGTCAGGGCAGGCGGATATAGAAATGGCGGTGCGGGCCACGCGGCTGGGCGCGCTCGATTTTCTGGAGAAGCCGATCTCCACCGAGAAACTTTTGCTGACGGTGGAGAATGCGCTGAAGCTGCGGCGGCTGGAAAGCGAGAACCGGCAACTCAAGCAGCGGCTAGGCAAGCATGAGATTGTCTGGCAGGGCGCGGCCATGCACCGGGTGATGGCGCAACTGGATCGCGTGGCGGCAAGTGAGACGCGGGTTTGCATCCTGGGAGAAACGGGTACGGGAAAAGAACTGGTGGCGCGGACGATTCACGAACGCAGCGCGCGGGCCGGCGGAGCGTTTGTGACCTTGAATTGCGCGGCTGTCCCGGCGGAGCTGATTGAGTCGGAACTTTTCGGGCACGAGAAAGGATCGTTCACCGGCGCGGCGGGACGGCACATTGGAAAGTTCGAGCAGGCCGATCATGGCACGATCTTTCTCGATGAAATTGGCGATATGCCTCTGGCCATGCAGGCCAAGTTGTTGCGGGTTCTGGAAGAAGGAGA
This sequence comes from uncultured Acidobacteriaceae bacterium, assembly GCA_963771895.1. GTDB lineage: Bacteria > Acidobacteriota > Terriglobia > Terriglobales > Acidobacteriaceae > Sulfotelmatobacter. The sequence goes on along the minus strand of CAVYVQ010000020.1, from coordinate 116,350 downwards.
AGTGGAGCGCATCGGCGGCGACAAGCCGGTGAGCGTGGATGTGCGCGTGGTGGTGGCGACGCATCGCGATCTGGAGGCGCGCGTGCGCGAGGATAAATTCCGTCAGGACTTGTTTCACCGGATTTATGTCTTTCCGCTGGTGTTGCCGCCGTTGCGAGAACGGCGGGAGGACATCCCGGCTCTCGTCGCACATTTTGCGGCGCAAGTGAGCGCGCAGAATGGTTGGAAGCCGATTCCGTTTACTGCGGAGGCGATGGCTGCTTTGCAATCGCATGCGTGGCCGGGGAACGTCCGGGAGTTGCACAACATGGTGGAGCGGCTGATGCTGCTGGCGACTGACGGTCAGGTTGATCTTGCGACTGTGCAGATGGCTCTGCCGAAAGGCGGGAGCAGTGGCGTTGCGGCGTCCTCTACATTTTCGTCGGGGGCGCTGGCTGAGCGGGTGGACTCTTTTGAGAGAGAGGTCATCCTGGCGGAGTTGAAGCGCAGCCATTCGAATGTGAGTCTGGCGGCGAAGTCGCTAGGGCTGGAGCGCAGCCATCTTTATAAGAAGGCGGAGCAGTTGGGAATCGATCTGCGGGCGATGCGGCGGGAACAAGAATCGACGCCCGAATGAAGTATCGCTCGATCCTAGTCGGCGGCGGCGGATGACTGAGCCCCCCGCTTGAGATCGGCGGCGAGCAGACGGTGAAATAATTGCTCGCCGGCCTCGCGGCGCACGGAGAGGCGTCCGGCGCGATAAGCTCGCGACTTCAGTCCACGCTGCACATCTTCACAGATGCCGAGATCCTCCTCCTGCACGCGATTCCCCACCTTCACCGATTCCTCGTTATATTCGCGGTGCGCTTCGCCGACGTCTGCGAAATAGAAATCAAAGATCACGGTGCAGTGATCGACGTCGACGGGGATCACAAGATTCGTGTCCATGTATCCCTGGTAGCAGTTGATCATCAGGTTAGGATGCTGCCAGAAATACCAGGCGCGGTCGCCTTTGCGCGCGGCTCCGGTAGCGGCATCTTCGCCGGAGGCGACCATGGGGCTGGACTGCAGGCAGTAACGGTCTTCGTTCTCGATGGTGTACTGCTTGTAATCGAGAACAGAATTCAGGCCTTTGTGAAGATGCGGGACGTGATAGCCGCCGTCGAGGTAGTTATCGACAAAGACTTTCCAGTTGCAATTTATGTTGTAGGTTCGGCGATCGAAGTAGTGCAGTTTGCCGATGCCGAGAGGCGCAATGCGCCGGACGAGGCCTCCGAGAAATTCGGCGAGCGGGATGGCATGGTCGTCGAGATTTACAAAGACGAAGCACTCCCAGGTTTCGACTCGAACCGGGACGAGGCCATTTTTAGCCCGGTCGAAATTCTCGACTCCTTCGAACTCGGGCATACCCTTCAGCGAACCATCGAGGCCGTAGTTCCATCCGTGATACGGACAATGCAGAAGCGAGGCCTGGCCGCAGGGTTCCGTTACAACGGCAGCGGCGTGGTGGCGGCAAACATTGTAGAAGCCGCGCAGAATGCCATCGTTGCCGCGGACGATGACAATAGGCTCACCGGCGACAGTAGCGCGAACGAACTGTCCCGGAGTCTTCACTTGTTCGGTGCGCGCGACCAGTTGCCAGGTTTTGCTGAACACGCTCAGACGTTCGAGTTCGGCGATGCGAGGGTCGACATACCAGGCTGCGGGAATGGTCGAGGCCTGCGACAACGGCGCGCGGTCGTCGTAACTGGAAAGGATCTGCTCGATGGAAGGTTGCATGATCTGAATTTCTTGCTGTGGAGTTCAATACTATCTATCTGTTTCGCCGGTGACAACGAAGTAACGAACTGAGGTGACGAATTATGGCGAGCAGGCTCTGGCGAGCCTGCTCGATCGGTTTGCGGCGGGACTAGCCGGCGGTGCGCAACCGCGGCTGTTCCGCGTGTACCAGGGGCGCATCCACGAGGTGTTCGCTGAGGAACCAGACTTGCAATTCATTGGCCCGCAGCACGTCGCTTACGGCCAGATCGTTGGTGCCCGCGTCGCCGAGTGTATCCGCACGCTCGGCCAATTCGCGGCAATGGCCGATGATGATCTGGTGAGCATCCAGCAGGCGGGAAATCTGCACGGGAACCTCTTCCCTGCCTCGCGGCGGACGCGCGATGCGCGTGGTTTCGGCCACGTCGGCGGCCATGGCAATCGAAACGCCGCCGAGAAGTTGTATCCGTTCGGCGATCGTATCGACGATCTCCGATTGTTCCCCATAATGTTTGTCGAACAGGAGATGGAGCTGATAAAAAGTTGGTCCCGCGACCTGCCAATGCGATTTCTTATAAAGATCGCGCAGGGTCATTGTGTCGGCTAACAGCAGGTTGAGTTGTTCGGTCATTTCCAGGCGAACCGGCTCTTCAAGGTCGAGAGGCAACATGTGCGAAACGGTGCCATACGCTTGAATTTCGGGAGCACTCTGGTGAAGACGAGGCTGGGCGCTCAGGGTCCCTCGCTCGCCGACGGACGCCTGCGCGCTGCGATCTTTCTTGGCCATAGGGATTCTCCTTGCTGCTTAATTGTCTTGAGTTTCTGCAGTTTCTGCTTGCAAGTTCTGCGTTTGTTCGATGCCCGGAACCGGCGGTTGGATGCGACAGGCCCGGCAGAGCGATTTTATACGGGAATCAGGCCGAAAATGGGCGATTATTAAAGCGGCGGGTAGGGGAATCTGCGGTATGATCAAGACATGCCTTATATCCTCGAACACCTCACCAGCCTTCGTCAGGAAATCACCGATTTACGCAACATGAACGCCCGCTCCGCAGCCAGGACCGCGGACAGCCAGATCGACCAATCGGCGGTGGAAATGCGCGCCAACCGCCTGGTGGAGATCAAGAAAGAGCTTTCGCAGATGCTCAACCGGCCCGAGGATCCCGCGGTTTGGTGGGAAAAGGGCGGGCCGGCGCAGTCGCATCGCTTAAGTTCCGGCTTCCGGTTTCCGGCAGTCGTGGATCTGGACTGGAAACTTCTTGAACTGTATTGCCCCCATGGGACTGACGGTCCCGTTGGGGGCTTTTGTTTGGCTGAGAAGCGTGTCATGGGGTGAGGGATTGGGCTGCCGCCGCTAGGGCGGCGGCCAGTCCGGTGGACTGGGGCGCCCCGCCCTGGGCCAGATCCTTGCTCGCCGCCGCCGCGTCCGCCGAGCTTGGCCATGGTTTCTTTCAGGAGCGCGCCCATGTCGTGGGGCTGGCCGGGGGACTGAGCGAAGACCAGCGCGGGCTGCGGCGACTCGGTGGCGAGCAACGCGATTAAGGCGGGAGATTGCCGCGTCAGCTTCTGGGCCAGCAATTTGATGAAGTTGAGGTCGCGGCCGGAGAAAGTGCGCACCACCAGCTTGCGGCCCTGGCTCTCGGGAGTTTCCGCTATCAGAGTTGCGGCCTGCGCGGCGGCGAGTTCCTCCTGCGATTGCTCGATTTGCTTGCGCAGCAACCGGATTTCGTCCAAAGACTTGCGGGCTTGTTGCGGCACGTCGTAGATGTGCGCGGAAAATAGCGCGGCGGTTTCGGTCAGCGCGTTGAAATCGCGGCGTGCGGTGGCGACGGCGCGCTGGCCGGCAACGAACTCGACGCGGTATCCCTGACGAACCTTCTCGGTCTTGCGCAGGAAGACTCCTCCAATCTGTCCGGTATGGTTCACGTGCGTGCCGCCGCAGGCGGTGAGGTCGAAGTCGCGGATGTCGATAAGGCGCAGTTGATCGCGCTCGGTGGGTGGAAGTTTGCGCAGACCCAGGGCCGCGGCCTCGTCCCGCTTGACGAACCGGATGTCGACCGGACGATTGTCGAGGACGATTTCGTTGGCCAGACGTTCGGCCGATTCGATCTGCTCTTTGCTCAGCGAGGGCGTGTCGAGATCGATGGAGCAGTAGTCGTCGGCCATGTGGAAAGAGACCGTGGGCATTTTGAATAGACGGACGAAGGCGGCGGAGAGCACGTGCTGGGCCGAGTGCTGCTGCATGTGATCGCGGCGGCGGGCGGCGTCGATTTCGCCATGAACCGCGGGTTCCGGGCTGCGCGTTCTTGAGGGGAGCTTCCAGGTAATGGATGACGTGCCCGTCTTCGGCATCGGCGGTTTCGGTGACGCGGTATTTCTGATCTCCGGAAACTAACCAGCCGGTGTCGTGGATCTGGCCGCCGCTGGTGGGATAGAAAGCGGTGCGGTCGAGAATGACCGCCGGGCGCGGGGTTTCGACCACCGAGCGAACCTCGGCGTCAAAATCGTAGAGAAAAGAATCGTGGTAATAGAGGCGGTCCGTCATGCTTCCTTCAGCATAGGCATCGAACGGACGGTTATCAAGTGGTTGCGAGCGGTGATCCCTGCCGCGCCTGGGATCGAGCGTTCGATGTTATCTTTAGTCGTATTCGTTAGTCGTTAATCGTTAGTTCGTTAGTCGTTGCGCTGACAAGCGTTTCCAGATTATGGACGTTCTCCAAAAACTCTTTGAGCGGCATTTCCACACGCCGGCCTCCACGGTACAACCGCTGCAGGGCCAACTCGGCGGCTCGGGGCGCAATATCATTCGACTGAGTGATGGGCGACAAAGCGCGATTGGGATTCTTTACGGTGTACGCGAAGAGAACGTCGCGTTTCTGGAGTTTTCCCGGCACTTTCGGAGGCACGGCCTGCCCGTGCCGGAGATTTACGCGGAAGATTTGAGCCAGGGAGCTTATCTTGAGGAAGACCTGGGGGACACGACTCTTTTCGAGTTTCTCTCGCAGAATCGCGCCGGCGAGAACATCGCTCCGCAAGCCGTGGAGGCTTATCGCAAAGTTGTGGCCGAGTTGCCGCGCTTTCAGATCGAAGCCGGACGCGATTTGAATTACAAGGTCTGCTACCCGCGGGGCAGCTTCGATCGCCAGTCGATCTCCTGGGACCTGAATTATTTCAAGTATTACTTTCTCCGGCTCGCCGGCATTCCCTTCAACGAACAAGCGCTCGAAGACGATTTCGACAGCCTGACCAATTTCCTCTTGAGCGCCAACTGCGACTACTTTCTCTATCGCGACTTTCAGTCGCGCAACGTCATGCTATGCGACGGCAGCCGTTTTTCCTGGATTATCAAGGCGGCCGCAAAGGCGCGCTGCAATACGACATCGCCTCCCTTTTGTATGACGCCAAGGCCGATCTGACGCCGGAACTGCGACAGCAGTTGCTCGATCTCTACATCGAGAAGGCCGGCGGTTTTATCGAACTGGACCGCGAAGCATTTCTGCATCACTACTACGCCTACGTCTACGTCCGCATCCTGCAGGCGTTGGGGGCTTATGGCTTTCGCGGATTCTATGAGCGCAAGGCTCACTTTCTGCAGAGTGTGCCGTATGCGCTGAAGAACCTGCGCTGGCTGCTGCACAATGTGAAGCTGCCGATCGCGCTGCCGACGCTGATGGAGGCGTTCAACAGCATGCTGGCTTCGGAGAAACTGCAGGGCCTGGCCTCCGAAGCGGAGAACCTGACGGTGCGGATTTGGAGCTTTTCCTATCACCGGGGCTGGCCGAAGGACGAGAGCGGAAATGGCGGCGGACCGGTGTTCGATGGCCGCTTACTGCCGAATCCGGGCCGCGAAGAGCGCTTCAAGACGCTCACGGGCAAAGATGCACCGGTTATTGACTACCTGAATCAGCAGGAGAGCGTGCATCGCTTTATGGCCAACGTCATGTCGCTGGTGGATGCCCATGTAATCGAGTGGCAACGACGCCGCTTCAAACATTTGATGGTGTCGTTCGGCTGCACCGGCGGGCAGCATCGCTCGGTCTATCTTGCGGAGCAGTTGGCAAAGCGCCTGCGCGGCCGGAATGGAGTGGAAGTGGTGGTGCGGCATCGCGAGTTGGAGAATCCTCCCACGGAAGATCCGCGCCATGAAAGCGATGATTCTGGCCGCGGGCCTGGGAACGCGATTGCGCCCGCTCACGGATGATCGTCCCAAGGCGCTGGTGGAAGTCGGCGGGCGAACGCTGCTTGAAATCACGCTTTCACGCCTGCGTACGTTTGCAGTCCGCGAAGTGATCATCAATGTGCATCACTTCGCCGACATGGTTGTCGACTATCTTAAAAAGAACAACAACTTCGGCGTGCGCATTGAAATCTCGCGCGAAGAGGTTCTGCTCGATACTGGCGGGGGGCTGAAAAAAGCTGCCCATTTCTTTCTTGAGAACTCCAGCCGCGGGGACGAGCCGTTCATTCTGCACAACGTCGATGTGATCAGCACGATCGATCTGGATCGCATGGTGCAGTTTCACCGCGAGCATCAGGCTCTGGCCACACTGGCGGTGCAGGAGCGCGAGACTTCCCGATACTTGCTGTTCGACGAGCAGCTTCGGCTTTGCGGGCGGCGGGCGGCGGGACGCGAGCAACCTCCTGAACTTGTTCGATCTTCGCCGCAGGTGCAAGCGCTGGCGTTCTCCGGCATCCACGTCATTTCGCCACGTCTTTTGTCGATGATCACGGAAGAAGGCGCATTTTCGATCATTACCGCCTACTTGCGGCTCGCGGCCCAGGGGGCAAACATCCTTGCATTTCGCTCCGATGAATATTACTGGCGCGATCTCGGGCGGCCGGAGAATGTGGCGCAGGCCGGTCGGGATTTGAAGGACAAAGTGTTTTCTTAAATGAGGAAATCGAATTAGCCCGCATTTCCTTTTTGAAGTTGCTCTGCTCCCGGTACCGACGGGATAGAAAGAAAGATGGTGGCTGGTTTCGCAGGGGAATCGGTTTACAGCGTTGGAGTAAGGGGGACGTGTGGCAAGAGTGGAGCACGAATGGCGCAACTTCGGCTGTGCTGGCTCGACTTTGGTCACCGGGAGGCGGCGATCCGTGTGAAAGATGTTTCACATTGACGCAAACAGAGATCGGGGGGACAATGGCAGCCGTCTTTCGGGGTCAAAAAGGAGATCCCGGTTGGATCACATGGTAGCCAACCAAGTTCGCAAATTTCCAAAGAGGAGATACTTCCATGAAGCACCGCATCACTTGTGTATTAGTCGGATTTCTGTTGCTGGTTCCGTCACTGGTTCAGCTGACCTTTGCACAGACAGGCCAGAGGTTGAACCTGTCAGGAGCGGCGTTCATTTGTGCGAATCAAGCAGTCACCGGAAGCTGCACCAATGCGGAATTCGACCCAGCTCTAGGCAGCATGCAGAACGCCAAAGGAACGTGGGCGGCCAACGTCTCTCTTCCCCAGGGGGCCGTAGTGGTGGGGCTCAGACTGTGCGGCAACTTCAATGAGGTGGGCTCCTCTATAACCGCGACGCTAGAAAGCACTCCGCTCACAGCATCAACTGGCTTCCCCTCGGAGGTGCCCATGGCGCAGATTCAAAGCACCGGCGCCTCGAACAAGACGCAGTGCTTTGTGACCCACACAATCAGCAATGCAACCATCGACAATACCAAGAACCAATACTATGTCGTGGTCGTAGTGCCGGACAACAATGGGGTCATTTTTACCACCGTCCAGGTCGGCTACTAGAAGCCTAGCTTCTCGCGGACGGGAAACCCTGGCAAGCACGAGATTGGAGTCATTAGGTAAAACGCACTAAGCCCCTTGAGTTTGAGGGCGACCGGACAATCTTGCCAGTCGAGTTCCCAAACCGAATAAGGAGCCTTACCGCTGGAATTTCGCCGAAGCGGAAGACATAAATGGAGCGGCCATCCCCGGACCAGCCAGTGGGCGCCTCATCTCTCGTGTTGCCGGAGACGGGCACGGGTTCGCCGCCAGCGACGGAATAAAGATAAATCCTGTGATCCGGACCGACGACGTTTCGCACCAGGTTCGGAGATGGCACCTTTGTGCCATAGGGGGTACACGATCGTGTAATACACGAAAGTATCAACGGTCGTCTAAGCTTGCAGAAGTAGTGTCTTCTGGGGAGTGGTCGCCCAAAACTACTATTTCGATTGCTGAAGTTCCTGGGAGCAGGATGTCCGAAATGATTGTGCCTTCCGAATCGCAAGCGCCAAGCCCAATATCTGTTCTTGTCGCGGACCAGAGCCTTATGGACGGCCAGTTGTTAGGTGGTTCTCTGGCAGGCAAGGGTGGGTTCAAGATCGCGGGCGCCGCGGTGGATGTGGAACAAGCTCTGAAAATGTTCAGCTTCGAGCCTGCGGATGTTGTGCTGATTGCGGTGAATCTGAAGGATGGTCCTCTGAGTGGTTTTTCACTTCTGCGAGAACTGCGAGCGGCCCATCCGGGCACTCGGGCTGTTGTCCTGCTGGATTCAATCGAGAACGATCTGGTGGTGAATGCGTTCCGCGCCGGGGCGCGGGGCATCTTTTGCCGGTCCGGGTCGGTCAAGATGTTGCGCAAATGCCTGAACGCCGTTCATCGAGGGCAGGTGTGGGCCAATGCGGGCCAAATGCAGATGATTCTTGAGGCTCTCGAATCGCGGGCGCCGCGACGTGCCACGAGCCCCAAACGGAACAACCAGCTCCGCAAACGCGAGCAAGACGTTCTGGACTGCGTGGCTTCTGGGCTTAACAACCGCCAGATTGCCGAGCAACTCTGTCTCAGCGAACACACGGTCAAGAATTACTTGTTCCGCCTCTGCGACAAACTGGGGCGCTCAGGCCGTGTAGAGCTGATGCTATATGCTCTCACTTACCGCGAATTGGCCGGCCCCCAAGTCGTCGACAGCCGTTGGAATGCCGTCCCGGCTTCCTAAGTAAGCTGGCCGCGCGACGTGGCGCGAGCGCCTGTAACTGCGAATCAATAAGACTTGGCCAGCGGTCGTATGCTGATTTCGGTGACCTCTGCGCTACGGGGCAGGATCAGAGCATTTAGTACAACCGAAGCGATATCTTCGGGCTGCAACAAGAGGTCAGGCCTGTAGTCGGATCCTCGCTTTGTGTACAGTTTCTCCTGCCGCGGGGTGGCCACGCGCCCCGGATACACGCTCAAGACGCGGATGCCTTCGGGATTGACCTCGGCACGCAGCGCATCGGTAAGGCCGCGCAACGCGTGCTGGGTCGCGGAAAACTGACCGCTGTTTGGGCGGGCGGAGACTCCAACACTGGAATTAATGAGTGCGATTTGCCCGGGACGCTTCCTCAGCATGGGAAGCAGGTCCTGGATTAAGCGAAAGTTTACCCGCACGTTGGCGCGATAGAGTTTGTCGAACTCCGCGACTGGAGCGGATTCTATGGGACCGTGCGCAATCTCTCCGGCGCACAACACCAGCACATCCACCTGTCCAAAACGCTCTCTCACTTCAGCTTTTAGCGAATCCAGCTGTTCGTCCACGCACAAATCAACTGGTAGCACCACAGGGCGCGGCCAATCTGTATCGAAGCTAGCAGCGGTTGCATCCAATTTGGCTTTGGTTCGCCCCACTAGCGCAACCATCGCACCATGTGCGCCGAGCGCCTGTGCAATCGCTTTTCCAATCCCACTGCCCGCACCCGTAACAACTGCAAACTGCTCAGATAAAACTGCCATGCAAACCCCGTCTTCTGCATTTCTTATCCGCGAGGCTTCAGTGTGCTGATGCCAGAGACGCGTGAACTCTCGCGGGTTCGTAACGGCGTCAGTATTGATTCTACGATGAGCTGTGGGAGCAGCCCGTGTCAGTGTGTATTCCTGTCTCCCGATGTGGGACGAGAACAACCGTTCGGTGAAGGTCTATCGTGACACACTAAATGCCGACAATGTCCGGAAATGACACTGTCGCGCGTCCTCTAAGCGCGGTTTGTGACGGAGCTACTGTACGGTCACAGCGAGGGTTTGGGTCTAGATACCGAGATCGAACAACAGACAACGTAAGCTTCTGTGGGTCTGTGTACGGTTAACCGTAGGAGATCCTCTTGGTTTTCAAGGCGTGTAGGTCCGATAAAAACGCCAATGAGTAAAGAACCGCTGCGATCAAGTAGAGGGCCCGGTACCCGAAATACATTGAATTATATTCCAGCAAGCCGCCGCACATCGCACCCAGCAAGTTGACCGCCATGATCCCGGATATCTCCCCGCGAGACCCCAGTAAGGTAGAAAAGACGATGCCTGAGAAAAACATTGGGCTGGTCAGCACAATTGTCGTCTCCAGGCGACCCAACGGTGTCGAGGACAAGCCACCGCTACGGGCTATGAACCACCCCACGCCCAAGCTAGTCAGCAGCAAAAGATAGGGAAACAGAGGTCGCTGGATGTGGAGCCACTGCACCGCACAATTGGCCAAGAACGCCATTATTAGGATGCCAGCGATGACGATACCGATGACTTGCCACGAATTGCCAAATGTTAGTCCGAGTTCCGTGATTCCCTTTGTTTCAACCAGCATGAAGCCCGCGCCCAAGAGGAAAAAAGGCAGATGGCTGAATTGTGGCTTCTCAGCAAAAAAGTTGGCGGTCACCAGGAACGAGAGTACTAACACTAAGCCCACCATGATCAAGTACGAGAGCGGATAGATACGTCGTGTCATGTAAAAAAAGGGCCAGTCATCGGTGGAGACGTCGGTCTGGAGTGTGGGATTCGCGTAACGGGATGTCACCTCCTGGAATCCGGTTTCTTGCAGCAACTGGGCTGGAAGGACGAGGTCTCTGTCCTTAGCTTCGAGGAAGATGACAGAACCATCGTAGTTCGAATTGACGCATACTGGAGCACGCCCATCGAAGACCTGTTTCATCATCAGATAGATCTTGCGGCCCTGTTCGTCGTTCATGAGGGCAAACGACAGGGAAAGAATGCCACCCGTTTTCAAGTGGGCCCGCGCTTCGCGCAATCCTTCGACGGTGTAGACAAACGAATCCAGCCGGACACTCGATGCGTGACTCAGCAGGGTGTGTGAATCCAGCAGGCCGTAGATCACCATGTCGTAGCTCTTTTCGGTGGTGCGCAAGAAGGACCGCGCATCGTTCACAATAGCGCGCACCCGCTGGTCTTCGTATGGCCGCTCCGGATGATAGGCGACGCCTGCCATCAGGATGGCGGGGTCAATCTCAATCGCATCCACATGCTGCGCTCCGGAGCGCAAAGCCGCCGCCACGTCGTTGCCCGTACCCGAGCCCACGATGGCCACATCGTGGGGCGTGCCGTAAACCCTGTAGGGTAGTTCATAGTGGTCACGGATGTGTTTCAGTTCGGGATCCAAATCCACGTTTCGGTTGGAGCGGGCAAGATCATGAACTCTTTGGTAGTATTGCCCAGCCGCGCGAATGACCATCCAGCCTCGCTTGCCCTGAGACAATTCCAGTAACTGGTACGGGGAATAGATGCTCTTCGACAAGGGATTTACAGGCCAGGCCAGAATGACAAGGGCCACCGTGGTACAGCCCATTCCCAGCAGCAAGGAGGATGGCTTTCTCGGGTAGAATAGCAAAGTTCCGAAGAAGCAGAGCGCGAACCATGCCACCGGTGGAGTCCACAGCCAACTTAGAACAAGCATCAGTACAACACCGACAAGGCTACCGAGCAGATTCAACCCATAAGCCTTTAGCTTCTCACGTCGCTCCATCAGACGACCGCATAGCTGCCCAATGGGGAGGAAGGCCAGTACCGTCAAAAGGAAGATAACCGACAAGAAGAAGTAAATCACGGTCGACTGGGATAGTTTGGGGGGGGTGGTGGAGTAAACACTCAGTTGTTCGCTGAAGGGCAAGGTGCGGAGACTTTCCAACAGCCACATGGGCATGCCGAAACGCAAAACCATCATCAGCACGAACTGCCAACCGAGCAGCGGGATCGTCAAGGCTAGGGGAATGCGGCGACGATCGGCCAGCGCATAACCCAGGCCCAGCCCAGCGAAACAGGATAGCAAGGAGAAGTTCTTATAAAAAGCAAAGAACTCAAACACCGTACCTTGCCAGCGGATCACGGCGAGTTCGAGGACCAGACTCAAGGCCGCCGCGCCCAAGATGGCCAGGTCTACGTATCCGAGCGCAAGAGTACTGAGGAAATCCTCCTCTTCACAGGCGTTGGCGTCGATGCGGCTCTCGAGCTTTCTGACCAGCGCATAGAATCCGGTTGTAGCCAGCAGCACGGCCAGACCCGAACCAACGAGTTTGAACAGAAATCTCGAGCTCAGATGGGCGGCAGTCGACTGGCTGCAGATCGCCCCTACCAGCGGAACCAAGCCGGATCCGAGAAATGCCAGCACAGTCAACCGCAAATATGATTTGGTCATTGCTTCTCCGAACTCAGCGGCTGAACGTCATATGTTAGCTCGCGTTAGCGGCAAACGAACTCGCGTTCTGTGCCCCTGTCTTCTACAAGCATTTGAGACGAGACTTCCTAACAATTTCACCTTTTTCCTTTCCGCAAGGCCAACAGGGCTGTGCTCTACGAGAGCTGGAATAGTTTCTCTACTTAAAGCTCAACTATTGCACCGTCAGGGTGACTGTGGCGGAGTGTTGCAGTGCCCCCGCGGATGCCGTGACTGTAATGTTATAGGTTCCGGGAGGCGTTCCCGGAGTGCCGCCGCCACCGCCGGTTGACGAGCTTCCTCCGCCGCAGGATGCGAGGAAGAGCTGACTGGAAAACACTAAGCAGAACAGAAGCAAGCCCATGAGCTTCTTTTTACGCGACGTGAAACCTGTTCCCAGTAGGGCCAACACACCGAGCGGCACCCAGGTCGCGTAATAGATGCTTCTGGAAGGCGCGGCAGAGGCGTGCGCAGCGGTGGTGCGGACAGTCAAAGTTGAAGTAACGGGCGCACCAAGTGCGATTGAGGCAGGGTTTAGTGAGCAGGTGGGCGCCGGGCTCGCCGTCGTAATAATGCTGCAGCTGATGGTCACTGTGCCGTTGAAGCCTCCTGAAGGAGCCAAGGTGACCGTGGAAGTGGCCGACCCACCCGCTGTGACGGGTCCGGGCAAGGGCGAAGCCGAGAGACTGAAATCCGGCACCGCCTGTACTGTCAGGTTGACGGATCCGCTATGGCTCACCGACCCGGAAGTGCCCGTAATCGTCACGCTGTAGGTTCCCGCCGATGTAGACGCCAACGTCGAAACGGTGAGGGTTGAGTTTACAACCCCTCCGCCTGAAGTCGGAGTCAGGGAAGATGGATTAAAGGAGCAACTGAGACCGGATGGCAATCCGGAACATGCCAGATCCACCGGGCTGCTGAAACCGTTTTGCGAACCTACAGAAATTGTGTACTGTGCGGATTCGCCTGCGGGTATCGTGGCGCCTGTCGACGTGGGGTCGAGGCTGAAATCAGGCGGGTTAAGCAATCCATAGACAACCAACTGCTGCGAAAATGTCGGCAGATAAACTTTGCCATTGGCGATGGTCGGTGGGTTGAACTTAGCGAAGTTGCCCACGCCGTCACGGGCGCTGTCTTGTTGGCTGTCCCAAAGTTCGTGGGTCAGGTCGCTGGCGTCAAATGCAAGTAGCTGGCCCGGTACGGTGCTCACATTGGCATTTCCACTCAGAGGTGCCGCCGCCCAGACTATTCCGGTTCCCGTGGTACTCCCATTGGACGATATCGATAGGGGGGCCATGTTTGAATACCCAGCTGTATTTTGAATCGTGCCCTTGGAAACCGGAGAGGTCTGAAAAGTCTGACCATTGAAACTCCACGCTTGCATGGGCTGTCCGTCGCCCCACAAGTAAACGACTGCACCCAAGGTCGGGCTGTTCCAATATACTGGCGCGCCCATGATTCTTCCGGAAATGGCTTGCCACTGCTGCACATTAGCGTTGAAATTGGAATTAAATTTTCCCATATTGCCGCTGTCGACGAGGCGTAGGATTCCGTCCTTGCCGCCGCCCAACAGCAGTGTGGTGCCTGGAATGAGCAACGGCCCGCCCGAGCCCAAGTCAACGTCGTAATCGAAATTACCCAGGTAGGACTGGTTGTCGGGCGTGAAGTAGTCGAGCACCGACAAATTGGATCCGTCCAGTTTTAAGAAACTTGTACTGTAATCGTGGCCGCCGGTATTCGCATTGAAATCACCATTGGCGGTAATAACGTAAACATTTCCTGCATTGTCAGCTACCGGGCCCTGGCCTCCGCCCCAGATGCTTCCGCCGGAAATCAATGAAGGAGAGGTGTTCAGAATCGCCACTTGCGCCAAGGTGCTGGCGTTATAGGCCATGACAAAGCCGTACCACGGCATGGTGTCCCCCACAGAGCCGAAGGCGACATACACTTTTCCCCCGGACAGCAAAAGACCCGAGCGGTTCACCTGAAACAATGGTGCGAAGTTGGAGGCAGAGATTTCTGCCGGGCCGCCGAACATTTCCGCACCTGAACTAACATTCAATGCGTGCAGGCGGTAGTGGTAAGAGCCGTCCGAGTCCTTGTTCTTGACCGCTACGTAGAGAACGCCGGCCTGCGGATCGATCACCGGAGTGGCGGTGATGCCAATCTCTGGCACCAAGTAGTTGTTGCAACCCGAAGCTTGACCCGAAGCTGCACAAATGTCTTCGCTGGGAACTGACGGACCGAGGTTGACCTGCCACAGCGTAATACCATTCGGATCGTCCGCATCAAAGGCGTAGACACTGTTGTGCTCGGTCGCCACATAGACCACGTTGTGCAAGCTGCCGCCGATCGTCAAGTTCGGCAGGTACAGTGGCTGCGCATAGAGATAGCCGTCCACCGTCAGGGCAAACAACTTTCCAAAGTTGCTCACGTTAACGTTCGACGTGGTCAGGACAGTCTCACTGGTGTTCTGACCAGTACGGTTGTTGTCGTTGTGCTGGGTTAGGACCGAAACCTGGGCCAGGGTAAGGCAACATAGACTAGAAGCGAGCAAACCAAGAAAACAGCATTTGCCTGAAAGTGCAATGATTCGGGTCATTGGAAAAGTTCCTCCACCATCTCTCCCATGGCGAGTTGTACTCCCTGCATCATCGCGTTGCGGTCTCTGCCGCTCTTCACAGATCATGGCTCTCCCTCGTCGAAAGCTACTGAAACAGTCTGGATACAAGCTAAGCGCTCCTTTTAAGGCCAGCCAAGGAGGCGAGTGGCGGCGATCATCATTGTCGCACGATTCCTGACGATGTCAACAATGCAGAGTATTGCATCTCTTGCGCAACGGCGTGCGGCTTGGTACAGTTCAATCTTAGCTTACAGTTATATTGTGACAGCACAGGGAGATTGTGGCTCCGTCGCCGCGGCTCCGCTGCCCTTGCCTCAAGCCGAGATTGGAAACCATCCGCGATGCCATGACCAAAGGCCTGCAAGCGCACTCTCATCCCTATCTGAAGGTAGGTTCGCGAGTACGCATCAGCAGCGGCCCGCTGGGAGGTCTGCACGGGATTTTGCTGCGCAAGAAAGGAAAGATGCGGTTGGTATTGCTGGAAAGGCGAGGTACGGTGGGATCGAAAGCAGAGACCGCGAGGGACTGAATCAACCAGCGGACGAGAATTGAAAGCTGAAGTGCATAGTAGAGGAGTTGATGCGGGACAATCAAAGAGCTCGACCGGCGTGCTCTCAAAAATTCTTAGCACTGTGGGACTTCGGAGCACGCCGCACGGAGTGCAACTGACCTGCCGCCCATCTTTAGTCCACGGATAATTAGACCTTCGAGGAAAAGCCTCCAACGGTGGGCCGGATCAACCACTTAGTAAACGGCTCGATACGTGGCAACACCGGTAGCAATGCTCACAATCGATTGTAAAGTGCGAACTCCCACATTTTTCGCTGCGCTACTGGGAACGAAAACGACATCCTCAGCCTGCAGCGTCACGTCCGCCGACTTTGCCTGCATGATTTTCTTAATATCCACCGGAATTTCGGTGGGGCCATTTTCGCCCTTGCGAACAATCTTGGCATTCTTCAGCGCGGCGGTGGAATTCGGTCCTTCTGCGGTCGCCAAGGCCTGCAAAATGGTAATGCGCCCGCCATTCTCCATGATCACTCCCATAGGGCGCTTCACGTCGCCCACTACGTAAACGACGCCTGCTTTCGAGACCACCACTGTGTCCCCGGGAAAGATATCTACGTTGGCGACCATATTCTTTTGCGGATCACTCGAGAAGCTGACGTTCTGCAAAGTCTTGATCTTGTCGCGACTGGAGATGGTAACGACTTGTCCGGCTTTGGGAGTGGTTCCCCCCGCCAAGGACAGCACATCAAATAAACGACGCGGGCCTGTCACTGGATAAACTCCGGGCTTTTGGACCTCACCCAGGACGGATACGCCTTGTGTGGCGAACTCCTTTTCGAAAACCGCTACCTGAGGATCGGCAAAGTATCCGCCGTCCATAAGCCGTTTACGGATGAGATCTTGAGCCTGTTCGGTGGTTAGTCCGGCGACATGCACTCGACCCCCGAGTCCTATCACGATATCGCCGTTACCTGAGACCCGCACATCCTGGTCGTATTCCGGAGCGCCCAGAACGCTAATTTTCAGCAGATCGCCGATCCCGATCATCATGTCGCGAACCGCGGCACCGGCGTCACCAGTGTTCGCGGACGCGGCGTGAGCAGTGGCGGGGCTCACACTAGTTTCAGAGGGCTTCTGGGGTAAGGTTGCGGTGGGCGGAACCGCTGTTTGCCCCACCAGGGCAGTAGCCGCAATTAATACCACCAAGAAGGCAGTTGAAAGCTTCCTAACCAGCACTGCAGGACGCATTGGGATTCCTCACATCAGTACAAACGCACTACACCATTATATTACTTATATTGCTTCGCGGATTGTTCGGCGACGCTGTCTGGGGGGATGAGGCTGCTAAACCGGCGAACCCGCAAATCGAACTCAACGGCGGCAACGAAACAAGCGGCAGGCGTGGAATTCCCGCTTTTGAGGCATGGAGTAAGATCCGATCGAGACAAAGAAGTCGCGGATGCCCGCCCCGCGGGGCGGGCATCCGCGCCAGGACTATTGAACGGTCACAGTGAACGTGGCCGGGGAGGAGAGCGATCCCGACGTTCCCGTAACCGTTACAGTGTACGTTCCAGCCGGCGTACCTCCTCCGGGCGGCGTTTTTGTCGAACTGCTCCCGCCGCAGGCCGTCATGAAGATGAAACCCGCAATCATCATGCAGACCAGCACCATTCCGAGCAGCATCTTCCGGCGCGAGCTAAAGCCCGCTCCGAGCAGCGTTATTCCGCCGATGGGGAGCAACAAGGCGTAGAAGAGTCCCGTCGCCCGCGGCGAGTTAGACGCCGTGTTCGCCGTGGTGTTGACCGTCAGAGTAGAAGTGGCACTACCAGTGATCGAACTGGGACTCAGCGAACAGGTCGGCGCAGGGGTCCCGGTTCCGGTCACGGCGCACGCAAGGGTTACAGCGGCATTGAAGCCATTCGTAGCGTTGACGCTTATCACGGAAGTGGCAGATCCGCCGGGCGTGGCTATGGTGGCGGACGCCGGAGTTGCGGTGAGTGTGAAGCCGGGAGCCGTACTCGCGGTGACTATCAAAGTGACCGTAGCCGTCTGGTTCGTCAAGCCCGATGCGGTGCCTGTGATCGTCACGGTTGAGGTTGCAGCCGGGGTGCTCGCAGCCGTAGAGATGGTGAGAGTGACCGGGCCAGCTGTCACCGGACTGGTGGGAGTAAACGCGCAGGTGGCGCCGGCTGGCAGACCGGAGCAGGCAAGAGCAACAGTGCCGCTAAACCCGCCCTGGTCGCCTACGGTGAGAGAATACGAAGCGTTGCTGCCAGCGGTCACAGTCGCACTGGTCGGCGCGTTGGCGGTCAGGGTGAAGCCTGGCGCCGCCGCTCCAGCCTTGAAGGAAACCGCTTGTGTCACCCAGTTTCCACCAACCATTGCGGTCGTTGCTTCGCAACTGCCAACCGCCGAGGTAATCTGATGCTCAACATTATCCCCGTCGGAGGTGTAATCGAGCGTCGTGAAGTTAGTGCCAGCGCTGGTAACGTTGGTGCTGACTGTGGTGGCAGACACGATCACCTCGACAGCGGAGGTGGTGAGACAAGCTCCAGTATCCGCCAGCGACCCATTGCCGGCGTTGCCGACAGCCTGGTCGAGCGGGGCGTTAATATCCAGGCCGCTATATTCAACCACCCTTACATCCGGAGACGCTGTGGACTGGTTAAACTTAACGGTTATAACGTTGCAGGTGGGCGCGCAACTGCCACTGTCGCCCGCGATGTTCTTCGCGTAGTAGACCACCTGGCTCAACGAAGAACCCTGGATAACGGGTAGAGCCTGCACGTAGGTGTTGCCGTTAGCATCGGTGACAGAGGACACCTGGGAACTGGTGTCACTCCAACCGATCAAGACAACATTCAAATTGCCTTTTGTTTGAGGGTTCGCCATCGGCGACGTGGGAACGTTCTGGGAGCTGGTGCCGGTTGCGGCATCAGTACGCTGGATGTAGTTGATGGCGCCGCTGCCGAGAGAGTAGGTCAAACCGCCGGTAGCGGTAACAGAGCCGCCATCCGGGTTGTTTACCATAACGTCTTCCGGACCCACGGGAAATCCGGGAGCATTAACGGTGATGGTCGTCGGATTTTTCACCACGACACTGTCGGCAAAGATTCCTGTACCTAAGTGCGGCAATGGGCCACCGACAGTGACAATTGCTCCGGCTTCGAAGCTGGTCCCGGTGATCGTAATTGCGGTTCCACCATTGGTCGTAGTGGCCGCGGGGGTTATTGCTGAAATCGTTGGGTTGTTAATGCTGTACGTGAAGGCCATTGACAGGGAGCCAAGCTGCCCGTCGACGTTCACGACTGTCAGGTCTTTGGGACCTGCGTTATCGTCAGGTGTGTTGCAAGTCATTGTGGTGGAATTGCTCACCACGCAATTCACCAACGAAATGCCTCCAGGTGCGGTGCCAAAGAGCGCTATAGCCCCAGCGGCAAAATTGGTGCCCGTAATGGTGACCGAATCGCCGCCCTGAGTAGAACCGCCCGTCGGGGTAATGCTGGCAACGGTGGGAGCCGACAGACCGGTGATGCCGTTAATACTGAAACCTACCGCCTGCATAACCCAACTGCCAAGCACGTTCGAGCCGGCCGCATAGCTGCCATGGGGTACGGCGCCGTTCGAGTCCATGGCGATATCACCAAAAGCATTTATGGTCCGGCTGGTCAGACCTCCCGGTATGCCGCCCGCTTCAAACTGATTGTTAGCGGTGCCTGCACCCACGATGAGGCTCGAAGTCGAAGTCGTGAAATTATTGCTGGTGGCGGGCGAGCTGCCGCCGGCATTACCTACCCAATTGTCCACTGTTACTGCGGCGCTGGAGAAACCAGTGTATTCGAGGACGCGCACATCCCCCGTCGCTAGCGCATGAACAAAGTTCACCGTGACGGTAGGTGTGGTGGTGGTTGAAACTGAAATGTTCTTGGCGTAATAAATCGCCTCCGAAACACCTTCGCCCCCCGATGTGCCGGCCAATACGTAAGTATTGCTGTTGCTGTCGGTGACGGACGACACCGATGAGACTTGGTCACCCCAGCCCACGATGACGACGTTCAAGTCGCCAGCATTCTCCGCGGCTGTAAAGGTAGCGGTTGTGCCGCTGTTTGGAAGATTCTGGGCTTGTTGCACGAAGGTTTGTCCCAACGCCAGCCCGGGCGCAAGCAGCAGGGCGAATGCAACTGTTAAGCAAAGCTGTAGTAAATTGTACCGACCACCATTTCGTGTCAATAGATTTCTCACTGAATTGGCCTCATTCATTTATATGGAATTGCGTCCTTCCCCGAGCGCAAACCCGCCGCAGCGGCGGATTCTCGCGGAGAGAACGTTTCTTTCTGGGGGTGCAATAAACTTCGCGCCGGTGTATTGATAGACGCCACCAACATTGAAGCAGTTTGGGTTCCATTGGCGTCATCAGCAAATCATGGTATATCAACCATTTAATATAGGGTCTTGACCATCTTGATGCGCCCACCGCAAAACTCTGCACATAATAAGATAGTTTCTTTGCTGGGCAGCTTGCCACGGAGTCAAACCACTGGTCCCAGGTGCCACAACCCCATCTCTCACTCTTTTGCATCATTGAGAAATCTCGTTGCGATACCAAAATTAGGCCGCGTGAGCGGAACTAAGGTAATCCTGGTGTGACATGTTGTAGACTGCGGAGCGTGAGGAAGGCGGACAATGTCACCAGAGTTCACTCGTCATCTCCTCAAGGGAACCGGCCTGATCGCGATATTCGCCGGGATTCTGCTGACGACGGCAATCGTCCTCATTTACTTGAGCTATTGGTTCCTTAGGTTCCACAAAATTCCCATCAACCTCGAAGCGTCTTCCTGGTTTGAGGTCGTTTCCCGGAGTTTTACCGAGCTTGCGCGACGAAAGACCCTGGCCGCGTGCGTCGTCGGCTTCACGTGCCTGGCGCTCCGCGGTGCTCTGCTCCCTCTAATTGCGGTTCCCGCTCCAACCGCCCATGACGAATTCAGTTACCTGCTGGCGGCGGATACCTTCGCTCATGGACGGCTCACCAATCCGACGCCTCCCATGTGGAGGCATTTCGAAAGCCTGCATATCAATATGAAACCCACATACATGTCCATGTATCAGCCTGGTCAAGGCCTAATACTGGCTGTCGGGCAACTGCTTGGTCATCCGTGGATCGGGATCTGGCTCATGGCCGGGGTTGGGTGTGCGGCGATTTGTTGGGCATTGCAAGCCTGGCTGCCTCCGAAGTGGGCCCTGCTCGGCGGCGTGCTGGCGGTCCTTCAGTTTGGAGTCTTGTGCTACTGGACCAGCACCTATTACTGCACTTGGTTGCCGGCATTCGGCGGGGCGTTGGTGCTTGGAGCATTACCGCGGCTCCGGAATCGTCCCCGAGTGTCACAGGCCCTCATACTCGCTCTCGGGGTAAGCGTACTGGCAATGACGCGGCCTTATGAAGGCCTGCTCCTCTGCCTCCCTGTCGCAGGCGTGTTCTTGGTCTGGATTTTACGGCCAACCAGAGAAACGTTCCGGCTGATGATATCGCGGACGGTGCTTCCCATCACTTCAGTCGTGCTTCTGACAGCGGCGTTCCTGGCGTATTACAACCTTAGAGTTTCGGGGAACGCGCTTTTGATGCCGCAAGTGCTTAACCAGCGGACCTACGCTGTAGTGCCTCTGTTCGTCTGGCAACATTTTAGATCCCAGCCGCCCGTGTACGGAAATCAGGAGTTCCGCAATTTCTATATCGGTTGGGAGTTGTCGGAATATCGCAACACCATAGCCGTCGGCTTTGCGAAAATGACCTGGATAAAATTCAAGAAATATTGGGCATTCTACTTTGGGCCGCTACTCAGCATCCCGCTGATTGCCATCCCCAGATCGCTAGTGGACAGGCGGACTCGTTTTCTCTTGATCGTGATTGCCATCATGATCCTTGGTGTGGAGTTGGAGAGTTGGAGCCATCCTCATTACGCTGCGCCTCTGACCTGCGCATTGCTGGCCGTTGTGTTGCAGTGCATGCGTCACCTGCAGTTCTGGCAGTGCTACAGCTGGCAGGTTGGCCGGGCAATCGTCTGGGCAGTTGTCATTGGCTGTTTCGCCGTCGATGCTGCCTGGGTAAGCGCAGCGGCCGTGCATATCAACGATACACAGCTGTACATGGCAGGCAACCAGGACCGTGCCACGATCGGGCGCCGGCTCGAGCAAACGCCGGGAAGTCATCTCGTGATTGTCCATTACGCGCCGTCCCATCCGATCTATAGAGAGTGGGTTTACAACCGCGCGGACATTGAGCATGCAAAGGTTGTATGGGCGCGGGATCTGGGCCACGACTGTAATGAGAAACTTGTTGGTGCATACGGAGGCCGCAGCGTCTGGTTGATCGAGCCGGACTCAAATCCGAACGAACTGAAACCCTATTCAGCTGCTGCTTTGAACGATACCGAGGAAGACCGCTGTCTCGATGATTCCGGCCACTGATCGCCTTGATGGCGACAAGCCTGCACTCCGAACTCGGAATGTCGCAACTAGTGCGTTGAAGGACAGCGCCGTTTCCGCACACAAATTCGATTGCAGGGTTTTTATTTGAATTGCATTTGGTTTTCCACGGGCGCTGTGGGACGGAAAATCTTATACAGCACGGGCATATCTATGAAGAGGCATAAAACCATGACCAGCGTACAGGCGAGAACCGCGGTCATCAAAACTGGCTCGCGGTAGAGCCTTTCCGGGTGCTGGGCCGGGCTGTCTTCCTTGAAAGCGATGGAGAGATAGCTGGCCATAACGGCCGCGACCAGCGGGAAGGTGACGATGAACTCCAGGCGGTAACGCATAACGAAAGCACCGAAGAATAGCATGGCCGTCGAGCCGTAGAACATGATCGCCACCAGCAGCTGCTGCTCGTTGAAGAATGCCAGCGACTTACGGTAAGCAGCGATGTGGGCTTTGTCGCCCAGGTTACGGCATTCGGCGAAGCGTTTGATGGCCATGAAGTAGCAGCCGATCATCCAGTAGCTGAGCAGCAGTGAACCCGGCGCAATGCTGGCGGACGTGGCAATAAACCATCCGGCCAGCAGGCGCAGGGGATTATTGATCGCCTCGGAGAGCACATCTACGTAGGGCAAGTCCTTACTGCGAGCGGGAGGGATGTTGTAGATGCAGCCCATCACCCACAGAATGGCGAGGGTAGCGGTGAAGTAGAGCGAGATACGGAGGGCGATTCCGAACCCAAGGGCCGCCAAGGCAAGCCATTCGACGTACGCCAGGGGGATGCTGATGCGGCCGGAGGGCACCGGTCGGTTGCACTTGACGGGATGGAAGCGATCGAAGCCAGCGTCCATCAGCTCGTTAATGACATAGTTACTGGAGGCCACGAGGCAGACCGCCAGCAGCCCTAGCACGATCCTCAGCCACAAGTGCGGCGCTACGTGCTCTGCGTCCAGGCTGAGGGCCACCACGATGCCTGGAAGCACGAAGACGTTCTTGAACCAGTGATCGACACGGGCGATCTGCAGGTGACCGAAAAGCGTCGGGCGCGCCAGACTGTTCTGCCCGACTTGGGTATCAGGGTTGTTCACTGGGCGAGGAGCTCGTCCTTGCCCAAGATAAGCACGGTCGAGTCGTGCAAGTTGACCGGCAGGACCCGCTGATACAGCCAGGCGAGAGGCCCAAAGCGCGGGGCTAGGCGGTTCAACCCAGCCAGGGGCAGGTACTCCGCCAGACGTTCCGCCAAGTAGTACACGCGAAAGAACCACTTCGCGCGAAAGCTCTTTAGGACCGTGAGCCCGGTGGCCCCGGTGATGGCAGCGAGCGATCTGCGGCTGAAATATCCGACATGGGCCAGGCGGAAATGCCACCAGCGTTTGCCCACGACGCGGGCGGTAATGCTGCCGATGTCGGGAGTGACTACCACCGCCACGCCCCGCGCATTAAGCGCCTGGGCACAGTGCCGCAGAAGCTCTAGCGGATTGCTGACATGCTCGATGACATCCACCAGGAAAATCAAGTCGAAACGGCGTTCCGCAAGTTGCGGGTGAGGGAAGATGCCGGGAAGAACTTGCACCGCATTTTGAGAGCGGGCCATCTCGACCAAGGCGCGACAGGGTTCCACGCCGATGGCGTCGAGTCCCTGGCGGCGCGCTTCCATGACCAGCAGGCCGCTGCCGGCGCCAATGTCGAGTAACGACCGCGCGCCTGGGCGGAGTTCGCGCGCCGTGGAGATCAGCCAGCGCATTTGCAATGCGCGGGTGTCCTGGCTCTTTTCGTATTCCGGGTCGGTCAATTTCTCGTAGAAGCGAGTGAGGACGCGCACCTCCTCGTCTTCAGCGAAGATGAAGTCGCAGTCGTGGCAACGGCGCAGGGCGAGGGTGATGCCATAGTTGGAATCGGTGATGCGGAAGTCGTCGGGCGTAAGTTCGCGAGCAAGAGTCCGCGCCTTCCAGGGCCTGGTACGAGAGGAACCGCAGACCCAACAGCGGTGGAGCTGCACATGGGTTTCAGTGGGTGCGGAATTCATTGCGGAGTTCGTCAAAGCCGGAGATCTCCCACCAGGGTCCTTGTTGGCTGTGGCTCGATGCCAGTATGGCACACCGGACGCCAGCGGCTGCGGCCACGGCGCCGTCAACTTGGGGCCGATCCCCGATGTAGAGGGCTTCGTGTTTCTCGAGTCCCAGCCGCCGGAGAACGATCTCCAGCCCACGCGGGCTGGGTTTGAAGCATTGCACTTCCGGGTCGCTGGCTGACACCACGACGTCAAAGTAGTTCCTCAAACCCATGGCACAGAGTTTGTCTTCGGCGGGATAGTCGGACAGCACGGCCAAAAGCATCCCTTTTTCGCGCGCGAGCTGCAGCAATTCCACAAGCCCGGGGCGGAGCGCCCGAGGAAGGAGGTCCATGGCTCGACCACTCCAGCGCGCCACGCGCAATTGCACCTCTGACTCAGCGAGCTTAGAGTTTTGGGCGGCAACGCGAATCTGCTGTGCCACGGGGTCGCCGCTGACGCCAGTCAAACGAAGAGTCTCCTGCGCGCGGCGATAAGCCTGAAGGACTCGGACTGTCGAGAGCCCCTGGATGGGATGCCACAGGTGAGCGCGCAGAATCCGCCAGGCCATTGCCCGCCGCACCGGTTCCTGGCGGTACAAGGTTCCATCAAGATCGAAAATAAGGGCCTTGAACTGTGCAATGGAGAAGGGGTGGCGTGCCGCCTGAATGTTGGAGGAATCGGTCACAGAGGACGCTACCCTTAAACCATACGATAGCAGAGTTTCTTGGGGGGAAGCTGACCTTGGTCAGGATCTGGCTGATCGAGCCGGACACAAATCCGGCCGAACTAAAACCCTACTCAGCTCCTGCTTTGACCGATACCGAGGAAGATCGCTGTGTCGATGATCCCGCCGACTGGTCTGAGGCCGGACCGGCGAAAGCGCTGGGCTCCGCTTTCTTGATAATGAACATGGGGAACATTCCCAGTCGTCCCGCCAGACGAGGGAACGACGATTCCCACCAGTAGATCAGCCGAAGCAAAGTCTTGCCGAAAAAATGAGGCCGAATATAGTAGACCAAAAATTCCTGATCGACGATTCTCCAGCACACCAAATCGAAATGGCAGTACCTCCCGAGTTCAGTTGCAAACCAGTTATAGTCATGCGCATGGAAATATAAGCTGCGCGCGGGACGAGGCGGAAGCGACGGTTGCGAGGCTTCACTCTTCTTCTTTCTCAGGCCAACCAGGCGTTGCAGGAAGTGGAAGACTGCGAGACTGCGCTTGTGCAGAGGAATACGAGCCATTCGCATCAGCAGCGAGTGCTCGCCCCAGTTGTAAATGACGAGAGCTGTGCCTCCGGGCTTAAGCACGCGGTAAAGTTCACGAAGGGCGGAACTCTGTTCGTCGGCGGGAACATGATAAATGGTGTGCAGGCTCATGACTGCGTCACAAACATCCTCGCGCAGAGGCAGGTTGGTGATGTCCCCCAGGATGTAGATACCTTTGCTGCCAAGCTTCTTCCTGGCCTGCTGGAGAGCAACGAAAGACAGATCGATGCAAATGCGCTTCTCGAAGGCCTCAGAATACTGGAGATACTCAGGTTGCGGAATAGCGCCTGAAGCGACATCCAGAATGTACTTGCCACCCTGCTGAAGATACTTCAAGGGCCGGAGCTGGGTCTTATGACCATACTCCTGTGAAACCGGCCTGAGGTCGCCAAAGGCCACGGCGTCGAGACATAGTCCGCTCTCGCCGGTCTGCCAGCCAAATTGGTCATACCAGTCCTTCACGACCTGCTTTTCTTCCCGCAACTGGTATTGACCGGGTTGGTCTTCGACTCCCGGCTTCAAGACGATGGCGAAAGCCGCAAGCAGCATAATGATGCCATCCTCGATGATGTAGGCAAATCGTCCATCTTCGGACACGAAATGCCTGGGTGAGAGGCCTCTGCACGCTGGTTCCGTCCAGGTGCCGCAGTTCGTGACTCAGGATGCGGCGGTTCAGTTGATTCAGTTGCTCATCCGTCATCGCCTTCAGACCCAGCTTAGTGACGGGGCAACGCAATATGTCTTGCATGTTTTCCTCCCTAGGATAACTCTTCTCGGCCGCAGACGAGATCAGGCACCTGCGATCAACGAGTTGATTGTGATTGTGCAGCCGGGAGAACTGCCGCGTTTCTCAAGTCGTAAAGATATGTCTCAGCGCCGGCAACCAAGAGAGAATCGACCCTCGGGCCTAGCATGTCCAGATAAAACTCAACGTACTTTGATTCTTGCGCGCCCGCGCCGTGAATATGCGAGAGCACGACCCAGACCCGGCGGCCACGCAGCCGGTCCAAGTCAGATTCATAATTCTGCGGATCGTTGCCTGCTGCCGTCCCGATCTCCACGTTATTTCGGGGGAAGTTATCGCGCTCCGCGTAATAATCGAAAGCCGGTTCGGCTCCATAGAAAACGTACACCAGGTCGCCCGGCTGCTCGTGGTTACGTACGTAAGCCACCACAGGCCTGATTTCTTCCGGAAGCATAACCCCCGGTTGGGCGACCTCGGTGTGCGGCTTGGCGAAATGGTGCAGAGTGTAAATACCCGGGTCAAGAAACAGCAGCGCGATGAGCACCCATCCGATGGCGGGGAAGGCTGGCGCTGGCCGAGGAGCGAAGGGCCTCAGCTCCCTCAGCCATCAGCAGCAGGGCTGGTGGCACCAGGAACAAAGTGAGGCGGCCTCCAAATGGGTACTTGTGCAGCCCTGAAGCGAGCAAGGTGATTATGGCCGGACTCAGCAAAAGGAATACGCGTTCTGGCGATTTCCGAAACATGGAAATGCAGCCCAGAATAAAAACCAGGGCGGCCAGGCCGCTGAATTTCAATCCGGCGGAGGTACTGAAGAACCCGAAAAAACTGTCCACAAGCCACTTGAAGTCCGCCACAGATCGTGGCGGAAGCGGCATGAAATTCGCCTTCCAGTAGTTGAGCAGCTCGCCATCGCCCGCCAGTTTCCGCAAGCCACGATGTAACACACGGCCAAACTTGCCATCCAACACAGGCCGACGACGAACACTCGCGCCAGCCGGGCCCAGTCCTTGCGAAGCACCAGGGCGATGGAAATAGTGGCGCCGATGCCGGCCAGAACGAATATTGAGGAATGCGACATCCAGATGGCAATCGCTCCCGCCAGCGCGGCCAACGCAGTTCGCCCGGCTTTCCACTCCGACTTGCTGCCCTCGATGGTCAGGCAATACAGCAGAAGTGCGATCGCCACATCGCTGGAATACTGCTTAACCTCCGCGGAGTAATAGATCAGAGCCGGTGAGATGGCAAATAATCCCACCGCGATTGGGTACCGCCCTTGCGGTAAGAACCTTGCTCGCCAGCCTATAAAACAACAAGACCGAAGCAATACCCGCGAGCAGCGGAATCAATCTCAAGACGTATTCGCTGCCGCCCCACAAGCGCACCGCGGATTTCTCCAGCAGTAAGAAACCGATGGGCGCGCCTTGATGATAGTCCAGAGCGCGGCACAGTCCGGCGAACGAGCGGTGGAGAATATTCAACGAGAGGTAGGCCTCATCCATCCACAACGATCGGTCCAGCAGATATTGAACGATCCGCAGCAAGCATCCCAGCGCGACCGCCGCCAGGGAGACTCGTCGCAGGAAGATACGATCTGGAGAAGGCTCTTGCGTCACGGGCGAGCAGGCAGCTAGAGATTATCGGCGCAGGTTCGATTTTGGATAAGGTAGGCAAAGAAGTTTCTCAAGGTGTCTATAATGCCTTGACCCGCTATTGCTTCAAGGTCACCATCTGCATGACCCATTTCTGCGATCCGTAGGCCCCCAGACGTCGCAGTTGCGCTGTAGCTTCCAGTCGCGGATACAACCTCATCCTCGGCAATGTCACCGTCCGCCGTGATCACCTCCGC
This sequence comes from uncultured Acidobacteriaceae bacterium, assembly GCA_963771895.1. Taxonomy (GTDB): domain Bacteria; phylum Acidobacteriota; class Terriglobia; order Terriglobales; family Acidobacteriaceae; genus Sulfotelmatobacter. The sequence continues at coordinate 88,688 of CAVYVQ010000020.1, read as the reverse complement.
CTTGAATGAGGTCCCTGCTTTGCTGAAGGCTCCGCTCGTCATGCCCGCCCCAAAAATCAGTTCATTCGCGGAAGTCGTGGTCGCCGAGCCGCTGCTCACCAGCGTATTACTCCCGCTCGTTCCGCTCGCTCCCGCTGTTACATCCAACGGCGCCGTCGTGCTCAGCCCTTTGTATTCCAGAATTCGAACGTCCGGAAAGACCGCAGCCTGGCTGAAGGTCACCGTCACACTGTTGCTCCCTCCCAAAATGTTCTTGGCATAGTAGATGGATTGGGTCAGTGCAGTCCCTTTGACCGGCCCGGCTGCGAGAGCATAGCTGTTTCCCAGACTGTCCGTCACCGATTGCACCGTCGCACTGGTATCATTCCAACCCACCACCACCAGGTTCAGATCGCCCGCTGTTTGCGCTTGCGGATAGCTCACCTTGACGCTGATCATCCGCGACTGCGGCGTAGCACTCGCCACTTGCGCAAAACCAATACCCACAGTCGACGTGGTGTAGGTAAATCCGTTGGTCAAGGTGCCGCTGCCATTGCTATCGCTCACCACCACATTAACCGCACCTGCGGCGTGCGCTGGAGTCGTCGCCGTGATCGATGTACTGCTTACCACTGTCACATTTGTGGCTGCCGTTCCCCCAAAAGTCACCGTCGCGCCCGCAGACAAAGTTCGTTCCGGTAATCGTGACCGCCGTCCCGCCATTGGTAGATCCTGAATTGGGAGAAACCGAGCTTATCGTGGGCGCCGAATTGGTATAGGTGAATCCGTTGGTCAAGGTGCCGCTGCCATCGCTATCGCTGACCACCACATTTACCGCACCTGCCGCGTGCGCTGGCGTCGTCGCCGTGATCGATGTGCTGCTTGACCACTGTCACATTGTTGGCTGCCGTCCCCCCAAATGTCACCGTCGCTCCCGCAACAAAGTTTGTTCCGGTAATCGTGACCGCCGTCCCGCCATTGGTCGATCCTGAACTGGGAGAAACCGAGCTTATCGTGGGCGCCGAACTCCCAGTACCACTCGCCTTTAGCGTCACCATCTGCATGACCCACGGACCGCTGGAAGTGAGCATAGCCGTTGCGCTGTAGGTCCCAGTAGTCGTGACCGTTCGATCCTCCGCAAGATCGGAGTCGGGAGAAGTCAAAATTCTGAGAGTGAAATTAGATCCCGCTGTCAGATTTCCTGTCGCGACCGTATTCGGCTCCAAAAATCAGCTCGTTCGCGACCGTGGTAGTAGCGGAGCCGCTACTTGCGGAGCGCTGTTTCCGCTGGCGCTTGCGACCACGTCCAACGGGTTGGCCGTGTCGGCGCCGCTGTATTCCAACACACGCACGTCGGGGAAGCTGGCCGACTTGCTGAAGGTGACAATCACCGAATTGTTTCCGCCCAGAATGTCTTTGGCGTAATAAATCGATTGCGTCAGCCCCGTTCCTTGAACCGGGCCGGCCGCCAGAACGTATTGGTTTCCGAGATTGTCCATCACCGACTGGATAGTTGTGGTGGTGTCATTCCATCCCACTACCACGATATTTAGATTGCCTGCGGTTTGCGCCACTTTGAATGGAACTGTAACGGACGACGTTGCCGACTGCGGCGTGGCGGCATTTACCTGCACGAAGCTGATTTGGCTGGAAGTCGGCGGGTTTAGACCGTAGACCAACAACTGTCCAGAGAACGTGGCGAGGTAGACTTTGCCGTTGACGACGGTCGGGGGAACGAACTTGGCGTAGTTGCCCACGGCGTCGCGGGCGCTGTCTTGCTGGCTGTCCCACAGCCGTCTTCAGGTTGGTTGCGTCCAAAGCATACAGAATTCCCGGAACTCGGCCCTGGATTGGAGATCCCAGAAATCGGCATCGACGCCCACAGTATCCCCGTTCCGCTGTGTTTCGCGTTTGCCGAGATGGACAGCGCGGCCGATCGTTCCACCCGGCTGTCCCCTGAAATGTGGCTCTCCATTACCGGCGTCGTGCTCAGTAGTGAGGTTTGCGGTATCGTAAAGGCTCCACGCCTTCGCCAATCCGCCTGCCCCCACATGTAAATCAACGGCCCCAAGTTCGGGCTGTCCCAGTACACCGGAGAGCCGAACACAGGCGGATTGGTTGCCCCGATAATATTCTGGAGGTTGCTGTTTTGGTCGGGTTGTACTTCCCCATGTTGGCCGTGTCCACGACCCGCAGAACCGCATCCTTCCCCGCTCCCACCAGCGACGTCGTGTTCGGGATCAGCAGCGGCCCCCCACTGCCCAAATCCACGTTGTAGCTTTCCGGATTCAGAAACGCCTGGTTGTAAGGCACAAAGTAATCCATTACCGACAGCGTGCTGCCACTCAACTTCAGATAGGCGCTGCCGTAGTCTTCCCCACCGGTGTTGACATCAAAATTTCCATTGCTGGTGATCGCATAGATGTCCCCACTGGCGTCCGAGACCAGTCCGTTCCCTGTCTGCCAGATCCCCGCACCCCCTTCGTCGTTGTTTTGCGGCGTGGAATTGTACACCGCCACCTGCTGTAACGTGCTCGCATCGTATGCCATCACGAACCCGTGCCAAGTCGGAAAGTCTCCCACCGAGCCAAAGCCCATATAAACCGTCCCGTTCACCAGCAACAAGCCCGGACGGCAGAGCTCGGTCAACTGTGTAACCCGCTTGGCGGTAATCTCCGTCGGCCCTGCGAACTTCTCCGCTCCCGTCGTCAGGTCCAGGGCGTGCAGTTTGAAATGATATTTCCCGCTGGTGTCCTTGGTATTGGCCACCACATAGATCGTCCCGCTCACCGGATCAATCACCGGTGTGGCTAAGATACCGATCACGGGAATCACGTCGGTATAAGGACATTCCACGGGATCGGTCACGCAGATATCCTGGCTGGGCACCGGCGTGCCCAGATTCACCGTCCACAGCGGGGTCGTATTGCCACTATCCGCATCGAAGGCAAACACGCTGTTCTGGGCCGTTGCCACGTACACGACGTTGTGCGTCACTCCGCCAATTGTGAGCGCGGGAACGTATAGCGGTTGGGCAAAAATGTTGCCGTCCACGGGCAGGGAGAATAGTTTTCCAAAGTTGGCGACGTTCACGGTGGAAGTATTGAGCAGGGTTTCCTGCAGATTTTGACCGGTCCGGCTGTTGTCGTTGTGCTGCGTCAGAACCGATACCTGACTAAAGCCCTTGGAAACCAGCAGAGCAGCGAATGCCAGCAAAATTACAGCTTTCGAAATTTGACTCATACAAAGCCTTCTTGGGGGCTGCGACTTCTTAGAGGAGTCGCGGCAAGACCGCTGCGGCCATCAGCTGTCGATATTATTTCGCGAAAGGACATCTTCCTGCAACCCGGATGCGGACCGGCGCCGCAGGGGGCTACTGTACTGTCACAGCAAGAGTTTGAGTCTGTACGAGCGCTCCCGACGTGCCGGTGACTGTGACGGTGTAGCTTCCGGCGGTCGTACCACCACCCCCACCAGTACTACCAGATGATCCGCCACCACAGGCCGCCAGCCAGACCAGCCCTGAGAACACGAGGCAGATCAGCAGCCAGCCCAGCGGTTCCTGCTTCGCGATCTGAACTTTGCTCCCAGCAGCGTCAGCCCGCACAGCGGTAACAGCATGGCGTAGTACATACCCCACTGCTCCGTTCGGCCGCACCGACGCCGTCGATGCTACCGTGCTCACGGTCAGAGTCGGCGTCCCGCTTCCACCACTCACGATTGCCGAACTGAAGCTGCACTTCGGAGGCAAAGCCGCAGCCGGAGCAATGGCGCAGGTAAGATTCACTGTTGAGTTGAAACCGCCCGAGGGCGTGATGGTCACCGTGGACGTGGCAGAACCACCTGGCTTGATGGTCGCTGGCGACAGCGGCGCAGCCGCCAGTGCGAACGCCTGCCGACAGTCAGGCTGGCGCTCGTGGTGTGGACCAGGGTTCCATCGGTTGCGGTGATCGTGAAGGTAAAGCTCCCACCGGCTGTGGTGGTTACGGTCAGCGGCACATCACCTGTCCACTGCTCCCTGATGGCACAGAGACTGAGGCTGGAGAACAACTGGCTCCGGAAGGCAGTCCGGAGCAAGTCACAGTTACCGTTCCAGTGAATCCGCCCTGCGGGTTCACGTAGACAATGTAAGAAGCAGAACTACCCGCCGTTACAGATTGGCTCGAAGGGGCAGCTGTGACGGAGAAATCCGGCGGAGCGATAAGACCATATACCACCAACTCTCCGGAAAATGTAGCGAGGTAGACTTTGCCGTTGACGACAGTGGGCGGACTGAATTTTGCCTAGTTACCCACCGCATCGCGGGAGCTGTTTTGCTGGCTGTCCCACAGCTCGTGCGTAAGATCGGTTGCGTCGAAAGCGTAGAGTATCCCGGCACCGGACCCGGATTCGAAGCTCCAGAAATCGGCAGCGACGCCCACACTATCCCCGTACCGCTCGTGCTCCCATCCGCGGACAGGGACAGCGCAGCGTGTCGGACGGAGCGCCTGAAATGGCGCTCTCCGATACCGCGGTGGTGTTGAATTGTGAGGTTTGGGTATTGAAACTCCAAGCCTTCAGTAGGTCCGCATGCCCCCAGAGATAGATCACGGGCCCGAAGTTAGGGCTGTTCCAGTAAACCGGAGAACCCATCACGGCGGGATTGGTAGCGTTGATGTTCTGGACGTTGTTGTTGTAGCCGGCGTTGTACTTCCCCATGTTGGTCGTATCCACCACCCGCAGAACCGCATCCTTCCCCGCCCCCACCAGTAAGCTCGTGTTCGGTATAAGCAGCGGCCCCGCCGCTGCCCAAATCCACGTTGTAGCTTTCCGGATTCATGTATTGCTGGTTGTACGGCACAAAATAATCCTGTACCGCCAGTGTGCTGCCACTCAACTTCAGATAGGCGCTGCCGTAGTCTTGTCCACCAGTATTGACGTCAAAATTTCCGTTGCTGGTGATTGCGTAGATGTCTCCACTGGCGTCGGTGACCAGCCCGTTTCCCGTCTGCCAGATCCCCGCACCCCCTATGTCGTTGTTTGCCGGGGTGGAGTTGAACACCGCCACCTGCTGTAACGTGCTCGCGTTGTAGCCCATCACGAACCCGTGCCAGGTCGGAAAGTCTCCCACCGAACCCATGGCCAGGTAAACCGTTCCGTTCGCCAGCAACAAGCCCGGACGGCAGAGTTCGGTCAACTGTGTCAACCCGGTGGCGGTAATTTCGGTTGGTCCGCCGAACTTCTCTGCTCCCGACGTCAGGTCCAGGGCGTGCAGTTTGAAATGATAGTTTCCGCTGTTGTCCTTGGTGTTGGCCACCACATAGATCGTCCCGCTCAAGGGATCAATCACAGGCGTGGCCAAGATTCCAATCACTGGAATCACATCGGTATAAGGGCATTCCACGGGATCGGTCACGCAGATATCCTGGCTGGGCACCGGCGTGCCCAGATTCGCCGCCCACAGCGGGGTCGAATTGCCGTTATCGGCATCGAAGGCATACACGTTGTTCGCTGCCGTTGCCACGTACAGGACATTGTGGGTCTCACCGCCAATGGTGAGCCCAGGAACGTAGAGCGGTTGAGCAAAGATATTGCCCGACACCGGAAGCGAGAATAGCTTCCCAAAGTTGGCGAGATTCACGGTGGAAGTATTGAGAATAGTTTCCTGCAGATTCTGACCGGTACGGCTGGTGTCGTTGTGCTGGGTCAGAACTGACACCTGGGCGAAAAGCCCTGGCGCCGAGATGCTAACCAGCGCCAAATAGTATATAGAGTATTGAATGATGCGAAACCGTCTCATAAAGCTTGTGCCCCCTAATTGCTAACATTCGCCCAACATTTATTATTCCCGAAAGAGTCCTCAAAAGTTGTTATCTGTGCCACACCATTAGTTCACAGGAAGCCGGTCCATACGGGCACCAAGGAGTGCGAATCATGGCCTGGCTATTCAGGACACTACTCACGACTACATCCACGAGGCGCTCGGAGGGGATCCGTGGCCTCGATATTGCAGCATTCTAATGCGGGGCGAGCCCCACCAGCGGCAACACGCCGTGGCTCAAATGTTGACCGTGATCGTCCACCGCGTCGGGAAACGCCAACCCCAAACGGCGGGCCAAGGTACGCGCCAGTTTTTCTACCAGGAGATCCCACTCATAACGGGCCGCCACAAGTTGGCGCGCGGCGCGACGCTCGCTGGTGTTTTCCTGCGATGAGAGTGCCCGCGTAAGCATGCTGGACCACTCGTGAGGACCGTTCGCCAACAAGAGCACTTCCTTGAATTCTTGCAGAGCAGGAATCGGGGAGCTTACTACCGGATTGCCGCTGGCCAGATACTCGTGCAGTTTGAGCGGGTAGATGTACTTGGTGTACCCATCCAGCATGTACGGCATGATGCAGACATCCAAGTGCTGCACAAAGCTCGGGATCAACTCACTCGGCCGAGGCCCTAAAACGTATATGTTCTGGCGCCGGGAAAGCTCTCCCTGAACTTCCCGAACTTCCAAGTGAGGTTGCATGCGCCCGACAAGGACGAAAGACCATTCCGGATGCATTGTGCTCAGATCCAGCAAGAGCCGCCAGTTGAGCATTTTCTTGAGGTTTCCCGTATACCCGATTCGCGGTTTGGGAATGCTATGAAGTGCTGCAGGCTCCGCCGTTGGGGTTATGTACTTTTCGTAATCCACTCCGTTGGGAGCGAACTGGGTATGAGGGTTCAGAGTTCCCTTTCTTTCCATCATCGCTGGCGAGTGGATAAACACTTGGTTAACCGCGCGGATGAGTTGGACCTCCGTCGCATCCAGTTCCCGTTCCAACGGGGAAAAAGAGTATTCGTCATCGATGTGATAACAACTCAGCTGGTGATCCAGCAGGTTCAAACTGTCAGCAAACTCGGGCCGCCAGAGATAGAGCACGATCTTTGAACAGCCGCGCTCCCGCAACCGCCGGCGAACTTGTCGCAGCCGCTCTCGGAAAAGCCAGCGGCGCAGCCAGGCGGGGCGTCCCAGGTCAGGCGACCATGGCCCTGCGCGATAAACCTGGAAGCCTGCGGGCGTCTCAGCCGGTTGCCAAGAGGGTCCCCGCCAACTGGACCAGCGAAGTAACTCCCGCCAAGTCAGTGGACAGTCCACCCACGCCACTTCGAAATAGCGCGCCAATCGCGTAGCGATCTGGTGACGGGCCTGCCAGCACGGTCCCCAGCGGTCCGGAACCAGCGCGATAACGCCGACTTCACGGAAGAGGGGTAAGGGAGGATTGGATTTCATCAGGATCACTATTTAATTGGAATCGCGCCCACTTGGGTAAACGCTTTTGTAAGAACTGGATCAGCTCATTTCGATAAACCAGCGCCAGAACGAGGGGGAAAAGAGGCAGCAGGATGGCAATCTGGAGGAAGAAGAAAGCCAGGTTCTGGACCGGCCAATAGCGCTCAACGAAGTAGCATGCAACGGCGTAGGGAACCGCCGCTAGAACTGTCCGGCCCCATGTCTGCCACAAGTACAGGCGTACGCCCATACCAACCAAATGGCAGATGTAAGGCGGCCAATAGATCGCTTCGATGACCAGACTCGGGATGGCGGTGCCCCACGCGACTCCGTAAATACCGATGCGGCGCACCAGAAAAATGCTCAGGCAAAGGTTGGCGACTGCTTCCACTACGGCCCACTTGGCAATGCGCTTGTGCTTTTCCATGCCATACACGATGCCGCCCGAGGCTGCGCTTCCTGTGGACACGATCAGTGAGAGCAACAGAATGCGCAGCACGGTACCAGAGGGATGCGCATACTGGGCGCCCATCCAGAGAGAAATGAAAGTTTCGCCGCGTAGAAACAGCGCCAGTTCAATGGGAAGGGATACCACCAGGGCAGCGCGGGTGCCCTGAATGAGAAGGCGCCGCAGATCCTGCTGGTTGCCCTGAGCTTCAAAGGTGCTGGCCAGCGGCCCGAACGTGGTGGTCATAGCCCCGACGATCTGGCGCGCGTACATAATCAAACTGCCACCGATGGCATAGAGGGTCACCGCGGCGGCTGAGGTAAACGCCCCCACCACCAGGTTGTCGGTGTAGTTCACAACCTGTATGGCTAAGTTAATGAGCAGCGCATAGAAGCTGTAGGTCCAGAGTTTACGGAAGACGTCTTTGGTCGGACGACGCAGTGTGAGTCGAAGCTGCGGATAACGCCGCAGGGCAGTGACGGCCAGCATGACGTTCGACAAGAAAGATATGCACAACTCCCACAGAACCAGGGCGAGGAAGCTGTGGCCGTGTTGCAGCAACCAGACGAATCCAGCCGCCCGGCAGCTACTCTGGAATATGGTGATCAGACTCAACTGATCGTAGCGGTGCAAGGCAGTTAACACGCCGGCAAATACGCCGGACCACAGGTTCATGGCCACGGTGAAGGCGGTCAGCAGGATGGCTGTGCGCGCGGCATGTTCCATACCCGCAGGCACGGCGAACAGTCGCGGAAAAATCTGCGCAAAGATCGCACCGGCCAGAAAGACCGCGAGGCTGATCCAGATCCGGATCCACAGCGCCCCCGAGACTGCTTCTTGCGCCTCCGCATGGTTGCCCTGGGCATTTCCTTTGGAGACGTAGCGCACCACCGCCCCCCGCAGCCCGAAGTCGAGCAGCCCCATGTAGGCACTGAGCGAGGCCACCAGCACCCACACGCCATAGGCCACATTCCCCAAACGATGAACGATATAGGGCGCAAGGAAAAACCCAATGGCGGTGGAGACCGCCAATGCCATCCAATTGGAGAGAATGTTTTGTGTTATTCGTTTACCGCGCATAGAAAATGCCGAATGATCTAGGTCGCGCCCTCGCGATGTTTTTCAGCCACGAGCGCCGTCGATCGCGGCTGCTGGCTTCTCGGTCGGTTGCGCTTGCTGCCCCGCAAGATGGCCGTCACTCCAACGCAGTTCAGGGGTAAGAAGATGTTGCTCCATCAATTTCGAAATGTGTTTAATGCGAAGAAATTTGCCGCCTACAAAGTCCTCGCGGGTTAACCCATAGGTTTGGAATGCGGCGTAGAGCTGCTCCATGCCGCGCCTCACGGTCCACGCGGGTTTGAACTCCGGCAGCATTGCGGCGATCTTGCCGCAGTCGACCTTGTAGCAGCGCGGATCGGGGCCTCCTCCCTCGGCATACTTCACGTGGCTGCCGGGAACGATTTGCTGCACCATGTCTGCGAGATCGCGAATCTGGTAGTTCTCCATGCTCAGGCCGACGTTGAAGGCTTGATTGTGAACCAACTCCCGCGGAGCATTCAGCACGGCCAAAAACGCGCGCGAAATGTCTTCGATGTGAACCAAGGGGCGCCAGGGAGTGCCATCGCTCTGAATCAGCACTTCCTGTGTGGTAAAGGCAACGCCGACCAGGTTGTTCACCACCACATCAGCGCGCAATCGCGGTGAAACTCCGTAGGCGGTGGCATTGCGCAAGAAAGTCGGACTGAAGTTCTTGTCCGCCAGCGGAGCGATGTCTCTCTCACTTCTCACCTTGGATTCCCCGTAAGGCGTGATGGGATTGAACGCCGCGTCTTCTCTTAGCATGGCGTCTCCACCGGATACGCCATAGAGACTGCAAGAGGAAGCGTAGAGGTACCGGGGAACACCCGCCTGCTTGCTCATCCGTGCCAGGCGAACCGAAGCGCGGTGATTTATGTCATAGGTGCAATCGGCGTTGAGATTACCCAGGGGATCGTTCGACAAGGCGGCAAGATGAATGACCGCGTCGAATCCAGCCAGGTCTTCGGCTTCAACGTCCCGAATATCCTTGCGCATGGCGGGAACTGAGGGGTAAGCCGCCCCAAACGTACAGTCCTCGAAAAGGTAATTATCCATTCCGCACACTTCGTGTCCTGCCGCTTGCAGCATGGGAACCGTTACCGAACCGATATAGCCGTTGTGACCCGTGACCAGTACTTTCATGGAAACCTCAGGTGTAAGTGATCGAGTTTCTTATTTAGTGCGACACCGCGCTAGCTGCCGAGAACCAACTTGCGGGAGTAAAACGCTTCCGCGTGTCTGGTGGCTGCCCGGCATTCCATACCTCGCAGCCGGAGTACCGCCAGAAGTGTCTCCTCGGCGAACCAATGTTTTTCCTGTTGTGAAGCAAAATGTTCAACGATGGTGCGTATTTTGCGCTGGCACTGGGACTCATCCAGTTCCACGAAGAAATTTGGCGTGCCGAAGTCGCCGTCGTACTTGGGCACCTCGTACTCCAGGATCAGATTGTCACGCCATGTGTTCCATGTGAGTTCGCAGATCAGACGATGATCCTGGTGAAGATCGTGCCGGTAATGAGTAAAGATGAGATCCGGGGAAACCTGCGCTTTCAGTTCCTCGAAGAACATTTTCACCTCGCGCCCGTTGTAAGGCATGAACCCATCTTCGAATTCCTTGATCAGAATCTCCTTGTTTCCGGCTCGTTCGAGAAACGCCATCGCGCTGCTCCGGGCCTCCTCAGCCCGGGCAGGGGTTGACGTGAGGACCACCCAGTGCACTTCCACGTCGGGGTGCTCCTGCAAAAGGCGCAAGATGGTGCCGCCGCAACCGATCTCGATATCGTCGCAGTGCGAGCCAAGACAAAGAATCCTGTAGACCGACCCCGCCGGCTTCGCGAGTTGCATCCTAAGCATGAAGGCTCTCTGGCTTGTAATCCGGGGCCGATTTCCAGACTTCCCACGGAGCATCGCCTCGCGTGTACAGATCCTCTAACTGCTGCTTCTCCTTGAAAGTGTCCATGCAGGCCCAGAAACCCTCGTACTTATAGCCCATCAGCTGGTTGCAGGCGATCAGGCGCTGGAAGGGCTCGAGCACCAGTTCCTCCCCCTCGTGCAGGTACTCGAAGATCTGCTTGCGAAAGATGAAATACCCGCCGTTAATCCAAAGCCCGGCTGTGGTGACATGCTGAATATCGCTGACCAGATCGCCGCCGTCCAGGGAAACCACGTGAAAGGACTGCGTCGGCTTCACGCAAACAAAGCTGGCAATCTTGTCGCGCTGAAGAAAATGATCGATGTAGGTCAGCAGGGGCAAGTCACTCAATCCATCGACGTAGTTGGCAAGAAAAATATCTTCGCCGTCGAGGTGCTCCTCCACCGCTTTGAGGCGCTGCCCAATGTTCGAGGTAGTGCCCGTATCCACGAAGGTGATGCGCCAGTCGTGAATATCGCTTTTCAGCAGGGTCACCTGCTTGCCGCCTTCCGCCAGAATGAAGTCGTTGGTGAGACACTCGTTGTAATTCAGGAAGTAGTTCTTGATGGCGTCGGCCTTGTATCCCAGGCAAAGAATGAAATCCTTGTGGCCATGGTGGGCATAATACTTCATGACATGCCACAAGATCGGCCGGTAGCCGATGTTGACTAAGGGTTTGGGAGTTGTCTCCGAATAGTCTTTGAGCCGCGTTCCGAAGCCACCACAAAACAGTACCACTTTCATGACTAGACCTCCGGTCAATATCCGCGGCGCCGATTGCGGCAAATCCGCACGTGCTGAACACTATGTTAACAACCGATCGGGATCGGTGGGCTGCCTAGGTGGCATTTGCGCCAGGGGCTGTGTGTTCGCCCACAGGAGTGCGATTCCACCCCTCGAACAACCCCACAGCTGTGCCGGCTGCGTAACTGGCATGCATAGTCCAAAACACTAAAACAACACGCCAGAAGCGGGACAATGGTGGGGTTTGTAACCCGGCTATGACAGAAGCGAGAATATAAAACCCTGCGATCAAGAAAAGTGCCGGCTTTGCCAAAGGCAATCCCACGGCAATACATGCGACGAGGACAAGTAATAGCAAGAAAAATCCAAATGGAGCCACGTGCCGGAGTCCAAATGGGAAGCTGCGCTTGCGCAGAATAGTGGCTGAAACCCACCAGCCATTGTGGAACATCTGCGATGACAGGCCTGACAGGGTGAGCCTGGGGCGGTAGGTCGCCCGCGCCTCAGGAAAGAAATATAGTTTAAGTCCATGCGTGCGCATTCTTGCATGGAAGTCATTGTCCTCACTGCGGCCAAGCGATTCGTCGAACAGACCTATCTGGGATATGACCTTACGATCGTACAGTGGCACACCCACTGTGTCTGTGACTCCACCTCGTGTGCCTAGGCGATAGACGGCATTTCCAACGCCGAAGCGCGAACATTGGGCCATCGCTATAGCTTCACTCCATAGACTACCTTTTGCGGCGACCGACTCCCTACGCCCTCCGATGGCTGCCACAGACGGATCTTTTTGCTGAAGCGCCAGGAGCTGCCGCAAACAGGAGCTCACGTAGTCCACTTGCAGTCGGCAATGCACTGCATCCATCCGGAGGAAGTATGGTCCAGTCGCATCAAGAATGCCAATGTTCCAACCGCAGGACTGAATCAGGCCAGGATTATCCAGGAGGCGAACGCTGAAATCCGGTACCGTTCTTACGTACTCCTCCACCAGTGCTCGGGTTCCATCTGACGACATCCCGTCTACGACAACGACTTCGAGAGACGAGTAGTTCTGTTCACGAATGGAATCAAGCGCGCCGAGAATATCATCGCGTCCATTTCGCACGACGATAATTACGCTCACCAGAGGGGACTTAGCATGCACCTTGTGGCTCGCTCCGAGTTTCAACGGCTCACCATGGGGGTCGGCGCCATAAGAATGACAGTTAAGAGATGTGCTGATTTCGAAGTCCGCAACTGGCAATCCGAGGAAACTCGTGACGAGTCCCAACCCTTCAGTGGAATTGTCCCAGAGACGTCTTCTCACTCAAGGGTTCGTTTTGACGAGGTACCGCAGTTTTGGTCGAGCTGTTGTTTAAGGCACCACGATCTAGCGCTGGCTGGGTGGCGGTCGCAGTAGGAGCTTGCTGTCTGGAAGTAAGTATGACAGCCCTCAGGTCCGCCGCCAAAGCCGAAGTGAACTCTGCCGCTCCTTGCGCATTCAGATGGATAAGGTCAGCATAGTCCGAGCGGGGAAGATCACCCGGCCGTATCGGAATCAGCACCGGTATACTCTGCATTTGTGCCGATCTTACAACGATGTCTTCGCCGGAATCATCGATTGCGGGCGGGATTGCAAAGACAAAACTGACGCCGTATTCTTCGCAGAGCTGGCGGGTTTGCTTGAGCCGTTCGCTACTGATCTCCGCAATCCCTTTGTTATCGGGCACACTGGAGTTGACGTGAAAATGGTGGGTTAAAGATGGCAAATCAGGCATAAGTTTACCCAAAATCCAGGATCTAGTTTCAGCGCGGGTTCCAAAAAAATAGCTCAAACGGTCTAGGGTCAACACGCTTATGCGGTTTCTGTCGGCATGGAGATCGTTAGCAAAATGCAAAAGATCATGCCCGTCCACAAGCATTTGTGCCGAGTAATCTCCGGCAGTCCAGTTGGAAACCAACTGCTTCGGATTCAGCACAAGCACGACCACATCGGGTCGCGCCCCAGATTTGAAGAGGCGTCGCAGTCCATAATGCCAATCGAGATAACCCGTATTTTCGAAAACTGAGCGGTGGAGTTCGAGATTGGAACCGACGTCGCGTTGCAGGCCGGGGAAATCAACTCCATGAAGCAAAAGTGAGTTCCCAACGACTAATACGGAAGCGCGGCCGCGTCTTGGCCGAGCGAATTGCAAGCGCGGAACGGTATTCCATCTCCCGTCGTTTCTCTATGCGACTCACGCGAACGAAAAAATAACTTGCGATGATCTCCACCGAGCAACAGAAGATTGCGATCAGCGCTAACAGAAGCGCAATATCGGCCTTGGCCGGCTTTCTAGAATTGGAAGTAGATGAAGGCATTGGCTTGGTTGGCTGAAAAGAACGTGATCAGTATCAGCGCGCTACATGCTACTGCGATCCTGGTAAGCGGGGCTCTGTTCTGCCAGAGATATTCCTCTCCGCTTTTTTCCAGCTGATAATCCACCAAAAACAGAGGCACGGCAAAAAGCGCCAGAAATTTGAACGCTATCCAATATTCAGGCTCCCAAGAGACTCTGGTTAAGCCTCCCAGGAGAGCAAGCGCCGAGCCGAGCGAGTCTGCCCGAAAAAAAATCCATCCCAAACAAACCAGGTGGAAGATCAGAATGCGGCGGGGCCAAGTCCAGTCAATTCGCAGTGATGCAAGTTTCTTCGCAATACTGCTTTGGGTTAACTTTCGCTCGATTGCAAGCGCGGCGCCGTGAAGGCCGCCCCAGACGACGAAGGTCCAATTGGCGCCGTGCCACAAGCCTCCGAGTAGCATGGTCCAAAGCAGGTTACGATAGGTTTTATATCCTGGCTCCGAGCTCCCGCCTAGCGGTATGTACAGATAGTCCCGCAACCAAGTGCTCAGGCTGATGTGCCATCTGCGCCAAAAATCTTTCATTGAGGTCGCGAGATATGGCTGGCGAAAGTTAACCATGAAATGGAACCCGAGCAGTTGCGCACTACCGCGGGCGATGTCGCTGTAACCGCTGAAATCTCCGTATATCTGCCAGGCAAAAGCATACGTCCCAATTGCGAGCGTGCACAGATCAGGCCGGCCAAAGCTGCCTGAAAACACGTTATTGGCTAATAGCGCGCAGTTATCCGCGATCACACATTTTCGGAATAGGCCGGAGAGAATCAACAAGATTCCATCAAAAAAATGATCGCTCTGGAAGGTCCGATTACCTTGAACTTGGGGTAGCAGGTGACTGGGTCTTTGAATCGGTCCAGCAATGAGATGCGGGAACAGGCCAATGAAGAGAGCATAATCGATAAACGATTCTGCAGCTGGAAGCTTTCGATTGTAGACGTCCACAATATAGGCGACTTCCTGAAACGTGTAGAAGGAGATCCCCGGTGGCAATAGGATGCGGAGGAAGGGTCTCGACGCTTGCATCCCAGCTGTCCCGATCACATGAACAAATGAATCCACAAAGAAGTTGAAATATTTGAAAACGCCCAGGATTGCGAAGTTAATCACCAGCGAGAAGATGAGGAGCGTGCGCCGCACCGAGGAATTTGTACTTCTCGCAATAGCGCGGGCTATGAAGAAATCGATTGTGGTGCTGGCAATCATCAGCAGCAAGAAACGGTAGTCCCACCACCCGTAAAACAGGTAGCTTGCTGCCAGTAGGAACACGTTCTGGCCTTTTCGTCCCAGTCGCCAGTAAATTAGCACGACCAGGACGAGAAAGAGGACGTAAGCTGGAGTATCAAACCACATCCGGTTTCAGAGCTCCACGCTGCCCAATATTCTGCGCATTTCGAGGGCATGCAATTTCTTTAATGCACAGCATTTCAGGTTGGAACGGTATTGACAAACCGAATTCAGGCCACTCTGCATCCCCAAGCGCATGGTGCAAAAATTGTGGAGCAGAATTTGCATCTGCGCAAGACGAAGCTACCTTCCCCGTGATACGCTCATGCCCCGTGGAGATAGTTTCACTTGATGATCGGAGCACCTGCATTTCGGACTCGGGAGTAACTGACAAAAATGAACTGGCGCTACAAGGCCCGTCTGCAGAATATAATCGCAGCATTACCGTACTCAGACGCAATCTATTACGCGGCGCAGCGTTGCGCGGGCGACCTGCGGAAAGACCGTTTCGATCCTCTGGAATGGTTTCAGGTTACGGGTCGAGCCTTGGAACGGCTGCGCTCTCAGGGATTCTCTATCGCCGGAAAGAATGTCCTGGAAATAGGCACGGGACGTGCGCTTGGAGTGCCCACTGCCCTGTGGCTATGCGGCGCGGGTAGAACAGTCACCGTCGACCTGCACCGGTATCTATCGCCAGCACTTGTTTCGATGTGCAATCGCTATCTTTCCCAAAATGCCAACCAGGTGCGGGAGCTTTGGGCTGGCTCAATCGACGATAAAGTTTTCCAGGATCGTATGCGGCAACTCCAAGATTTTGGAGACGATCTGGATTCGTTCTTGAACTTGATTGATACCGAGTACCTTGCACCCGCCGACGCTAGACACCTCGACTTTGCAGACAATTCATTCGATCTGCATTTTTCCTACGCTGTATTTGAACACGTACCCGCCCCAGACATCAGCGCCATTCTCCATGAAGCGAAGCGCGTACTTCGCCCCGGCGGGCTCCTTTTGCACAGTATTGACCTCTCGGATCACTTCTCATACGGCGATGATTCCATCACCAAGATCAATTTCTTGCAATTCAGTGATCGAGAGTGGAATTGCTGGGCTGGGAATCAGTATATGTATCACAATCGGTTAAGAGCGTCAGATGTATTTAAGCTCTTTGAGGATGCGGGTGTGCAAATCACGCGCAAAGCTCAAACCTTAGACGAACGTTCCCTCGAGGCACTGCGACGGGGATTTTCGCTCGATACTCGATTCGTTGGGGCAGCTCCCGAAGAATTGGCAATCACCAACGTCAACGTGATGGGTTGCTTTGCGGATGCGAAAAAACCGATGCTCTGAGCTTTAGTTTTCAGAATAGGAGCGGTAAACGCTCTGAAAAAGTGTCCTTCTTGTTCGTAACAGCGGACCTTCTGGAGTTCGCTCACTCTCGCGCCGGGTGCTTGATATCTGGTTCCACTTGTGTCCGCCGGTCAGCCTTACTGCAACCGGCTATCAGAGCTGCATCTACCGCTAAGAATCCACTGAGAAAACTGCTGGAGATTTGCTCGTTTGCAGACCAAATAAATGCATCTTTCACTAGCCTAATTTTGGTATGATCCGCTCATCGAGATCGTTTCGGCGGTTTAAGGATATGCGATTCGTGAGTGAGCGTACCAGCAGACGTTTGCTACCGCACGAACTCTGCGCTGCACGGGGTTTGAGAGACGCGAAACCTCGATCTGCCTGCCAGATTGTCAGATCGAGGAGAAATCAGGACAATGCCACGGCTGCTCTTCATCACGTATGCCTATCCACCACTACCGGCTGCGGGTTCGATTCGGGCCGGAGGTCTGGCTAAATACCTTCCCGGTTTCGGGTGGGACGTCCTGGTACTGACCGCTAAATTGCCTGCGGGCCTCCGTCCCGCGGTTCCGGTTGTAGAAACCGAATACCAAAGCGTTATAGGGGAATGGAAAGCTAGATTCGGAATGGATCCGAAACAAGGTCTCCACGAACGGCTAAAGCTTTCCCAATCCTCGCAGCCAAACTCAAATCGGTTTCACACGAATCTAATTGATCTGGCAAGGGCCCTAATCGCCTTCCCCGACGAACAGAGGGGTTGGATTCAGTTCGCGGTAAATGCATTGTCAGATTTGAAGGCCGACGAGCACCCGGACATAATCTTAAGCACCTCGCCACCCGTCTCGTGCCATTTGATCGCGGCTCGGGCACAGCGGCTCTTTAATCGACCGTGGGTCGCTGACCTGCGGGACTTGTGGGCAGCAACCTTGTCGGGACCACAGCGTCTTCTTCGGCCCCGGCACCAACTCCTTGAGAGACGGACGCTAAGGATGGCCAGCGCCCTCGTGACTGTATCGACTCCATGGGCCCATTCCCTTCAGAAGAAGTTCCCGTCAACGCCTGTATACTCGATCACGAACGGGTTCGATCCAGATGACTTCCCTGCCCGCCCGAAAAGCCTGACAGAGTACCTTTCCCTGACCCACACCGGATATCTCTACGAGGGGAAACGCGACCCTACGCTTCTGTTTGAAGTGCTGCGCGATTTGATAGCGGAGGGCGCTGTTCTCAAGAACGACATTCGTGTTCGTTTCTATGGGCCACCAGAATTCTGGCTGTCCGCCCTCGTCGAGCGTTATGGGCTGAAGGAAGTCGTCGAAATCGCGGGGAGGGTACCGCGAGAAGAAGCGCTGAGGCGTCAGGGGGAGTCCCATCTCCTCTTGCTTTTGGGCTGGTCCGATCCGAGGGAGACCGGCCAACACACGGGAAAATTATTCGAATATTTTGGCTCTGCCCGGCCTATCCTCGCGGTGGGGGGGGCTGAGGGAGTTTTGACTGAAACGTTGAATGAAACCGGTACTGGCGTTCACATCCGCGATAAAGCTCGATTGCGCCAACATCTGCTGTCGTGCTATGCCGAGTTCAAGAGCAAGGGCTTCGTGGCGTACCATCTTAATCAGGAAGCTGTGCAGCAGTACACACATCTTGAAATGGCGCGCAAATTCTCTGCAGCGCTCACTGCCGTCCTAAAGGACTCCAATACTGAGCGATCCGGTCATAAGCGCCGGCCTCTACAAACAGGTATGAAGTCGCTGCTTCCTTGAGGAATCGGAAAAACCGGGTTGCGGATGTCCGGCTCTATTATTGACCTCTGGCTGACCCATGCAGGCGCACACTTATAGCATGCTTCAGCTGAGTCGAAAGTCCCAGCGAAAGCAAGACTTTCCACATGGCGAACAGCTGCGCGAGGAAATACAAATGGTACAGCAGGATCGACCTAAAAGGAGCATGGAATCGTTTCACCTGCCAACCCCGGTAGATAATTGTCAGGACGGGAGCCAAATTGACAAGAACGATGAACAGCGCGATCCTGGTGGCGAACGCGGAATGAGAGCCAAAGAGACTCACAACTGCCACCCCCCATAACAGGACATAACCAAACAAAGTGAACGCCGGCTTGAACAGCCATGAGTTCCTGAACATTCCCAACATTCCCATACTGCGCCACGCGTTCTTTAGGAAGAAAACGCGAAGGCTTTTGTCGCCCCCCGCGTGAAGGGCGCGCACGCTATGGGCTTGATAGACCTTGAACCCAGCCCTGTTCAGCCGGGCACCCAAATCCATATCTTCGCAGCTGATCATGTTTTCATCAAAACCACCCACCGCCAGGAAAGCCGCCCGCCTAATCACGAGATTGCCGGAAGTGATGAACTTTACCAAGCCGTCGGAACCTGGCGTGTGAATCAAGTACCATGTCCTTTCGATCCAGTGGCAGGAATCATCCAAACCATATTCGGATCCAGTTGCGTCCGCGTTGGTACGCTGTAATACAGCCAGGGCTTGCTCAAAGTAATCGGGTATCACCGTGCAGTCCGAATCGATAAACGTTACGAACTCACCGTCACCCAACGCAGCACCACGATTCCGCAAAGCCCCCACTGGCAAGCCGTGAATCTGCTGAATGCGAGCTCGATCTCCGTATTCATTCAGCAGGATTTCGTAAGAGCCATCGACAGATCCGTTGTCTACAACGATCAACTCCGCGTTGCCATATCGTTCGATAGCTTTCAAAATCGACTCTATGCAGGCACGCAAATGCTTCTTTGCATTGAGCACCGGCACAACCACGGAAAATCTGTTCTTTGCCTTAGCGTTGTCAACCGTCATGCCGGCACCTCCAGGGCAGCACCCATGGTTTCCGCATAGAGCAGAACCAGGAAACTGGCCCGCGACTGAGGGGAGTGTTGCCTCTTAATTCGTTCGCGCGCATTACGCACCAGGGCTTGCGATAATTGTGCGTTCGACAGTACAAGGTTTATCGCGGAAGCCATTTCCTCGGGGTTGTGCGGCCTTACGAACAACGCTGTCTCCCCGTTCGTCACAATCTCCGGTATGCCTCCCACGGAAGTCGCAACCACCGGAACACCCGCAGCCATCGCTTCCAGTAGCGCGTTCGGGGACCCCTCACTTGACGAAGAAATAGCCAGAACGTGTGCGCTGGCGTAGTAAGGGCGGACATCGCGCACGTGCCCGACAAGTTTCACGCGTTCTTTTAGTCTGAAGCTCTTTATCCCTCGCTCCAGCCGCTTTCGCTCAGGTCCATCCCCTACGATCAATAGCTGCACCAGGAAATCCGGTCGCAACTGCTGAAGCTTATCCATTGCCGCGACAAGATCATGAAGACCTTTTTCCTTCGAGAGGCGGCCCACTGCAAGTACCACATGATCGCCCTCGCCACCGCTTCCCTTTGGTTGAACCTGGATTTCCCGGCTTTGGCCTAGCCAATCCAGCGATATGCTGTTGTGCAATACCCTGATCCGAGACGCCGGAATACCCCGGGATGAAAGTTGCTTCTTGAACGGTTCGCAGACCGTGATGATTCGTTGGGGCACTCGCATCGACCATCTGTCAAGTTGGTTGTAGACCACGGTCCTCCAGGCATCTGTGGTGTAACCGTGGTGAAATGCGATCCAACGGCAGAGTCGCCAAACGCGCGAAATGCGCACGAGAAAGTGTGACTTTACGAAGTGAGTTTGAATGATATCGGGCGCCAAGCGTTTGACCAACTTGCGCAGGGAACTGATTACGTGCGGATCAAACGGGAAGCGCTCGTGAAGACAATGCACCTCTAAACCGGTAGCTTCAGCGGCGGCGAGTAGTTCGTTTGTTCCACCCTCGATCGCCAGATGCCCGTGCCCCCGCACGAAGACTGCAACTTGAACCTCGACCCGAGGACCCAGGTCCAAACTTCTGGACACACGGCAGAATTCAAGCAAGTTCTTGGCTGGACCCGTTACGGTCGTGCCTTCGAGAAGAACCAGCAGTCGGATTACAGGCCCTGGCAAGGAATCACTCATTGAAAAGCATGTGGCAATTGCAAGAGACGAGTGAACGCCGCTACACTCTTGAGGCTTGGGCGTCATATTGCGAGCAAATATCCTCGCTGATGTGCGCCAGATCTGTGCCCCGCAGATAATCCCGCATCGTGGTGCCGGTGCATTCCGAATCGATGTTGGGAGCACCACGATGTCCCAAAACGTCGTCCAGATGCACGGTGCGGAAGTCGATGCTGAAACGCGTACGTCCGGAGGTATTGGGTACGGTGGAATGCATCTGGGCTCCGGAAAAAAGAAGAATGCTTCCCGCGGACGCGACGAAGCGAATCTGCGGATCGGGATCCATGGGTTCTTCTGCCTTCGGTTGCTTGCGCGTGTCTGTCTTGACGTGCTTTACCGCATCCTTGCGGCTCTCACGGTTCCATAGGTCGTAGTTATAGTCGCGGGAACCATTGCGGACGGGCTGGCTCCAGTAGCGAGGATGAAAGGCCATGGTGTTCTCCCGCTCGATGTCATAAACGGGGATCCACCAGTTGATCTGGCAAAAGGGAGCGGAATACCAGGTGTCGCGATGCATGTGAAAGGCATAGGCGATACCTGCAGTGAGATAGTTGTCACTGGTGGCGGTTCGCAGCCGCGGTACATCGAAGTAGGTCTTTTCTAAATCGCACTTCAGTTCCTGTAGCATGCCGCGAATGCACTCCTTAGACCTGGGGTGATGGATGAACTTGGGCTTTAACTCCCCGAGAAGCGCCGCATATTCTTCCACCGGCATGGAAAATTGGGCGGTTTGCGGATCCAACGATCCGAAAGCTTGGCGAATCATTTCCCTGGCAAACTCGCAAAATGCGAGGGAACTCGGGGTGGGTGAGTAGACGAAGAGCTCTCCTTGATAAAGACCGTTCCGCCGCACATCGTCACTAGCTCCTGCGTTAAAGAACATTGAATCCATTTTGACCTCACGTTGAAAACGACTACTGTCTTGCCGATTCTGATTCCCTAATTCCCTAAGTGCCTGCTCTCAACATTCGGCGAGCAGATGATGCTGCAATAACAATCTTACGGCCTCCGAAATCATGGCAAAGTCGATTCCCGACTTCTCAGCGATGTCAAGCAGGCTGGAGTTGCCATCGGACAAGTTGAGCACCCACAACATGGCAAATTCGAGTTGTTTGGGATGACTGCCTCCCATCGCTCCGTAAAGACCTCGTTTGCCGAGCTGTGGTTCGCATTTCGGATTCTGGTTTACATAGGTGCGGTTGTTTTCGAGTATGTTGAAAATTGCAAGACATCTCGAAAACGTATCGGCAAGAGCTGCAGAATCGACAAAACTGAGGTTGTCTGCGGACGTGTGATACTCAGGAAAATGCCCGTGGGAAGTGCGCATAAGACAGCCGACCGCAAGATTAAAACCCGGCGAGCAGTATTGGCGTTCATCGTAACCGTAGGGGGAGAATTCCAGAACCTCGTGCGGCTGGCCAGAGTGTTTAAGCACATGGCAAGCGGCGCGATCGATTTCCGTATCCCCTCTCCGGCTTTTCTTATAGGCCAGGCCTCCGCGATCTCCAACGCAGGTGAGCACCAGCCCGTGTTTGACGGCGCGGGCACGTTCTTCATTCAAACTCAGCCAGGTAATCGACCCGATGGTGCCGGGAATAAAAAGGAAACGGTATGAATATCGGGGCGCTGCACTGCTCAGGTGCTTGGCCAAGAATGTCGCTACCGCCACGCCGGAAAGATTGTCATTACATAACGAGGGATGACAGGAGTGGCAGGAGATCAAGACCTCGTCAGCGGTCTGACCGCGGACGTAATACTCGCCAAAGGTCAAATGGCCATCCTGCAGAGTAGAGTCGATGCACACGTCGTATTCACCATTTTCCAGGCGCACCAGGTCGCGATGCGAAAGACAGAAGCCCCAGTTTTCCGCGTAGTAGGAAGTGCGATAAGGAATCAAGTCGGGCTGATCGGGAAGAGAGTGGAGATGTTTCTTCAATTCGTCCAAATGCATCTTGCGGCGCACCGGTACGCTGTAGTTCACTACGTGCAGATTGTGTTTCCGAAAATCAATGACGCGCTCGCCCTGCACATTCTTCACCCAGGCATCACGAATATTCCATTCCTTGGGCACGGTCCAATCAAACACGGCTGTGCCGGTTGGGACTTCATGGGTAAGTAATGGGATCTCCTGGCGCAGCCGATTCATGGTTTGCCGAAAGCCTTCGCCCGTAATGCTACGACAGACGGGATACAACTCTTCCACGAGCCCGTACATATCCCTTCCCACTTCGGCGGGATCGATCCGGGTCTGAAGCTCCGAAATGTTGATCGCCTGTGTCGGTATCATGAAAGAGGTTGAGCTGTCAGCTTGGTTAGTGAACCGACGCTAGCTCAGCACCGGTCAACACGTAGTAATCAGAACTGCCCACTTTTTGCCAGCCCGTGCTGCGCACGCTGGCGGGTGCTTTGTAGGCCACAATCGCTTTCACGCCCGCGTCGTGGAAGGCGGCGATTACTTTGGCCTGGGTCGTCGGATCAGCGCCCCAGAATGCGGGCACATCCCGAAACGACATATCCGCCACAATGGTCATTTTGGCCAGCCTCGCCCAATACTTGTTGGTTCCATCCTCGGGCGCTTGCAGGTATCCGAGACTGTCTCCCGGATGCAGCCCGGCTTTCTGCAGGTAGTCAGCCACATCCGCGTCATGATGGTCGAAGAACGTGTGCGCGTGCGCCTTTTGAGCGGTTTGGAGCACGTTGTAAGACAGATCGACGGCCATCGGCAAAGAAAAAATGACGGCCATCGCCAGTGACAGGGACGCCAGCAGTCGAGAATTCTCTTTCAAGTGCAAAAGGTACAGCTCGGCAAAGAGTCCAGCCCAGAACAGGGGCAGGAACGGGGCTGTATATCGGTTCTGCACCAACCCGTGAGAGATCGCGTACAGACCTAGTGCAGTCACGGCCGGCACCATCAGATACCATGCATTCAGTACCCCCTTCATGCGGCGGCGAGTCGCCAATATGAGGAAGAGGGCCCCCACCAGCAACCCGCCCTGTCGTTGGACGATGTTGAAATAGCCAACGAGGCCGTGTTCAACTGTGCGCAACTGCTGCTTGAGGTGAAATGGCACCGTGGCGCCCTCATACCAGTACGACGGATCATCCCAGAGTGGATAGCTTCCTTGAAAAGGGGCGCGGAATTCGAAGATATGGGGTGAGGCTAGGAGATCCCGCATAGGGTGCACTTGGGTTCCTTCACCCGGTGCGGGCTTCCAGGGGAAAGGATAGCCGTAGTCGTCGAATCCTTCACTCGCGAACCATAGATAATTCAACTTGCCGACATCGCTGTAATCAAACCTGTGCTTCGCCCGTGAAAGCATCAGAATCCACGGGCCCGATATTATGACGAACACGCCCAAGGCCAGCGCCAGACGCGGCAGAATGTCGCTTTTCTTCGTCGCGCTCAAGAACGCCACGCCGAGAAAAACGAACGTCAGCGGAAACATGATCGCTTTAATCAGATAGCCAACTGCACAGACGGCGCCGAGCCACGCAAACAGGCTCCAGTTCAAGCTCCCGTCTTTGATCTGGACGATAATTCCGGCCACTAACATGATTGACGCGAATAGAGCGAGGTCCGGGGATACTAAATTCGCGCCGAGAAATTGGACGGCAAAGAATAGGAACAATGCAAAACCCAATAGGAACCACGAACGTCGCGGCAGCCTATTTTCTGCGCTTCTCGCTGCCGCGCGGCGCTCCACCGACTGAGTCAGCTCTCTCCAGAAGAACGCAAACGAGAACATCGCGGCGATATACAGCAAGAAATTCAGTCCACGAATGACGACTGGCTCCCAAAAAGCGGACGGGTGAAAAAGACCGAGCGTAGCGGCAAGCATCACCGGATATGCAGGACTCCAGCAACCGTTCGCAGCCGTAAGCCAATCATGATTTCTCCATGCATCAGATAGATCCAGGTAAGCAACCCCGTCATCGCTGACCGTCAAAACCCCACCGTGCCACGCGGAGAGTAGGCCGATGGCAAGAGCAGCCAGCAGCATTCCTGCCAGGAACGGTCGAAGCGAGCCAGATACGGGACTTGCGGGCAGCGGCACCTGCATTAACGGGCGCGATTCCTGCTGGGTCTCAAGGCCCACTGCCATCTCAGATTGAGTGATTTCGGACATCGGTTGAACTGGAGTGCCGCCACTGGCGGTATCTGAGCCGGAACGGCTGTACCATCTGCACCAAAACATAGCGCAGGTCTCGCACTAAGCGCGGCGCGTTGTCACGAAGCCAGCGAAGCATCTGGAAGTAGCAAACTAAACGACACTTCCAGCCCAAGGGGCTTCGGTGGATGGCCAGGATGTATTCCCTGAACTGGCGAAAGTGAGGAAAGACTATCCGGAAACGGCGATCGGGGTTGAGCCGTACCATTCTTTCCTGCCGGCTGGGAAACTGTTGAGTCATCTGCTGCGCGTGTTTGCGGTGAAAGAAAAGATGATCCGGAAGCTCGACGAATCTTCCGTAAAGCGCGACTTCGGCCAGCAGGCAGCGGTCGGAGTCGGGGAAATCACCGTGAACCGATGTCCGCTTGAGCACACATGAGCGCATGACGCCGAACATGGCTTGACAGTTGTGGTCCATGCGGATCAATTCCTGGAAGCGCCGGTCAGCATATGGCGAGTCCGCAGCCAGCATCTGCTCTTTGTCTTTGCGCTCCAAGGATTGCCCTCGCTCGTCGATTTCAATCGATTTCGAGTAAACGAGCACGACATCGGGGTTCTGCCCAAGGACCGCAACACAGCGCTCCAAATACTCGGGAGCAAACATGTCATCGTGCGCCGCCCAGAGAAAATACTCTCCCGACGACAGCGCCACGACCTTCCTGAAATTGAACGTCACCCCCAGGTTCCGCGGATTGCGATGATAGCGTACCCGCGCGTCCAGTGCGGCGTAACGGCGGCAGATGGCTTCGGTCGCATCTCCAGAAGCATTATCTGAAATGATGAGTTCAAAATTTCTGTAAGTTTGCGCCAGGATCGATCCCAGGCTTTGCTCGAGATATTGCTCGGCGTTGAAAACCGGCAGGCCAATGCTGACGCCGGGCTGAACGATGGCTGGAGGAGCGCTTATCCCGGAGCTGTTTCTGACGTCGACGGAATCAGTTTCTTGCGGAGTCATCTGCGATAAAGTCCGGATAGTTACGGTCCCGATCGGCCATGATGGGCTCGCGGATCAGCCACTCAATTCCGAACGCGGGATCGTTCCAGCGTACGCCTCGCGCATGCTGCGGCGCGTAGAACTCGGACATCTGGTAGAAAATTTCGCTGTTGTCCTCGAGGGTCAGGAAGCCGTGAGCGAACTCTTCGGGTATATAAAGCATCTTGTGATCGCGGGCGGTCAAAGTTTCGGCGACGTATTGCTTGAAAGTCGGCGAATCTGGACGAAGATCAACGATCACGTCGTAAATGGCGCCGTGAGTGCAGCGTACAAGTTTTGCTTCAGCGCATGGGGCGACTTGATAGTGCATGCCGCGCAGGGTGCCTTTTCTGGTGTTGAACGAGATGTTGCACTGTACCGCACGCGGATTCAAGTTGTGTTCCGCAAATTCTTTTTCGCACCAGGAGCGGGCGAAAAAACCGCGCTCATCGACCCGTTTCTCCGGTTCAATGATGTATGCGCCCTTGAGCCGGGTTTCCGCAAAGATCAAAGGACCTCTACCGCCGGGATTGGAACTACCAGGCGTCCTCCCCACTCACGCACGTACGACAATTGTTGACGGATCTCCTCTTTCAGGTTCCATGGAAGAATCAGGACGTAGTCTGGCTTGGTTTCGCGAATCTTGTCCGGATGGAGAATCGGGATATGGGTTCCCGGAAGAAACTTTCCCTGTTTGTAAGGGCTGCGATCGACGGTGTAATCCAGCAAGTCGCAACGGATGCCGCAGTAGTTCAGCAAGGTGTTGCCTTTTCCGGGAGCGCCGTATCCAGCCACCGACTTGC
This sequence comes from uncultured Acidobacteriaceae bacterium, assembly GCA_963771895.1. Taxonomy (GTDB): domain Bacteria; phylum Acidobacteriota; class Terriglobia; order Terriglobales; family Acidobacteriaceae; genus Sulfotelmatobacter. Next base: position 62,325 of record CAVYVQ010000020.1, on the reverse strand, counting down.
CTTCACGCCTTACCTGAATGAGAAATTCCAGCAGTTTGCGCTTGGCTTCCTTGACGCGCTCGGCGAATTGCGCATAAGTCTCAAGTCGCGTGAAACCCGCTTTCATCTCGCGCTCCCGAAGTTCATGGGCGCGCAACGCCACTGGCTTGGGGACATCTTCGACGTGCCGTGCAAAGATACGCAGCGAGCCTCCGTGAGTCGGCAGTTCCTCGACGTCGAAGAGGGTCAGCCCATGCGCAGCAAAAATCTTCTCTGCCGTTATGAACGAAAAATAGGAAAAATGTTCGTGGTAGATTGTGTCGAACTGGCTCTCCTGCATCAGGCGCATGAGGTGAGGAAACTCGACAGTGACAACTCCGCCCGGTGCCAGCAGAATTTTCATTCCCTTGACGAAATCATTCACGTCAGGCACCTGGGCCAAAGCATTGTTGGCCAAAATCAGATCGGCATGCTCACCTGTAGCCACCATCTCGCGCGCCGTCTGTTCGCCAAAGAACTTGACGAGAGTTGGCACTCCCTTTTCAACTGCTACCTGTGCAACGTTGACGGCAGGCTCCACTCCCAGGCAAGGAATCCCTTTCTTCACGAAGTACTGCAGCAGGTAACCATCATTACTGGCAAGTTCGACAACGAAGCTGTTGCGGTTGTACTTGAAGCGTTCCAGCATTTGGTCAACGTAACTCTGGGCGTGATGCAACCAGCTATCGGAGTACGAAGAGAAATAGGCATACTCGGTGAAAATCTCTTCCACACTGACGTATTCTTGAAGTTGGACCAGAAAGCACTGATCGCATACATAAACGTGCAGCGGATAGAACGGCTCCATACGGTTGAGTTGCCCGGAATCCAGATAACTCTCGCATAGCGGCGACATGCCCAGGTCGACGAAAGTATGGCGTAGGGGAGCGGCACAAAACCGACATGCAGCAGAGTCGATCCGCTTCAGTTCTGGGCTCGTGGGTGTATGTGGATCGGTTGTCAACTCAGTTGGCATAGTGTCGCCGAAATCATTGGATTGGGGAGAAATCAACGGGTGTCGGGGTCTTAGAGGCCGCGCACATCTGGTTCTAGCCAACGGGAATTGCTTCCTCGGGTTGGGCCTCTATCTTTAGGTCTGCTTCTTTGAGTCGTGCGAGAAGTCCACCCGGCGGCCTCCACCCAGTCTCGCGAATGAGTGGGGTGATGTCAGTATCCGCGTTGCGGTAGACGGAGAGCAAGCGCCGCTTGTTTATCTTCGGACCACGTCCCAACACTTTTGTCAGCACACTCGCGCCTAGCGCGGCGACTCGAGCAACGATGTAGGGGACGTATATCACGTGTAACCGTTCGTAAGGGCTCTGCCGGAGGCTGTCGGCATACTGACGCACAGTTGGACTCTCCGGATCTGAAACCACGAACACCTTGCGTGCCGTATTCTCGTCCTCTAGAACGCTTAGTACCGCGGCCGCCAGATCTTCTACATGGAGCATCAGCAGTCTCTTGCCCGGGCTGCCCAAACAGATGACGAAGTTGCCAAGCTTGGACCCGACTGGAGCGAGGATGTCGCGACCGTTGCCTACGAGCAACGAAGGCCGCAAAATGGTCCAGGCAGGAACGCTGTCGTCAAGGTGCATTAACGCCAGATGCTCGGCGCGAGTCTTTCCCAGCGTATAAGCGCCGCGGGTCTCGGGCTGGTCTTCCAAACGACTGGCCTCGGTGATGCATTCTCCATCTTTTAGGTCATCGAAATTGTATACAGAGAACGAACTGACATAGATTATGCGCCTTACGCTCTGTTCCGCGGCTGCTTCGGCCACATTTTGTGTTCCTCGAACGCAGGTATCAACCATGGCTTCCGCGCTGCCCTTCATGCCCGCAGCCGCATGGATAATGACATCCATGCCAGAGGAAGCAGCTCGAACGTCGTCTAGCTGCCGAATGTCACCCAAGAATACTTCCACCCTCAATTGCTGCAAGGGAGCGATCTTGCTTGTAGGACGAGTCAAGGCACGGACGTAGTACCCGCCCTCCACCAGCGCCTTCACTACCGCAGTGCCGAGGTAGCCACTTGCTCCAGTAACGAGGACCTTCCGCCCACGACGAATTCCCGCTTGCGAGGACGGCATGTAGCATCCGCGAGCCACGGGCTCCTTACAATCGCTGAAAATCACTTCCTCTGCATGGGTTACGCCGACCGCTAATTCGCGTGAAACCGGCGGCATCGTCTGGTTTGCGATCGCTTCGTAGAACTGGGGGATTAGAACCCGCAGCCCTGCATAGGGAACCAAAGTACCCGCGAGGTAGTTCCATACGTTTCCAACGGTCTGGGTGGAAAGGCGCCAGGACTTCACGAAATTTGCACTGACCGAGGTAATGCGGCGGGGCATGGCACTGTTCCGAGCAATCAGGAGGGTTTGTGTGTCGAAATCGATTTCCGCCGTGCCTTGATCACAGAAAACACGGAGGCCATAGCTTGATGGGCGAGGATGGCAGCTAAGCAGAACCGTGGCCGTGCAATGCTTCCCTTGGATCTCGATGGTGAGGTGATCAGTAAGGCCTTGCGGCAAGGCGCCGAGCGATCTTCGGTTGACCTTGATGTTGCCGGGAGGACCGGCAAAATACAGGACTTGATAGAGGACATGGCTGGTATAGTCGCGCAAAAACCCGCCCGGAAGGCGGTAGGTCCAATGCAAACCTTCCGCATCGCGAATTTCATCTTCCAGATTTAAGCACCAGTGACTCTCGACGTGGACGACTCGCCCGAGTCTTCCCGACTTGAGTTCTGCCAATAGCTCCTGCATCCTGGGATGGAACAGTTGAATGTAGTCGGGGCATACCAGTACGCCGCGGGCACGCGCACGTTCATAGAGATCGTCGACCTCCATCTGGGTGAACGCAAGTGGTTTCTCTACAAATACATTTATCCCGCGATCAAGGGCAAGCCTGGCGCACGCATAGTGATGAGCAGGCGGTGTCGTGATGTGCAGCACGTCGAGCTCAACCGCATCGAGAAGCTCGGAGAGAGATCGCTTTACCGTCGGAATGCCATGCTTCCGGGCAAAAATCTTGGCAACTTCTTCATTGAGATCCGCTAAACCAACGATTTGCGCGTTCTTAAGACCACTCACACAACGCGCATGGTGTTCCGCTACATTGCCACAGCCGACAATGCCAACCCGCAATCGCTGCTTGTCCTCGCTCTGGCTCATTAATTTGTGGTCAATCTCGTCCACGCACGTAAGAACTCACTCTCATACCAGGGCGCGGCAAGGGTCTTGACGGGGGCATAATTCTTAACTTGGGCCCAACTTCCAGTGCAGATGCAGCCGATCGCTTTGATCATGTCAAAAGGGGAATTGCGACCGCCGGATTGTCCGACCGATGCCCATACTCGCTCTCGCGCGCGATGCCGCCATTTATCGCGCCGAGCACCTTTTCACTACTGTTGACCGCCATCAGAAGTAACATCCAACTCAACCAAAACGCCTTACTCCAGAGAATGTCCGCGGAGAGCGAGAGCGTGAGCATACCCCAACACGCAGACTCCAATCCCACTACCGGAATAGGTACACTGTGTAGCCTCGCCCGCAGACGTCTCACCGAGCCGAAGTGCGCGACCAAAGCCATACAGATCAGCACGAATCCGAGGACGCCAAGTTCGACTCCGACCTGCAAGAGGATGTTATGGGAACCGCGCCCAAATCCTCGGAAGACCGGCGCGTTTCCTGCATATTGGTTATAGACGACCGGGAAGGTTGCCATTCCGGATCCTGTCGCCCAGTATCGCTTCAGAATTGTTAATCCGGCGATCCAGATGTCAAAACGCCCAGCACCACCAGTCTGGAAAGCCTCTCCAAGCCGAGTAAAGAAAGTTGAGGGAACCGCCACCAACGACAACCCGAGGAGCGAAGCCACTAACAAAAGGCGGCGATTTTTGCCTAACCTAAACAGAAAAACAGCCATCATTACGACAATGGCCACCAAGGCGGCGCGTGACATGCAGAGAAAAACTGCATAACCGATGGTCGTAGCCGCCAAGACACTGGCAATTTTGCCGGGCCAGCTGCGGGCCATCAAAAGGCACACCACCGCCAGCGACAACGGAATTATGAACTCTGCTGCCAAAGCGTCTGGATTGGTTTCGCGGCCTCCGACAAAGAGCGATGCCCGGGCGGTGATGCGGTACGTAACCCCACTCTGGAAAAGGTAAATGACATAGCACGAAGCCAACCACCCGCCCGCAACCGCCAGCGAGGTTACGAACGAAAACTGTTTCTCTGTTATTTGCCACGAAACCGCGAGGACGTAGAGTGCCACTACCGCGATACTGGTGGGTAGTTGTTTGACTGCTTCGTGGGGCTGCACCGACCATAAAATGGTGAGTATGTTCCAGAACAAGAACCCCGACCAAAGCAGCGCGGCGCGAGGTGGGAAACTGAGCCGCTTTCGAACAATTCCCGACGTAAGCAGAGCAATGGCGGCGATCGCACCCACCATCCAGTTCAGAGTGGTCCCGGACGTGCCGCCGCCGAGAACGGAAACTGAGTTGAAGGGCAGGAGAAAAGCATAAAACCCCAGGGCGATTTCAATTGGCCACACACAAGCAACTATCAAACCTGCGAGGGCCGCTAGATATGCCCAGTCCTCCTGGCCGACCAGGGTTCCCACAACGATCGCGCCACCTGCGACGAGAACGCCGACCGCGAAGAGCATGAGCTGGTTTGGACCAAGCCATCGCGCAGGAAAATGGTCCAACAGTCGAAGCTTATTCATTATGAGGACCTGCGACTAGAACTTACTTTAGCAGGAGCGATTGTCGATGTTTCGGCTACGCCGGTCGCTACCAACGGGACGGGGGCTTTAACGAAGAGGCTACCTGCGGTCCGAAACAATATCGCCAAATCGCTAAGAAGATTAGCGTGACGAGCATACTCCAGATCCAGGCGGACCTTGTCCGGGAGCAATTGCGAACAATAAAACTCATCCAGGCATTCGGCCGCAACCTGCGAAAGCAAGTATTCTTCGTGCCGGTATTGAAGAGACGCCGCTCCGGTAACACCGGGCAAGAGCTCAAGTATCTGTTTCAGCTCTGCAGGCAGTTGGCGGACATACTGTGGCAGGTCTGGCCGGGGACCAACCAGGCTCATTTGACCCAGCACAACGTTGATAAGCTGCGGCAACTCATCCAGCTTCCATTTGCGGAGCAACCGGCCAAGTCGACTTATGCGTCGATCCTGGTTCCTCGTGAGGCTTGGGCCCCCAACCTCCGAGGCCATGGAGCGAAACTTTACGAGCGTGAAAAGCACACCATGTCTGCCCATTCGCTTTTGGCAATAGAATACAGGTCCGGACGAGGTGCACTTCACGAGCAGCGCAATCACTAGCAGGACGGGGGAAAGTAACGCAAGAAGCACAGCTGCAGAAGCCCCATCCAGCAGCCTCTTAGAGATGGAGGTATTCCAACCGCTGGGGCAAAACCCCGCGGTTGCGACCGCTTCAGAAGCTTGGACCGAAAACTGGGTCAACTTACAAACTCTTTGGTCTTGCGGTGCTTCCGGACCGTTTGTGCGACAATGCGGACCACACGATTGGCATCGTGCTCAGTCAATCCGGGATATATCGGCAAGGAGATGCAGCGTGAATATGCATCTTCGGCATTAGGAAAATCGTCAGGCCTGGCACCATAGGTATGCTGGTAATAGGGATGCCTGTGCAGGGGGATGAAATGTACCGACGTCCCCACACCCGCCTCTTTGAGCTGCTCGATAAAGCCGCTCCGATCCAATCCCAGGAGATCGGGCCGAATACGGATGATGAACAGGTGCCAGGCATGTTGGGAATTGGCGTTTTCCGCGGGCGGTAACTCAACCTCTTCTACGTCCGCGAGCTTACTGCGATAGAGTTCCGCGATAAAACGCCGTTGCTGGAAGAAGGTTTCGCACTTACGGAGCTGGGCTTGACCGAGCGCCGCCAGAATGTCCGGAAGGTTGAATTTATATCCGGCTTCGACAACACGGTATTCCCAGGAACCCGCGCGAGTATAGCGTTTCCATGCATCATTATTGCCGATGCCATGAAGCCGCATCATCGCCACCCGCCCCGCATAGGCGTCGTTGTTCGTGGTGAGCATGCCACCTTCGCCCGTGGTGATCGTCTTGGTGGCGTAGAAGCTGAACGCGGTCAGATCTGAAATCGTCCCTACTCGCTGCCCAGCGAAGCTCGCCGGTAGAGCGTGTGCCGCATCTTCGATCACGTGCAGGTTATGCCGGACGGCGAGCGATTGGATGGCCTCCATGTCGCAAGGTTCCCCGCCGATGTGGACCGGGATGATGGCTTTGGTTCTGGAGGTGATCCGTTTCTCAGCAGCGTTGGCATCGATATTGAAGCCGCCGGTGACGCTGTCGCACAGAACCGGCTTCGCGTCAAAATACGTAACCACCTCAGCCGTCGCGGTGAAGGTGTTGGTGGGCACCAGCACTTCGTCATCGCTTTTCAGCCCGATGGCATCCAGAGCCAGTTGCAGCGCGGAAGTGCCAGAATTCACCGCCAAGGCATGCTTGCACCCGATGTATTGGGCGAATTCTTTTTCGAATTCGTGGGCCACCGGGCCGGTTGTCAACCACCCGGAGCGGAGAACCCTTTCAACCGCAGCAATCTCTTCTTCGCCAATGGAGGGCGCATGGAACGGAATGTATGAATTCTGCACTATTTACCTCAGTGAGAGTCTCAAGGATTGTTCTCAGCGAGCAGGCAAGGACCGTTGCAGGAAGTTGCGGTTAACTCTTTGGGAGCAACTGGTTCCTCAGTGAACTCTTCGCGAATACCGCAGGCACTTAGAGTCAGTATAACGAATTAGACATCTTCATTCATGACGGGCTCGTAATATTCGTACCCATACTGGTAGTACCGATATTGAGGCGACTTGATATCAGCCGCGTTCACTACGAACTGCAGAACGGGAGCCGCGTGAACCTGTTCCAGCAGCTCGAAGACTGCGCTGTACGAGCTCCCGCGTGGTGATGCCGGAGCGACCCACGAAGATTAAGCCATCCGTGAGATTAGAAAGCGCTCGACAATCGGCGAAAGGGAGGATTGGAGCAGAGTCGATAACTATGAATTGAAAGTCCCTTCGCAATTCGTCCAAGACACCGCGCATCCGTTCCGAACACACCAGTTGTCCAGCCTGCTCGCTGCCGGCATGCGCAGGGAGAACGGTCAGATTTGACACACTGGGAATACGCACCAAAACGCGATCCAACACGGCGGTACCCTTCAAAACATCGGTCAACCCGAGACTTTTGGAAACTCCGAGGGACGAGGCCACTCTGCCTCTACGCAGATCGGCGTCAACCAGGCAGGTAGTTCCATGCTGTGCCATAGCCATCGCAAGGTTCACCGCGACGGTAGTTTTCCCTTCACCCGGCAAGGATGACACCACCAGCAATACTTGCGGCGGATTTCCCGGACGCGAGAGCATCACCGAGGTATGAAGCGAACGCAAGGCCTCGGCTTCAGGAGAATGCGGGCGATCCAGCAGGAAACTAACGCCGGCCGGGAGCCTTCCGGTGCCTGAGGCTCCGTCCGCGGCAATTGCGATTTCGCCGGCCTGCGGGACCGTTGTTGGGATCTGGGACTGCTTGCCATTGGAGGGCAAGAACAGCGGCATCACTGCGATATTGTGCGTGCCGACCCAGTCGCGAACGTCCTCCGGCGTAAAAATTCGAGTATCGAATTGTTCGCGAAGTAGTGCCAAGCCTACACCGCCCATTAGGGCGGCGAGGATTCCGACGAGGATGATCAGCGGGCGGTTGGGACCCGTGGGCGCGTCCAGAACATGGGCTTCGTCAACGAGTCGAAGATTGCTTGACTTGGAGGCGGCGGCAATCCCAGCTTCCTTCACTCGGGCATACAGGTTGTTGTAGAGCGCGGCATTGGTTTGAGCCTCCTTCTTGAGATCGTTGTAACGACCCATCTGGCTCAATTGGCTGCTCGCGCCCTTGATTTGGGAGTCCATCAGGTTCTCGCGAGCCCGTGCCGCCGAATAGCTGGTTCTGATCGAACCTAGCACTGCTGTTTTTTGCGCCTCGAGTTCCGACTGCAGTTCGTCAACCTGGCTCTGTAGTTTTTTGACATTTGGGTGATTAATACCGTAAATGACCTTGGCTTGCGATAGCTCCGCCCGCTGCTCGGCCAACTTTGTGCTCAACTGTTGGACGACCGGATTGTTGCGAATCTCTGGCAGCACATCTGGGCTGCCGGCTTGGACGCTCTTGAGCAAAGCTTCGAGCTGGATACGATCAGCCTGCGCCTGGGTCAGCTGCCGATTGAGTTCAGCCATCTGCTCGGTGAAGGTGCTCTTGTCCGAGTCCACGTCTGCTACGCCGATAAATTTCTGAAACTCGGCCAGGGCCCGGCTGGATTCCTCCATGCGGGCGCGAATATCATCCAATTGACGGGCCAGCCATTCCGAGGACTTCATGATGGCATCGTGCCGGTCTCGGTAGGTGTCGTCGATGAATGTGGACACCACAGTGTTGGTCACTAAAGCCGCCATCTTCGGGTCGTGACTCGAAAAGCTAACGGATATCAGGCGGCTTGCCGTATCGCGCTTTACATTCAGGTGTAAGCGGAACGAATGCAGCGCCGAGTACTCCCCCGGATTCAGTTGATAAGCGGCCAAATCTCCGGCTTTAGACTCGTTGTTGCTGCGGGCCACCGTCACGTCACCTTGGTCCAAATGGAGCCGGTGGATCACGTCCATCGCCAGCTGGTCACTCTTGAGGTTTTGAGCCTGGGTTTCCAGGTACTCCGAATCGCTTCCCGACGATCCACCTTCCAGCGAAAATTGCTCTCCAGGAGGATCAACTTCAATTCTCGCCACAGGTTCATAGATTGGCTTCATGCTGAACGTCACGACAACCGCCGTGACCATGAGCACAGCAGCGAACAAGACCGAGATCCGCCAATGCTTGCGGAGGATAGAAAGTAAGTGCAACCACTCAGCCCGACTCTTCTCTTGGGATCCTGCAGACCGGGCTCTCAGCAAAACCGCTGGCTGGGCCCGAGGTATGTCTTGGCGGAGCGGATCGACGGGGGCGACCGGAACCAAGGTTTCCCCGGTTCCTAAACCCTTGCGCCTGTCCACGCCCCCGTTACTGGCGCCCTTCCTCGTTACTTCGTAGAATCTGCTCACCCTAGCTCCTTCTGCGATGGGCAGCCCCATCGGCCAAGCGCCGTTAAACTTGGGCATGGTCGGAGATAAAATTCCCCGTCGCCATGCACAGCTCCGCCCTCTCAGTTAGAAGCCTATTTTACCTCTAACTAGCTAGAACGCAAAGGCTTAAGTTGTTCCAGCTCACCCAGTTAATACTCAACCCAGCAACCTCACCACCGGCGCAATTTCTACCCTCGGAATGTGATGCTGGATATGCGATTTTCGTTAGGTAGTTGTGCAAGAACACCCATGTACGATGCGGCTAAGTAAGTGCGACCATGGACCAGGGGGCACCCCTCAGCTTCGTACAAGCCTAATGGCGATTCTACAGGCTGCGGTTCCTTCCGCCTATGGCACCTTCGTGCTAATCGAGAGCATGCGGCAGGCGCGAACGAACCGTTGTGGACCCGTGGTGCACGAAGGACATCGCATCAGAAGATCATGGCTCCAGCTCTGTGAAGCGGCCGCAGGACCGCGGTTTCGGAGTCAAGCAGCTAAGATTTCACCCGCACAGCTCAGCATCTTCCCAAGAGACAGGAAGTGGAAGCAAAGGGTAAGGGTGCGGAAGTTTGTGGGAAGCACGGCTCCACTGGAATTGAATCCGGAGGAGTTCCGGCAATTAGGCTACGGGGTCATTGACAGAATCGCAGAGTTCTTGACGTCGCTTTCCTCCAGGCCCGTGCTCCTAACGAAACCGCCACTTCCATTCGCGAGTCGATTTCACTGCCTTTTCAGGAACAAGGGGAGGATGCCGGCCGGCTGCTGGAACATGCGATAGATTCGCTCGAAAGCCGACGCAACACATTCTCCGGACTCCACTGCTCGGCTGACTGAGAGATCTCTTCGAGTTCTTGTTTCATTGACCTGGGTTCGTTGTTCAATGGTCTCGTTTAGGGGTAACTGAGCGCCCTCTCTCGCTTACCCATTTACCGGCGCAAAACAAAGTCTCTGAGGAGAACCCGAGCCGAAATTCTGCCAGCTACGCGACGTCTCTAGCCAGAGTGGCACGCGCACGCGTGTATACGGAGGCCTGATCGTGACGGTCTACAGCGCAAAGGGCGCTGACCTGTTCGCTCGGCCCGTACTCGGGAACTATCAGCATCAGCTTGGAGATTAAACCGTGGACGTTTCTGGATTCAACCAGGGTGGAAAGTTCTTCTAACCAACCCCGCACGTGCTCGAAACTCTGCTGGCCCCCCTCGAAGACCCAAATCTGATCATGGGGAGTGGGCTTGATTCCCTCGCCTTCAAGGCGGATTTCCTCGAAGAGCTTCTCTCCCGGGCGCAGGCCGGTGAATGAAATCTGAACGTCCTTGTCCGGTTCCAGCCCCGACAGGCGTATCATCCGCCGGGCCAAGTCTACGATCTTGACCGGTTCGCCCATGTTTAGGACAAAGATTTCTCCTCCCCGACCCATGGTTGAAGCCTGCAGTACCAAGCCAACCGCTTCCGCGGTGGTCATGAAATAACGTTTTGCGTCGGGGTGTGTCACTGTGACCGGGCCACCGTCGGCAATCTGAGCCTCGAAGATAGGCGACACACTTCCGTTACTGCCAAGCACATTGCCGAATCGCACCGCCACGAACCGGGTGCGGTTCCCCTGCAGGGCCAGAGTAATCAACTCGGCAGCCCTTTTCGTGACACCCATCACGTTTGCGGGGTTCACGGCTTTGTCGGACGAGATTAATACGAAATTCTCGGCATGAAATTGCTTGGCCACGAGCGCGACGTTGTAGGTTCCAAAGATGTTGTTGGTAACTGCCTGGAAGCAGTTTTTCTCCATGACCGGGACATGCTTATAGGCAGCGGCATGAAAGACCGACGAGGGCTGGTGGAGCGAAAACACCTCCCGCAGTGACGTCACATCCAGGATGTCGCCGACGACGGAGACCAGATCCAGGTTTGGAAACTTGGAGGAAAGTTCGTTGCCGATGCGGAACAAATCATTCTCTGACCGTTCGAATAGCACCAGGCGGCGCGGCTCAAAGGTCGCAATCTGCCGGGCTAATTCAGATCCAATGGACCCTCCCGCGCCGGTAATCAGCAATACCTTGTCCTGGACCTGTTCCCGGATTCTCTCGTGATTGAGCTGCACGGGATTCCGGCTCAGCAAGTCCTCCACCCGCACCTTTCTGAACTGTTTAATCGACGCTGTGGCGTTGAGCTGCTCGCTCATCGGGGGAAGGATTTTGAAGCTGACCTTTGACTGGCGGCACTTGTCGATGATCTGCTCGAGCTGGTATCCCCTCGCGGAAGGTAGGGCGATCAACACGCATTCAGCTTCGTATTTCTTGATCAAATGATTCAGGGCGTCGGTATTGCCGAGAACCTTAACTCCGTTGATCCTGATCCCAAACTTGCCCGGATTGTCGTCCACAAACCCCAGGGGATAGTAGCCAAGCGCCGGGTTCACTCTTAGTTCGCGCGCGATCGCGCTGCCCGCGCGGCCGGCTCCTATGATCAAAGTCTTCTTCTGGCTGGCATCTCCCCTCGCCCGTTCTGTGTAGGCCCGCACGCCGAACCGCGCCCCACCCACCAGCATGATGCTTAACACCATATCGATGGGAACCACCGAGCGGGGATATCCCTTCATTGCCACCACGAAAACAATCATAGTGAACAGCAGCGTGGAGGCGAGAATGCGGCCGCAGTGATATTGAGCAGATCGCTCATGCCGACATAGCGCCACCAGCCTCGCAACAGCCCAAAATGGTAGAAGATCACCAGCTTTACAACGATGACCAAGGAAAGCGTCTGCCAGAAAAGAGAATGCGCCGAGGTGTCAAAACTGCTGTCCAGCCGAAGCACAAAGCTGGAGTAGTAACTGGCGCAGATGAGGATAATCTGCGACAACACGACAAGCGGCATTCGGTACCGTAAAAGAGCGTCCTGGGAATGCTCCTTGACTATCGTTTTTGCCAGGTTGGCACTCGTCATCGTCGACATAGTGTTCTGCCCATTAGCTTGCAGCCCGATCTACCCACAAGGGTCAATGCGTCCCAATCACCACAGATGGAATCGGTACGCGTAACGTCCAAGAAACGGACAAGATCAGCAGTTTAGGGGGGAGGCGTAACTGCCGAAATACTTAGAATCAGAATCGATCCCGGTACTGACATCCGGAAATCCTTACAGATAGCTCATTTCGAAGTCAATAAGAATATGTCTGTAACCGTAGTGAATGGTGATAACATAAGCGAAACGAAGCGAAAGCTTTGGTACCTGCCGCCCCAGGTCGTTCCCCACGTTCCAGCTGCCGGCCTTCTAATGGCTTGATCATCCTAATATTACAAGGGACAACGCTACAAGGGGGGGGAATTCTATGCCACTAGGCTCTAATATGTAATAGGACTATTGAATCATAAATATAGGCCGATTGGCTCTATCACTGATAGATTCTTGCATCGATTAATAAGGAAAATAGTCTCCGAGTCCTTGGTCCTTCTCTTGATCAAGCTACGGGCGTTCTTGGAGAAACTGAGGCGAATAAGCGCCGCGCATTGACAAGGTTGATAAGTGCCGATATAGTCCCCCATTTAAGCCCTAGGTGCGCGTAAGCGCCAGGGTTTTCAACAACTTTTTGGGGGGTGTATGGCCAGCAAGGCCAGTCCACAAAGTCGAAACAGCGACATCCGCCTCATTGTAGCCGACAAAAATCTCATGAACTGCCAGCTTCTGGTCGGAGCTCTGCGACGCTGCCGGCGTATCGAAGTGGTAGCACGAGCCACGAGTGCGGAGCAGATTCTTGCGGAGATAAAGGTCAGTCAACCCAGCGTGGCGTTGATCGCCACCAATCTTCACGATGGTCCTCTGACTGGCTTTGAGGTGGTCCGCAGATTGCGCGATTTGCACCCCGGGATCCGTGCCGTCCTTCTCCTGGACACGGCAGACCGTGCTTCGGTCATCGACGCTTTTCGCGCCGGGGCCAAAGGAATCTTCTCGCGCGATGAATCCCTAGCCGCGCTCTGCCGGTGTATTCAAAACGTGCACCAAGGCCAGACGTGGGCAAGCGGCGAGCAGATCGAAGCGGTTCTTGAAGTCTTCGCGCGGATAGCACCATTGCTCATGCCTGACAAAGCCAAAATTCCTCTTTCGCGACGTGAGAGCGAGGTAGCAAAACTGGTCGCCGAAGGTTTGTCCAATCGCGAGATTTCAGCGCAACTCGGCCTGAGTCAACATACCATCAAGAATTACCTCTTCCATATCTACGGAAAATTGGGGATGTCTTCTCGCGTGGACCTCGTACTGCACGTCCGTTCGGCGGACCGGCCCTCCCGCCACAAACCGGAGAACCTCGGAAAGCCCATGTAATTTCAGCGACCTTTGTCGATCATTCGGGCCACTTATACCGGACGTCGCGATGAGCACTTCAGCACCCCTATTTCACGAGTTCGACTTCGCTTGCATCCACGTCAATGGGAGATCGAGCGCATGATCAAATCTACAGACACTACCACCCGCAGCCCTCCTTGTCTTGCCCAGCAAGATCCCGTGGAGACCCTCCAGCGGACCGCTCCTGATGCGCACTCGCAAACCTGAGAAATGGATACGATGTGCAATGTGATGATCCACCTGATGCCGAGCAAAATCCTCTTCAGCGGCGGACATCTGATTAATCGCCATCTCTGACGATGCCGGCACGCCTCCATCTTCATGCAATCAGCAAGTTCCGCATTGTCCAGATCGTCCCGATCAAGCCAGCGGCCATCACGGGCGTCATCCTAATGGCTGTGTTCACTCTAACAAAGTTATACCGCGCAACCCAGAGAGTGACCCACGCTTTGTGATTCGCTAGCTTGCGTCTGTGCGCGTTCGTTCTCCGAGCGTAGCGGAGAAAAAGATGAGTTCGCAGGCTCACGCGGAGTGCCCGGACTTGACAACGATGACAAGACGCCGGTATTCGGCATGGTACAGCGCGGCGGACGTGGGCTGCTGTCGTGACTCCAGACGCGAAAGGCGCAACTCTATTCCGATCGTCGCGGAGCCGTGTTTGGAGCGCACGCAGTTTAAGCCAGCTCTTGCCTGGTATTGTTTTTCGAAGGTGCGGGTTTCAGTTGGAAATTTATTTGTCCAGTCTGGAGAAATCTGTTGTGCCAGAACTGGGCATTGGAATCGGTGCAGCTACTAACCGGAATAATTGCGATATCGTTTTCGCTCGGCCTGTTTGCAATTCAGCAAGTTGCGGATCGCAGTACCCCTCTACATCGACGGTATTAGCCTCCCGCCGGATCAATTCATGCGATGGAACTGAAAAAGACTTCAGATGGTAAATGGCGAGGAAAGATGATGTACTTCTGCGTTTGACGCGCGAAGCGCCCAGCATGCAGTATGGGCTCACGCAATTTTGGTGACACATTTTGGGACGGCTTCCGTAACTTCTCTCGCAGATGCCTGAGCAAACACTACAGCCAGGCCATCGACGAAACGGCGCCTTCCATTCAATAAACACTTGATCGTAGTTGTTGCCAGCCGTTGTTGTTGCCAACTCGTTCGCTGCACTGCCGCTTCGTCATGTGGTTCAGTGCTTCCAAATCTTCCTATCTGAGGTGCACCGTTATGGCTCTTCGCGAATTGGTGTTAGCAATCGTATTCGGGTCCATTAGCTCATTCGGCTTCTTTGCAACGCCGACCCTTGCTGCTCAGGTCGTGAATAGGGTCTCGGCCATCAGCGTTGCCGACTCTACAAAGGGCAACGGCGGGATAACAAACGACGGGATAGCAATTGACCAGGCAAGTGGCACTGGTAGTGGTCCGTATAGCATCCTCAACCAGGAAGTCATCACCAACGTGCCCAGCGCGGGCAGTCTTTTTGGCAAACGACTCCCGGCCGATGTCATGTCGCACCTGGCAGCGAATGGCGAGATCGAAGCTCAAGATTCAATGCTGGCTTGCTACGGCTCCGGCTGCACACCATTTTCTCAGATAGTCATCGCTCCACAAGGAAGCGTTCAAGACAACAACGGAGTGCCTTTCTATTACGGCCAGGCGAGCGATCCCTACTACATGTGCGGCAAGTCCGGTTACAACAGTTGTGGCATCGTACCTACCGTATCAGGCTACAGTCCGTACAATATACCGTTCCATGCGCCATCTGGGGCGCAACCAAGTTCGGGAGATTCGGACCAGTTCACGCAGATATGGGATCAAGAATCGAATGACATGATTTACCTCTATTGGGGTACTTCCGGTAATCGTTCTGCGCATACCTTCCCTTCTTGCCCCAACAGCAGTCATGCCGGTACGTTCGGTGATCCTTGTTCCTTCCCCGCTGCCGACTACAGCACCATGAACGACCGTAATGAAACCCGAGGTTACGGAATCCTTAGTGGCGATAGTCTCAATGTGGCTGCGGGGCTGGGGCATGTTCGCGTGAAGGAGTTTATTCAAGGACACATCTATCACGCGATCTACCTGAACACCACATGCCAGCGGCCCAGTGACGGCGACGGCGGATCGTCCACCGTGCCAGCAATCGTTTTCCCCAATACCATTTACGGTGCTCAGTCCTGCGGCAGACATACGGGATCCCACCTTGACCATGCGCCTCCGGGCGGAGCACTCATCTTCTTGGATTACACCGACGCTCAACTGGCTTTGCTCAAGCCGTACGTTCCGGCATGGCAGTACGTTCTTCTGGAGGGAATGTCGCATTTCGGTGGATATGCTGGCGACGCCGGGAATCCGCTGCATCCATCGCGGATTGAGGATGCTACGGCCTACAAGGCTGCGGGAATAACGGACCCGCTGCTGGGTTGGCTCAAGGGTCAGCCAAATGACGTTGGGAGCACTTGCGGCAGCCAGGGCTGCAATCTGAACTGGCAAAACATGAAATGGAGCGGCAGTTGTCCGACGGCAAACGGGGGAGCCGACCATCTTTGCTCCCTCTCGGCCCACATTCACATTGCTGATCAGTGTATAGCGAAAGGCCTGGCGGGAATGACAGCAGCCGAAGGAGCTTGCTTCTGACGGGATAGCACCGGCTGCCTTCATTAGCCGATGTCCACTAGGCTGCAGGATTTGTTTATCCAACACAATCGATACCGAATTCATGCAACGCTGGATTTCGGGACCGCCACGTCATCTGCGCAAATTAATCTGGCGCTTGTCTATGATGAAGGCCTTTGGCGATTTACCTAATCACGTGCATTGCCGGATGTATTGGATCGTCTCGCGCGCGAGTTGTTGCACTGCGGCGAGCAGGTTCGCGGAGTGGACAATTTCTCAACTGGCAGGAGGGAACACCTCGCGGAAATCCTGGGTCAGATCGAGTTTCGAGAGGCGGACCTCCTCGATCTCGATGCCATGAGGTCGGCGGGCACCGGAGTCGACTACGTTTTGCATCAGGCGGCAATCCCGTCGGTTGCCAAAGTCTTGCTCGATCCGATCGGAAGCAACCGCGCGACGGTGGATGGCACGCTTAACTCGCTGGTCGCGGCACGCGCAAAGCGCGTCATCTATGCGGCGTCTTCCTCCGTGTATGGCGATACCCTACGCCTGCAGCTGTCGTAGTTCACGCAGCTCGCTCACTCCCCCACCGGGGTACTGCCGCTTCCACAGGTAGTAGGTCGCCTGGCTGATCCCCCCCTTGCGGCAATACTCCGCTACCCGCACCCCTGCCTCCACCTGCCAGGGCTGCATCAGACCGTCCAAGGGAATGAAGGCAGCCCGTGTTGTCCCGTCCTCAGAAGCAAGCTCCTTCCGCTGCCTTCATTCCCGCTAATCCTTTCGCTATGCAAGCATCGGCAATGTGGATGTGTTTGGTGATGTCACACAGTCCATCTGCCGGACAAGTTCGCCCAGCTATCGCAAAATTCGACCACGGCAAGTTGCACTGGCCGCTGGTTATCCCGCACGCGGCATTAACCCCGTCCTGACCTTGTAGCCAACGGAAAATAGGATCCTCAATTCCTGCCAGTGTGTAAGCGTCCTCACTTTCCATTCTAGAGGGATGCAGAGGATTTCCCGTATCGCCGGCATAACCTCCATAATGGGTTAACGCTTCGACCAGGGGATACTGCCAAGGCGGCATGTACTTCTTCAGCAGTGCCAATTGGGCATCCGTGTAATCCAAGAAAAAGAGTGCTCCGGCTGGCGGAGCTTTGTCAGTATTCGTGCACGGGTTTTTCAAATCAACGCAAATGTACTGGCAGGAACCGGCACCCGCAGTCGCCGGAAACACAAAGCTGGCCATTATGCGAGTTCCGTTATTCTGCTCGCACAAAACGTTCATATAAATGGGGTGGTAGATGTGCCCCTGTATCATTTCGTTCACGCGAATGCGGCCCACTGGCGCAACTATATTCAGACTGTCGGGCCCTCCACCCGTCCCCCACCCTTTCGGTTCATTGCGGTCATTGAAGACACTAGCCGACGGATCAGAAGTGAGTGGGCAAGGTTTGTTCAGGTCAGTGGAGTTACACTTAGGCAAAACAGTATGTCGGCCCCCACCATAATATAAATAGACGTGCTTATTCTGCACTTGGTCCCACACCGACAAGAAAGACTCACTAGAAGCACCGTTAGTAAATGCCTGATTCGGAGCATGGAATGGTTTGTTAATAGCACTGTACTGACCAGCAGAGCTGTTGCCCCCCGTGATCACATAGGCAGGATCGCTAGCCTGACCGTAATACGATGGAATACCGTTGATGTCGTTTGCGCTCCCGGAGTGCGCCCATATCATGACATTAGTACTCCCATCGGCGTTTGCATTGAGGGCATGTACAGCTACGTCAACATCGTCAGTCATACGATGACGCATCACATCGGAAGGCAGTCGCTTGGCAAAGAGACTACTCGGGCTGGGTACGCATGTAATTGGTTCCTGATTAGCGATCGAGAACGGTCCCTTGCAGGATGTCGCTTTCCCCGACTGTTCAGGTGAAATTCCGGCGTTGAAATCATTGCCAACAGTGGCAACGCTATATTCATTCACGCCGCTGATGTGCGGGGTAGGGGCGCTCGGCTTGGTGACCTTCTGCCGATCGCAGGTTGCTAACGCCACCGCGACCAGAAAGGCGAGCAGTGTCAGTGCAATTTTCGATCTTCGCATAAACTCATGTCGTAGATGGTTAAACCATTCCTTAGCGGTCTCTTACGAAGTACCTGGCCAGGGGGAAGTAGGTTTTCAGGAAAAGTCGCGATGCAAGATAATTCCGATACAGAGCGCGCAGGCTCCGTGGAGTAAAAGTATCACCCAACTCGTTTTCTGGCATTGCCAACGGATATCCCATCTTCTTGAGAAAGGGACCAATTGCTCCTTCAAGCTTGATCAATTCACCTTTCGGATAATCCCTTTTCCATCGGCTGACAGGGTCGAAGCCGGTCTTGGTAGATTCAGCCTTGAACGAAGTATTCGGTTTGTGGACCGCACCTACTCCTTGCTGCCGGATGCGATCGTAATCCAGATCCTCGTCAATGAACTGGCCTATTTTGGCGAATGTTTCGTGCGGTTTCATTATCAAATCTTCGAAGCGGACTTCCATATAATCCGTCTCGAGCGCGGTACCTGCCTCCACTCCGGTTTCAACCAGCCATTCCCAATACACACCGCACGCTACTAGACTGTGTTTTTTGCTCCACAAATAGGAATTCAGAAACCCCTGCCGATCAAGGGACAACGCCACATCCCGCCCGTCGCGAATGAGATGAATGATCAGTGCATCCGGCAGCGTGCGCTTGATCTCTTTCAAGTACAGGGCGTGATCGGGAGTATGCTCAGCCCAGCGGTCCTTATTCTGCTGGCGTGCCATGCTCTCCATCACGATTCTAAGAAAGTCACCGCCATTGTTACATTCCGCGAGAATCCGTCGCTTGACTTCTTCAAGGTCGACACCTGTTGGCTTGAAATAGCTACTCTGCATCCATCGCGCAAACAGTTCTTCTCTATTTTTACAATGCGATAAATTCCCGACTCTGGTTACCAGTCCACCAAACACGTGACTTTCCTGGTCGTAGACTGGAAAAACACCTGACGAACACAACGCGTCAAATAGAAACGTCGTGCCAGAACGGGGGCAACCTACAACAAAAACAGGAGACTTGCTCCTTGGCATTTCTGCTTCCCCTCGTTCCTTCAAACGATTAAGTACACTCAGTTCCACCGGCTAACCCCAAAAGATCATTCATCGAGATTCCTAAACATAAATTAAGAGATTCTCCAACGTAATCGGAAACACAATTACAACGCGTCGCTCGTGGAGAGACTTCCCTCCACGCTCAATCGCATCCACAGTTCCAATATCAGCAAGCCCCAGATTAACTCAGAGTGATCTATTCCACGCGCATGCTCGGCTACGACCCTCTGCAACGTCTCGAGCCGAAACCAGCCGCGGACCTTCACCTGCGGCCCCAGGACGAATTCCTCAACGATATCCTGCCAGTTCCCCCGGAGCCACAACCGGATCGGCGCTGCGAATCCCTTCTTCCGCCGCTGAACACATTCGCGAGGAATATAGCGCAAAGCCAAAGAGCGCAGTAGCGATTTTGCCTTCGCGCGGCGAAATCTCATCGGCGCCGGAATGCTGCTAGCCAATTGCAGAAGTTCGACATCTAAGAAAGGGCTGCGCGCTTCCAAACTCATTGCCATAGTTCCGCTATCCACTTTTGCGAGGTAATCATCGGGAAGGGTTGTGGCCACATAAGCTTGCATCACACGATCGACATCCCAATTCCCGATCCCACTTCCATTCCTGGGAAGCGCGTCCACGTAGTGTTCATTGTGAAGCCTGCCGCCAAGCTCATGCTCGAACTCGGAGGTATAAAGCTGCGACCGAATGCTGAGCGACATGGCGGAATGAAAGGCAAACATGGTCTTGTCGACGGGGGAAGCTGTCATTTGCAGGAAGGTTCCGACTTGATGGCCAAGGCCGTCGGTTTTTGAAAGAGATCGACCTGTTGCCGCAAGCAACGGCAATGCGGGCCGCACCAGGAATTTGCGCGCCCTTTCTGCCAGATAATATCCGAGGAAATGATGGTAGCCGCCGAAGGCTTCGTCACCACCATCGCCGGTTAGCACGACTGTAACCAATTCGCGCGCTTTTTCTGCAATAGCAAAGACATTTGCAGCCGATGCGTCGGCCAGTGGCTCGCCCATGGCACCCACCAGCCAGCATAGGCTCTTTCGGAGGTCGCCCCCAACTTCCAATTCGTGGTGGTCCGTTCCCCAAGCTTCTGCCACTGCCTTAGAAAATCGACGCTCGTCGAGTTCCGGATCCTCGGTGGCCACTGAAAAGGTGCGAACTCGAGGAGATATTTCTGCCGCGAGGGCAGTGACCAAGCTGGAGTCCACGCCTCCAGAAAGAAGGACGCCTATCGGAACATCCGCGATCAGCCTCCGCCGTATCGCGGTCTTTAGTACCTCCGCGATGCGCTCCAGCCATTCTTCCTCCGAGAAATCCTTCTTAGGTCGCAGAAAGTCGACTTGCCCGTGAGTAAAATCCCTCCGGTTTCCATTTGCATCTAGCGTAAGTGCATGGCCGGGAAGCAACTTCTCCACTCCCTTGAAAATAGACCGCGGACCGCATATATAAAGGTGACACAGCAATTGATCGATCGCGATCGGATCCACATCAGGCACGTAGCGAATTCCCTTCAAGAGGGCTCGTGATGAAGAGGCGAAAACGAGTTCTCCATTGCTAATGTTAAAAAAAAGGGGTTTTTTGCCCACTGTATCGCGTGCTAAGTGGACCTTATGTTGAACGTGATCTGCTAGGCAGAACGCGTACATCCCTCGTATGCGTCTTAGTAATTCGTCGATGCCCCACTCTTCACACCCATGGACGAGGATCTCAGTGTCAGTGCGTGAGCGGAATACGTGTCCCTTCCCTTCGAGTTCTTCGCGAAGCTCGAGGAAGTTATAGATTGCGCCGTTGAAAACGACCTCGACGGAGCCATCCTCATTCGACATCGGTTGAGCACCGTTTTCAGAAAGGTCAATGATCGAAAGCCGTCGATGACCGAGCACGCATCCCGGGCTGGACGTAAGACCAGCGGAGTCCGGACCTCGGTAGGTCATGACGTCTCGCATGGCCGTTACGCGGTCAGTATCAACCAGTCCCCTGTCGGGCCGAAATATGCCGCAAATGCCACACATGATGAATGCCGATTAGCGGTCAGTTGTTGCTGATAATTTGGAGGAGCAGCCTAATTCAATCAGGATAACGAGCATTAGCCCGAAAATCAAGAATATAGAACATAATATCTTTTGAATCAATCAGATAGAGATTTTGGTAGTGGGCTTGGTTGACATCCTGAGCGAGCATTCGTTGCGCAGCGAAGGATCCGGAACGAGCCACGCGAAGCGCTCGTGTTCTTTGCGACGCTTCGGGTGGCTCGCTTCCAGATTAAGCTGTCTCTACTGGCCGCTGGATTCGCCTATCCATCGGTGAATGAAGGCAGCCGGTGTTGTCCCGTCAGAAGCAAGCTCCTTCGGCTGCTGTCATCCCCGCCAGGCCTTTCGCTATACATTGATCGGCAATATGAATGTGAGCCGAGAGAGAGCACAGGTTGTCGGCTCCCCCGTTCGCCGTCGGACAACTGCCACTCCATTTCATGTTTTGCCAGTTTAGATTGCAGCCCTGGCTGCCGCAAGTGCTCCCAACGTCATTTGGCTGACCCTTGAGCCAACCCAGCAGCGGGTCCGTTATTCCCGCAACCTTGTAGGCTGTAGCATCCTCAATCCGCGATGGATGCAGCGGATTCCCGGTGTCACCTACATATCCACCGAAATGCGACATTCCCTCCAGAAGAACGTACTGCCATGCCGGAACGTACGGCTTGAGCAAAGCCAGTTGAGCGTCGGTGTAATCCAAGAAGATGAGTGCTCCGCCCGGAGGCGCATGGTCAAGGTGGGCTCCCGTTTGTCCGCCGCAGGACTGAGCACCGTAAATGGTGTTGGGGAAAACGATTGCTGGCACGGTGGACGATCCGCCGTCGCCGTCACTGGGCTGCTGGCATGCGGTGTTCAGGTAAATTGGGTGATAGATGTGTCCTTGAATAAACTCCTGCACGCGAACATGCCCCAGCCCCGCAGCCACATTGAGACTGTCACCACTGATGATTCCGTAGGCTCGCGTTTCATCACGGTCGTTCATGGTGCCGTAACCGGCACCGGGGAAGGAACACGGATCACCGAGTGTACCGGCATGACTACTGTTGGGGCAAGAAGGGAAGGTATGCGCAGAACGATTACCGGAAGTACCCCAATAGAGGTAAATCATGTCATTCGATTCTTGATCCCATATCTGCGTGAACTGGTCCGAATCTCCCGAACTTGGTTGCGCCGCCGATGGCGCATGGAACGGTATATTGGTTGGACTGTAGCCTGATACGGTAGGCGTGTTGCCACAACTGTTGTAACCGGACAGGTTGCCGCACATGTAGTAGGGGTCGCTGGCCTGCCCGTAGTGGAAGGGTACTCCGTTGTTGTCTTGGGTGCTGTCCGCTGCAGCGATGACTATCTGAGAAAATGGTGTGCAGCCGGAGCCGTAGCAAGCCAGCATTGATTCTTGGGCCTCGATCTCGCCATTCGCTGCCAGGTGCGACATGACATCGACCGGGAGTCGTTTGCCAAAAAGACTGTTCGGGTTGGGTACGTTGGTGATGTCTTCTTGGTTGAGGATGCTATACGGGCCAGTACCGGTGCCACCTGTCGGACTAATTGTTATCGCGGCGTTGGCGTACTTGGAAGGGTTGGCAACACTGATGGCTGAGACAGTATCGGAGCTCTGACTAGTGACGGTCGGTGCCATATAGAGGCCGGACGAGGTGACGGACCCGAGCACCGCAGTCCAGGTCACGGCGGTGTTGGCGGTTCCTGTCACTGCGGAGGTGAACTGCTTCGATTGGCCAGATTGCAGAGCTACGGAAGTTGGCGACAATGAGACTCCTACTACCGACGGTGCGGAGGTAACTCTCACCGAGGCAGAAGCAGACTTGGTAGGGTCGGCAACACTGATGGCTGAGACAGTATCGGAGCTCTGACTAGTGACGGTCGGTGCCGTATAGAGGCCGGACGAGGTGACGGATCCGAGCACCGCAGTCCAGGTCACGGCGGTGTTGGCGGTTCCTGTCACTGCGGAGGTGAACTGCTTCGATTGGCTAGATTGCAGAGCTATGGAAATTGGCGACACCGAGATTCCTACAATCTGTGGCGGACTATTCTCCGCGCTTGCCGCACCGAATATCGGGATATTGATTTGGCCCGGAGATACACGCCGCAAGCCCGGTCCGTTAATCACCGGAGACCTGACGGAGGCAACCGGTGCTGCACCCTCCGTCAGCAAAGTGAGTGTCCCTGAATAATTCCCGGCACTCTTCGGCGCAAAGCTGGTTCGTAGTTGGACGGTGTGGCCGGGACTAATGGTGACCGGCCCGGTCCAACCCTGGAGGGAGAAGATCGGAGTGGGAACAATAGTCGCTGACTTAATGGTTTCGGTGGATGTTCCCACATTGGTCAAACTGATGACGCTCGTAACCGTCTTTGAATTCAATAGGACAGTTCCGAAATTAATCGTCGTAGGCGCGGCCGACAGGGAGGCTTTTTCCGTTGAGGCTGTCGTGGTGCCCGCCGCTGACGATGGCGTACCGGCATTGGCTCCACTGCATGCTGTAAGGAGTAACGATAGGGCGAAAGTTAGTAAGACGGGTAGGAATACGAAGCGACAAGAGAGCGGTCCTGCTAGTCTGTTCTCGGGAGAGGATTTCATTTCGAGCCTCCGAAGCCTTTGGATCGTGGGTTACGTCGTCGAAGACAAGTTTCCAAGAATGATCTAAGAATCGATAGATAACGTCCGTCTTACTACTGTTGTGCCCCACAGGCCATGACCCTCCGGCGGTCCTCGATTTGCCGGGGGTAGTCGGGGGCGGTTTACGAACGAACGATTGTTTAAGACATGCGAAAAGTCTGCGCACGACAATCTCCAAGAGGATGGATTTGATTGCACTCATGGCGTTGTTTCACCCCGATGAGAGGCGATGAAACGAAACTCACGATCTTGACAGTCCGACTCGAAGCGGTTGTGCGGCGTTTCCTCGCAGCGCTCTATTACTGGCTGGACGGCGGCGATGAATTCCGCTATTCCGATCTCGTTCTTGTCCACGCCGGACCTAAGCAGCGAAAGGTGGTTGCATTAGGGCTGCAATCGCAAGGAAAGGTTCGAAGCCTGTTGGTGAGCATGCCTCTTGGCGAGACGAGTAACTTTGCTTCGTTGAAATGGCCAGTGCCTTTGCAAGCGGCGGGAACGGCGTTACCGAACCCCCGGGAATAAATCCTGCCCAGGTGGGTGCATGCTTGACCGGATCAGTTTGCAGGTTGCTCTGGGGGATGAGATAGTTTATGCTGGGACCTTGGTGGGATCTGAACTTCCGACACCTTTACTTTCGCAACCCGATCTGTGGGTTGAGGCTGGCGTTGTGTTGTCCAAGTTGGATCACCAGGAAAGGGTTCGACCGGACCGAACCACGGCTCGCTCGAACTCGTGGCGAGAAAACAACTGCAAGTCTGGCTGAAGATGGTGGTTATTCGTATCCGGAGTTAGTTGCCATGTTTTACGTCTTTTCGCCGCAAACCTTGGCAGAGTTCTACCTCATCCCTTCCCAAGCTAATTTCGACAAGAGTGAATTTGGACAAGAGTGATTCTAAGCACACTACCGCGCCACACTCTTGCAGCGTTATCACTCACAGGAGTGACGGTCTGTAAACTCGCCCTACTCTTCCTGTTTCTGGAGGCCGGACATCTACAGCCATATGTCGGGGACAACGCTGTGAATGTCTATTTGCCGGCTGCCGACCGAATACTTGCCACGGGGACATTCAACGACACTCATGCGCTCCTGTTCAGTACCCAGGCCCCTGGTTACTCGGTTTTTCTCGCCCTCGCCAAGTTGCTCGCTCCCCACTGGTATCTTTCTCTTGTCGTCTGCCTGCAAGTGCTGCTTGACTTCGGGATCGCCCTGCTTTTGTTGGTCCTTGGCAATCGTGTAACCTCGACCGAGGCCGGATGGCGGGCCGGTGTTCTATGGCTTCTGTTTCCCCCCGCTGTTGTCATTTCAACCTGGATCACCTCGGAAACTCTTTTTACTGCGTTGCTTGTGCTAAGCATGGTTGTGTGGACCTGTAGCTTATCCCAACAGAGAAGGGTTGGACTATCGTTCGCTGCCGGCCTCGCCCTCGGGTTGACAACCCTAGTGCGCGGCACCACCCTGCTCTTACCACCCTTTTTTTTTGCAATCTGTTGCTTGCGAGGCATCAGCAGACCTATATTAAAGTGCACAGTCCTGCTTATTGGTATGTGCCTCGTCATTCTCCCCTGGACTCTGCGCAATCTGTACGTTTTAGGCGAACCAATTATCGTTCAGACGGGCCTCGGTTCTGTGTTTCTTCAGGGGTCTCGGAGCGAATATTTCACCATCGAGGGTAAGAGAAGGGCTTATCCTGAGCTAATCCGCGCAGCTGCTGAGGAGGGGCTTGCGGAACCAACGGACGGGAAAGCCACATCGCGCGATCGCTGGCGTTTTGCTCTCGGCTTACGTAACTATCGGATCCGTCTGACGCAAGAACCCTGGTCATTATTCCCGTTCGTGGCTCGCAAGTTTGGTCGGTTGTGGTATGGAACTGAAACTGGTCTATTCTATAAGCATCTGGTTCTTGTGTTCTGCTCCCTGTTAGTTATACCTATAGGAGCGCGTCAGTTGTGGCTTTGGAGGAGAGATCATCTTCACTTAAGCGTGATATTATCCCTGTTGATACTATACTTTGTTGCATTACATTTAGTGTGTTATCCAGAATTTCGGTATATGTTACCGATCTATCCCTTTTTTATTTTCGCAGCGGCGCATACGAATTACCCTGTAATACACCCTTGTAGATCTGCAGAGTGATTTGGCCTCGAAGGACGGCTACCTGGGATGAGAACACATGCGAGGCTTAGACCGGATGGTCGGCCGGGGGACCGCGTTTCACATCTGGAAGTATGTAGCGCTCTACCCCTTTCGCAAATGCTTGCGAGCGCCTCTACTTAGTGGGTTCGACTTCGCTTGCGTCAACATCAATGCAGATCGAGCGCATAATCAAATCTACAGACACCACCACCCGCAGCCTTCCTTTCTTGCGCAGCAAGATCCCGTGAAGACCCTCCAGTGGACCGCTCCTGATGCGTACTCGCGAACCCACCTTCAGGTAAGGATGAGGGTGCGCTTGCACGCCCTTCGTTAGCGCATCTCGGAGGGTTTCAATCTCGGTTCGAGGCAGGACCAGTGGCACGCCGCTGGAGCTCACCAGTTGCACCACACCCGGCACTTGGAGCACTTGCAGTCGCTCACCCATCGGGACGTACACAAACAAGTACCCGGGAAAAAGTGGCAGGCGAACTTTAAAACGACCGTTCTTCCACTTTCGAATGGTTTCATAAAGCGGCAGGAAGTGTTCCACTGATTTTTGAACCAGTTGCTCGGCCACGGTTTTTTCGTGCCGGGAGCGAGTGTAAACCGCATACCAATGAGGTTGAAGGTAACCTGCTTCGATTGTTTCAGTCACTTGGCTTGGCACAGGGTTTGGCATACTAGTTAGCCATTTCCAGATTATATCCTTGCATCTGCGTTCCCCTAGTTACGAACGAGGAGTCCGGCGTTCCTAGGAGCGGGGCATTTCGCGGGAGCAGCCAATGCAGCAGTCATCCTCACCAGCATCAGACAGTGTCCACCGAAAACTCCGCCGCGGTGTACTCCATTCCCTCAGGAAAATAATATTGCCCAGCGGCAGCTGGTGGGAACGCACAACTCATGCGTCTGCCCCCTGAGAGCCCGGTCATCGCGATTCAGATCGGGCTCCGGTTATCAATAAAAGGCACAGCCCGTTTCTTTGCAAAACTGGCTTTCCAGGAAAGTGATATTGTTTTACAGGCAGTTACGGACGTCAGGGCGTTGCCCGTCTCTGCTTACCTCTCGTTGGGTCCCCAATCATCGAGGAAGAAACGTACCATCTGAGGGCGAATGCATTTGTTACACGTGGTGGGCGCGAGGCCCAACTTCATGAAGGTAGCACCCCTGACGCGCGCGCTGGCGGCGCGCCAACGAGTGCGGCAGACGCTGGTACACACCGGTCAACACTATGACCGGAACATGTCCGATGTTTTCTTCCGCGAACTGGAGATTCCGGAGCCGGACTTCAATCTCTCCGTCGGCTCGGGGACCCACGCCGAGCAGACCGGCCAGATTATGCAGCGCTTTGAACCGGTCGTGGTCGGGCAAAAGCCTGATTGGGTACTGGTTTACGGCGACGTTAATTCGACAATCGCGGCTGCCCTGGTGTGCGCCAAACTGCAAATTCCGGTTGCCCACGTGGAGGCCGGCCTGCGCTCTTTCGACCGTAGCATGCCGGAGGAGATCAACCGCCTATTGACGGATCAAATCGCGGATTTGCTGTTTACGCCTTCTACAGACGGCGATCGAAATCTGCTCAGCGAAGGGGTGTCGCAGGAGCGTATTCACTTCGTGGGAAACGTGATGATCGACACCCTGGTGCGCCTGCTACCGAAGGCCGCTGCCACACTTCCCTCGGGATTACCCGAGCATTACGCCCTGGTAACTTTGCACCGCCCCTCGAATGTTGATGATCTTTCCGCCCTTAAGAGGCTGCTCGATGTCTTGACCGGCATCGCCGCCACCTTGCCCATCATTTTTCCTGTGCACCCCAGGACGCGGCAAAAAATCGCTGAATTGGGCTTGAGTCATTCCGAGAAGCTGCAACTCTGGGAACCGCAGTCTTACCTCCAGTTCCTGGCCTTGCAGCAGAAAGCGACGGTCGTCATCACAGATTCTGGCGGAATTCAGGAGGAGACGACCTTCCTGCGTGTGCCGTGCTTGACCCTTCGCGACACTACGGAACGCCCGGTTACGGTGACGGTGGGAACGAATGTCATGATCGGCCGCGATATGAATCTGCTCTGTCGCGAAGTGAAAGCCGTGCTCAACGGAGAACGGAAGAATGGTGATATACCGCCTCTTTGGGATGGCGGGGCCGCAGAGAGGATTGCCCAGATCCTGGGAGGGACCGCGTAGATGCCGCTCCTGTCAGCCCGGAGCGCCGCTTTTAGAGCGAAAATCCGAGGTGAAGAAATGCTATGCTAGATTGAGTCGCATTGCCGGGAATTTATGCGAATTCATTGCTGTGCCGTAACCGTTGCGTTGTTCACCTCCATGGCTCTGGCCCAGACCAGCTCTGCACAGCGGTCGGATGTGCCGTCAGGCCTGCCCGAACATCAACGTCACGAGGACGACGACGAGCCGCAACCCACCTCTGCGGCGAGTGTTCTGCCGGACAGCCCGGTAGTCACGATTGAAGGTATGTGCGATTACCCAATGGGTACGGCCACCTCGAACGGCCGAAGCAGGGGACAGGATCGTTCGACTCCCGACCCGCCTGATGACGGATCGTCTGCCGGTCCAAACACGTCTGTATGCAAGACCATCGTGACGAAAGCGCAGTTTGAAAAGCTAGTGGAAGCGTTGAACCCGCGAATGGCGGCGGCAGCCCGGCGTCAGCTGGCGGAGTCTTATCCCCGATTGCTCCTGTTTGCCAAGAAAGCGCGCGAGTTGGGTCTCGACCAGGATCCACGCTTTACCGAAACGATGCGGTTCGCCGAGATACAACTCTTGACGCAGAGATTGAATCGCTATTTCGAGGAGCAGGCCAGCAGTATCACCGAATCGGATGTCGAAGAATACTACAAAGGAAATGCGATCAAGTTCGAACGGGAAGAACTATTACGAATCTTTGTTCCGAAGCAGACGCGGCAATCGCAGAAGACGGTTTCCGGGGAGCATTCGGGCGCGCCTGTCGATTCTCCGATGCCGAAGGTAGCGGAAAAGATCCGGGCGCGGGCCGCTGCCGGAGAAGACTTCCAGCAACTCCAGAAGGAAGCTTTCGAAGTAGCAGGCGTCTCCTCCGGATCTCCTAATGTGAGCATGGGCACAATCGCCGCCGTCGGACTGCCACTCAACCACCAACGAGTTTTTGAAATGGAGCCTGGCCAGGTGTCGGATGTTATCGCTGACCCCAGTGGCTATTACATTTACAAAGTCGTGTCCAAGCAGATGACACCTTTGGCCAAAGCCAGCAATGAGATTCGCAAATCGATAACGTCCGGGCGAGTTCAGGATGCGAGCGCTTCGCTCAATCGATCCATCAAGTCTGAGTTGGATCCGAAGTACTTCGGCGGACCACCCGGGACCGGACGCCCTCCCGGTCAAAAGATATCCAAGCCAGGAGACGAACCGTCGGCGAAATAGCTTATGGGCGTGTGGGGCGCGTCGCGAATCGGTGGAGAGGGACTGTGAGTGCGGAGTCGTCCCGCTTCTCGTCGCAATCAGTGATGGCAGACGATTTTAGGAAGGAGCCGGTCGAGATCTATCCGGTAACATGTACAAGAAGTTTTTTGGATTACGAGCAAATCCGTTCAGCGTGAGTCCCGACCCGCGTTATCTATTCATGACGCGGCATACGCAAGAGGCGCTGGATTGCCTGACGTATGGCATTCAGAGCCGCAAGGGATTCATTCTGCTGACTGGCGAAGTGGGAACGGGCAAGACTACGCTTGTCAATAAGTTGCTGGAATTGATGCACGAGCAGCAGGTGGCTACCGCGTTCATCTTCAATTCGCGTTTGGACGTGCCCACGTTCCTCACTTACATGATGACGGACTTCGGTATCGCTTGCGAGTCCCAATCTAAAGGTCAGATGTTGATTCAATTTTACAACTGGCTTCTGGACCGCTATCGCGCCGGCGAAACCGCAGTCTTGATCGTAGATGAGGCACAAAACCTCTCGGGAGAACTGCTGGAAGAAATCCGAATGATGACAAATGTGGAATCTTTCACAGAGAAACTGCTGCAAATTGTGCTGGTAGGACAGCCGGAATTGGAACAGACAATTAAGCAACCGCAGCTGCGGCAGCTGCGGCAGCGAGTCACGTTGCGGGCCCGCACCTATCCGCTTACTCTGGGGGAAACGAAACTTTATGTCAGCCAGCGCTTGCGAATCGCAGGCTCGAACGGGGAGCAACTTTTCGATCCTGAGGCGCTGGCGGCAATCTATCGCTATTCGAACGGAATTCCGCGAGTAGTGAATCTGATTTGCGAGCAATGTCTGGTAAGCGCGTTTGTAGACCAGCAGCGAGTGGTGACGGTACGCGTGGCGGATGCGGTGGCGCGTGAGTTCGACTTGATTGATGGAAATAGTTTGCCGAGCGTGGGTCCCCCGGCTCCCCCAGTTCCCCCCCTCCCGTCGCTCGGAACAGCAAAGTCGACCTGACTGAGGCGCTGAAAACTTTGACCGATCTCGCAGACCGCTTGCGAGGTTCCGAACCAGGCCCGGCGAAAAAACGGAAATTGTGATCTGGGTTCAAGAGCCTTGAGAAGAGCCAAACAAAAAGCGCTGTGAATCGCGAAGTTCAGACAGATGCAGTCCCAACCGCCGCGCGATTGCAACTCCGGAGGTAGAAGCGCAACCGGTCGAAGCAAAGGGATGGTGCATGATCGGTGCTGTTTTTGAACGAACTTTTTTGAACCAACAATGAGATCCCGTTGGATGAGATCAAGCCTCGCCGCCGCGCCGTTCGCGGTAAGTTTTTCTCGCCTGCCGCCACGGTGAAGAACATTTGAGCCGATTATTAGTTAGTGGCGCCCGGTTGCAGATCGGAATCAGCTCTTGGGCGATGGGCGCTTCTGGGCTCGGTCGCGGAATATTTCAAAAGGCACCACAAGGCTCGAAACGCGTCCTTCAATCCGATTTTCTTGCCTTCCTCATAAGTTCGCCCCGTATAGCTGATGCCCACTTCGTAAACTCGCAGTTTTCGCTTGGCGACCTTCACCGTGATCTCAGGTTCGAAGCCGAAGCGAGTCTCCTCCAGCGGGATCGCCTGCAACTCGTCCCGTCGGAAAGCCTTATAACAAGTTTCCATGTCGGTAAGATTCAGATCCGTCAGACAGTTTGAGAACAGCGTCAGCAGCTTGTTGCCGACCGAATGCCAGAAGTAGAGCACGCGGTGCGGCGCGCCTCCCATGAAGCGCGATCCAAAAACTACATCCGCCTTGCCTTGAATAAGCGGTCCCAGCAACGTTGCGTATTCCGCTGGATCATATTCCAGGTCCGCGTCCTGAATAATTACATAGTCCCCCGTGGCCTCGCGGATGGCCCGGTGCAAAGCTGCTCCTTTGCCCATGTTCCGGGGTTGAAGAAGCACACGCATACCCGGATAGGTGGACTCTAATTGGGCCAGAATTTCTCTGGATCGATCGGTCGAACCATCATCCACACACAACAACTCGATCTCGAACGGACTCGCGAAGACTGCCTCAACAATGGCGGGCAGTGTCGCTTGCTCATTGTAAACAGGCATCGCCACCGATATTTTCATGGGTTTGTTGATCACTTGCTGAAACCGTCGAGCAACGCGTCAGACCGTGATCGCTCTTAGATTTCGACAACAGTCTGCATTTTACACGCTCGCGTTTCCGCACCGCCATCGCAGCGATTTTCCGTGACCGGCATGCCCGTAGTCCACTTCTACGCCCAGCCGGAGGCGGAAACCCGATATCGCTGACTTCGCAGATGCTGCCGCGCAGTCGGGTCGCGCAACTGCGTGCTAGAATCCACAATGAAATTCACACCACACAGAAGAGACCACCTGTCGCAACGATGACGAGAAACTCTGCCGCTAATCGTTCCCCAAATCCACGAAGGAACGATCCACGCAAGAACGATCCACGCGAACCGGATCCACTCAAGAACAAGATCCAGCAGCGCCAGGCGCAGGTCGGCATCATCGGCCTGGGCTATGTGGGATTGCCGCTGGCCCTGTTGTTCAGCGCGCAAAAGTTTGCCGTCACCGGCTTCGACATCGATCAGCGTAAGGTCGACATCCTCGCCAAGGGCGAGTCTTACATCTACCGCATCACCAAAGAAGAAATCCGCGCCGCCCAGGCGCAGGGCTTTTCCGCCACCTCCGATTACTCCCGCCTGGACGCCATGGACGCCATCATCATCTGCGTCCCCACTCCGCTCAACGAATATCACGAACCCGACCTCAGCTTCATCACCGATACAACGCACGCCCTCGCCCCCCATCTCCAGGCCGGCCAGTTGGTGATTCTTGAGAGTACAACGTATCCCGGCACCACGGAAGAAGTCATGCTGCCGATTCTCGAGAAGGAGAACAAGCGCGGATTGAAGGCTGCCCGCGCCGCCGCTTCCAGCGCCGAGAAAGATTTTTTTGTAGCGTTCTCTCCCGAGCGGGAAGACCCGGGCAATACCACGGTTGCGCGCAGCGACATCCCCAAGGTCGTAGGAGGACTAAATCCGCAAGCTTCGGAGCTGGCCGGAGCTCTCTATGGATCCATCTTCCATCGCACGGTTCCCGTCTCCTCACCAGCCGTAGCCGAGATGACGAAGTTGCTCGAGAATATCTACCGCTGCGTCAACATCGCGCTGGTCAACGAACTGAAACTGCTCTGCCTGCGCATGGGCATCGATATCTGGGAAGTCATCGAAGCCGCATCCACCAAACCCTTCGGCTTTCATGCTTTTTATCCCGGACCCGGACTGGGTGGACATTGCATTCCCGTCGACCCCTTCTATCTTTCCTGGAAGGCCCAGGAATTTGATTTTCGCACCCGCTTCATCGAACTTGCGGGAGAGATCAACACCAACATGCCGTACCACGTGCTCGCTTCCATCGGCGGGGCGCTGAACCGGCGGAAGAAATCGGTAAACGGCGCGCGCGTCCTCATCCTGGGTGTGGCCTACAAGAGAGATGTCGATGATCTGCGCGAGTCCCCGGCCCTCACCATCATCGAACTCTTGCAAAAGGAAGGAGCCCAGGTCAGCTATCACGATCCCTACTTCCCTTTCATTGGCAAGGGACGCAAATACGACTTGCAAATGACGCGCACGGAACTGGAGCAACTGGGCAAGTATGATTGCATCGTGATCGTCACCGACCACTCGGATTACGACTATAAAAAAATCGTCGGCGAAGCCCAACTGGTCGTCGACACCCGCAACGCCACCAAGGGCATCGATAGCCCCAAGGTGGTGCGCTGTTAAGCTAAGGTGGCGGAAGCTACCTCCATTCATCTCATCAGCTAGTGCTTCTAGTTTGTCCCTGCGAAGAACTCCGCAATGGCATCTACAACCGCCTTCTGCTGTGCAGCTGTCATTGTCGGGAATATGGGGAGGGCCAAAACTTCCTGGCTCGCAGCTTCAGCCTGAGGGAACGAACCCGAGCCGTAGCCCAGGTACGCGAACGCGGGTTGCAGGTGAAGTGGGAGAGGATAGTAGATTTCGCTTGGTATTCCGGAATTACGCAAGTGCTCACGCAGTTCGTCGCGCCGTGCGGTACGGATCACGAACTGGTGGTACACATGGATTAGCCCTTGCGGCTCGACTGGCAGTCCAACCCGTCTATCCAGGTCCGCCATATTAAACAGCTGTCGGTAGCGTGTTGCATTGTGGCGGCGAGCCTCCGTCCATTGATCCAGTGGGGTCAATTTCACCCGCAAAATCGCGGCTTGCAAGGCATCCAGACGGCTGTTCATCCCCAGCAGTTCGTAGTGATATTTTTCACGACTGCCATGATTTCGCAACACGGCTAGTCGATCGGCAAACTCTGGATCATTCGTACTGATCATGCCTCCGTCGCCGGCTCCTCCCAGATTCTTCGAAGGGAAAAAGCTGAAACAGCCGCAGGTGCCCATATTCCCAACATACTTGTCGTGGTAGCGGGCGCCAATCGCCTGCGCCGCATCTTCTATGACCGCTACGCGGTGAGCCCGTGCAATCTCCATGACCGAACCCATTTCGGCGGGCAATCCAAAGAGGTGTACAGGGATAATTGCTTTTGTGTTCCGGGTGAAAGCGGCTTCGAGTTGCCTGCAGTCAAGATTGTACGTTTTGGGGTCGATGTCTACGAATACAGGTTTAGCCTTGAGCCTGGCGATGCTCCCCGCGGTCGCAACGAAGGTAAATGGTGTGGTGATGATCTCGTCGCCGCTGTCGACCCCCGCTGACATCAGGGAAAGTAGTAAGGCGTCCGAACCTGACGCACAACTAATGGCGAAGGTGCAGCCGATAAACCTGGCGACCTCGGTTTCTAATTTCTCGACCTCCCGGCCCATAATAAACTGCTGGCTCTCCAGAACACTTTGTACAGCAGCCAGAGTCTGCTCCTTCATTGTGGCGTATTCGGCCTTCAGGTCGAGAAACGGAAATAGCGGCTTGCGCGCGCGAGTTTCTGACTTCTGCGCAGACTCAGTAGGTAGGTATTGCTTTTCGATTGTCATTTGAAACCCAGCCTGTGCTGCTACTGTAATCCCAATCGATCTTTCGCAGTGTTTACGATGGTGCATCCGATGACCAGGGAAGCTGTCGCCGCTGGTGAGGGAACATTGAGGACGTGCAGCATCCTGCCGGAAGGGACAAACTGAAAATCATCCACCAGCGTGCCGTCGCGGCGGAGGGCCTGGGCGCGTACTCCAGAACCGCCGGGGATCAAATCCTCTGTGCGCAGCGCAGGCAGCAGCCGCTGCAAGGCGCGAACGAACGCAGGCTTGGAATAAGACCGGTGAAATTCGTCGAGTCCGTAACGCCAATGCTTCGCCGCCATGCGCCAGAATCCGGGAAAAGTCAGCGATGAAGCCAGGTCGCGCAGGCTGAAGTCGGTTCGCCGATAGCCCTCGCGGCGAAAGGCAAGAACGGCGTTGGGGCCGGCATCCACGGTGCCGTTTACGCGTCGCGTGAAGTGGACGCCAAGAAACGGAAACTGCGGATCGGGGACGGGATAGATCAGGGCTCGCACTAGCGACGAACGCTGAGAAATGAGGTCGTAGTACTCGCCGCGAAAGGGAACAATGATGACGTCCGGCTTTCCCCCGCCCATCCCTGCGATGCGGTCACTGAACAGTCCGGCGCAGTTAATTACATAAGTTGTTGAGAATGCCGGGCCGCTGGTTTCGACCACAACTTCATCTATGAGGTTCCGCAGGCCGGTCACCGCGGTGGAAGTGAGAATCGTTCCACCCTGAGCACGAATCAGTTCGGCGTATTTTTCGCAAACGGCCGCGTAATCCGTGATTCCGGTGGAGGGCACGACCAGGGCGCGCAGTCCGCTGGCGTGGGGTTCGATCTCTCGCAACTGCTCAGGCCCGATCAGTTGCAGCCCAGTGAGTCCGTTCGCCTCACCCCGGTGCAACAGTTCCTCGAGGCCGGGCAATTCCTCCGACCGAGTCGCGACAATAACCTTGCCGCAAACCTGGTGGGGGATGTCGTGGACGCGGCAAAATTCAATCATGGTGCGCGCGCCCTCGACACATAGCCGGGCCTTCTGCGATCCCGGCTTGTAATAGACGCCAGAGTGGATGACGCCGCTGTTATGGCCGCTCTGGTGCCGGCCCACGCCATCTTCTTTCTCCAGCAACAACAGCCGAAGACGCGGAAATTGCTTTGTGATCTCGAGCGCGACGGCGAGGCCGACAATGCCTCCGCCGACGATGACGACGTCGCGGCGTGAATTAGTCATGACCAATCATCATACGGCGACGTTCCGTATTCTCGTAAAGGCGATGTGATATTTCAGCGCGAAGACTTTCAGGGGCGTTTTGTCGACCAGGGTGACGCCCATGGCCGTCAAGCAGTCCTCAGTTACTCTGGTGTTTTCAGTCGCATCGTGCCATTTGCGCAAATTAATCTAACGATTGTCATGATGAAAGTATATGGCGGTTTACCTAATCACGGGCGTCGCGGGATTTATTGGATGGTCTCTGGCGTGGGAGCTGCTGCGGCGCGAGCAGGTTCGCGGAGTGAACAATTTCTCACCCAGCGAGGCGGCGCGCGACGCCAACGTGAAGCGAGTGATCTATGCGGCGGCGTCGTCAGTCTAAGGCAGTTGCCGGCCAATGGTAATGATGAGGGAGCTAAGGCTGAAACGGAGGATTCGAACTGGCTGGAAACGGATGCCTCGGCCGCAACGCGCGATGGTGGGATACCTTCGAGTCTTCGAGTCCGGCTGGGCAAGCGCTGCAGAATTCCACAGAGGCAACCGGTCTCGAGAAAGGCGCTGAAACACAAGAGAACGGGATAACGAAGTTTCCTGCGACTGCCGTCGATGGAGAAATCGGCGGCGAAGAAGAAGGTAAGGCGTCGGCATAACGTCGCTGCTCAACCGTGTCTCGAGCAGCCGGCTTGGGATGCCGGCTGCGGCTCGGTCCGGCGTCCGGTGATCCCGCTATCTGGTGCGACCAAGTTCCTGGATGAATCGTTCCACATCTAGAGCTTCAACCCCGCGAGCGATGGCTGCCGTCGGCAGTTGCGAGCGAGACCTTCGGTGGACTACGATCGACCGTCCGGACCGTTTGAGCAAGGCTCGACGCAATGATAGTAGCGGAGCGGCCATGGATGGCCGGACCGTCTTCCCAGCTTTGGCTTCAATCAACCACAGGTTTGAGTTGGGCCGTGGCACGAGGAAGTCTACCTCTAAGCCCTGCTGATCGCGGAAGTAGTAGAGCTCCTTCCGCATTCCTTGATTAGCTTGACTTTTGAGTATCTCCGCCGCGATAAAGCCTTCAAATAGAGCTCCCAGAAAGGGAGAACGTTCTAGCTCAACTGAGGAGGTCACGCCCAGCAGATAGCAGGCTAGGCCGGAGTCCCCCCAGTAGATTTTCGGCGACTTGATGAGCCGCTTTCCGAGGTTTTCGAAGTACGGCGGCACCAGAATGATTTGGCCGGTCACTTCCAGAATGGAGAGCCATTCGGCGATGGTCGGAACCGATACTCCCAAAGGTGCTGCAAGGTCGGTCTTGTTGAGCACTTGACCGTGCCGACTGGCCAAAACGGCGAGAAACCTGCGAAAAGTCGTCAGATTACGCACATTTGTAATTGCTCGTACGTCCCGCTCTAGATATGTTTGGAGGTAGGAGGAGAACCAAAGCCTGCGAGCCTTGGGACGCGCCAGTACTTCGGGGAAGCCTCCATGCAGCAGATTCACTTTGGCGGTTTCTGCAAAGCTAAAAGGCAGGAGTTGCAGAATAGCCGCCCGCCCCGCCATCGATTCGGTGATGCCCCGCATGTGAGGAGCTTCCTGCGAGCCGGTGAACAGCCACTGGCCCATGCGACGAGGCCTCGTGTCGATCATCGTGCGAACGTAATCGAGCAGCTCAGGGGTATTCTGAATCTCGTCGAATACGACTGGAGGCTGCATCTCGTCAAGAAAAGCACGTGGATCGCTGCGCACTCGCCCCTGAATGTCAGGGTCTTCAAGCAGTACATAGCGGGCATTCGGGAACAGCTTGCGCAGGAGTGTGGTCTTACCCGCACGGCGGGGCCCGGTTACGACGACTGCTGGGAAATGACGAGAGGCATCCTGGAGAACAGGCGCCAGTTGCCTAGGAATATATTGCACTTGAGTATTATAAAGTACTAGCTTAGATTATTCAAAGTCCATGATTTCTGCGATTAGAGAGGGTCTGCTATTTACGAATCGCGGAGACACGGGAATAGTTCGCGGGTGCTGCTCCCCGAGTCCCACACTGCGCGGACTCTGAACGTCAGAAATTCCAATCTTGCGAAGCAACCCAATAAGTCATTTGTTATCAATAAAAGGCATGCCCCCGATGTTCGTAAACCAGCTTTGCCGAGATCGGAAAGCGCGGCGGATCGGATAGTGAAGGAAGTCAACACGCGACAAAACAATCTGTGCCGAGGGTTTCTGAGCGGCCGGGTCAAGTCGCGGGCAAAGCATTCAATGTGGCGACGGGGCGGCGAGTCACGCTCAATGAAACCTTAACTCCTTCAGACCCTCACCTCATACTCCGGTTCGCCTATCTATGCCGCGGAACGCGACGGCGACATCAGGCACTCAGTGGCCGACATTTCCGCGGCGCAACAGCACTTCGGGTACGAACCCAAAGCAAATTTTGAAGACAGCCTGCCCTGACGGTTGATTGGTATCGGAGTCAGGCCCCTGGTGCTTACTGGGCGCAGCCGGATCTCTAGTTTCTGACTTCTGACTTCGGAATGCGGCCGCCTGATCTCCAAGTGTTAAGTGCCCCCACCTTCGTGCCATTGTCGCTCGGAAGGCTCGGCGGTAAATTGGCAGTAGCCGGAAAGTGTACGCTCCCGGTCCTTAGCTCCGGAAAATCTAATGCGCAATCTGGCCAAGAATATCAGCATAAGAACTTTGACTCTGCGAGTCATCTTTGTCGCCATAATCGCGGTGTCCGTCGCAGGTCTATCTCGGCATTCGCCGCTTCTTGAGTGGTCTGCCCTAGTTGCGACCCTCTTTTTGGTGATCGCGGACCCGCTGAATAGCCACAATGACGCCGCCGCGCCAACTGCCGAAGGAGTGGATGATTCGGCAATCAAAGGAAAAGTCTTCATCCCGAATAAAACGGCTCAGGCGACGCTTGGGTCCGGAGCTCTGGTCGCCTCTAAGGTGTAGCAGTGTAGCGCCACGGTGCGATCTTGCCTTTCGCCGCGTTGGGCCGATAGCTCCATTTTTACTGCGTTTCGTTGCCGTTCTTGCGCTTCGCGAACATCTCGACCTCAAGGTCGGGATAGTGGCGATGGTAGACGCAGGCCCCGGGTGAATGGCCAAGCGGTTCTGCAGGAATCCCAGCGATGAAACATACGCGACCTAATTGAGTTCCATCGCAGTCCGGCAGGGGATAACGCTACCATGCAACCCGTTTATGGTCTTATCGGCCGTGCACTCTGGCGTGGCATGTCGTGCACAGCGTAATCAAGTTTTCTTCTGAGTCTTTCCCTGATTGGCTACGGAATTCTTTGTGGTGAACTTCCAGGTTCGACATCGTGCCGCATGCTTGGCATCTCCAGCCATCACGCCGCAGCACCTGCTGCCGCAGAGTCTCGTACGACACCACATCCAGTCGCAAGCCGGGAGGGTCGGGACGCATCGGGCTCATGATGCCTTTTCGCTGAGGTCTCCAAGAAAAGCCTGCCGCTGCTCTTCGGGCAGGAATTTGAAGAATCTCGTCATCGAGAACAGCAGCATCTCCGGATCTCCGTGGTCCAGGTTAGCGCCGGCCAGAAAGTCCGCACATATCATTTCCAAGCAGTAACCGCGGGAGCGGTCGCTTCCGAGCATCAGAGCTGCGGTCTCGATCGCTCGTTCAATGACCGGCATCTGGCTCTCGTAAAGTTTGAAGTAGACAATTTCCCACGGCTCTGTTAATTTCCCAGTGAGTTCTCTCTCGACCGCCTGCTGAAAATCCTCTTTCGACAATTCCCGAGCTTTGTGCAACCAGGTTGCACAATCGAAGTGCTGCCGATCCCGGCGCGCCAACTTGGCCAACTCGATTCCCTTGGCCCAGCCCACCTTCTTGAGCTCCTTCCTCGCCTGTGGCGGCAGGTTCTCATGAATGGACATTAAGTAGTACGCCTTCCGCCGCGATTGCGGGAAGCGTGTTCCCAGGAAGGCGTCGAAAGACTTCAGGTTCTCCAGCCGCCAGTACTGTCCCGCCCGCACCTCGCAAAGATACTGACCTAGTTCCACAAATTTTGTGTCGCGCTCCGTCTCTCTCCGTTGTTCCCAAGCCAGAATCTCGTCGATTTTGCCGAGTACAAACAGGGCGCGGCGGCGATTGAACTTCGGTGGCATGGGCGGATTCTCAGTAATTAAGCTCGTCAAGCCAATCAAGGACTCTCTGCTCCTGGACGCCGCACCAAGCGAGCGTCAGCCATCTGCTGCTTTCCAAGACAAAGCCCCACATAGGGACACGTGCTGCAGGGGTTCTGCGGAAAGCGGATGCCACTGTGCGGCAGAAAGTCTGCCGACTCGATTCGACGGATTGTGCCTTCCACCAAGCGGCCAAACTCCTGACGTTGCTCCTCGGTGATAGTGGTTCGCAGGTACTGAACCTCGACCAAGCTCTTGCGGACGAAAACCACCTGAGCGACTTCGGCAATACCCGTTATCCAGGAGTAGCAGACAAGCTGCGGATCCAAGGCCAGCAACCCTTCAGGCTCTTCTGGATATCGGCTCGAACTGGTCTTCCACTCCAGCAGGCAGCGCTTTCCGTCGAAGCTGCCGATCGCGTCGATGTAGGCAACAAAGTCGTTCTTCTCTCCAACCGCCCGCGTGAACTTGATCTGCAGATTACGTCGAGGCTGGCGGACCTGGATGCGGTCGTCCTGGCAGAAACGCGTCAACAGCATGATTCCCTGCCGCAGCATGCGATCCCACGAGTCTCGGTTGGAGTAATGCAGATCTTGGCTTTGGCACTCAGACCACTCGGCGAACAGGACGGCACCGGGATCTTCCCGCCGAAAATAGGCGCCCAAAGCCTGTTCGAAGGCGCGACCGAAGAGCATCACCGCACGGGTGTCTTTCTCTTTCCAGCCATCGAGATAGCGATGCCGATACCGCCGCGGGCAGGTCAGGTATTGGCTGATCTGAGTGTAGCTGTACGTCATTTCAGGCCACCTGCGGGCTGTCCAGATTTGCCGGGGAAAGTTCTTCCCAACGGCCGGCAGAAGCGAAGCCGTCCAGGCGGATCAGCGAAGCGCCGTTCAGAACGATGTGGCTGATCTTGACCACGCCCTTCAGACCGACGAGCTGGGTTTCGTCCACCTCGTCGCGTCCCATCAGTTCGGTGTCGTAGCCAAAGTCGCGCAGGAACCAGTTCAGCTTCCATAGGGCTTTCGGGTTGCAATAGAGGCGGCTCGAAATGACCTGTCCGGCAAACCGGCTGGGCTCAAGAATGGCCAGAGTGAGCGTGTAGTAGGGCTTTTGTGCCTGCCGACGAAACTGGACGCGTTGCACCGTAACGAGGAAAACCCCGTCGGGGATCTGGTCGGCGGCATAGCGATCAGCGGCGTGCAGGCCGGTGATCTGGCGTTTCATAAGGCACCTGATTTCTGGATAATCTGAGCGGGGGTGTAGGTCATGAGGACACCCCGGACCCACGATGATCCATGCCTGCAAAGATTGAGAGTTCTTCCCAACGGGCAGCCGGCGCGAAGCCGTCGAAGTTTAGGACAGAGATGCCGTGCACCGTGAATTCGCTGATCTTTACCACGCCCCACAAGTCGACCAGAGCCTTATCATCGATCTCATTTTTGGCAAGCAGCTCGGGGTCATAGCCGAAGTCACGCAGAAACCAACTCAGCTTCCACATAGCTCTGGGCGTACAGTACAGGCGGCCGGTCATCAAGCAACCGGTCAGATGCCTGGGCTTGAGGACGGCGAAGCCGATCTCGTAATAAGGCTTCTGCTTGTGCCAGCGATATTGGGCCCGGTCCACCCGAACCAAGAAAAGACCGTCCGGAACCGAGTGCAGGGCCGACTCATCTGCGGGGCGGAGCGACTCGAAATAGCGCCTCACGCTGCACTTTCCTTCCTGCCGAGATAACTGTTGAGCTGACACAGCAATGCGTTCCGGTCTTTCTCCGCCCAGTCGGCCAGGTGCGTGACAAAACCTTCGACCTGCTCGCGGGAGGCTTCGCGGAGAGTCTTGGTGCCGCAATAATCGACGGCATAAGACTTGACGAGGTTGGGATCGAGCTGATGATGGCGGATCAGCTGGCAGAGGCGATCGCGTACCTTGGGTTCACCACCGTAGTTTCCGTTGTTCCCATTGACCGGCTGGGGAGGGAGTTTCTTCGACTCCCGGAAGGATTGCGGCGGCTCGGCGAATGAACCGATTTCCTCGACCGAGCAGATGCCGATGCCGTAGGCCTTGCGCAGAGCCCTGTTGACCGCCCGAGTCTCGGCCACCCGCATCTCGGCGCCGTGGACCAAGGCAGACACGTTGGAGGGATCGGCATCGCCGTAGCCGACAAAGCCTTTGCAATCCCCGGACCTAAAGACAGTAGCTTTGAATGCCCAGCGTGTTGCGGCTGGGTCGCAAAGCTCTCGAACGCACTGTACCTTAATTCCGGAACACTTCCTTCTTTGAGCAATTCTTAACAGACCCGAATGGCTTACGTACCAGCCTTCATGAATGTAGAGCAGATCCCCAAGCGCAACTGACAGCCGATATTCTCGACTCAGCTGCCTCAACGCTATGAGCGCGATCCGGGACAATCCCGCCCATCGCCGTTTTGCAAGCCGAACGTTTTGATTCGTCGCGGTTATGGCTCGCGTCATTACAGGTCCTCCAATCCTCTCCAACCATGCGTAGGCGCTAACGCATGCTATCTGTATTATGCGTAGGCGTTTACGCATTGTCAATAGAATTTTTAACGGTTGCGTTCTTGTCCTCCGTTCAGGCATAAAAGTAAGCAGAAATGTCCAAGAAAAATCCTCACGCAGTTGCCTTGGGAAAAATGGGAGGCTCGAAGGGCGGGAAAAGACGGGCCGCCAAACTGAGCCCGGAGGAGAGGAGTGCTAGTGCCCGAAAGGCTGCTCTCGCTAGGTGGGCCAAACAGAAGAAGGATAAGGAATGAGCCGTCGAAGCTTAGGACAGGGAAGCAGATCTCGTAATATGGCTTCTGCTTGTGCCAGCGATATTGCGCCCGGTCCACCCGAACCAAGAAAAGACCGTCCGGAACCGAGTGCAGGGCCGACACATCTGCCGGGCGGAGCGACTCGAAATAGCGCCTCACGCCGCACCTTCCTTCCCGCCGAGATAACTGTTGAGCTGACAGAGCAATGCGTTCCCGGTCTTTCTCGGCCCAGTCGGCCAGGTGCGCAGCAAAACCTTCGACCTGCTCGCGGGAGGCTTCGCGGAGAGTCTTGGTGCCGCAATAATCGACGGCATAAGACTTGACGAGGTTGGGATCGAGCTGATGATGGCGGATCAGCTGGCAGAGGCGATCGCGTACCTTGGGTTCACCACCGTAGTTTCCGTTGTTCCCATTGACCGGCTGGGGAGGGAGTTTCTTTGACTCCCGGAAGGATTGCGGCGGCTCGGCGAATGAACCGATTTCCTCGATCGAGCAGATGCCGATGCCGTAGGCCTTGCGGAGGGCGCGATTGACAGCACGCGTTTCTGCCACGCGCATCTCGGCCCCGTGGACGAGGAAAGAGACATTGGAAGGGTCGGCGTCACCGTAACCGACGAAGTGTTGCGTTTCCGACTTGGCGACGGTCGCTTTGAAGACCCAGCGGCTCTCTTTGGGAGTGGAAACGCCCTCTTCCAATTCTGTTGTTATGCCCGAGCACCGCCGCCTTTGTGCGACTCGCAGCAAGCCGGAATGAGTGACATACCATCTTGTATCAAGCATCAGCAGGTCGCCACTCCGTACTGAGAGGCCAAGCGTAAGGCTTAGCTCTCGAAGCACTAGCATTTGCGAATTGGTGACATGAGGATAAAGTTGCTTGACTGCACGCAAATTCTCACGTATTAGCTTTGCTTTAGGCCGAGTACTAGAAGCTCGCATGCTGATAGACCTCGCTGGTGGATATCAAATAGATATCATAATGATACCACATTGTCAAGGTCGTTCGGAGCAAAAGGTGCGCTCAAAGAAAATGCCGGGACGTAGGGTTGCTCTGTTGCTCAGAATCCAGCAGGGGCTCAAGGATCAGCTTACCGACCTTGCAAAACATGAACATCGCTCATTGAATCAGCAGATAGAGTTTTTGCTCGAAGAAGCTCTTTCCGAGGCAGGCAAGAAAGGGCAGAACGACCAGCAAGAGGGCACGGGCAGTCCAAGGAAATCCTAAGTGCTCCTAACAAACCTTCATCGTCGACAGGCCGGTGAGCCTAATCTCTCCGCGCATGGATTGATTTTGCCGGGGATGGAATTCCGCGCGGCATCCCAGCCGCCGCCAAGCTCCTTTGATCCGTTGGATTCTGGCTGAACAACTTCTCCGCGTTCGTTTACTGCGACGGAAGTGACTGAGCGCAACGGAATGTTGAGTTGAGTTGATAGCGCGTATGCTTGCGCTCCCCGATCTGTATCAGGGCGCCCTTGGTTACAAATTCGACGAGATCGCGAGTCGCGGTCGCCGGGGACGCTCCCGTTATTGTGACGTACTTGCCAGCACTTAAGCCCCCCGCAAGGCCTTCAGGGCCTCCCCGCAACATGCGGAGCAGAGCTTTCTCTTGACGCGGATTTAGATGACCGCGCAGGCGATCGAGCAGCCTTGCCTTGTCGATTGAGAACTGGACCAGCGCCATGGTGCGCCGTTGTGCTTCAATCGACACTCCAGCAAACCAAGCTAGCCAGGTGGTAATTTCGTTTTGCTTGTTCGCCGCTTCGAGGGCGTCGTAGTAAACTCCTACGCTTGGCGAGGATCGAAGCCGCCAACGCTGTTAGCGTTGGGTTCGATCTCCGTTGTTTAGGGGAGGAGTTATAGCTCACATCGAGGGAGGCAACGCCGTGGGCAACGCCGCGGTGGTCGAGAATCTTCTGGTATTCGGCCGCTGCCTTCGTGCCTTCTTCCAAGCGCAGGAAAGTTGCGACACGAAGGTAGTTGATGCAGCCGCGCGTGCTGATTTCCTCATGCATGAACTGGGGCTACCTAGTGAATCCGCCGCACATGGATTCGCTTCTCACGCTTGCGGGTTTGGGCGATGTCGTAGGAGGCTTGCATCCGCATGAGCGTGTCCATCTTCACTCCAAAGGCTTTCTCAATGCGGAGCGCCATATCCCCGGAAAGGTCAGACTTGCCGTTAA
The DNA here is from genome assembly GCA_963771895.1 of uncultured Acidobacteriaceae bacterium. GTDB lineage: Bacteria > Acidobacteriota > Terriglobia > Terriglobales > Acidobacteriaceae > Sulfotelmatobacter. Next base: position 17,497 of record CAVYVQ010000020.1, on the reverse strand, counting down.
GCAGGCTGGACAGTGCGGGCCGGGAAACCTGAAGCGCGGCCGCCGACGCTGTTACCGACAGGCCTGCGGGCTCGATAATCTCTGTCCAAATGAAATCTCCGGGATGGGGCGGGTTCTTCATAGACATGGAATTTTGCTCCTTTTGTCCTAGTGGTAGTCTTCCAAATTTAGGTCGCAGATTTCCCGCTCTGCGATGTCGATACGGAACGTCAAACGGCGGTTACGGGTGACGCTGAGGCTCCAAGTGCCCTTGCGGTCGCCGGTCAGGGTGTGCACCTTCCACGCTGGGAGGGAGCGTAATTCCTCGGGATCTTGCATGTCATCGAGAAAGGCCAGCATCTTGCGGAGTTTGTCCACCGTATCGGGCGCAACGCCTTTTGCGCTGTCTCCCGCGTAGAGCCTCTTCATACCCTTGTGAACGAAGTTCCGTATCTTCACCTATGAGACTGTAGCCTGTAGCTTAACACTTGTCAAGTACGGCTCTTACCGGGGGCGGGTTGGTTTGTTGATGAAACCTCGACCATCGCTCTTGGACGAACGTCGAGGTCGTTCGGAGCAAAAGGTGTGCTCAAGAAGATGCCAGGACGTAGGGTTGCTCTGTTGCTCAGAATCCAGCAGGGGCTCAAGGATCAGCTTACCGACCTTGCAAAACATGAACATCGCTCATTGAATCAGCAGGTAGAGTTTTTGCTCGAAGAGGCTCTTTCCGAGGCAGGCAAGAAAGGGCAGAACGACCAGCAAGAGGGCACGGGCAGTCCAAGGAAATCCTAAGTGTGCCCAATAAACCTTCATCGTCGACAGGCCGATAAGCCTGATCTATCCGCAGTGGTCCGTTGGCCTCCAGTGTGTGTGGTAGCACACCTCGGAAGTAGTGCACGAAACCGCCGAATCTTTCCGGATGGCATCTTTGGCGTCATGTTTTGGGCACTAGCGCATCCATCTTAATCGAGCATCTGCTCCGCGGCCGGCAACATTCACCTATCAAAGATTTGTCAATCGGGGTTTTTCTTGCAATTTTGATTGCAATGCCGACTTGGCTGAACGGCTTGCCGTTCCTCCTGATCACCAACCTTCTTTGATTGCGGCGGAATTGTCGATCTATGAACCTGCTCTTGATAAGGCGCTCGGCTGCGCCACCCCCTCGGCTTTCTCTACGGCTTGTGGCCCTCAGCCAGGTCAATTTCTTCGCCGATGAATGGATCGCTCCATGCAGCGTCGGCAATCGCTCGACTGATTTCGCGCACCCATTTTTCCCATAAAGCCGTACCGTCGATTGAATGCCCGACGACGCTTCGCACGACAGTGGCCGCAATAGCTCTTTGATCTTTTGTTGGCACTGCTCGCGTAGTCTTACTCATTGCTGCCTCGTCCTCTTGCGCGGCGGACATTCATTCCAGTCTGGCGAACCGTCACTTCGACTTCCACGCAGCAATGGAGTTCGCCACTCCAAGTTCATTCGCTACTGGTTTCCGAAGAACGCAACAGTATGGTTTGTTGCTTTCTCAACTCTGACCAAGTTCGTGCAATTTGATTGCCAAGTTCTTCGCCCGTCGTCTGGACAATTAGCCCGTCATAGCTCCGAAATTCCGGTAGCCATTCGTCCTCCGGATCAACTCTTCCGTAGTGTGAAAAGGCTCTGCAAACTGCATTCATGTGTTCCCACGTCCCCATGAACCTCACATCGTTTCCTGCGGAATGGACGCCGTCGCAGCACCAGCCGGGGATCGGTTGCGGGTCTTTCCATCTGGCTCTAGCTTTTTCGACCTGCCCCGAGACCTCGGCACTTGTGACTGGATGGAGCGCGTCTGCCACTGGGCTGTTGCCGCCAGCTAACATCCAAGCCGCCTGACAAAGAAAATTGTTATCGCTCGATAGAGCCGAACGGGCGCGCAAATGAACCTGAGTGAGCCGTTCGGCCAAGTCATGTCTGTTCCTCTTCGCCAAAGCTAACACCATCTCTGCCTGTTTGCTTGCTCCCATTCGTATTTCCGAAAGCCCCATGACTCCGGCTAATGCTGTTGGCTTTGCTTTTTCCTCGATGCCCTGCTCAATCAGTCTTTCAAGGGATTCCGCCGTAATAGTCCGCGAGAGATAGGCGAAAGCGCGGTGACCCAGCATTCCGGAATAGATATAGTCGTGACCTCCGGTGCTGGGATGCCACCAATTCGGCACTTTGCAAATCCTCAGAACTTCAGCGGCGAGTTCTTCGAGGCCAGCCTCGGCCTTGCTGATTCTCTTAAATGAATCGACCACATGTTCCATCACCGCAATCGAATGACCGTCTTCTGCCGACGCGATCAAAATTCGTCGCGCAGTTCTAAACCGATGCTGGGGTTCTTTGAACGTGTCCAGATACACCAACCAATAGATGGCTTCCTCAGGCCGCCTCAGTCGAATCGACTTCACCATCCCGGAGAGTGCTTGTGAGAACGTGGGGTGACTTCTTGCAACGAATGGCCTCTGTATGCTGTAGATGCCGAGGGCATTGAGATGCTTGCAAAGTTCGTGCCCCTCGATGAACTTGGCGCAGGTACAGGTTCTATTGTCGAGATCGATTTTGTACCACTGATCTCCGGTAAAGGACCTCAGGCGGATAGTGTTGCCCGGAGGAACTTCCCAGAGCATGTCATAAAACGTCGTGTTTTTCATGTGAAAGAGTCCTATTTACTTAGACTCTGGAGGGTTCTGGAGAGTTGCGCTTAAGGGCAAATAAAATGCGAAACAACGCGCGCGCCTCATTAGGCAAACTGACCCCGGAACCGCGGCGAACGATTGCCCAGAAAGCGATTCGTGCCCATTGGTCGAAGGCAAGAAAGAGGAAGACCTGAAGTGTGTCTTGTGTGGATTCTGTGTCTGCGGCAGCGAGAGTTGCCGCCCGCGGATAAAACCGAGAATCTCCCGCGCTGCGAAGCTCAGCTGGACAGGCAAAGGTATCTTCCCAGCTTCCAAACACTCTGTTCAAAGTGCTACGACGCGAGGTATGTCGAATTAGGGGCTGGAATACTAATGCTCCAGAATGGTTTTGTCAATATCTTATTCTTTCTTTGTCGGTAGCACATGATATGTCCGGTTGAGATAGCAAGTGATATGTCCGCTTTGCGGGCGGTGAGGATAGGAGACCATGCGGAGCATGGAAGCTTATCCGAGGGCCGCGATGGAGCGGGCGATGAAAGTACAAGATGTGATGTTGCAGGCGATGGCGAAAAAGATCACCTGGTGGCAGGCGGCGGAGATTCTGGGCATCAGCGACCGGCACATGCGGCGGTGGCGGGAGCGCTACGTCGAACAGGGCTACAACGGATTGCTGGACCGGCGGCGGGGCAAGCCCTCGCGTCGGCGGGTGCCGGTGGCGACGGTGGAAAAGGTGTTCGCCCTGTACCGGGACAAGTATTTTGATCTGAACGTGCAACACTTTCACGAGAAGTTGCAAGCCGAGCATGGGATCAAACTGAGTTACACCTGGGTCAAGCAGGCGCTGCAGGGAGCGGGCCTGGTGGCGCGCGGACGCAAGCGCGGGGCGCATCGCAAGCGGCGGGAGCGGCGCTGTTGCCGGGGATGCTGTTGCATATCGACGGCAGCCGCCACCAGTGGTTTCAGGACGAACGCTGGTACGACCTGATCGTGATTCTGGACGACGCCACGAGCGAGATTTACTACGCGCAGCTGGTGGAGGAGGAATCGACGGTGACAGTGATGGCGGGATTGAAAGAAGTGATCGAGCGCAAAGGCTTGTTCTGCGCGCTGTACAGCGATCGGGGGAGCCATTTCTGGTTGACGCCGAAGGTGGGCGGCAAGGTGGACTCCCATCGCCGCACGCAAGTAGGGCGGGCGTTGCACGAGTTGGGAGTGCAGATGATCCCGGCCTATTCGCCGGAAGCGCGTGGGCGCAGTGAGCGCAACTTCTCGACCTGGCAGGGCCGCTTGCCGCAGGAGTTGCGGCTGCGCCAGCTTCGCACGCTGGAGGCGGCGAACCGGTTTCTGCGGCAAGACTATATCGCCGAGTTTAACCGCCGTTTTCAGGTCGCGCCCAGGCAGCAGGGCCATGCTTTTGTGCCCTGCCGGAGTCGTGACCTGGAACGGATTTTCTCGCTGCAGTTTGAACGCAGTGTGAACCGCGACAATACGGTGAGCTTTCAGAATCTGAGCTTGCAGATCGAACGGGTGCGCTGGCGGGCGACCTTGGCGGGTTGCCAGGTGGTGGTGCACCAACACCTGAATGGAACCTTGAGTCTCACCCACGGACCGCACTGCCTGGGTCGCTATGACAGCGGCGGAATGCCCCTGCCGGCCAAAGCTTCTACAGAGACGAGCAGGGGAAGGGGAACTGCCCCCTTCCCCTGCAACCCCATCCCCCAAATCAACCCAACCCAAACGGCGAGGGTACAACTTTGAAACCGGACATTTCACTTGCTACAAAAAGCGGACATTTTAACTTGCTACCGACATATCTTATTCTTTCTTTTGTGCAGCTGATTGCAGCTAGCATCCAAGCTGCTCGGTCACAAGAAGTTGTTATGGCTCGACAGATACCCCTGTCTACACTCAATTTCTAAAACCTTATCCCGTGCTTCAGCGGTTCTGACCTGGCATTTGTGAGGAATTGTCAGCGATTCTTCAGATTCGCTGCATCGCAGCTTTCTACATACAGTGGCGTCTCTACAATCCAAGCCTCTTGTTGCCAACACGCCCTCGTCCCTCCAGCGGGCTGATCCCTCGCGCTCCGTGTTCTACACAGATGGCAACTGCATCCGCCGTTCTTTCCACAAGAATCATCACTCTTGTGTTGCCCATATAATCTAAGATCATGCCTGAACCCGATCATGCTGCGATGCTGAAGGTGGCATTGGCGGAAGCGCGCAAAGGATTAGCCGAAGGAGGCATCCCGGTTGGCGCCGCCATCTTCGATGCCGCGGGCAAACTCGTCGGCTCGGGTCACAACCGCCGGGTACAGAACGGGGATCCATCTCTGCATGGCGAGACTGACGCCTTCCGAAATGCTGGGCGTCAGCGCAGCTATCGCGGCCTTACCATGGTGACCACGCTGGCGCCGTGCTGGTACTGCAGTGGATTGATTCGGCAGTTTGGTTTCGGTACGGTGGTGGTCGGCGAGAGCCGCAATTTTCAGGGCGGGCTGGAATGGTTGCGCTCTCTGGGAGTGCGGGTCGTTGATCTTGATTCCGGGGAGTGCGCCTCGTTGTTGGGAGAGTACATCCGCAAGAATCCGGAAGTGTGGAATGAGGACATTGGGGAAGAGTAATCGCCAGTGTTGGAACGGTCTTAGCAAATCAAGAACGGACCACGGCGGCTAAAGGTGCTTTGATTGTTGTGGTCCTGACGCGGCGCTTAAGCGACGCACTTCCACGTTACTGCCCGCGGCAACTTAGAAGTCCACCCGCAGTGTCATCTGAATCTGGCGCGGACCACCGATCGTCTTGTTCACCGCGCCCAGACCCGAGGGGGCGTTGTACAGCGTCGAGCCTAGCACGGGAAATTGGTTGTAGGCTGCGTTCTGTGAAACGTCGTCAATGGGGATATCAAAGCTTGCAGTGTTGGTAAGATTAAAGATGTCGAAGCTGTACTTCAGCGCGACTCGCTCCGTGAGCTGGGTGAGCTTCACAAGGGAAATGTCGGCTCGCTTCTGCCAGGCCTGGCGGAAGATGTTGCGCTGGCCCGTGGTGAAGTTGGTCTCGAAAGTGTCACCTGCAGGGATGGCGCCTCCCAGATCGCCGGGTTGTAGAAGAGGGAGCGTGAAGCAGGATTGTTTGAGCGCGTAGAGGTTGAGGTTCGAGGGGTCGGAGTTGGCATAGGCTCCCGAAGCGCCGGTGAGTGCATTCTTTGGCGTGCAACCAGGCGCGAGCGGGACAATCGGATTCGTAATCCCGTCGTAAACGCTGAAAAAGATACTGCCTACCGCGCCCGTGTAGTCGATGATGCTGTAGGGCTGGCCGCTTTGGATTACGGTGAGCCCTTGAATGGCCCATCCATCCGCCAGCTTGCCTTTCAGCGTGGTTGCCGGATAGAACTTGGGCAATTGGTAGCGATAGCTGAAGTTGAAGACATGAGTACGGTCAAAATCCGACGAGCCGTAGGCCGAGCGCAGGTCCAGCGGGTTGTTTCCGTTGAAGAACAGACCCATTCCGCTTTGTTCATCCAGAGCGTGAGAGTAGGTATAGGAAAAGCCAAACTGCAGGCCGTGGCTCATGCGCTTCTCGACGTGAGTCTGAAGTGCATTGTAGGCAGAGACACCGACGGCTTTGTAGGTCTCCGACTCACCGGAATACCCAACATACGGAACGCGCAGGTCAACGTTGCCACCTTCGTAATTTGCCAGCATTTGTTGTCCGTTAGGCAAATTGATCGCTGAACAGCTTCCAAAAACAGCGGGATTGCAGCCGGCTGGGCCTTGGACCGTGTAGCCATAGGTGTAATCCTGCTCGAAAGGAGTGCCGGGTCGAACGGGGTGAGAGGGGCTGGCGATCTGCGCCTGATTGAAGGGAATAGGAATGACTTCGTGGCGTCCGAAGTTGCCCACGTAACCGACCTCGATGGCCAAGTCGTTGCGCGGCTGCCATTGGAAGTCCAGCGTATTGTTAATGGTGTAGGGCAGTTTGTTGGCGCGGTTGTAAGTGGCAAAGGTAAAGAGGGGCTGTCCCTGCGCGATTCCTGCCGCTACTCCAACGCCCGGCCCTCCGGTATTTGGCAGGAACGAAGTGACATCCGCAGGATTGCCGCTGGGAGCGGGACCGAGAGTATTGCCCCAGGGATTCGCCAGCGTGTAAACCTGACCAAGGCTGGGATCAGTATTGCAAGTGGGAATGTAGCCCAGGTAAAAACTCTGCGTACCGGGATTGCAAGCTTGGGCGTTCACATAGGGCGGAGTCTGGTTGACGCCGAATGGTCCGCCATTAATCACCCCCTCGGCGAAGCCCGGTGAAAGATACGAATACAGCTCGCCGCGGTCGTAGTAGAGCCCGCTGCCGGCCCGGACTACCAGCTTGTCATTGAATTTTTTCGGACTCCAGGCCACGCCCAGACGTGGGGCGAGTCCCCATTGCCGGCCGGTGAGTGTGGTGTTGCTGACTCCCTTGGTGGGAAACAATTTATTGTTGCCGGCGATGATGAAGCCGTTGGAGTTGAGGGTATCGGTGGCGGCATTGTAAGAATAGAGGGAAGGATCAAAATTGAACACGCGGCCGTACTTTTCGGTCAGGCCGCCATCCCAGTCGAAGCGCAGGCCGGCGGTGAGGCTGAGGTTGGAGCGGAACTGGAATTTGTCCTGCACATAGGCTCCGGATTGGCCGGCGCGGTAATAGCGGTTGGCATTGCCCTGTAGAAATTTAGTGGTGGTGAAGTCATCGTTGGTGTTCACGAATCCCTGGATGAACTGGGAGAAATCCGCCGTGGAAATAATGCCCTGGTTCGTCCTTTCGTCACGAGTGTTGAGCTGGGTGTAGGCGTAGCTGCCGCCGAAGGTGACGGTGTGCTTGCCATGATTCCAGATGGCGTTGGCCGAGGGCATGATGCGGTTCTGAAAGACCCCTGTAAAAGCTCCTTGCGAGGCCGCACCTTGACCAATGGTTAGAAATTGCAGGTTCACGATGCCGCCCGTGTTGGCGGAACTGAACAAGCCAAGAGGATCTACGATGGTGATCCCCGGAAAATACGATGAGCCGAATGTGTTGATGGCCGGTGTGCCAGTTTGAGCGGCAAAGGACTGCGGCGAAAAAGGCTGCGCGATGGTGCTGTACACCTTCTCCCGCAGAATGCCGAGAACCTCGGCGATGCTCAGGTTCGACCGGATCGTCTGCGTGTTGGTGATGGATGCGACCTGGCTGCCTGCATCGAGACGCTGAGCGAAGCCCGCGACGTTCGAGTAAGCGTAGGGAGCGAGGCTGGGATCGTGCTGATAATAGTATTTCACCGACACTGTATCGGTGGTGCTTTTGTTCCAATCCAGATCTGTGACTGCCTGATCGGCGGTGAAGTACGCCGTACCTGGGCTGATCGCGTTTTCTGGAAAGATGGGCGTGGCACTTTGGCCGTCCCACGATGGAATGAGGTACTGGCCGTTGGGTAGTTTGTACTGAAAGAGCGCAACCGCAATGGGATTCAGGTCGCCGTTTCCGGTCAAACTGGTTTCCCAAAAGTTATTCGAGATAGTCGCCAGTGCCGCTGGCGAGCGATCGTTGGTGAGGCCCACCGGAACCAGCATCCGCGAGAGGCCGATCTCCTGGTCGGAGTCATGCAGATGCTGATAGCTGACAAAGCCGAACAGTTTGTCTTTGATGAGGGCGCCGCCCAGCGTTCCTCCCAAGGTGTAACGATGCAACTGCGGAACTTTGTCATTGGCGGGAATGTTGGCATCCTGCTTGTCGAAGAAGGGCGCGGCGTTCAGCCAATCAGTGCCGCGATGGATGTAGGCGGCGCCGTGAATCGTATTGGCGCCTGAGGAAGTGCTCATGTCGATGTGAGCGCCGCTGGTGGAGCCTTGCTGCGCATCGTACATGGAAGTATTTACGCGAAGCTCCGTGATAGTTTCGGGAGCGGGCGTGGGCAGCGCCTGGCCGATCGCCAGATAAACTGACGCCGTGCTCTGGATCGGAGCCGCGCTGGTGCTGGCGGCATTGGCCACGCCGGTATTGTTCACGATGCGCGCCGAGGCTACCTGGCTGGTGCTCTTGCCGTTGAACAGATTGCTGGCGTCAACGCCATTGAGCAGGAAACTGTTGCTGGTGTCGCGCTGGCCATTGGCCCAGATTGGCTGGTTGCCGAGCCCGCTGTTGGCGCCCGTGCCGCCGGGCAATTCGGCATTCACTCCGGGAGAAAGAATAGCCAGTCCTGTAAAGCTGCCCGTGGGCAGCGGGACGGCGTCGATCTGGTCTTTTTCCAGGACGTAGCCGTTCGTCGTGTCTACCGCATTCATCAACGGGGTCGCCTGCACTTCGACGATTGTGCCCACCTTGCCGACGTTCAACGTGGCGTTGACGGTTGCCGTTCTGTCGGCTTGGACCGTGATGGAAGGAATCTTTTCACTTTCAAACCCCTCGTGCGTGAAGGTGAGCGTATAAGTACCGATCGGCAGGTTCACCAAGTCGTAGCTGCCATTCGCGTTGGTCTTCTGAGTGCGCGTGAGTCCTGTCTGGTCGGCTACGACCGTCACGGCAGTTCCCGGCAGGACGCTGCCGGTCTTGTCGGTAACCGTGCCGGTGATGCCGCCGAGCGTCTGTTGGGCCAGAGCATAGGGCGTGAATGTAGAGTTCATCCACAAAGACGACACGACGAGGAGAGCAAGGAGTGCGGTTCTCTTGGGCATGAATGACCTCGTGCAAGTCTCTAAGCACTCGTGCAGGGCCGCGTGCGGCGATCGAAAGGCCAATGTCTTGTTCACCGATGTTGGCGACAGAGCTAGTTGGCTCTATCCGTCCCACCCCAAAATGATTGACACCAGAATCTACGCGAGTTGGCTGCGGAACGAAAGCATTATATCCAGTAAAAATTTCTTTGCCACATATTAGATATTTTTATTGCGGCGGACATTTCTTCCCGGGGCGACATTTCGTCGCTCGCGAACGAGGAATGCCCTATCGATCCGCGGTTTGGTTCTGTTGCCGGAACCAAAACCACACTAGTCCTGCAATCAAGTAAGCGAGATAAACGTAAGGTAGCTTCCCGTAAGGCCCTTCCGGCACCGGATAGAGGTTGCCACCCAGCGCCAACAGCATCGCGATGCCTGCCAACCCGGGAATAATCCGCGCTCGCGGACGGTAAACGCCATGGTCGCGCAAGTACCTGGGAAGCGCGACGCAAACCAGCGCATACGCGACGATAAAGCCGTAGGTCGCGAGTGATCCCAGCCAGCCGTAGACGTCTAATCCGCTCGCCCCGCGGGCCGCGAGTACAGTCACTGGAAGTACTGCCGCAATGCCCGTGATCACGACGGCGCGGCTGGGTGTCTGGTTGAGAGCATGTGTGGCGCGCAGATAGCCGTGGGCGAGCCCGTTGTGCGCCATCAATAGCAGCACGCGAGCAGCCGCGGTAATGCATGCCAGCGTGCACGCAAATAAGCTCACCAGCGCTCCAATATCAATCAGCAGTCCCAGCACGGGGCTTCCCGCTACTTGCGCCAGCACGTGCATTGGCGCCTGGCTCGTACCCAGGTCTTTCCCGGCAGTGTGGAAACCCAGAACCTCCGCATAGGCACAGAGGGTGAAGAAAGCCCCCGCGAGAATCGCGCTTTGAATGACCGCGCGGGGAATCGTTTGCAGCGGTTTGTGTGCCTCAGACCCCAGAGTCGTCGCGCTTTCGAAGCCAACGAAGCTGAAGAGCGCCAGCACCAACCCGAGCCGCAGCCCGCTGCCTGTCATACTGCGGAGATGAAGTTGATCCCAGTCCCAGCGCCAACCGTGGCGCACTAGCAACAGGACCACCATGACGATAATGACGGTCACGGAAAGAGCCTCGATCCAGAGCATCAGCCGCGCGGAGATCTTTACGTCGCGGTAAGCGATCCATATCGAAACGCCGGTGACGAGCAGGGCTAGCAACACGGACGAGTAGGCATGGCCGGTGGCGCCGCGCAGCAGCAGGTTCGCGTAGTGATAGAAACCGCCAATCACGCTCGATCCAGTAGCCACATAGGCGAGCAACAGACTCCACGCAACGGTTGCGCCCAGCCAGGGAGGCAGCGTCATGGCAGCGTAGGTATAGAGCGAACCGGGCGACGCTGAAATGCGGGCATAGCGGCTGATGCAGAGCGCAACCAGCAGCACGGCCACAGTCGCGAGCAGATAGGCAAGCCATGTGCCATTGCCGGCAAGAGCGCACACCAGCGGGATGGTGGCGGCGGGTGTAGTGGTGGGAGCAATGGTGGAAACTGATTGCGCCAGCGTCTCCAAGGGAGAAAGAATCTCGCGGCGCAAACCATAATCCGTGACCGGGGAATGCGCGGCGTTTTGCGTCATGCGTAAAGATCCTTCCTCAAGGTGAGGTGGGATTGTACAACACGAGAGAATTCGCTCCGCGACCGGTATATTATCTTGCTAGGTTTAGCTGATGCTTTGAACGGCGCCTCCTGCCGGGCAGAAGCCGATCCCATGAAACTTGATAAAGAGTTGTCGCGGAGCCTTCCCAAGGTCCTTTTGCACGAGCATTTGGATGGCGTGCTGCGGCCGCAAACGGTCATCGAGTTGGCGAAACACGCCGGATACGCGGAGCTTCCGACAGCTGATCCCCAGGCATTGGGTCAATGGTTTCATCGCGGCGCGAACCAGGGAAGTCTCGCCAAATACCTGGAGGGCTTCTCACACACGATCGCGGTCATGCAGACGGAGGAGGCTCTGGAGCGCGTGGCCTATGAACAGGCTGAGGACCTAAGCAAAGACGGAGTGATTTACTTTGAAACTCGCTTTGCCCCGGTCTTTCACACGCAGAAAGAATTGACCCATCAACAAATAGTCGCGGCCGTGTTGAAGGGGCTGGAACGAGGCCGCAGGGATTTTGGAATTGCCTCGGGGTTGATTATCTGCGCCATGCGCAATCGGCATGAGTCGCTTGAGATGGCGGAACTCGCCGTGGATTTTCGGTCGCGTGGTGTTGTAGGGTTCGACCTTGCCGGAGAAGAAGGGGGTTATCCCGCGAAGAAGCATGTCGATGCTTTTCATTACATTCAACGCGAGAACTTCAACATCACGATTCACGCCGGGGAAGGCTATGGAAAGGAATCGATTTGGCAGGCAATCCAGTATTGCGGGGCACACCGGATCGGGCACGGAACGCGGCTGATCGACGACATCGCGGTGGTGGACGGCAAGGCAGTGAAGTTAGGCGACCTTGCCCAGTACGTGCTCGATAAGAGAATCCCGCTGGAGATTTGCCTGCTCAGCAACGTCCACACCGGCGCCACGCGCAGTTTGGCCGAGCATCCTTTCAAGATTCTCTATCAAGAGAAATTCCGCGTCACGCTTAACACCGATAATCGCTTAATGAGCCATACCACCATGACGCAGGAATTTGAAGCAGCCGCAGGCACGTTTGGCTTGTCCCTGGACGATTTCGAAAAGATCACCATCAATGCGATGAAGAGCGCTTTCTTGCCTTACAAACAGCGCATTGATTTCATTTACTCGATCATCAAGCCGGGCTATGCCAGGATTCGTCACTCCGCGAATCTTTCGACTCACTCCCCTCAATAGTTACATCCGCGATTGCAGGCATAGCCTACCCAGAAGATCAAGCCGCCAATGTTGCCAGCGTTTCCGCCAGCACGAGCGTGCCACGCACGATATCGTCCCGAGACGCATACTCATCGGGACGATGACTGTATCCGTTTCGGCAAGGAATAAACAACATAGCGACGGGAGCGATGCGTCCAATGAAAAGCGAATCATGATAGGCGCGGCTGACCATGGACAGAAATGTCAGTCCATGCTGTCTGCAGGATCGAGAAAGCGCCTCAATCACGACTGGCGAACAATCCCCTGGAGCGTCCGCGTTCAACAACTCAGTGCGGATCGAGACCTGCCGCTTCCCTGAGATCGCGTGACCCGTGGCCTCCAACGCTTGCATTACTGTATCGCGGCGCTTGAGATCAGTATCGCGGATGTCCACGCTCAGACGAACCTGGCTGGGAATGCTATTGACCGCGCCGGGAAATACCTCGCAGATGCCTACGGTTGCGACTGCGTCAATCGCTCCGCTGGTGCGTGCCGCACTTTCAATCGCCAGAACCAACTCGGCTGCCGCGCAGAGAGCGTCGTGGCGGTCGGGCATCAAGACTCCGCCGGCGTGTCCGCCTGAACCGTCGATCAAAACGCGGAGACTAGCCGGTGCCGCAATCTTCGTCACAATGCCGAGTGGAATATGCTCGCGTTCAAGCAAGGGGCCTTGTTCGATGTGCAACTCCGCGAACGCTTTGTAATAGCTGCTCGGCAATTTCACCTTCTCGAGTTCGCCTGCGAACCCTGCGCGGGCGCGAACTTCCTCGACAGACGCACCATCTTTGTCGGTCAGCTTTCCTGCAGCATTTGGAGAAAGGGTGCCAGACAGGAGCCTGCTTCCGAGACATCCGATCCCAAAGCGTGTCGGTTCCTCGGCGGTGAAAATAAGCAATTCAATCGAATGCTTCGGACGAAATCCGCCGTGCTGCAACGCTCGGATCGCCTCGAGACCTCCCAACACGCCGACCACGCCATCGTACTTCCCTGCGTTGGGAATGGCATCGATGTGCGAACCGGTGCCGACCGCCGGAGCAGCAGGGTCCAAACCATTCCAGCGTGCGAACGTATTTCCAATCGCGTCAGACCGCACGGTAAGCCCAGCTTCCTCGCAACGCTCTTTCATCCACGCGCGCGCTTTCAGATCCGCCGGTGAGAAAACAATTCGCGTTACTGCAGGAGCCTCAGCGTCGGAGAATGAAGCGAGCGCTTCGATTTCCGACATCAGGCGATCGCCATCGATCTCAAGATTCATGGCTGCGGGCTCGCCCAGGGATGGCGATGGAAGTCTTTGTAGATAAGATATTTTGCGGGCGTCTTGCCGATCGCTCCGAACCATTGCGGACACCACGACCCCATCCAGATGAAGTCTCCTGCTGTCACTGGATACCACGAATCGCCGAGCCGGTAGATCCCTCCACCCTCGAGCATGATGAGTCCATGCTCCATCACGTGCATCTCGACCATGCTCAGTGCCGCACCCGGCTGGTACACCATCGTGTTCACCGCGAAGTCGAAGTTCATTTCGTCGGGAAGCAGACATTTCACCTGCAAACTGGGGTCATCGTCGAGTGGATGCGACGGCACAGAATCTTCACTTGACACGATAGGGCTTGGGGGCGCGACCGAATCCAGCGCCTGATAAGGTTTCTCGATCACTGCCACGCGGCTCAAATTCGTGCTCGTCACGCGATGGGGCAGCCCCTGGGGAAAATAAGCATAAGCACGCGGACTAAGTTCTTTCGATTTGCCGTCGATCTCCACTTTCAAGCCGCCCTCGATCACAAAAATGAAGCGCTGCGCGGCCGTGCTGCCAAGTTCGCCGCCCGCTTGGAACTCGGCCGTATATTCCGTGAATCCTGCACCCATTACCGGACCGATATGCACGATCGCCGAGCAAGCTTTCATCCCGGGCAAGCTGGTGCGCACAAAAGTGTCTGCGGTCAAAAGCAGATGATTGCGTTGGTGAGAACTGCGACTCTGGCCAAGGTTATGCACGTCACATCCTCTGTCGAACTAAGGACGAAGAGGCAAGCTGATCCAGTAAGTGCAAGCCGCACTCGATTGCCTTCTCGACGTCCTCAACTGCAACCGATTCCGCAGGGTCGTGGCTAATGCCGCCAGGAGTTCGCAGAAAAATCATCGCCGCAGGAACCTTCTCGGCCAGGATCATAGCATCGTGACCAGCGCCGCTCACCATCCGGTGTGGCGTTCCCCCTGTTTTTGCGATTGCGCGCTCGATTTCGGCAACCAGAAATTGATCCATCACGACCGCCCGCTGCTCCAGCAATGTCTTCCCCTGCGCTGTTAATCCCCGCCTCCCGGCAATTTCTTGCGCCTGCTCGATGAGATCCTTCACAGCCTGGATTCGAATGTCGTCCGAGCCGTGGCGGACGTCGAGCGACAATCGTGTCTCCCCGGCAATAACGTTGGTTGCCCCGGGCTTCGCCTCGATCTTACCTACCGTCGCCACCAAGCCGGTTACGTTTCGAGCCACTCGCTCGACTGCGGTAATCCACTCCGCCGCTCCGGCAAGGGCGTCGTATCGAAGATGCATGGGCGCCGTGCCGGCGTGATTGCTGCGGCCAACGAATGTGAACTCCAGCCGGCTCTGCCCCGCGATGGAGTCAACTACCGCGAGCGGCTGTCCCAGTTTTTCCAGAACTGGTCCCTGCTCAATGTGAAACTCAATATATCCAAAGTATTCGCCGTTCAGGCACGCTTGCGGAATCTCTGCCGGATTCAGACCAAACTCTTCGATAGCCTTTTGCACCGAAGTCCATTGGCTGTCTTGAATCTTCAGCAGTTCTTCATCGAGCCGTCCCACCAGCGCCCGGCTGCCGATGAACGGTAATCCGAAACGAACTCCTTCCTCTTCAGAGAATCCGACGACCTCGATTCCGAACGAAAGGCTCCGCCCGCGCAGAACTTCCAGCAAGCTAATCGCGAGCACCACTCCGAGAACGCCGTCGTAAGCGCCCGCGTTCGGAACCGTGTCGAGGTGCGATCCCATGAGCAGCTTCGGAGCGCCGGATTGAGCCGCCGGATACGATGCTAGGAAATTGCCGGCGGCGTCCACGCGGACCGGAATGCCGAGAGGTTCCAGCCAGCACGTAATTTCGCGGTGACAATCGCGCATCGGCGAAGAAAGGAATGTCCGCCGTGTGCTCCGCTGGTCCTCCGAGAAAGAGGAGAGCTTCTGACACCTGGCAATGACTTCTTCCGCACGCTTCCGTATCTGGCTCGCCATAGCGGCTTGGTTCGTCGTTCACCCAATCAAGCACTGAAGATGAATCGTTTGAGACTCAGGCTTCGCGGATGAGCTTCGCCGCTGCCCACCCGATGATAACCAGCGCAACCAGAATCTCGCACGCATACGTGTTTCCGTAAGTCGCAACTGGGAAGTGATTGCTGATCATGATAAAGACGACTGGAACAGCCATAAAAGTATTGTGTTTGGATCGCAGCTTGGCTTGAGCGCCGATGGAAGCATCGAATTGTGCGCCCGCCGCAGCCGTGGCGATCATCTTGCGTTGGGAAGGAAGAATTCGGAACCACACGTTGGCTGTCATGACGGTTCCGAGCATAGCCCCCACCTCGATGTAAGCTGCGCGACCGCTGAGCACATGCATCAACGCCCAGGAGATCGCCGCAATCATGATGAGAGAAAAAACTGCGAACCCAGCTTCAGATTTGCCCAGAGGCGACCGTGCGGCCAGATCGTAGATGAGCCAGCCGCCGAGCAACACAGCGAGCCCGATCGCAATGGCGGCTCCCTGGGAAATATTCGCCACGTCCGTATCGATGAGTCCCGCGCTGAAGTAATAGACGAGAAAAAGCAGCGCCATTCCGCTCAACCAGGTCATCAACGCTTCCCATCGGAACCAGCGGACTTGCTCAGGCAAGACTCCCAGCGACTTCTGCTTCGTGACCGCGTAGAAACCTCCGCTGTGCACCATCCAAACCTGCGGCGTTATTCCGTCTCCCGCGGTTTTCTTGTCCAGCTGCCCAAATTGGCCGTCCAGCCATGTAAAGTAATAGGTTTGGCCAACCCACATGATTGCGGCAAAAATGTGGAACCATCGCACGCTCAGGTTGAGCCACTCACGGATCGAAGAAGTCAACTTGCAAACTCCTTGGCGAACAATCTTGCGCTCAGCTTCCCCGGTAAGTTGTGTAGCCGTTTGGGCTCAGCAACAGCGGTATGTGAAACTGGGTTTCACCGTCCCTCACCCGGAACGTGACCTCCACGACGGGATAGAGTGCGTCGATCTCTTGCGGCTCGTGGTACTTTGCGATATCGAAGGACAGGCGGTAGGAGCCCGCGGATAAATCTTCGCTTTCCGGCAGCAATTGACTGCAGCGGCCGTCGCGGTCCGTCCGCTCCGATGCCAGCACGCGCCAACCGGAAGGCTCGCGCTTCTCCAACCGCACGACCACGCCACTTGCTGGCTTGCCGAGAGCAAGGTCGAGAATATGTGTCGAGATACGTCTCATCCCTGAAGCCATTTTCTCAGCCGGATCTGGGTGATCTGCCGCTGCTGTTCGGCTGCTTCGTGAAGCTCGGTTCGCGCATCATTACGTAGCCTGCGCCGGAGAATCTCCAGAAGATCCGCCGCCGATTTTCCCGTCGCACAAACGATGAAGATTCGCCCGAACTTATTTTCGTAGTCGCGATTCCCGTCCGCCAAAGCCATCTTAACCGCATCGTCAGCGTTCGCCACTTCTTTTTGCTCTCGCATCGCCCAAGCCAAAGACAAAGATGAAGACCGTTGAGCTGAGGGATTGGGCGCACTCGGCTCGCCGATCCGCGGATGTCTATTGAAAGCTTCTATCCACTCGGTCTCGCTCAGGTCGCGCCACACCTCGTCAGCCGCGGCCATTAGAGCAGCTTCGTCTTGGAATGGTCTGCGAGCGGTGATCTTGCGGGCCCATGTCTTTGAGCCGCAACAAGGCAGAATCTGCGCAGCGGCTGCCTCGAGGGGAGCATCATTCCAGCGCGCCAGAACGTCACTCATGCCTTCTTTCCATCCGCGTTCAACAGGTTCAGGAACTCGGCGACCAGATTGCTCACGACCGCAGCGCGATATCGTGCCGTCGATCGAATGTCGTCGATGGGTCGGATCTCCTCCGCAGCCCTCTTCCTTGCCAAGAACACAAGCGATTCATCGATCGCTTTCCCTCGCACCACCCGTTCCGTCTCGCTCAGCCGAAGCGGAACCGGCCCCACGCTTCCCAGAGCGATGCGAACATCTTCGATCGTCCGGTCCGCAACCCGCCCCAGC